>NC_005027.1:3806250-4440625 GCF_000196115.1 Rhodopirellula baltica SH 1
AAAGAGGAATCAAATGCGACGTCCACTTCGCACCAGCGATTCCCGCCAACCTTGCCACGGCCAAGACATCGCCTTTCTTGGTATCGCCGCGACGGATCGCTTCGGCAGCATCCGCTGACATGTGAATCCTCGCTGAGGCAACCGCCTCGCGAACGGTGATGTCTTTGCCGGTCACGTCGACCATATGGACTTCTCCCGCAGCGTTGAAATGAGTCGAACGTGGATCGGGTTTCATGGCAAAATTGAATCGGCGACGGCTATCGGAAGAAGCTTGATGGCGGACTGACCAGCGCGAAATGCATTGCGGCCGCATCAGCATCGGTTTTGAGCAGTTTTAGCCGCATGCCGCATGAGCACAACCAAAGCCGCGTGCGCATTCGGAGCTGCTAGCCTCAATCGAACTTCGCCGCCGCGGTCCGGCTGCACGCAAACGCGGTCCTGGCGGCTCGCACGATGATTCCGCCACAGGCGATGCCTGTCGGTGCCCTACTCGGGTGGGCGTGGGGAACCAAACCGTTATCTACGGCATCCAATCAAAAAGATTTGGGAAAGTTTTTTTGCGAATGTTGATTGATGTTGACACGGAAAACACGTGGTTCGAGCAGTCGATTCGCTGATAGTGATTGTTCGCGATGAATCACATTAAAGAGTTGACCCGGATTTACTCGACACTATGTCTCGGAAGGGAGCAGTTTGGCTTCGGCTGAAACGCTCCCGGACACCCAGGGGGGAATTCTGGGAAAAGGTGCTTCGGTGTCTCACCGCCGCGGGAAGGGTTCGTCATGACGACGGATCACGATCGCACAGGTGATTCCTAGCACTGCCAACGGGCGATCTCAGCCGATCGTTCCGCACCAACAAATCGTATTGCATGAACCATGCGTCAGGATGACGCGTGGGGAATGAAACGAGTGCGATGTTGCGGAACGCTGGGCCGAGTGTCACTTGAAGGCTTTCTGTGTTCTTCCCGCCGGTTGCACACCCATGCAGTCGTTTGAACAGACTCATTACATTTTCATCGCGAGAATCCCGAATCGGAAAGCGTTCAGCAGGACGCGAGCCGGCAGGCCCAGACCCAGCGTTTGACAACCTCAACCATCATCAATCAAAGCACGACCCACCGTGAACAGATTGGTTCCCAACGAGATTTTTCGTTGAGAGCGTGTGGATGAGAACGGAGAGCGAAAGAAGGGCCACAGGGGCAATGGTTACCGACGCACCATTGTTCCAAGGGAAGAATCAACGAGGCGTTTTGGAGCACCTAGTATGAAGGTCTTCACAACTGGACAGGTCGCCAAGATCTGTAAAGTTGCCCCACGAACTGTTAGTAAATGGTTCGATTCGGGGCGTTTGAAAGGCTACCGCATTCCTGGATCGCAAGATCGGCGGATCCCGCGGGAGTATTTGATCAAATTCTTGAAAGAGCATGGTATGCCCCTGGGCGACCTGGAAGACGAAGCGATGGCAAAGTGCCTGATCGTCGCCCAGGACCAAGTTCTCATCGAGAACCTGAAGCGTGAATTGCCACCCGAGAAATCGTTCAAAGTCGCTGTTGCAGCCAGCGGATTTGAAGCCGGCATTCAAGCCGAAAGCTTCAATCCAGACTGCATCATCGTGGACTTTTCGATCGGTAAAATCGAAGCGGTTCAGATTTGCCAAAACCTGCGAAAGAACATCGATTTCACCGATATCGTGTTGATTGCGTTGCTGCCAGATGATGGCCAACCAATGAGCTTCGATCGCAGCAGCATCAACGAAACGTTCAAAAAACCGTTCGACGCCCACTTGTTGGCAGAACGTTTGCGAACTCTCGTCGGAGCAAAGAAGGAGTTGGTCTAAGACCGACTCAGAAGGGCCTTTGTGCCACCCCGCCTCGACGCCCTTCATGCGAACCCGCTCGCATGAAGGGCGTTTTTCGTTGGCCTGGTGCCCTTGGAGTGATTCGCCGCCCCATCTCGATCATCCGCTGTGACCTCAGCGGCCCGGTGGCGTTCACGGCTCCCCTTGCGGTTGAGCCGGCAATCCACAGCGAACGACGGGTCTGTGATGGTGGTCCACACTCTGCTGGACTTGGGAATTGCGTCGCGGCGCCGCGCTTCCATCGGAACGCGTGAATGAATGCACAGTCCGCTCCGCCGAATCGAGATCGCCTGCCGAAATCACCCTGCCGAAATCACCTCGCCAGGGTCACCTCGTTTTGGGTTCTCGTTGGAGTGGCTACACTAGCGCGTCGCGACGGACAAAGATCCATTGCATCCTTGATCCGCTAAAACAGCTTTTGTGAAATTGCGAGTTCTCGCGAGCCGTGCCCGCCTTCCACTCATTCATCTCATGGCCCATCTCACTTCTTCCATCGACGGCAATCCTTCGGGCACTTTCCAGTTGGACCGTGACGAAATGCAAGTGGGCCGCCATCCCGACTGCGATATCGTGGTCGACGCAGGAGCGGTCAGTCGCTATCACGCGAAAATCACGAAGAAGGGCAACGAGTTCGCGGTCGAAGACGCCGGCAGCCGAAACGGAACCTTCGTCAACGGCCAACTTCTTTCACGCCCCCATGTGCTCTCCGAAGGAGACCGAATCCGAATCAGCGAAGTCGTGCTTGTCTTCCACGGCGACGAGGTCCCCGGTTTCGCCAGCGGAGGTGGCAGCGGCGAAATGACGTTCGACGGATCCAACTTTGGGATCCTGATGGTCGATGAGACTCACGCCAAGCAGATCACCGGCCCCAAAGTCGAGTTTCGATCGGGCGATGATGGCTTGAAAATGTCAGCGACGGCGGAAGCCAAGCTGGCCGCACTGATCGCAATCAACAGCAACCTGACCGGCGCCATTTCCGTCGACGATGTGCTGCCCAAAGTGCTTTCGAGTTTGTTTCAAATCTTCCCGTCAGCCGACCGCGGTTTTGTGGTCATGGAAACTCCCGATGGAGCATTGGTGCCACGTTGGGTCCAACTAAGAAACAAAACCGACGACACCGAAACGATTCGCATCAGCCGAACAATCATCCGCCAAACGATGGAAACGGGCCACACGATCTTATCCCTCGACGCGATGGATGACAGTCGGTTCGACAGCAGCGAATCAATCGCTGACTTTTCGATCCGTTCCATGATGTGTGCACCGCTTCACGATGAGGACGGCAAAGCCATCGGCGCATTGCAAATCGATTCCACCCAAGGTCGCGGCCAGTTTCGAGACGAAGACATTGACCTGCTGACCGGCATCGCTGCTCAAGCCAGCGTGGTCATCAACAACGCGCGCATGCACGAACAAGCATTGCGACAACAAGAAGTCGAACAAGACCTCAAGCTCGCAACGGAAGTTCAGCGAGCCTTCCTTCCCGCGGAAGCGCCCCAGGTTCCCACGTACCACCTCGAAAGTTTTTACCAAGCGGCCAACCACATCGGCGGCGACTACTTTGACTACGTCGATTTGCCGGATGGACGCCTCGCGGTAGTCGTGGCGGATGTCGTCGGTCATGGCGTGGCCGCGGCGATGTACATGGCCAAACTATCCGCGGAAACTCGGTTCTGTCTCGCCAGCGAACCGGATCTCGCTCGAGCGGTCGAACGACTCAACGATCGCATGAGCGCTCTCGAAGTCCAACGCTTCGTGACTTACCTGTTGGTGGTGATTGACCCTCAATCCAATGAACTGAAAATCGTCAACGCGGGCCACATGCCGCCGATCGTTCGCGATGCGGTGTCCGGCCAAATCAGCGAACCGGGTGATGAGGACTCGGGACTGCCCATCGCAATTGACGAAGGCATGGAATACGCGGTGACCACCGTTCCAATGCATGCCGGCGATCTGGCGCTAATGTACACCGATGGATTCAGCGAAGCACTCAACGCGAAAGAGGAAGAGTGGGGCACCGATCCACTTCGTCAGATTGTGCTCAAAGCTGTTCCTTCCAAAGAAGACGATGAGCCACTGGCCAAAGTGGTCAAGAATGAAATCGTTCGTCAAGCGTTTGAACACATGGGCGGCGCGGTGCAGTTCGACGACATGTGCATGGTCATCATCGAACGAACCGAAGATGCCGCTGCGGGTGCGCCCCGATCGCAACCCGCCGCTGCCCAGTCGGATGAAGACGAACCGCAAGTCTCCAAACAATCCGAAACGATCAACGAGCTGGATATCAACGACACCTTGCCAGCCGACTTGTCCGAAAATCACTGACAATCTTTTAACAACCACGTATTCGAACATGACCAAGTCAATCTGCCGCTGGGGAATTCTAGGCGCAGCGAACATCGCTCGCAAAAACTGGAAAGCCATCCGGATGAGCGGCAACGGAGTTGTCGCTGCTGTCGCCAGTCGAGACGTGCAGCGAGCCGAAGCTTTCATTCACGATTGCTCGCTTGAATGCCCGCCCGTGATCACCGGACCAGACGGATCGGCCGAACTGACTCGCCCCGAAGCCATCGGTGATTACCAAGCTTTACTAAACCGCGACGACATCGACGCGGTTTACATCGCCTTGCCAACCACACACCGCAAAAAGTGGGTTCTTGCTGCCGCCGCTGCGGGGAAGCACGTGATCGCCGAAAAACCGTTCGCGGTCCATGCTGAAGATGCCATTGAAATGGCCGATGCCTGTCGCGAAGCGGGCGTGAATTTGATGGACGGCGTGATGTTTGATCATTCCAGCCGACTACCCGAACTGAAGCACACGCTGACCGACCCCGTCGCGTTTGGCGATCTCAAACGAATCCAAACGCATTTCTCGTTTTGCGGCGACGACTCGTTCGAAGAAGCCAACATTCGCGCCAGCGCCGATCTCGAACCACACGGCGCACTCGGCGACCTTGGCTGGTACTGCATTCGATTCACGCTCTGGGCAGCCGGCGATCGATTGCCGACTGCCGTCAGTGGCCAGTCGACGGTTCGCTTGGACGATGGACGTGTGCCTGGCGAATTCCAAGGCGAAATGCGTTTCGATGACGGACTGACCGCGGGCTTTTTCTGTTCGTTCTTTTGCGTCAACCAACAAACGGCAACGCTCTCTGGTAACCGCGGCTACGCAACGTTGAACGATTTTGTATTGCCGTTTAGTGGATCGGAATCCAGTTGGGAGACACACCAGCACGAACTGTTCATTGACAACTGCCGCTGGAACTTTGGCGAGCATAGTCGCAAACACGGCGTCACCGAACACGCCAGCGGCGAAGCGGACTCGCAAGAGACTCGAATGTTTCGACACTTCGCTGATGAAGTCTTGCATCGCCGAGTTGAAGCTCGCTCGTCGGAGATTGCGGTCAAGACTCAGCAAGTGCTTGACGCGTTGCGTCGCAGCGACGCAGATGAAAGCCGCTGGGTCAAGCTTTAGCAATCGCTCGAAACCAACGTTGCCAATCGGCTTCGGCCGATCGAGCAGGCATTCCTTTCAGCTTGGCTTCTCGTAGAACTTGCTGATATCCAGCTCTTGCTTCTGCTCTTGCTCCATCAACTTCAAACGTGATTCCAAACGTTCGATGCGCCGGAGCAATTGCGGGATGGTATCGCGATCTTCTGTCACTCGAACAGGTCGAGGCACCGGCGGATAACCAAGGTGCCGCTGCATCGCGCCAAACAGATACACCGGGTCTTTACGTCGGTTTGCGAGCGCGATGCGACCTTCTTTTTCGCCAAATAGAAACGGCCCTTTCTGGCTGACGTCTTGGTCAGCTTCCACCAACCGACGGCGATACTCCTCGCTGCTCAAGAACAGCAAGTCAGCCAGATCGACCAAGCCCACTTGGGCTCGCAAATTCAGCAACCACTGCGCCCAAGATTGGTCGTAAACCGGGTCCCTGCTCATTGCCAATAAACCGGCGTCGTATCCCAATCGATTTCGCGAAAGCGTTTCAAACTGAAAGAAGAAGAATCCGCAGCGACAATGCTGCAGAATGGCTTCCGGAGTGGTCGGTCCGCGATGATGCGAACTGGCTCGAGCGGGCTGAATCGAATCCGACTCGATCGCTTCCATCTGCTCACTGAATTGAGAACGCAACTTCGCATCGGCCTGCAGGATTTGCAAAGCCAAGTGAATGGTGAATCGACCGGCCTCTTCTTCGGACTCATTGACAAGGTAAGTCTGAAAGGGCGAAAAGTAGTGCGACAATCGCTCCATCGCCGGCCCCATCAAACCGGTGTGCCGCAGTTCCGTCAGCATGAACTCGATCGCCATTGGCAACCGAGTGGTCGCAAGCAGCTCGTGCCGCAATTGCTCCAGCAGCTCCTGCATCGGCGTTTGCTCGGCGATGCGTTGTCGTAGCAGATCGAACAAGTACGCTTGTTCAACATATTCAGAGTGCGGCAGCATCAAGAATCTTCAAAGAGAAGCGTGTTGTCGTTTCCAATAGCTTAGCGGATAAGCGGCGAACTCGAATCCGCCCGCCAAAGTAGCGATCCGGCAATGTTCTGTAGAACCCCGCCCATGGCAGAGACAATGCAATTTACAAATGCCGTGCTTCGCAAGGTTGAATTCACCCTCCTGTACGCAGTTGGGGAGGGTCGGAATGCGAGCGTTCAGTGAGAATTCCGGGGAGGGGAGTGCGCACCTTTTCTCATGCCCGGCCCACCCCATACGTCTGTCCAGCATCACTCCCGCCTTGGCTTCATCCTCGACGTTACAATAGCAGGCAGGGTTTTGTCGGATGTGTCATAGGAGAACGAGCGAGATGAGTACGGCACTGCAATTGTCACTCGAAGAATACGACCGGATGATTGCTGCGGGAGCATTCGTCGGTATGGACCGACACATCGAATTGATTCGTGGGGAGTTGCGCCAGATGAATCCAGCAGGACCGGTTCACGGGGATTTGATCATGTACTTACTTGATTGGTCTCACGATCAGGCGGATCGCTCCGCTTTTCTTGTAACCGGCCGATCTGGCGTGAACATGCCTGAAGTGGGCAGTCGTCCTGAACCAGACGTGTTCTGGATCCATCGCAGACGCTACCGCGACCGACATCCTGGAGTGAGTGATGTTGTTCTCGCGATTGAGGTGGCCGATTCCAGCTTGCAGTATGACTTGGGCGAGAAAGCAGACTTATACGCGGAGGCAGGACTCGCCGAGTACTGGGTCTTCGATGTACCGCATCAACGACTGCACGTGATGCGTGAACCAACCGGCAAAGCATACAACCATCGCGAAATCTTTCAGATTGGCGATTCAGCCTCTCCATCGATCCAACCCACCGCGACCCTGGACCTGCAAGATTTATTTGAAGGTGAATAAAAACGCTTGACGCCGCCCTCCGCATGCCAATACATTGGCACGTGTTAACTCATTAACACGTGCGGCATATCATTGGCAATGGCGAAAAAGAAACTGGCTGAACCTGCAAAACTAGGAGCCCGCGAACGGCAGATTCTGGATGCCGTCTATCACCTTGGGCAGGCTTCAGTCGCTGATGTGAGGTCGCAACTGAACGACCCGCCGAGCTACTCCTCCGTTCGCACAATGATGGGAATCCTGGAAACGAAGGGATTTCTGCGGAGGCATCGTGATGGAGTTCGCCACCTCTATTCGGCAACTCGATCTCGCGAGAAAGCGGGGCGATCGGCGCTGACGCACCTGATGTCGACGTTCTTCGAAGGATCCGCCAGCAAGATGATCGCCGCTTTACTGGATGAATCAGCGAGCCAATTGTCCGAAGACGAATTGGCTGAACTCCAGCAATCCATTGACCAAGCTCGCAAGCAAGGGAACTGACATGTCACTCAGCGATTGGATGTTCGACGTATCGATGAAGTCATTCATCGTGATGGCGATCGTGAGTTTGATGGTGCTGGTGTTTCACCGATCCTCCGCAGCCGTTCGCCACCGAATCTGGACCCTTGGTTTGTGTGGGACGCTTTGCATCCCTTTGCTCACATGCCTGTTACCGAGCTATCAAGTCGCTGTTCTGCCGCCAACATCCGTTGCGTCGGTTGCGACAATCGCTTCGACCAATTCAACGGCCGACGAAAGCGAAATGCTCGAACCGCTTCTTGTTAGCGATCCCCCGCAGCAGTCACCCAGTGCGTTGCCCGATGCGACTGTCATCAATGTCGCATCCGAGGCAGAGTCGGCACATCAACCAGACCGTGCATCGGCACCGTCAATTCTGATGCCTCCTTTGGTTCAAACGCCCGCAGCAAGCGATTCGTTGTGGATTGTGCTGTACCTGATTGGTACCACTGTGTTGTTGACAACTTGGTTGCTTCGTCAATTTCGGACGCTGAACTGGATCTCCAACGCGCATCCTGTTGACGAGCCAAATGTGCTCTCGTTGTTGTCAGAGATTCGCAAAGATTGGATGGAACGAAACGCCTCGAGTCGATCTCCACAGGTCTCGCTGTTGCACCGAGAAGATCTGTCGATGCCATGTGCAGCAGGAATTTTCCGACCAGTCATTCTCCTTCCGACCGAATGTTTGACTTGGCCGCAAGAACGCCTGAGGTCAGTCCTGCTTCATGAGCTGGCTCATGTTGTTCGGCGTGATTTGCTGACTCAATCATTGGCCGAGATCTGCCGCGCCGTCTATTGGTTCAATCCTTTCGTCTGGCTCGCCGTCGCACGGCTGCATGTTGAACGCGAACAGGCTTGCGATGATCACGTCCTTCGCTCGGGCGTCGTTGCCAGCGAATACGCCGAAACACTGCTCGATGTCGCACGTGATTATCGCCGCTCCCATCATGCGATCGGACTCGCAATGGCACGCCCCAACGCTTTGCAACAACGCATCGTCTCACTGCTGGATGCGACACGATCACGCATCGCAGTCAACCGATCCGTTGCACTTGGCGTGCTGGTTGCCATCACAATGATCAGCGGTGCGGTCTCTGTGTTGCGTCCCAGTTCGATGGCGGATGAACCAACCAAAGTCGCCGAACAAACAGAGGAACTAGGAGTCCAAACCCGTGGCATTGGTGTTTCGACGGAGGTCCTTTTGCGTGGAACGGTGGTTGATTCAAAAGGCATCCCTGTTCCCGATCCACAGATCGAAATCACGCTTCATCTCGCGAGTGGCAACAGACGCCTCAAGCCAACGATCAGTGGCAATTCCTTCGAGACTTGGTTGCCGGCCTCAAGATTAAGCTGGTACGGCTTCCATGTAGATGTTCGCCGAGATGGCACCAGCGACGAACGCGCCTTTCACTCTGTCAGTCGCCGTGAACTTCGTGGCTTCCTCGAAGGTGGCATGAACATCCAGCTACAACGTCCGACAGGTTTCACCGAGATCCATGTCACCGAAAAGAACCAACCCGTTCCAAACGCAAACGTGCAGGTTCAAATTGCATTCGGTCGAACCGCTCGCGAGAAAACCGACCGCAACGGAATGGCTCGAATCGGTCTCTACGAAAACAAAAGGCTGTCGTCCATCACGGCGTGGACCGCGGACCATCGCGTCGGCGGCTATCAATTCAGTCGCCAACCCGTGCGAGATGGCAACGCCCCGGTTCACTACGTTGAACTCTCAAAATGCCGCGACCAAACCATTCGCATGGTTGACGAAGATGGCGCCGGTATTGAGGGCGTCGAATTCCGAATGCAACTGGCAACTCCCGTCCCGCACGTCAACTACATCGGTACAACAGAGCAGTGGGAATTGAAGACCGATTCGAATGGCGAAGCCGTTTTGAAATATTTCCCGGATTGGCCGGAGGTCCATCGCTACGCCGAACTGCTCAGCCAAGATTGGTTCATTCTCAAAAAAGCGACTCCTGTCGATGACGCGCTGGTCATCACACTCAAACGTCGTGTCAAGCGTCACCGTGTGATGGGAAGCCTCAAGGGTGATCAGATAACTGTCGCCGGCTTCAGTGTTCAAGCAGGAACTTTCCAGGCAGAAACGGAAGGTCATAGCGAGCAACTTTTCGCGATCACCGATTCCCAAGGACACTTTTGGATCGACGTGCTTCCCGGAGCGACGTACAGCGTTCGCATCAACGACTCAAATTTGATCAGTGACTACTCGGACGTGCTAGCATTCGATCCAGAAACGTCGCAAGTCAATGCACCTGAACTCACCCTGCAAGAAGGTGTCGTGGCGAAGGCCAAATTGACCGCTGGCAAGGATCGGACACCCATCGCGAACGCAAGCGTGTCTTTTTGGGAAAAGCACCAATACGAATGGATGGAAGATGGAACATCCCGCACGGGTGTCACAGGGCGAAGCACTTGGGCAACCACCGATGAGGATGGAATCGCGACAATGCTCGTGCTTCCCGGCATCGTGGAAGTTTCAGCTCGTCAAAACGACTGGCGAAGTTCAGCTCGCATTGACGCTGCGGAGGACGGCGAGAACTTTGCTGAACTTCACCGAGAAATTGCGGAGTCGAGATTGGTAACGGGAAAACTGGTTCTGGCAGAAAATGCTGATGCCTCCTTGAACGACTGCGAGCTGACCATCGGTGCTATCGATGGCAAAACGTGGGACCAACGTTCGTTGCAAGTTGACGGCGACTCGGAGTTTTCCTTCGCGACCGCGGCATCGAAACTTGGCATTTGCGCCATCACTGACGACAAAAAATTCGCAGGTATCACGATTGCGAGAGACCTCACCGAACCAATCGTGGTGACGCTAAATCCGACCGAAACGATTCGTGGCCGCCTGTTGGACTCGAACGGCATTCCCGTCGCCGGCCGAACGATCATCGCTCGCGGCACCTTTGCTGATTCACTTGACAACCGAACACTCGATCCATTCACAAAGGTGTCTGCTCCTACTCAGGTGACAGTCACCAATCAAACCACAGAGTCGGATGCCGACGGGAACTATGTGATCACCGGTCTGCCGTGTTTTGTGACCACCACGATTTATGTCGAAGGCCAGGACTGGCGGCTCGACCAAGTCTATCTGCAACCTGGCGAAAAACGTCCGACGTTGGTTTCGAGACTTCACAGCACAACCCAATCAAAAGCATCCCGCAAACCCATCGTTCTACGTTGGTCAACTTTGATGCGAGACAGCAGACTGGGTGGCTATCGTTCTTTGGTCATTCTTTCGCAAGACAATGTCGAAGTGAATCAGTTCATTGATGATCACCTCTTGAACTATCGAAAGAATCGTGTTGCTGCGAAGTTCATGACACTGACTTACCATCCCAATCCCGCTGACGCCCGTTTCGCAGCGACTCAGAACTGGACCATTCCCAGTGAAAACAAACTCACTGCGATCGCCTACGATAAATCCGGAACGGAAATCGGACGGGAAACGTTTGACGCCGACGACCCGAACAGCGCCGCTCATGCAGCAGCATTCCTTCATCAACACGCCCCGGAGGATGTCGACATGGAGCAAGCTTGGAATGAAGCATTTGCAGTGGCAGAGCAAACGGATCGCCGGGTTTGGGTGCGACTGAGTGGACGCTATTGTGGCCCATGCTTCACATTCGCTCGCTGGCTGGATGACCACAGCAACGTATTGAGCAAGGACTTCGTAATGCTGAAACTGGAGCAGGGAACGAGTTCAGAGAACAGTGAAATCGTGAATCGCTTGACCGATGGAAATCATGTTGGCATCCCGTTCCACGCCATGTTCTTCGCCGACGGAACCAAAATCATCGACAGCAAGGGTCCCCTGGGAAACATCGGATCCGTGTCAGGATTTGAAGGCAAACAACACCTGAGAAAGATGCTGGAAGCCTCCTGCCAACGCATCTCACCCACCGAAATGCAATCGGTGATCTCGAGTCTGGAAGACTGACCAGAAAAGCAGCGGCTCTGCTTACAACGCGTCCGCGCGATGATGCGACAAGCGGTGATAGCGTCTGCCCGCACCTTCGGGTTGGAACGTCTGCTTCAATTCACCGCGATGCTTGCGGAACCACGATGCGACGACGGCCACACTGTGTGGTTGATCGACTCGCACACGTTGATGCCGCGACCCCAGCAAGGACTGCCACTTCTTTAGCGTCGGCCGTAGAAGCTGGTATTGGTCCCGGTCCTTGGGAGCAGAAGCGACATCAATGATCTCACCACTTCGAACCAAATACCAAATTGAACAAGCGTCGTATCCCGTCGCGGCATACACAAACGAAAAATCACGTCGGGCGTCCGCGAGGTGTCCCAACTTGCGTGAAGCGTATTGCAACGATTTGAGCGTGTCTCGAGCTCGGGATGCCAATTCGTATTGTTGATTCGCGGAAGCGGATTCCATCAATTCGCGGACGGCGACCAAGGGCTCGTCGTTGAAACCATCCAGAAAACTTTGCGCAGCGTTCACTCTTTGGACGTATTCGTCTCGGGAACACGCCGCCGCACACGGCCCCAAACAAGTTCCGATTTCCAGACGCAGACACCCCGGCCGCGGACTGAGCTCAAAGAGTGACAACTGGTCCTGGTACTGAAAGACAGTCTGCTGACTGCAGTCACGCAGCTGGAACGTTTTGTTCAGCGCGTCGACCACCGATCGCATTCTGTCGGCACCATAGAATGGTCCTTCGATGGCAACGCAATCGGTTGCCGGCGGTGAACTGGCCAGGAAGAACGTTTCCGCTGGCTTTCGTCCCAAGCACAAATAGACCGGACGATGCCGATGAGGAACGCCCTGAACATTGAACCGCGGTGTCCAACGTCGGATCAATTGCAGCTCTCGCAATTGAGCGGCGAAATCGCTGGGCTGGGTTTCCCACTGGATGGCTCTCGAGTTCTCGATGATACGACCGCCCTTTTCTTTGCGTGCGGCCTCACCGAAGTAACTCAGCAATCGGTGTCGCAACGACCGACTCTTGCCGACATAGATCAGCTCGCCATGCCGATCGAACATTCCGTAGATCCCCGGAACCGGCGGGCAAAGGGTGCGGACCTTCGCCCTCAGCCCCTTCCGATCACCGGCACCCACCATGTCACCGGGACGGCCACCGTAGGGATCCAGCGAATCAGGTCCAAAGCCTTCGATCAGATGGGAGGAAATGGCGGGGACCGGAACACGTACACCCGAAGGACAATGATCAAGGTGACCTGACGGACGTTGCCGCGCGGAACTGTCAGCAACAGGTTCGCCGCTGGAATCACTAGCCAGCTCGTACCCGGCGACGGCCTCACCGACCTGGGTGGCGTCATTCGCCCGGTCGCTGGCCTCTTCCGCAGGATTCGCTTCAGGAGTTTCGGCAACCTTCCCACCCATTTCATTCAACAGGTCAGCGGGCTGTGAATGCCGCTTCTTACGTCCTTTGCGTTTGGTCACCATCCTGATTTCGCCACCATCCATGTGAAAGCGTCGCCGGCAAATTCACCGCGAACCCTCCAATTATGCCACTTTCACCAGGGCTCTCCAAGCGGAATTTGACGCAGCACTGCGGCGGGGACTTCTCTTTCTAGGCATTTTCGTGTTCAATACCGGACTTCCCTTTCACCCCTCACAAGCTGCGCCCTGACGCTTTATGGCTACCGAGCAAACCGAAGATACGCCCCAAGAAGAAACCCCCGTCGAAATCGTTCTGCGCTACAACAAAGACGATACCGACGAGCATGGCTTCGCGTCGGTTTGGAATATTGCTTCGGCCACCTGTGACGGCGACACCGCCCGGACTCGTGACATGGCGGGACGAATGCTTGGTTTCCTTTGCAAAAAGGACTACGAGCATGTTGTCTGCAGTTCAACCGATGCATCGTACCTCGACGAATGGTTCGAACGCGACAAAGCGATCCTGTACAACTGGAAAGCCGACAGCGAAACGACCGACGCGATCACCCAGCACGCCTACGTGCCCGCTGCGGCGATGATCAGTTTCTTGAAACGAGAAAAATTCAAACCCACCGCGAACTACAGCCCGCGTCGTGCTGACCGAGTGGCTTGGTTCCAAGAAAAGTGGGGCCTCGGCTGAGCCCGATGGGCAATCCGTCCGCCCCTTCATCTTCTTCGGTCCGCTTCGCCATTTCGACGGTTCGCCTTCCCGCGAACCCTGTTGAAATTGAGTCGGAATGGAATGTGACCGAACTTGCCCCCGAGGCAACCGAAGATCTTTTGGAAGAATGTTGGGAACAGATTGATTCCCCCTATCAATCGACCAATCCACTGGCAGCGCTCCTGCAGCGTCACCTGCAACGCACTCGGCACATCTACCGCCTGGAATCGCCTGAAAATTCGCAGGCAAGTTTTCCCCCGCCAAACTGGCATGATTGGGCATGGGCTGCCAATGCTCTTTGGTGGACCCCCGAAGACAACGGCAAACCAGCGGTACTGAGCGATCCCGCCGGACGACAGCTGCATGGGCCTGGGAACTTCGATGCCGAAGCTCAAATCCCGTTTCTGCCGGAATCGCGACGAAGACGCCTTGAGTCGGAGACCGTCTTGCGAAACCGCAATCTCGACCCCGTCGACGGCACCGCTCCGCTACCCAGCAGCAGTGAAATCGAAACCTTTGCACCCGCGATCGCGGCCACGCGAATGCTGGGATTGTTTGCAGTTGCGGCTCGAGCCGAAGCGATGGCCAACAACCAGACGCTTGATCTAGACCGAGTTCGTGAGCGATCTCCCTTGGCCGCAGACGCATTGACCCCTGCGGAGAAGGATTTCTTCGATCTCATTTCGCCACCTGCCGAAATGGTTGACACCGCCGCATGGCGTTACGAATCGCTGCACACACTGCAGTGGGCCTTGCAAATGCAACCGGACCTCGATTGGCCTGACGAACGTTGCGACCTCGCCAGCGTGCTTCGCTTGATCCTGTCGCTACCACACGAAGACCTGATCGAACACGCCATTTTGCGACCGATGGAAGAGTTACTCCAAGCCGCTGATTTGCATGTTTGCTTGTGGTGGAAGCTCGCGGTTGAAGGAGCGGCGGGACGAGACGTTCCCGGTGGACTGGATCCCGGAGTGGTTGCTGAACGCGTGCACGCTCTCACATGGCTGCTGCAACTTTCGGGTTTCGTTCCTGAGGACGCCGCTGACATGTCCTGGGATCAAGTGGGCCGCGAAATTGAACGCGGCATCGTCGGCTAACGGTCACCCAAATCCTTGGCTCAACCTGCCCGAGTCGCCTTTTTGCGGCCTACTCGATGCACCGGTGCTGACGTATAACTTTTACCAACCCATTCGCACTCCGAATTCCTGAGTTCTAATCGCATGACCCAGCTGCTGTCTGCCCGCGCGGGCGAAATCACCCCCGAAATGGAATACGTCGCTAAACGCGAAGACCTACCGGTCGAGCTGATTCGCGATGAAGTCGCCTCGGGACGCATGGTGATCCCAGCCAACAAAGTTCACGCGGCTGGTGCCTTGGAACCCATGGCGATCGGCATCGCTGCCAAGTGCAAGATCAACGCCAACATCGGCAACAGCGCCGTGACCAGCAACGTGGGTGAGGAACTTGAAAAACTCCACACCGCTGTTCACTTCGGTGCCGACACGGTCATGGATTTGTCGACCGGAAAAGACATCGACAACATCCGCCGCCAAATCATCGACAAGAGCCCTGTTCCAATCGGAACCGTGCCGATCTACCAAATGCTGGAAGAACTCGGCGGCAACATCGAAGACATGAACGCTCAACACTTCTTGGACATGGTCGAACACCAAGCCAAGCAGGGCGTTGACTACATGACGATTCACTGCGGTGTCAAACTGGAACACCTGCACCTGACCGTCAATCGCGTGACCGGAATCGTCAGCCGCGGTGGATCGCTGATCGCCAAATGGATGATGGCTCACAACAAGCAAAACCCATTGCTGGAAGCGTTCGACGATCTTTGCGACATCATGCGTGAGTACGACGTGACCTGGTCGCTCGGCGACGGACTGCGTCCTGGGTCGATCGCAGACGCGTCCGACGACGCTCAGTTCGCCGAATTGGATGTCCTCGGTGAATGCACCAAACGCGGCTGGGAAAAAGGCACGCAGGTCATGGTCGAAGGACCTGGACACATTCCTTTGGACCAAATCCAAATGAATATCGAACGGCAAATCGAAGTTTGCCACGGTGCTCCGTTCTACGTACTGGGCCCATTGGTCACCGACATCGCTCCCGGTTATGACCACATCACCAGTTGCATTGGCGCCGCCAACGCCGGCATGCACGGTGCCGCGATGTTGTGCTACGTGACCCCCAAAGAGCACCTGGGTCTGCCGAACGAAGAAGACGTCAAGCAAGGCGTGATCGCGTACAAGATTGCTGCCCACACCGCGGACGTCGCTCGTAAACGCAAGGGTGCACAGGACCGTGATGACGCCCTTTCGAAAGCTCGTTTCGCGTTTGACTGGAAGGAACAATTCCGTCTGTCGCTTGACCCTGAAACAGCTCAGCGATACCACGACGAAACACTTCCTCAAGACACCTTCAAGAGCGCTCACTTCTGCAGCATGTGCGGACCAAAGTACTGCTCGATGAAAATCACCGAGGACATCCGCCAAATGGCCAAAGAAAAGAAACTGGTCGAACTCCCAACAACCTGATCAGCTCTGCAAGCCACTCGCAGAAACAATCCAAAGCCTCGGAATTGCATCGCAGTTCCGAGGCTTTTTCGTGGACAGAGCCCCCCCATGATCGCCCATGCCCTGATACCCACCTGACTCATGCCACCACTCGGACTACCAGCCGTAGCCATCCGATGGTCCAATCGGAAAAACGCCACTCCTATGAAGTCACGACATGTTCCACGTGCCAACAAACGAGACCTGGGATCCAGAAGCGCTCGCGGAACGACTACGCGAGCAAAACTTAGAAGCAATCGTGCTTGCAAACTCGGTACGGATCACGCTCCCAACCATCCCGCCGGCAAACATGCTGGAGCGACTACAGGACCTTATCTTCCCGGCTCGCTCTCAGCACCTAACGCTTCGCTTCAACAAACAGAAGTTCATTTGCAACATCGAACTAGTTTTCGATCCGCTCAAATTCTCTCATGAATCGATGATTTTGACTCAGATCAGCAAAGCATGCAAACAGAGAGGCTACTGGTGCAAACCCGGTCGTGAAATTGCAATGAAGTACTGCCCCGACTCGGCAGAACTCAAAGAGCTGCTTGAAAAGGTGGAGCAACTGCAAATCGAGAAAGAGAATCTCGTCGCCAACCAAAACTTTGAACAAGCTGCCAAAGTACGTGATGATGAAACCCTGCTAAAACGACGAATCGATGCGATACTGTTCAAGGCAACTGGCAAACGTCTGGGTTCAGCGGACACGTGATGCGTCTCAGAACTGACACGCCTTCTTAAAACAGCAGGGCAGCCCATGACCCGACTTTCATTGATATGGCTCATCCTCGCTGCCGCGTTCGGATGCGACAAACCTGGCGACCGCAATGAAGAGCTGACTTACCTCCGGGAAATACTCCCGGCCGAATTGCTTGACTTCTCGCACTTGGATCTTCCGAGCCGCGACAACATTGCCAAGATAAAAACCGCCGACGGCGCTCACCTTGGCCTTCGCATCTACCCGGGCCAGCCAAAAACGCATGGCGGGATTCGAGCTGAAGTCAGCCTGGACTACCCATTCCAGACGGAAGACACCGTCCGGTACACGTGGAAGTTTCGCCTGCCGGAGGACTTTGAGTCGGATGTCCCTCAGAACCGGTGGTGGGTCATCGGACAATGGCACGATCAACCCGACCGAACGAAAGACGAAACCTGGGAAACGCAGCCGTCTTACAGCCCACCGATTTCAATCGGGATCGCGGAAATCGAAAACCGACTGGCAATCGGGCTCAGCTACGGCACCACGCTCGGCAATCACAAACAGGCTGTTTCTGATCCGATCCCGATCCAACGAGGCGACTGGTACACCGCCCAAGCAGATATCCGATGGTCACAAACTGAGAACGGCAGCATCGAGCTTTCCCTGGTGGAGATCCCCGAGAGCGCCACCCTGATGAAAGGCCCCAACATGAACAATGCTTATCAGCATTATTTGAAAGTCGGTATGTATCGACACCCTGGAATCCAAAGCGAGAATTGGATTCACATCGACCAGATCAACGTCACTCACCTCACCACGAGCAAGCCTGCGAAGCGATGATCTCCGCTCAGTGAGCCTTGCCTTCTTCCAAGTGATGCTTGTGCCGCACGATATCGCCGCTGACCATGTAGATGGTTTCTTCCGCGACGTTGGTGGCCATGTCGGCAATTCGCTCGATGTGCCGAGTGGCACTGAAGCAGTGAACAGCGGGCTCGATCCAGTCGGTGTCGGTTTTCATCATCGACTGCAATTCTTCGATCAGCTCGACATTCAAACGATCCACCTCGTCGTCGCGAGCAATCACTTCGCGAGCGAGATTCGCGTCTTGTTCGATGAAGGAATCCAGAGCGGAACGAACCATTTCCAAAGTGATTGTCACCATTTGGTTGATGTCGTCCGGCACTTTGAACAATGGAAACAAATCCAATGACTTGCTTCGCTCTGCGATGTTGCACGCCAAGTCAGCCATGCGTTCCAAATCGCCATTCAGCTTGATTGCGGACACCATCCAGCGAAGATCAATCGCGACGGGTTGATAGAGCGCCAACAACTTCAAGCACTCTTCTTCGATCCGGATGTCCTTCGCATCGACCTTGTCGTCGGTTTCGATCACTTGAACAGCCATGTCGGGACGGCGTTCAACAAGTGCCCGCACTGACATATTGATCATCTGCTCAACGACGCCAAATTGCTCCACCAAGTCGGTGCGGAGATCCTGAACGGCTCGATGAAGATGCTTGCTCATGCGTGATTCCAAAGCTGCCGGTCGGCGGACATGATCGGCCGAGGGCTATGAATGATTTGTGATGGTCTGCCACAGGACGGAAGGAGGATCAACCGAAACGACCGCGAACGTAGTCGTCGGTTCGCTTTTCCTGGGGCTTGGTGAAGACATCCTGCGTTGGCCCCGATTCGACCAACTTTCCTTCGAAAAAGAAAGCCGTCCGGTCGCTGCAGCGGCTTGCTTGCTGCATGTTGTGGGTCACCATCACGATGGTGTACTGCTCACGCAATTCATAGATCAAGTCTTCGATCGCCAAAGTGCTGGCTGGATCCAATGCACTACATGGTTCGTCCATCAATAGAACCTCGGGACCGACCGCGATCGCACGAGCGATACACAATCGCTGCTGCTGTCCACCGGACAATCCCAATGCGGGTGCATGAAGTCGATCTTTCACCTCATCCCAAACCGCCGCTTTGCGAAGCGACCATTCAACCAGCTCATCCAATTCGGCACGGCTCAGATAGAGGTGCAACTTTGGGCCGAACGCAACGTTGTCGTAAATTGATTTCGGAAACGGGTTGGGCTTTTGAAACACCATCCCGACGCGACGACGAAGGTTCACAACGTCAGTCGTTTGCGCCAGCACATCCAACTCATCAATCATCAGCGTCCCACGACTATTTGCCGAAGGAACGATGTCGTTCATTCGATTGATCCATCGCAACAACGTGCTCTTGCCACAACCGCTAGGACCGATGAAGGCGGTCACCTGATTGCGAGGCACGTCGAGAGAAAGGTTGTGAATCGCCTGAAACGACCCGTACCAGGCATTGAAATTTGCAATGCGAATGCAGACTTCCGGCGTCACCTCCGCTTGCGCGGGTGAATCCGATTGGGGAGTCGCCGATCGAGAGACTTCAGACATCGTGGAGATATTCGCGTTTAGAGCTTTCATTGGACCGTTTTATCCCACCCGCATTTTTTGTCGAAGGTAAATCGCTGCTGAATTCATCAGCAACAACACGGCGAGCAAGACGATAATCGCCGCTGCAGCGAGTTCTTGATAAGCAGCTTGTTGACGGCCGGCCCAATTAAAAATCAACACCGGCATCGTAACCACATTATCCATCAAATTCTGGGGCCCGGAATTCTTTGCCACCGCGGCACCGAGAACCACCAAAATCGGCGCGGCTTCACCAATTGCACGTCCCATCGCCAAAATTGCACCCGTCATGATACCCGGCATGGCCGCCGGTAGCGAAACGTGCCGGACAGTTTGCCATTTGGTCGCCCCCAACCCGAACGAAGCCTCCCGCAAACTGGGGGCAACTCCGCGAAGAGCTTCCTGGGACGCGATGATCACGATTGGCAAAATGACCAAGGAAAGTGTCAGTCCGGCGGCAAGGAAGCTTTTTCCAAACGGCAACCTCAGGTAGTACCACTTTGTTTCGGAATAGGCGCCACCGCCCTGGCCTTTCCGAACGGTTCGCTTCCGAACCTCCGGGTCGCTTGGTTTGGGCTGGCCCGATGCGGGATCCCAAATTGCCAATTCGAATGACTCCCCATCGCGAGAGACCGCTTCGGTTGGCTCATCAATCTTGATGGTCTTTTGTGATTCATCTTCTTGGGGAATCAGAACCGTATGCCCGCCCCCCGCAAGCGAGAGCACTTGGTAATAGTGATTCACACCAAACAGCTCTGTGCCGCTGGATTCGTTGACCTGAATCCGACCAAAGACGTTGAACATGAAAACGAACAGACTCAGACCGAGCAATCCGTAAACGATCGATGGTACACCGGCCAGATTGGAGATATTCAGCTGGATGAAGCTGTGCAGCATTCGCAGCGGCTTGCTGGTCGGCTTGAACTCTTCCAGGAAGATTGCGGTGCCGATTCCTAAAGGCAAGGCGGACGCGGCGCAGATGCCACAAATGAAGATCGAACCAATGATCGACGGCAGCATCCCGGACGATTCGGGATTGAGCTCACTGTGAGAGTTCTGCAGCAAATCCCATGTCAATCGCGAATGACCTTGCCATCCGATGGAGACCAGCAGGACGCCCAGAACCACAACGCTAAGACCAGAGATCAAAACGCAGAGCAGATAGAACAATCGGCTGTATAGTTTGCGTCGGCTTGAGTTGTCGGTTGACACCGCATAGCCGCCGCCCGGATACCCGGAGGTCGCCGGCGGGTCGTTGTCGTCGACCGGTGCGTTGAAATCAGTCGCCATGAGACATGTATCTGTGAGAAAAGGCGGGAGTGACTCAGGAGTAAACTTCTTGGTAGCGACGGCGAATCAACTGGCCGACCAACGTCATCCCAAAGGTGATCACAAACAACGTGATTGCGACTGCGTACAAGCTGAAATATTGAACGGTCCCGTACTCGTTCTCACTTTTGATCATCTCCACAATGAAACCAGTCATCGTTTGAGATTGTTCGCGTGGGTCAGCGGTGAAAGTCGCTCGCGTTCCCGCGGCCAAAGCCACCACCATCGTCTCACCAATCGCCCGACTGAATGCCAGCAAAAAGGCGGAGATGATCCCCGAAAGTGCCCCAGGAACGACGACCTTCACTGCGGTTTCAAACGGAGTGCATCCCAATCCATACGCCCCTTCGCGAAGAGCTCTTGGCACCGCGTGCAACGCATCTTCTGAAAGACTGCTCACCATCGGCAAACAAAGAATGCCAACTGCGATTCCAGCACTGGTGGCATTGAAGGTGTCGAATCCACCACCGGAAAAGAACTGCAGCGATGGGCTGACGACCAACACCGCGAAATACCCGAGAACCACTGTGGGAATCCCCGCGATGACCTCCAAGGTCGGTTTCAGAACCGCCCGAACTCGATTGGAGGCGAACTCGGATAAAAAGATTGCCGTGATCAGACCACAGGGCAACGCGATCAGCATCGCGATGAAGGTGACTCGCAAAGTCCCCGACAACAATGGCCAGATTCCAAACTGAGCCTTCTCGATGTCTTTGCTTTGAAGAGCCGTCCACTCCGTTCCTGTAAGGAACCCACTAAGGGACACATATTCGCTTTGCACAAAGTTCCAGCTCTCACCAATCAACATCACAATGATGCCCACGGTGATCCCAACGGTCATGAGTGCGCAGAGTGCGAGCAAAGCCACCATGGCCTTTTCTTGCACCACACCAATCCCCGTCGAACGAAACTTCTTGTTGACGAGCGCGGCTGGACGATTCAAAGCAATCTTCCCGATCCGCCACCCTGCTTGTCTCGCAGAGCAGCCCTATGAAAAGCATTCGCCGCCGGGGCAGCGGCGAACAAAAAAATCTGAAAGCAACTGAAACGAATTGCTTACTTGACGAGGTTCTCGTCGACGAACAAATCGGTCAGTGCACCGCTGCGGCTTTCGCCCGATTCATCGACAAAGTGAGTGCCGGTTTTGCCAGCGTCCAAATTGGTTTGAGCCTTTGCCATCACTGGTTCAGGCAAACGGACATAGCCAACCTTCTCGCTGACTTCAGGTGTGTTGACCAAAAAGTATTCCACAAAGGTTTGAACTTCCGCTCGGTTGAGCGAGTCGGTGTTCACGTAGATGAACAAAGGACGGCTGAAAGGAGCGTACTTGTTCGAAGCAATGTTCTCGGTCGTGGGCTCGTAAGCGACTTCGTCTTTTGGATTGACGACAGGAACCGCACGCAGCTTGTCTTTGTTCTCTTCGTAGTAAGCAACGCCGAAGAAACCAATTGAGAATTTGTTATCCGAAACGCCTTTGACCAAGATGTTGTCATCTTCGTTCAAATTCATGTCGCCGCGGAGTTCTTTCTTCGACTTCTTCGCCAACACTTCGTGGAAGTAATCGTAAGTTCCTGAGCCCGTGCCTGGAGCATAAATTTGAATTGCTTCTTCAGGCCAACTTGGATCAACGTCGCTCCAGTTCTTCGCGGCGTCGTCGCCAACGAACATTGATTTCAGTTGATCGACGGTCAGCTCTTTGACCCAATCGTTCTGTGGATTCACAACGATGGTCAAACCATCGTAAGCAACAGGAAGCTCAACGAATTCGACACCGTTTGTTTTGCAATTCTCAAACTCACCGCTCTTGATTGGACGCGATGCATCCGAAATATCGGTGCCCTT
Source organism: Rhodopirellula baltica SH 1 (assembly GCF_000196115.1). NCBI lineage: Bacteria > Pseudomonadati > Planctomycetota > Planctomycetia > Pirellulales > Pirellulaceae > Rhodopirellula > Rhodopirellula baltica. The sequence continues at coordinate 3,828,970 of NC_005027.1, forward strand.
GTCATAGAAACTCTTGAAACCATTTCCGGTTCCGTTGCCACTGACAATGATGTCAACGTTTGGATGTTGTTTGATAAAGCCTTCGCGGATCGCGTTGCTGATCGGCTGCACAGTGCTACTGCCGTCGACTTTGATCGTGCCGACCAAGTTGGACTCAGCCGCAGGTGCCGAAGGATCGGCTCCGTTCTCGGTGCTTGACGAAGACTTGTCACAGCCCGTCGAAATAACCGCGAGTGCGATCAAGCACGAGAAAGCGTAGGAAGAGAATTTCATTGTCGGATCGCCTGGATTTTTGGGACGATAGAGGGGAGTGGGGAATGTCTTTTCGTAGAGGCACAAAATCCGTCATGCTCAATCCTTTGATGCGGCTTGGTGCCCGCGCGGACGAATTGTAATCCTCTTCCCTAGCTTGACAAACGGACCCTATGAGGCGACCGAACAGCCCCTTCCACCCCCTAAAACACTGTGTTTTGCAAGGCCAAGCCACCCTTAACGATGCGAACCGTTCAATTCGAGCCAACAAACGGTGTTGAAGATATTGTGAAGAAATTGAGCTTCGCTTCGCGAAAAGCTTCCGCAACCGAACTGCTCCCCCTAGACGTGCTACTTCGACACCGCTTTTCCGCAGCAGCGATTCGCAATCGCGATGTTACTTCGGAGACGATAAAGCCCCGAGTTCCTGGGTAGTACGCGGCTTCCTGGGCAGGACGCGGCGAACACAATGCGTGACGCCGAAAATCAACTAGCAATCTAAGCGTCACTCGGGCTCAGTCGCTCAAGGCGCTGCGAGCGGATCAGTGCTTGCCGGTTCGCCATTCGCCTTGGCTTCCTTCATCACTTCGGGCAAACGTCGCCATAGCGAAACCGCTTCGCCAACCATCCAAGCCTGTAGGATCAGAACCAAGGTCCCAAATCCAATCAGCACGTAGTCTCGCTGCGGCCACCAATTGTTAACCAAATCAAAGACCATGGCCCACGCGGGCAACAACAACATCATCCCCATCGGGATCGCCAGAACGGCAACGGGCCGGCTGCGTCGCGCAAGATAGAAAACGGCGACCATCAAAGCCAAACCAGCCAACAGCTGATTGGTTGCACCAAACAACGGCCACAACATCAAACCACCTTTACCGGGGCTGTCGCCCGCGAAAACGGCGATGGCCATTCCAATGCCCACAGCGATCGTTGTTGCGACGTATTTGTTGGTACCGGCATGCCAACCAGCTGAAGAGGCGAGTTCACTGATCACATAGCGTTGCAAACGAGTCGCAGTATCCAGTGTTGTCGCGGCGAAACACGCGACCATCACCGCCATGATTGCAACGCCATACTTCAGCGGGATACCGATTGCCGAAATGAAGTTAGCGCCACCGTCGATGAAAGCAGCCAGCTTTTTGTCGAGCCCTTGCCCCTTCCATCCGCCACCCGCGGCGGCAGTCCCATCAGCGGTCGTCCTGCCCGTTCGGTAGTAAGAACGCCACGCTGCCGAGCCATCCAACGCGGCTTCTTCCGCAGAAACCTCCGCCATGGCGATGGGTTCTTGACGTGTGATCTCGATCGATCCCGATGACGTGTCGCGAGTTAACCGGCCCATGCCGACTCCCGCGCAACAGGCCAAGATCACCAACACGGCCAACATGCCTTCGCCCAGCATGGATCCATATCCAATCATCTGAGCATCGCGAGCGTTCTTGAGTTGCTTGCTCGTCGTTCCACTGCTGACCAAGCAATGAAATCCACTGCAAGCACCGCAGGCAATGGTGATGAACAAAAACGGCAACATCGGCGGAGCGTCCGCGGGTACTTGTTTGGCGATCGCGGGTGCCGCAGTGGCCAGGTTGGCTTGCCCGTTCAGCGATGCAACTGCCAAACCAGCCACCAACAGGATCAAAGCCACACCCAACTGCAAACTGTTCAAGAAGTCGCGAGGCTGAAGCAACAACCAAACCGGCAACACCGATGCGAAAAAGGCATAAATCAATAAAAGCAAAGTCCAAACGACCACGGGGGTCATGTAGACCGCATCCGCAGGCAACACCTCAGCTAGATCCAACGGCAACGTCGTCGTTCCCAAATAAACCGTCAGATAGAGAATTCCGAGGCCAATCAAACACGGCAGAACCAAATTGCCTCCGCGCCGAATCACCGCCCAACCGATGAACGCCGCCACCGGCATCGCCGTCCAAACAGACAAAACCGATTCGGGATACAGCTTGAATATGTTCGCGATCACCAACCCGAACACGGCCAAAACAATCGACAGTGCCAATGCCAAGACAATCAAGAACAGAACCTTGGCTCGTGGCGATATCAATCGCCCCGCTGCCTGCCCGATCGACTCACCTCGATTTCGAATCGAAATCACCAAAGCGGCCAGGTCGTGCACGCCGCCGATCAAAATGGAGCCGAACACAACCCAAAGCAACGCCGGCAACCATCCCCAAAAAACCGCCAGTGCTGGCCCAACGATTGGGCCCGTCCCAGCGATGCTGGTGAAATGATGGCCAAAAACAATCGACCGATCCGTTGGCACAAAGTCGACGTCATCCCGCAACGAAACGCTGGGCATCGGTTCGTCACCACTCAGACGAAACAACTTCGTGGCGAGATAGCGACCATAGGTGTGGTAGGCGACGACAAACGCGACCATCGACAGGATCGCAATGACAAGAGTGCTCATACGGAGTAATCAGACGGCGGGCAAAGGTGGGGATGAACGGCGGGAGCAGACAAGAGATAGATGGCGAGGGGTAAGTGGCGAGGGCTGTTCGCGAGTAAACGGGGTTTCCCGGCGGTGCAGGGCAGGAACTCGCCATTCTTCAGTGGGAAGGACGCGACTTTCACGGTCTCCCGTTCTCCCAATCGGTCCGCCGATCGCTGCGATGCGGCCAGACCGACCGAGGCGCAATGACGGAACCGAATCGCAAATCCCAATCGTTCCCGGCGGAATTCCTGCCACTGGCCGGTCGTCGATTCGAATTCGGCCCCTATAATACGCGAAACGTGTGGGCTCCGAACGATGCCGCAGGCCCAATCGAGACCATTTCGCATTCGCGACCACTCACCCATCAAGACTGAATCATGAGCTCTGCTTCCAGCAACGGAAATGCCCCCTCCAAAATCGAAAAGACGATCATCATCGGCAGCGGGCCGGCAGGTTGGTCGGCGGCCATCTATGCGGCTCGAGCGAATCTGGATCCCGTTCTTTACGAGGGCACGGTCAAACCGGAAATGATCCCTTTGGGGCAGCTTGCCTACACCACCGAAATTGAAAACTTCGCAGGTTTCCCCGCAGGCAACGTCCGCGCATTCGTGGAATCCGCCGTCGACAAAGATCGACACTGGAACCTGCCGATGGCTCCCGAAGGACACGAAAAGGACGGCCAACCGCACTACGCCGTGCAAGGCGTCGAACTGATGGAGTTGATGAAACAACAAGCGTTGAACTTCGGCACACGGGTGGTTGGTGACGATATCGAACGCGTCGATTTCTCAGGACCACCGCACACGCTGTATCCCGCCTCGGGCGATCCAGTTCAAGCTCACACGGTGATTATCGCCACCGGTGCTCGAGCGAACTACTTGGGTTTACCCAGCGAAGAGCTTTACAAGAACAAGGGCGTCAGCGCCTGTGCTGTTTGCGATGGTGCACTGCCGGTCTACCGCAGCAAACCATTGGCCGTTGTCGGCGGTGGTGACTCCGCGGTCGAAGAAGCCACCTACCTGGCCAATCTGAAAGGTGCCGACAAGATCTACCTGCTCGTTCGTCGCGATCAAATGCGGGCCAGCAAGGTCATGCAAGATCGTGCGATCAATCACCCCAACATCGAGATCCTTTGGAACACCGTTGTGGAAGAAGTCCTCGGTGATGAAAAGCTGGTCAATGGCTTGCGTCTGAAAGACACCGTCGACGGATCGACTCGTGAACTGAAGGTTGGCGGTATGTTCGTCGCCATCGGCCACACACCCAACACTTCGTTCTTGGACGGTGCGGTCGAAATGAACAGCGAAGGCTACATCCAGTGGACCAAGGCGTTTCGAACGAACACGTCCGTCAATGGTGTTTTCGCTGCCGGCGATGTCGCAGACGACTACTACCGTCAAGCAATCACTTCCGCCGGAACCGGATGCATGGCGGCTCTCGATGCGGAACGCTTCTTGGTCGAGCACGAGGAAACGACCGGAACGAGCGAAGCTCGCCCATCACTGACCTAAGAATTGAATTTGGCGGTTGGCTATTCGAGGAAAATGGACGCGGTCCCTCGCTGACGCTTTGGGTGGGATTCAATCAATCGGCTGGTCAGCTTCGGGTTTTCAGCGTGAAGTCTGGGTTCAATGGTCAACGCAAAAACGCAACTTCAATGCTCCGAAGCAGGTCGGCAGGAATGATCAGGTAGAACCTCACGTAGGCGAGTTTCTCTGAGACTCGCAAATGACACCGTCTCGGAGAGACGCCGCTACGTGATCAAGCCCCATGACTCCCGCTCACGTGCTTACGTTGGAATGTCGCAGCGCTAGTTGGACGAACCACTGGAGCTGCCTTGCAACTCCAACATCGCCATCGCAAACGCTTCGCCGATCTGGGCCATCGTTTTTCCGCAGCCCAGATAGTGGTACCCGGCGTTCGACGCGCCGCGTTTCCATAACGCGAGTTCCTCTTCGGAAATCAATTCGCGTTCAAACTCTCGCATGAATTCGGCTTGCTGTTCTTCAGACATCGAGCCGTCGTGATTCTCATGCCCCCGTTGCTTCGTTCGCAATTGATACGACTTCTGTCGCACCTCCGCGAACTTGCTCGCGATCGCCCCCAGCTTGTCGTCCCAGTATGGCCCCGTCGGCACCGCGACCACATTGCCGCGAAACTCGTCAAGCTTCGCGGGAGCCGCCATCGCATCTCGGAATTGCTGATGATCCGAACTCGGGTGCTCACCATCGACTCCCATCACGCCGATCACAAACGGCAATTCCGCAGCGTTCAGATCCGATCGCACGTCACGAATGAAGTCCGCCATCCATTCGGAATATTTCTCGAAACGGTTCTGCTCAGAATCGGCGGGAAGTCGCGGATAAACGTCTCGATTGACAACATCATTCCAACCTTGGAACCAAACGAAACCCGCCAGCTCGTAGCCCTGATCGGATTGGTAGGATGGAACAACGCGTTCGATGTCACTGAGCACCGACTTCACGTGATCAACCATCAAGCGGTAGTACTTCCCCGATTCCTTTTCCCCGTTGCGGTCTCGCTCAATATCGTTTTTGGTTCTCGGGTAAACACCGGCACTCGGTGGACGAAAGTCGTAGAACAGTGACTTGCCTCCCCAAGCCGTTTTGATCAAAAGGATCGGCGCTTCTGTGTTTTCTTCCAGCGTCAATCCAAATGTGAACTCGGGGCCAATCTTGCCACCATCTTCGCTTGGCGATGGTCTCGATCCGTATCCGACGGTCAACTTGCCAACGCCCTCGCCGTTCTTGTCACCTCGACCGGTCAAGTAGGAGATGGAAACACGATCGCAAACGCGAAAGGTTCCGTCCTGGTTTCGCATTCGATTGAGCAAGGCCTCACAACTGGGGTCATCGCTCATGTAGTCGATCGTTTCGACCTTGGCGTGACCTTCCATGTTGGACTGTCCCGCCAGAATGTAAACCTGCAGAGGCTTGGTGGATTTCGAGTCAGCCGGATCCTCTGCGTGGGACGAGACCGCGATCAGCAAACAACCCAGCAGGCAAACGCAACGCAACATCGATACAGCCTCAACAGTAAGCGAAAAGTTGATGAGGCGATCGAACCGACGACGTTCACCCGGTCATGCCAGGATGTCGTGCACCACTTCGCCGTGCACGTCAGTCAAACGGAATTGACGTCCCTGGTAACGGAACGTCAAACGTTCATGATCGACTCCCAGCAAGTGCATGATAGTCGCGTGCAAGTCGTGAATGTGCACAGGATCTTCGGTCAAGTTGTAACCAAAGTCATCCGTTGCACCGTGCACGATCCCCGGCTTCACCCCTCCGCCGGCCATCCACAAACTGAAACATCGCGGGTGGTGATCTCGGCCAAAACTATTTTCCGTCAGCTTGCCCTGGCAATAGTTCGTGCGACCAAACTCACCGCCCCAAATGACCAGCGTGTCTTCGAGCATTCCCAATCGCTTCAGATCCTGAACCAAAGCAGCAGAAGCTTGATCGGTCGCTTTGCATTGATTTGGTAATCCCTTGGGCAATCCGCCGTGATGATCCCATCCCTTGTGATACAGCTGGATGAAACGCACGCCACGTTGAGCCAATCGCCGGGCCATCAAGCAATTGGCGGCAAACGAACCGGGGTTTTTGGAATCCTTGCCGTACAGTTCAAACACTTCTTCAGGTTCGTCTGCAAAATCGGTCGCTTCGGGAATCGAAGACTGCATCGCAAACGCCATCTCGTACTGGGCAATGCGAGCCTCGACCAATGGATCGGCCTGCGTCGCCAATTGCATTTGATGCAACTTTGAAAGAGCGTCCATCGCCGAGCGTCGACTTTGCGAATCAATGCCTTGCGGGTTGCTCAAGTACAACACCGGATCGGCGCCACTTCGGAACTGAACGCCCTGGTGCTCGCTGGGCAGAAAACCGTTGCCCCAAAATCGTGACACCAATGGTTGGCCACTGTTTTGGTCCTTGGTCGTCATCACCACAAACGCGGGCAGGTTCTCGTTCTCACTGCCGAGTCCATAATCCACCCAAGCACCCATACTGGGTCGTCCGGGAAACATGCTTCCCGTTTGCATGAACGTGACCGCGGGGCCGTGGTTGATCGCTTCGGTATACATCGACCGAACGACGCAAATGTCGTCCGCGATCTTGGATGTGTAAGGCAGCTGATCGCTCATCCAAGTGCCGGATTCGCCGTGCTGCTTGAATTCGAAAGGCGACCCCACCAGCGGCAAACTGGACTGGTTGCCACTCATCCCGGTTAGACGCTGGCCACCACGAATTTCGTCGGGTAGTTCCGTGCCATGTTTCTGATTCAGCAAAGGCTTGTAGTCAAACAAATCCAACTGGGATGGCGCTCCCGACTGGAACAAGAAGATCACCCGCTTGGCTTTCGCGGCGTGATGCAATGTTCCCATCGACCCCGGAACGGGCGTTCCCTCACCAAGCCCATTCGCTGAATTTGCGAAGGCACTGGATTCGCCCAAACTGCTGGCGAGCAACTGCCCAAGAGCCATGCCTCCGAATCCATACGCGGAATTTTGAAGCAGAGCACGACGATTGATTGAAATCGGGTTCAGTGCGGATTCGTTCATCGTTTTACCAGACAGAGATCAAAGTTCAGCAACGTTCCCACCACGACCGTCATCGCTGCCACGCGATTGGCGTCCAATGAAGCATCCGGTTCGGAATCGCCAATCGAGAGAAACTCGTTCGTTGCCGTTTCATGAGTTTGAAAGTAGTTGAGCTGCTCCTCGTACAAATCGATCAGCACGCTCAGTTGGTCTTGCGTTGGACGCCGGCTCGTCGTGACACGAAATGCATCGCGAAGCACCGTCTTCACGTCCGAGGATGACGCGTCCCGTATCAATTTCTCCGCCAATCCGCGAGAGGCCTCAATCGTTTGCGGACCATTGAGCATCACGAAAGCCTGCAGTGGCGACGCGGTTCGTTCACGCTGAACACGACAAACGTCTCGCTTGGCAGCATCCAAGGTCGTCATCACCGGAGCGGGACTCGTGCGTTTCCAATACGTGTACAAGCTACGTCGGTACAACCCCTCGCCTTTGTCGCGATCGGTTGGCTTAAACGACACTTCCACTTCGTATGGTTTCGCTGGCGGTCCGCCCATCGTTCGAACCAATCGTCCACCGGCGGCAAGAGCTTGATCGCGCAACATCTCGGCGGGCAAACGGTACGTTGGAAAGTGCGACAGCAAACGATTGGTTGGATCAACCAGCGCGAGCTTGTCTTGCGTCGAGACACTGCTGCGACCGTAAGCGTCTGAAAGCATGATTTGCTTCATCATTCGCTTGAGATCCCAGTCATTGTCTGCCAAATCCAAAGCCAACCAATCCAGCAACGCAGGGTGTGTCGGCGGCATCCCCTGACTTCCAAAATCTTCCGGCGTGCGGACCAAACTCTGGCCGAAACAAATCTGCCACAATCGGTTCACTGCAACTCGCGACGTCAGCGGATGCTCTCGGTCACACAGCCATTTCGCCAGCGTCAATCGGTTCGGACTGGATGAATCGTCCGACTTCATTGGCGGCAAAAAGTCGGGTGTGCCTGGCTGAACGACCTGTTGTGGACTGTCATAGACACCTCGAGCGAGCAAGTGAGTGGGTCTTTGCTCAGGCAACTCTCGCATCACCATGATTTCATCGAGCGAATCTTCCAACTTGCACTTCGCAACGCGGGCCTCGCGCAATTTCGTTCGCGCCGAAGCAACTTCTTCGTCCCAACGCTCGAGGGCGTGATCGATCACCTGATCCTGATCCCAGCCCGATTCGGTATAGAACTCATATTCATCGCGTGCGAGTTGCTGAATCTCCAAGTCGCTCAAACAAACATCGAAGACGCGGAATTGGTCGACCGCTCCCTTCTTGAAACCACGATCTCGCATCCGTTCACCGATGGTGATGTTGTCGCCACCACCGCCTTGGATTTGCTTGGTCAGTGCATCTCGAACGACGCTGGTTTCAACGGCCTTTCCATCAACATAAATCTTTAGACCCGCCGCTGAACTGGAACCTTCGGTCGTAGCCGTGACATGCACCCACTCACCAACGGGAATGACCTCGTCGGTCACAACACTGATTGCATTGCCGGGCCAAAAGTGAATCTGCGACCACTGAAGTTTGCCATCCAAGATCAGCAATTCATAACCGCGACTGGCGGCGTCGGTCCAAGCACGCGAACGATGCCACACGACCGCGCGTTCCTTGAGATCGGGAGTCTTCATCCACAGGGAAACAGTGAATGGCTGGGAGCGATCGAAGTTCCCCACTTCGGTCGCGACGGCATCATCACCGGTCAATTGCCAAGCCTTCCCAACCTTGCCTTCCACTGACTGGTTAGGTGATTTGGGTTCGTCTTCGAAATCCAGTGACGCGATTGGTTCCGCCAAACGATGCTCCGGCAGTGTCCCAATCGAACTCAACCCGGACTGACTCAATTGTTCACGCCAGTGCTCGCGTCGCTCTCGGATCGTTTCGCGGAGCCGCTGTTCCGCGACGACAATGTCGCTCTGCAATTGCTTCAACTGGCGTTCTTCTTCTTCGGTCGGCAACGACAATGTCGGCGTTGGAACCGATGGCGTGAAGTACGAATACAACCCGGCTTCGTCGATGTTGTCAAAGAACGCGTTCAGTTGGAAATAGTTCTCTTGGCTAATTGGATCGTATTTGTGGTTGTGACATCGACAACATTCATACGTCAGCCCCATCATCGCAGTCGCAACGGTTTGGGCTCGATCAGCCACATACTCAATGCGAAACTCTTCTGGCACGCTTCCGCCTTCAACTTTCTGCGGATGCAAACGATTGAACGTGGTTGCCAAGATCTGTTCGCGATTCGCATCGGGTAACAAATCGCCCGCCAATTGCTGCGTCACAAATTCGTCGTAGGGCATGTTGTCGTTGAACGCGTTGGTCACCCAATCTCGCCACGGCCAAACGAAGCGATCACGATCAACTTGATAGCCATACGTGTCGCTGTACCGCGCGGCATCGAGCCAATCGGTAGCCATGCGTTCGCCATACTCGGGTCGCGCGAGCAATCGATCGATCACGCGGATTTTGTCCATTGGACTGTCATCGGCCAGAAACGCGTCCATCTCGGAAAGCGTCGGTGGAATGCCAATCAAGTCGAACGTGACCCGACGCAACCACGTCTCTTTGTCGGCTTCTCCTTCGGGCTGCAACCCAGCCTTCGTCAGCGCACGATTGATAAAACGATCGATCTCGTTCGTCGCACCCGGTGACTGGTCGCTACTCACCACCTCATTTTGAACATCGACGTCCGTTGGCGAAATGAACGACCAATGGCTTTGATAGTGCGCCCCTTGTTCAATCCAACGACGCACCAGTTCGGTTTGCTCGGGCGTCACCTTGCGTTCTGAATCCGGTGGCGGCATCAACATGTCCGGATCATCGGACACCATTCGCAACCAGACTTCGCTGGCTTCCCAATCGCCTTCGACAATTGCCCAGTCCTTCGCACCTTCTTCGGTATCCAGGTGCAATCCAGCCTCACGGTTTTCGTCGTCTGGTCCGTGACAGTGAAAGCAATTCTCGGACAAAATCGGACGGATATCACGATTGAATTGAATGGCATCGTCCGGTTCGCCCGCGTCTTCCGCATTCGCGAACGGAGCCAACGCAACGACATAAATCAACGAAACAATGAAGTTCCATGAACCACGTTTCCGCTGGTTCGGGTTGCGTTCGCTGGCGCGGGCCATGAAGAAAGTCGATAGATCACGCATCGCGTGCCGTGGCATTTGTGTTGGAAAGATTTGGAGATGGCTTTACGAAGGAACAAACCGCAAGGGTCTGTTAAAGCCCACACCACATCTTAGACGGTCCGCAACATTCCGTCACATATATAGACTACCCGGTCAGCACGCTCCGCCACGCGTTCATCATGAGTCACCACGACAAGTGTGGAACTCTCTTCTATGCGGATTTCATCGAGCAGATCCATCACTTCGTTCCCACGTTCCGTGTCGAGCGCACCGGTGGGTTCATCGGCCAAGATAAGTGGCGGGTTCCCCGCAATTGCTCTCGCGATGGCAACGCGTTGTCGTTGCCCAATCGAAAGTTTGTCGGCACGGTGGTTCACTCGATCCCCCAGCCCGACTCTTTCTAACAAACGAATCGCTTCGGCTTTTCGTTGCGACACGTTGGGATGCGTGTCGAACATTGTCAGCTGAACGTTCTCTTGCGCGGTCAGATTGGGCAACAAGTGATACGACTGAAAGATGAAACCGATTTTGTGGGCTCGAAACCGATCCAGGCTGGGTTGCTGCGACAACGGTTTGCCTTCGAACCAAACTTCGCCTCGAGTTGGCTCATCCAGGGCCCCCAACATGTTCAGCAAAGTTGACTTCCCACCTCCGCTGGGTCCGACGATCGCCACAAACTCGGCGGACGCGATCGACAAATTGACATTCACCAGTGCGTCGACATCACCGTCCGCGTAGTGCTTGCACACACCTCGCAACTCGAGCAGCGGTGTGGCGTCGGTCGCTGGCGTGCCGTCGGGATCCGTCAACAGTTTCGTTCCGCTGTATTGGAGTGAAATTACGTGGGGTTTGATCGGCAAAGACAATGCCTCGATGAAAATCGTATCACGCGAATCCGGTCAATGGACTCCCACGAAACCCGATATCCGGTGGGAACACTGTTTGGTCGTGAAAATCGGCTGTTTGGCCGCTTGAATCGGTCGACCATTCAAATTTGGCGTAACCGGCTGTGCTAAATTGACGTTGATTACCGGACGCACTTCCGATCCGCCTGCCTCGTTCGTTCCTCCGGACAACAATCCTTCCCTCACTCTATGAAGACACCTGCCATGAAACGATGGATGACATTCGGCTGGACCGCCGCTCTTTGCCTCACCGCTTGCTTGCAATCTGACATGAGTTTCGCTGACGAATACTACGAAGTCCGAACGATCGTATTAGGCGACAAAGGCGATGCCGCGGCCGTGGATCAGTATCTTGAGAAAGCACTGATTCCCGCGTTGGAACGACAAAACATTGGCCCGGTCGGTGTCTTTGCCCCAAAAGCGAACTCCGAAACCAAAGAAGGATCCGTCTTCGTCATCATCCCGTTCACCGAACTGGGGCAAATGGAATCCTCTCGTGCGGCATTGGCCGAGGATTCGGAATATCAAAAGGCCGCCGCGGACTACTTGGGCCGCGACGCGAAGTCACCTCCTTATTCGCGTATCAGCAGCGAATTGCTCACCGCGATGGATTGCTGGCCCAAAACCGTCGTTCCCGACGGAACGCTTGAAAACGACGAACGGGTGTACGAACTTCGCCTGTACGAAAGCGCCAACGAGCGACTGGGTGATTTGAAAGTCGAAATGTTCAACGCCGGCGAAGTGCCGATTTTTCTCGACAGCGGCATTCAGCCCATTTTCATCGGACAAGCTCTGGTGGGACCGCAAATGCCTAGCTTGACCTACCTGACGGTGTACAAAAACGAAGCAGCCCGGGAAAAAGCATGGGACGCATTCCGTGCCCACCCAGACTGGAAAGTGCTGAGCAAAAACCCTCGCTACGGTGGCACGGTCAGCCGGATCGACAAATTCGTACTCTCGGCGAAACCTTACTCGCAAATGTGATCCCAGCGAGGCTGTCCGAGGCGGCGGCATGCCGGTACGATTCGCACCATGACTCCCATGATGCGACAGTACCACGAGGCGAAAGAGGCGTGCGGTGACGCATTGCTCTTCTTTCGCATGGGCGATTTCTACGAACTGTTTTTGGACGACGCCAAGGTCGCTGCGGGGATCTTGGGGCTGACCCTCACCAGCCGCGACAAAGACAGCGAAAACCCCACGGCGATGGCGGGTTTTCCCCACCACCAATTGGATCAGTACCTGCAAAAACTGATCCGTGCGGGCTTTCGAGCTGCGGTTTGCGAGCAGGTCGAAGATCCCAAAGCAGCAAAAGGCTTGGTCCGCCGCGAAATCACTCGGGTGGTCAGTGCCGGCACGTTGACCGACGAGGGATTGCTCGACCCAAAAGAACCGAACTACTTGGCGGCCGTTTTCGCACCCAGCCAGAAAGCTCGCGAAAAAGCTCAGAAAGAAGCGGCGAAGACAAACGACCCTAGCGGTGGCGACGTCGTCGGAATCGCTTGGGCGGAACTCTCCAGCGGTCGTTTCGAGGCCGGCGTTTTTCCGCGAGCCCGTTTGGATGATGAACTTGCTCGCATCGGTCCCGCGGAAGTGCTTCATTGCGAAGACGATGCTTCCGTTCATCCCGACCCAACCGCAACCTGGTCCTGGACCGCTCGTCCCGCTTGGAGCTACGCAGCCGCCGACGCCGAAAAATCGCTCTGCAAACAGCTTTCAGTCGCCAACTTGGAAGGCCTCGGCTTCGAAGACAACGGCGATGTTGCGATCCGAGCCGCTGGTGCGGTGCTGTGCTACCTCAAAGAAACCCAGCGTGGCTCACTGGATCACTTTCGTTCGTTGACCTGCCACAACCGCAGCCCGGTTTTGCAGATCGACGCCGCGACGCGTCGCAGTCTCGAAATCACTCGAACGATGCGAACGGGATCCCGCGAAGGTGCCTTGCTCGGCGTGATCGATCGCACCGTGACGCCAATGGGTTCGCGAATGCTCGCCGATCACTTGGCCGCTCCGCTCATCGATGCGGACGCAATCACCTATCGAACCGACGCGGTGGATGAGTTCGTTCGAAACAACAATCTACGAAGCGACATCCGCACGGTCCTCGGTGACACATACGACCTGACTCGGTTGCTCGCCCGAGTCGCCACCGGACGCACCGGACCGCGTGACTTGCGACAGATCGCCGTGACTCTCAGTGGCCTTCCCGCACTCAAAGCCCGCTTGGCCGAACGAGATAGCGCGTGTCTAACCCGTCTGGAATCGGAACTGCATCTCTGTCCCGAACTTCGCGAACAACTCGAATCCGCACTCAACGACGAATGCCCGCTGTCGGCCGCCGACGGCAACTTCATTCGCGAAGGATTTGACTCCGAACTCGATACGCTCCGCGAATTGGCTCGCGGCGGCAAACGCTGGATCGCTGAATATCAACAGCGGCAAATGGACGAAACCGGCATCGCCAATTTGAAAGTCGGTTACAACCGCGTCTTTGGTTACTACCTGGAAGTTAGCAACGCACACAAAGACAAGATTCCTGCGGATTTCATTCGCAAGCAAACACTAAAAAATTGCGAACGGTACATCACGCCGGAGCTAAAAGAATACGAAGAGAAGGTTCTCGCCGCGGATGAAAAAGCGTCCAGCCGTGAGCAAATGCTTTTCACGCTGCTCCGCGAAAACACGCACAAGCATTTGGCAATTCTGCAAGAAGTCGCCAATGCCATCGCGATGACCGATGTGGTCGCGTCGCTGGCCGAAGTTGCCGCGCAACATCATTGGGTCCGTCCGACACTGACCGATGACAGCGTGCTTCGCATCGAAGGTGGCCGACACCCGGTGTTGGACGTCACGATGGCACAGGGCGAGTTCGTTCCCAACGACTGTATTCAAAGCCCCGAAACAGGAATGATCTTGCTGATCACCGGCCCCAACATGGCCGGCAAGAGCACGTACATTCGCCAAGTCGCTTTGATCACCTTGCTGGCACAAACCGGCAGCTTCGTCCCCGCAACGTCCGCCGAAATTGGAATCGCTGATCGTATCTTTGCTCGGGTTGGCGCGAGCGATGAACTCAGTCGCGGCCAAAGCACGTTCATGGTCGAGATGGTTGAGACCGCTCGGATTCTGAACACAGCAACCTCACGCAGCTTGGTCATCCTTGACGAAATCGGTCGCGGAACCAGCACGTACGACGGCTTGTCGTTGGCCTGGGCAATCACCGAGCACTTACACGAACAGATCGGGGCGAGAACGCTTTTCGCAACGCACTATCACGAACTCGCGGCCCTCCAAGAAACGCTTCCACGCGTCGCCAACCTCAGCGTCGCGGTGAAGGAATGGCAAGACGAAGTGGTGTTTTTGCACCGCATCGTGCCGGGGAGTGCTGACAAGAGTTATGGCATTCAAGTCGCTCGGTTGGCCGGAATTCCGGTCGAAGTCAACGAGCGTGCCAAGGATGTTCTGGCACAACTCGAAGCGGATCACCGCGACAGTCTCGACCGCCCCACGATTGCGCCACCAAGCGGAGTCAACGGAAAGGGCTCCGGCGATACCTATCAACTGACCTTGTTTGGCTACGCCGATCACCCGCTGATCCAAGAGATCGAAACAGTTGACATTGACTCGATGTCACCGATTCAAGCTTGGCAGTTCCTGCAGGAAGCAAAAGCGAAACTCTCCGCAGGTCCAAAAGCGGTGAAGGGGTAAGAGCGGGAAAGTGGCTCAGGACCTCAGGGCCACAGGACATCAGCGTTCTTTCCACCATTGGATGTGTGGGGCATCGGACTCTTCGTCGCGAAAGAAGTTACCGATTGCGAATTCGTCGATGCCATCGGCGTCCATGTCGGCGACCTCCAATGTCAGGTGATACTGAAAATCAGTCTCCAAGATTTCACCTTCAAACTGACCCGGTTTGGTTTGCCGCAATAACAGCAAGGACGGCGAGCCGCTTCCCCGCCAACGTTTGATCGTCGGTGAAGCCAGCAGTGCCCCAGCGACCACATCCAGGTCACCATCACCATCAAAGTCTCCCGCTTGCGCTCGCAACACACCCGGCATGATAGCCAGTGGATGATGCACAAACTCAGCCCTTGAGGCTTGGTCGGGTTTGGATGCGGGTGACTCTTCCCATTGCCTTTGATCCTCAAACGGGTTCTCGAGCCACTGAACCATGTGGTGACGTTTTGCACCTCGATCGAATGAATCGCCGTTGCTAAACAGCACGTCCATATCATCGTCACCATCCAGATCGACCAGTTCAATTCCGGTCGAACCATACGATGGATCAGGAGCCGAATACAGGACAACGTTTCGAAATTGCCCGGTGCCATCATTGAAGAACGCTTCGATCGCCTCATGCTCCTGACTGATCAAGGCGACAAAATCCAAGTGTCCGTCCCCGTTCAAATCCATCGTGGGAACGTTGACCGGCCCCGCTCGTTCATCGATCGTTTCCATTGTGAAAGCTTTGCTTCCAAGCGAGATGTCGATGTCTCCATCGCGACGCAATAAAAACAGCCCACCCGTTTTCCGCCAACCAAACACCGCGACCACAAAATCCAGGTCGCCATCGGAATCAAAATCGCCCGGCTGTACCTCAGCGACTCGTCCCAGTCCATCGGCCAAGACGATCTTCTCCATGGTTCCAACCTCACCGGTTGCGTTTGGCTGCGACTGGCGAAGCACGACGACTTGACCAAGGTCACTGTCCGCCGCATTGAACTCACCGACGTCGCCGACGATCAGATCCAACAAACCATCCGCATCGATGTCACAAGGCTCGACATGGACAGGTTGAAACAGCGTTGCCAAACGTTTCGTCGTACTTTCGGAATCCCCCGACCACGTCGCGAAGACAGCTCCCGTATTCACATCACACGCAACCAACGCCGGAGAATCACCGAGTCCAGATGAGATCCATTGCAGGTGGCTGATTCCAGGCGGGCGTGATGTTTGCAAATCCACGGGACGTTGCATCCAATCGGTGCCGCTCAGCCAAAATTCCTGTTCAGCAAACGGCAGCCCCTTCGACTTGGGTGCCTGCAATTGAAAGAACTTCACCGTTTCCGTGCGATCCGGAACGATCACATCCGTGCGGCCTGATTCCTGGTAAGTCATGTACATCTGATCGACCACCTGCGGCCACTCGGATTGTGGTGCACCGCTGGGTTTTGGCATCACGTGACAAGTCGAACAAAACTCCTCGACCTGCGGACGAACCCGCTCAACCAATCGGTCATCAAGCGATCGCGAATCGGCGACTTTGACAGCGTCCGAACTGGGAGCATTGTTCTTGGATGCGACCGAATCTTTGATGGCGTTGTCCGATGCCGAATCAGACGAACGCCTGCATCCGATTTCGATCGAAAGCACTCCGATGGCCAACCCGAAACAGAGCATTCGAGTGAGTGTCGTGTGCGTATCGAAAAGCAAAAATCCGTTCCAAGAAAAAGAGGGATCGAAAAACGAGTGGAAGACATCCTCCCGCTGATAGGGTGGACCGCGAAACCACATCGGCAACAACGAAATATCGTTGGCAGTTTAGCCCCGCCGCTCATGCCAAAGCAATTGCTGAGATACAATGACTGTCATGAACGCTGATTGTTATTGGATAACGAATTCTCTCCGTCGCTGCCGTCTCACGGCAGGTCGATTCATTGCCATCTTGGCTGTAGTAACTTTTTGTGGTGGTTGCCCTCGCTCCATTCCGAGCAATACCGATGAAGAGGTTACCGCCAAGCGACCTCTCGGACGGATGCGCGTGCTTGGTCGAAACGGAAAATGGGACGACGCGTGGCAACTCCGCGAAGCCGTGCTGGAAAAGCACGGCGAAGATCCAGACGCGATCACCTATGTCGCGCGGGTGGCGCACCAAACTGGACGAGCAAACCTGGCAGCCGACTATCTCGAACAAGCCAGCCAGGTTGAGAACTACGCTTCCGCAAAACGAGTCGACGAAACACTCATCGCGATGATCTCCGCGGGCCGAACTCATGATGCGATGGCGTTTCTAGAAAAGGTGGTAACAGCCCACCCGGATCGCCATGAAACCCGGCGAGTGCTATTCGATCTTCAAATGGGCACCGAGGAACGTGGAGCGGGTTTGGAACACGGGCGGAAGCTGATCTTGGAAAGGCAGTTTGATCTCGAACTGCTGATGACGATGACTGATACCGAGATCCGATCCATGGATGCAAAACCGCTGGACGAAATGGTGCAGCGCAATCCAGATGACCTCCGCCCATTGATCGGAGCGGCTCGTTCGGCCCTGGACCAGAATTTGTTCGATGAAGCACGAGACAGCCTGGACAAAATTGTTGATCGCCACCCGAACTACGCGACCGCCGCAGCGATGCGTTCGCTTCTGCTTGCCGAACAAGCGGACTGGGCGACGCTGGAATCATCCTTGGCGAGCTTGCCCGCTGAAGTGATCCAGCGGCGTCATTTTTGGACGGCAATGGGGATGTGGTCCGAAGCGGTCAACAATGCGGGTTCCGCAGCGCGAGCTTATCTGCAAGCGGCTCAACTCGACCCCGACATATCTCGTTCATGGTTGGATCTTCAAAGAGTCCTTCAAAGCAACCCTTCGCTTGGCGTGAATTCCGATGTGATCGAAGCGATTGGCGATCGGGCCGAAAAGCTCAACCGATTCAATCAACTTCGCCGTCGCTTCAATCGATCAGGCCGAATTTCGCGATCCGTGATCGCTGACATGGTAGGCGTTGTGCGAGAAATGGGCCGCCCTTGGGAAGCCGAAGCCTGGATTTCCGTCGCGATGCAATTGCCGGAAGACGACTCGATCGATCTGCAACAAATGCGAAAAGACCTGATCGCTGAACTTCGTCGCGATACGCCCTGGCAACAGGTGAAAGACTTTCCAGAACTTCAACTGGATCTTTCCCATTTGGCTTTTCAACCTTCGATCGTACGATTCCTGGACAAGCAAGCAATCGAAGACCAGCGTGTTACTCCGCCATCACTGATCGATGGTCTAAAGGTTGAAATGGCAGGCAACGATCGTGGCGCAATTCGTCCGATCGAAATGTTGAACGAAGCCCAACAACGCGGTATCGCCTTCTTGGCATCGACTGGCGATGACCTGGACCAACCTGGCATCAGCCTGCATCAAACGCTCGGATGTGGCGGTGCGACATTGGATTTTGACCGCGACGGATGGAGTGACTTGGCATTGGTCACAGCGGGCGGCACGCCACCGCAGAAGGACTCTCCGCCGAACGTGTTGCTGCGGAACGAAAACGGCGTGTTCACAACGACCCCCGAATCAGCCGGTGTCAACGACCGTGGTTTTGCACAAGGGATCGCGGTGGGCGATCTCAACGAAGACGGTTGGCCCGATCTGCTGTGCACGAACTATGGACCAAACGTGCTGCTGATCAATCAAGGCGATGGAACATTCACCAACGCGACCGATCAATGGCTCGCCAATCCAGACGAATCACGCTGGTCGACTGGAGCTGCATTTGCGGATGTGGATTCGGACGGCCTGTCGGATTTGGTCGTCTTGAACTACTGCGAAGGCTTCGATCCCGTCACGTTTGTATGTGGTAGCGACTCCGACGACGAGCCAGCCAGATCATGCTCCCCGATGCGGTTCAGTGGCGATCACGACCAATTCTTCCGAACCAACTTCCGCGGAAACCTCAACGAAGTGACCGAACAATGGAACGTAAAAGCCACCGATGCGGGACGTGGACTCGGACTGGCAATCGGACGCTTTGAAGATCGAATCGGCAATCAAGTCTTTGTCGCCAATGACATGACCAGCAATTTCTATTGGTCGCGTGCTTTGAACCAAACTTCCACTGGCGATACTGCAAGCATCGGCTGGACCGAATCTGCCTTGCCAAGGGGATTGGCCGTTGATGTTCGATCGGTTGCTCAGGGTTCAATGGGAATCGCCGCTGATGACTTCAACGCCGATGGCAAGATCGACTTCTACGTCACAAACTTTGACCAAGAATACAACACGCTTCATCTCCAAACCGGACCCGGCACCTGGCGTGACTCCACCATGGCGGTGGAATTGGGAACTGACACATTGCCTTTGGTCGGCTTTGGAACCACGACGACAGATCTTGACGGAGACGGAAACAACGAATTGGTCGTCGCAAACGGCCACGTCGACATCTTCCAACGCGACGATCTATCTGACGAACCAACAGATCAACCTGCTCGTCGAAGCCAATATGCTCAGCCGATGCAATTCTTTCGCCACGGAGACGACGGCCGTTTTGAACCCGCCGCGATTTCTGGCGAATACCTCTCTCAACCTCATGTTGGCCGGAGCTTGTGGACGATGGATGCCAATCGCGATTTCAGACCGGATCTGGTGGTAACTCACCAAACCGAACCTGTCGCGTTGCTGGTCAATCACACTAAGTCCTCAGCTCCAAAGCTGAAATTACATGTGACGGGAACGCAATCTTCTCGCGACGCAATTGGCACCAAAATCACGGTGAGGGCGGGCGACTGGGAAAGGACGCACTGGGTAACCTCCGGTGGCAGCTATCTCTGCAACGAAGAAGCGGGTTGGATGCTGAGCTGCCCGGATGCCGCGACCAATGTTCATGTCCAAGTCACGTGGCCGGATGACCAGCAACAAAACTTCGAAGAACTCGCAACCGATTCAGAATGGTTGTTCATTCAAGGCAAGTCTCAGGCCATCAACCTTCGTTGATTCCGCACGACGAGTCGGGCGAGATTGGATTCGACCGTTTTGAAGCGACACAAAAAAACCCCGGTGCATTCACCAGGGTTGCGTTTGCTTCGAGTTTGTTCCCGACGCGCGGAGTGTCGGGGGGCTGCGTCGACTCATTCTTCGGTGACGCGAACAGTCTTCATCGTGTCGCCTTGCTCGATCGCATCAACGACGTCTTGGCCTTCGATGACTTTGCCAAACACGCTGTGTCGATTGTCGAGGTGAGGCTGAGCTTCATGAGTGATGAAAAATTGCGACCCATTGGTGTTGGGACCGGCGTTGGCCATCGACAAAACGCCGGGACCATCATGCTTGAGCTCGGGATGGAACTCATCTTCAAACTGGTAACCGGGTCCACCACGCCCGCTGCCTTCGGGGCAACCGCCTTGGACCATGAAGTTGGGGATCACGCGGTGGAAAACCAATCCGTCGTAGTACTTCTTCTCGCAGAGCGTTTCGAAGTTCTCAACGGTCTTAGGAGTTTTGTCGTCAAACAATTCGATGCGAATCGTTCCGCGATCGGTATCAAAGGTGGCAACTTTCATCGGTCACTTTCGTCTAAGAAGTAAAAACGGTTCGTTGGTACGGGATGAGAGGAATGACGCCAATCGCGTCTGTCACACGATTCACAAATCGAGCGACGATTCCAATTCGCGAAGTTCTCGCTCTGTTTCGTCTTCAAAAGTCATTTCATCGATGGACTCGTCGTCGGAACCAAATCCATCGGGAACTGCCGAGGACTGATTCGAAGGATCGAGATCTTTGCGAGTTCCATCGGGCAGGATCAAAATGGCTTCCTCGACCCCGCCGCTTGGTCCCACTTTCACCGCTGCTTTGGCGGAACCGCTAGTTCCCTCCAAATCAAAGACGATGAAGTCGGGATTCTGTTCGGCTTCGTTGACGGTTTCGCCAAAGTTCATCGACATCGACTCGATCTCGCCAATCTCATCGGTGACCTCGGGCATTCGGTTCAGGTCGGCTCGAACGGGCTCGAAAACGGCACCCAACCCGCCGACTTTGGACATCGCAAACCACAGCACGCCACAGCAAATCAGCATGGAGACAAAACCGAGGCCCAAGACGATCGCGAGAATCATCGGCCATTTTTTCTTGGCGGGTGGTTGAGAACCGGGCCCCCCGGGACCACCAACGACTTCGGGAGTCAATGGATTTTGATAGACCCGATTGGGATCAAATGGATCGTTTGGTGTATTGGACATGATTCCGTTTCGCCCACGCGATGGTGAAGATTCTTCCCTGACAAGCAATTGACGATTGCGTTGACCGCCATGGCTCCCGCAATGCTTACCAAGCTGGCACATTCAGCTGCTTCGTAACAGAGCGAACATTAAACCCAAATGCATTCGGATTTGGTACCGCCCCGGAATCTTCCGTTTCTGAGCATTGGTAATCCGTGTCAATTCGGGTATTTTAAGGGCCGTTGGCTGCATCGAAGTGAATCACGCTGGTTCATTTTTAATTGCTGCGGTTGGGTAGAACCGTTTGTCTGACAGTTTCATTCTTTGCTCTGGCAAGACCGCCACGGGCACCAAAAAAGTCTTTAGGAGACTCGCATCCATGACCAAGTGTAAGTTGGAATACATCTGGCTCGACGGCTATCAACCGACCCAGAGCATGCGCAGCAAAACCAAAATCGTCGAAGACTTCAGCGGCAAAGTGGAAGATGCCGAAATGTGGTCGTTCGACGGTTCGTCAACCGAACAAGCGCCCGGTGGAGCCAGTGACTGCTTGCTGAAGCCCGTCTTCTGCCTTCCCGATCCGGATCGTTTGGGCACCGGCTTCTTGGTGATGTGCGAAGTGATGAATGCCGATGGCACGCCTCACCGCAGCAACGGCCGTGCAACGATCAAAGACGATGACAATGACTTCTGGTTCGGTTTCGAACAGGAGTACACGATCTTCGATCCAGAAACCAAGAAACCAATCGGCTTCCCTGCTGAAGGTTTCCCAGGACCTCAAGGTCCTTACTACTGCTCGGTCGGTGCTGGCAAAGCAGTCGGTCGTGAAATCGTCGAAGAGCACCTCGAACTGTGCTTGCAAGCTGGCTTGAACGTCGAAGGCATCAACGCCGAAGTCATGATGGGCCAGTGGGAATTCCAAATCTTCGCCAAGGGCGCAGCCCAAGCTGGTGACGAAATTTGGCTCGCACGCTACTTGCTGGATCGCACCGGCGAGAAGTACGGCATGGAAATTAACTACCACTGCAAACCAGTCAAAGGTGACTGGAACGGCAGCGGCATGCACGCCAACTTCAGCAACACGACCCTGCGTACGTGCGGCAGCAAAGAAGTTTACGAAGCGATTTGCCAAGCCTTCGAGCCTCGTATCACCGAGCACATCGATGTTTACGGTGCTGACAACGATCAGCGTTTGACCGGTTTGCACGAAACGCAATCGATCGACAAGTTCAGCTACGGCATCTCGGACCGCGGTGCATCGATCCGCATTCCAATCGCCACGGTTGAAAAGGGCTGGAAGGGCTGGTTGGAAGATCGTCGCCCAGCTTCGAACGCTGACCCATACATGGTTGCCAGTGCAATCATCGCAACGGTCAAGACAGCCAACGTCCCAGCCGGCGTTTGAACCATCCCGGCCCAGGCTGCTGAGCCGATTCGATTGTGAGCGATTCCGATTGCCGCGGTCGATATCACTCTGAAATTCGATGCCGAGTCACCCAGGTGACTCGGCATTTTTTCTGCGCTGACATCGGTTTCATATCTGCCAGGCACCGCTCAGAACAACACCCACCCTGTTCCAAACGGTTACAATTGCGAGCCCGCGTCCATTTCGTTGACGCCTGTCCTTTTTCGAGTTATTGACCGGAGCCCCCTATGAACGCCTCGAATCTTCGTCGCGCCTTCGCTGTTGTCTGCTGCCTGACGCTAGGCACCGCTATCGGATGCCCATCACAACCAGGCACTGCATTGGAAGACGCCGACCAGTCGGCGATTGAAGCCTACCAAGCGGAACAAGCCAAAGAACAAGCCGCAATGGATGACTCGCTCAACACAAAGCCCTAGTAAACGAATTCTACGGTGCACGCGACCTCGGCTTCACGCCAGTTCGCCCGGTACAAATAAAAAAGCCGGCTTCGCTCAAAGAACGAAGCCGGCTTTTTCTATTCTCAACCTAGACGAGAAGCATCAAAACTCTTCGTCAATGATCTCACGAGCACCTTTGGTTCCCAAGGCTCCCCAGACACCGTAAGGGCTCTTCGACCCTGGTTTCGCGGTTGCCATTGATGCATTCTGCCAAACCATCTCATGGTTTTGATTCCCTGCATCGATTGAGTCGGTGATGAATTTGACCGCCCCATCACCCATCAAAATATGAGCCCCGCCTTGGTGACGACTCGATGGCGGGAACATCCCGGTCTGCCCGGCATTGTTGCCTCCACAAATAGCCGCATTGGGTGGAGCAATCGTGTGGATGCCACTGAAATTGGGACGGAAGTCGGCCCACTTGTAGCCGCGCCCACCATTCACACCTTGAATCGGTGTTCCCGCCAGCCAAAACTGCGGTCGTTCCGGATCAATTTGACCGTCTTCGACGCAGAAATTGGGATTCAATCTGACTTCGTTCGGTGGATTGCCGTTGATGGACTGGATGCCCCGGGTATCACGATCGCCCAGATCAGTAATCAACTCCGCCATGGCAATGGTATTGGAGAGACCATCGAGAACATCGCGGAACTTGGAAGTCGTGTGTGGGACAAACATACCTCGGTCTGCAGCCCGCGATCGTTGCGACCAGCCGTTGTCGCTCACTTTCTCCCCAGATGGGTCGTGGTGCAGTTTTGTCCCACGCACAGACCACTCCATCGAATCCCCCAGGCACGCGCCATAGTT
This sequence comes from Rhodopirellula baltica SH 1, assembly GCF_000196115.1. Classification (NCBI taxonomy): domain Bacteria; kingdom Pseudomonadati; phylum Planctomycetota; class Planctomycetia; order Pirellulales; family Pirellulaceae; genus Rhodopirellula; species Rhodopirellula baltica. The sequence goes on from NC_005027.1 coordinate 3,852,904, forward strand.
CGTACGACCTTGACCTGGCAGGCCTTGTCCGGGATCGCTTGGACAGCGAAGCATGGGAAGGTTGGTCATCCACGGGCGATACTGCAAGTGCTCCACCGTTGGCCCCATTGCTGGCCACGGCGTTGTCAAAGGCGTGGTTAGGTCGAGAGCATTGATCAGACTCGGATTGCTAATCTCCTCCCACAATCCTTGCTGCTCAACGAACGGAGTTAGCCCAACCAACATGCTCAATCGCCAAGCATTAGCATCGCCATAATTCGTCCACCAATTTGAAGTCCGAGCCGTGCTACCAAAAGGCGCTGCTCCACCGTCGGTACTACCGGTCCCAACTCCATGAATTGGAAGCTGGTTGTACGCCGAGTGGTAGTTGTGCATCGCCAACCCCAACTGCTTGAAATTATTGCTGCAGCTCATCCGACGAGCTGCTTCTCGGGCTGCCTGCACTGCAGGTAGCAGTAGCCCCACCAAAACGCCAATGATGGCGATGACCACCAAAAGCTCCACCAAAGTGAAACCCTTCGGTGGAAGACGAAAACGCTTCATAACAATATCTCCTAGCAACAATACGAAAATACACGCACTCAATACGAGCAGAGCGAGTGCCTTTCCATCTTAGGGATACTGTCGACCCCGGGAATAGTAACATCGCGTCTGAAAACGCATTTTTCGCGAGTTAATCTCACGAAAACACCCGTTCAGAGGTCACTTATCTGCCTTAGCAACCACCCCCCGGATGCGAAAAACACCTGCCGTCATATCGAAGGTTGTTCTGCAACCGGTTTCAGGATGGCTTGTCATTGCCGCGAGCTCCTTCACCGAACAGTCTTGCGTTTTCACCCCACATCGGGCTTTACCTCAGTCAACCATCGCCGGTACGATTTGGCGTGAAACCCGATGGGCTGCGATGTGAATCACTCGGAATGTGCTTCCAAGCCCACAACTGAACACAGCAAAGGATTGTGCCATGGGTGGCGCTGTGACGTTATTGTTGGTCGCGACGATGGGCATCACTTTCGGATGGACTCCGGACGGTGCCGATGGGGTGAAATACATCATCCAAGTCCCGCCTGACCAGCTCGATCAACTCGAACGTGTCGGTGAGATTACCAGCACGATTTCGCCGGAAGTGCGAGGACGCGTCAGCGAAATCGTGATCCGCGTGGGCGACGGCCCCGTTCCTCGACAGATGCCTGCGAATTGGATGCAAACGAACGCATCGCATCCCTCCGGTGTCTCGCAGGTTGTCTCGGACGAAAATGCGCTTCGTGGATTACCAATCGCTTCGGACGATCGTCGCCCGATTCCGATTCCCATGTCATCCAATTCGATGCAATCGGGCATCATCCCGGGAAACGTCAACTCGCCCAGTGTCACTCGCTTGATGAAGCCTCAGTCCAATGGCATGAGCATGCCTGGAGGATTTGATGCTCCCGCTCCAACCGGCGGAGCACCTACCGGCGGTTTCAGCATGCCACCTTCGCTGGCGCAAGGCCCCGCCGCAACAGGAGCCGCAAACAACGGCTCCATTAACGAGAGCATTCGTGCAGGTGCCGAAGCCTTCGGGCGTTCGTTCGGCCTGGGCACGCCGAGCACCGCTCCGACGAATGCGGCCGCGGCAAATCGCGATCCCTCGACAACCGTTGCCCCACCACCATTCACCGGTTCAGGAAATGCCAATCTGAACAACACCGATCGCGCCGCCCGAACCGGCGGCCCGTCGACAGCCCCGGCCGCATCCACGGGAACTACTGCTCCGCCTTGGCCCAACAATGACGACGACTGGTACGCATTGGGAGAGCGACCTGCTCAGCGTCCTTCCACCGCTCCCGTTAACAATTCCGCCACCGCATCCAGCACGAGTGCGACGTCTAGACCCGGATCAGAAGCCACCAACCGAAACACCTCAAACCCGGGACTCAACACGGGCAATTTCAATCAAATGCCCAGTGGGATCAGTGGACAAAGCCCCTACGGACAATCGAGCTCGGATACCGTCGCCAACTCGTCCTCACGTCGCGAAAACCCGTACTCCACGACAGCGGCTAACCGAGACAACACGATCCAAAGAGATGAATACGCTCCGCACTTGACCGCGGCCGAAGCAGCTCGGCTGCCCAAAAACGGTTACGACTTCGACGACGCCGGCAATCCGGTCGATCGCTTTGGATATCGCTTGAACTTTTATGGCGATCGCATCGACCAGAACGGCCGACCGATTGATGCCTCGAGCTATGCCGACAATCGCACAAACGCCAACACGGATCCAGCGAGCAACCCTCAATATTCCGGCAACAACCCGTTCCCGGGTGCTGCGCCACCAACGGCTCAACCCGGTCGAAATTCCACGGATGCCACGTTTGCCAATCAAACAGGCAATGGCTACGGACAGACCGGCACCGGATCGGCTGCATCCGGCTATCCCGACAATCGAAACACCGCCACCGGTGCTCCGGCGAATCCGTACGCTTCGACCGGCCAGACGAACCCAACCGCCAACACGCAGCCAACGATCCCGACCGGACAAGCTAGCTTCCCGTCGAACGGATATCCGAACACGGCTCAACCCCAAACTCAGTACCCTCAGGTGCCGAACTACGGAACGGTTCCGACCTCCGCGCCGATCAATCCATACATCAATCCGGCCACAGGATACCCTTATCAAAACGCGGGCTATCCAAACACAATTCCGCCCCTCTTGGCGAGCAACAACACGTCCACTGGTGGGCCTCCGACTGGAGCCCTCAATGCCGGCACCGCACCACCCAGAGGCACCGATTCCAGTTCGCTCGATGCCGCAGGTGCCACGACCGGAGCAACGTCCGACAACGGCGATCGATCCAACCGCGAAAAGGTGGCCACGCAGACTCTCTTCAATGCGTTGCTGCTCGTATCCTTTGTCGCCAACCTGTACCTCATGTACTGGCTGAACGTTCTGCGGCTGAAATACCAGGAAATGGTGGCGGCGAAGCGTGCCGCGGCAAGCTCCAACGCGGCCGCGGTCGCCTAAGAAGCCCCGCGAATCGGACGGGGGTGGGGGAAATGTCCTTCAACGCATAAAACTATGCGTTGTTTTGACATTCCCATCTCATTCGTCCGGTTATCACGTGTCCGCGAATTCGACCGCCGCTTTTCGTGCCCCTGCCGCAAGCCCCCATTTCCCGACTCTCGAAGAGCAGGTGCTGGCGTTTTGGGACCAGCATTCGATCTACGAGCAGTCGCTCGCCCGTCGCGCCAACGCACCAACGTTCGTCTTTTACGAAGGCCCGCCGACCGCCAACGGCATGCCTCACCCCGGGCACTGCCTGACTCGCGCGATCAAAGACGTCTTCCCTCGCTACAAAACCATGCGAGGTTACCGCTGCGAACGAAAAGCGGGCTGGGACACGCACGGTTTGCCCGTCGAAGTCGAAGTCGGCAAAGAACTTGGCATCCATAGCAAAGAAGAAATCGAAGCTTACGGCGTCGAACCCTTTATCCAAAAATGCCAATCCAGTGTGTGGCGTTACATGCAGGAATGGCAGACGCTGACCCGCCGACTCGGGTTCTGGGTCAACCTGGAAGAAGCCTATGTGACCTACCATCAATCCTATGTTGAAAGCGTTTGGTGGTCGCTGAAGAACTTGTTCGACCGTGGGCTGCTCTACCAAGGTCACAAAATCGTGTGGTGGTGGGCCCAAGGTGGCACGGCACTGTCCGCCGGCGAAGTCGGCCAAGGCTACCGCGAGGTCGCTGACCCAAGTGTCTATGTGTTGTTCCCGTTGGTGGATCAACCGGAACGATCGTTGGTCGTTTGGACCACCACCCCTTGGACTTTGCCAAGCAATATGTACGCGGCGGTGAAGCCCGAACTCGAATACGCGGTGGTCAAGGATTCCGAGACCGGCCAAGAACTGGTTTTGGCGGCCGCTTTGGTCGATTCGCTTGCCGGCAAACTAAAACGCGAATTGACCGTTGTCGACACAATCTCGGGCGAGTCGCTCGTCGGCCAACGTTACCAACCACCGTTTGAAGATTACCAAACTCGACTGAACGATCCGACTGGCGAATTGGTCACCGGCGGAAAAGAGTCTCTCTATTGGCGCGTCGTTGCAGCTGACTTCGTCACCACCGACTCAGGAAGTGGTCTGGTTCACTTGGCCCCGGCCTTCGGTGAAATCGACCATGAAGTTCTGGTGACGGAGCGAACTCGATTTGTCGATGGCCAGCGTCCCGAACTGCTGTGTGCGGTCGGCCCCGATGGCAAATTCACGGACGAATTCGCATCGATGAAAGGTGTCTGGGTCAAGGAAGCCGACAAGACACTGACGCGAACGCTGCGTGAGTCCGGACGACTGTTGCACTTGGAACAGTACCTGCACGATTATCCGTTCTGCTGGCGGGCGGACGATGACCCATTGATCCAGTACCCACGAGAAAGCTGGTTCATCCGGACGACTAAATTCCGCGATCTCATGTTGAAAAACAACAGCAAGATCGGATGGCAACCCGAACACATTCGCGATGGTCGGTTTGGGAATTTCCTGGAAAGCAACGTCGACTGGGCATTGTCCCGAGAACGCTACTGGGGCACTCCGCTTCCGATCTGGGTTTGCCAGTCAACCGGCCGCATGGAAGCTATCGAAAGCTACGAAGAGTTGCTGGCCAAACCAGGTGTCGACGGCACCCAGGTTTGGGACAATGCGAAAGCGGCCAATCCAGAACTGCCTGACGACTTGCGAGTTCACAAACCGTATATCGATTCGGTCACCTACGATTCGCCATTCGAATCGGGTGCCCGAATGCAACGCGTCAGTGAAGTCATCGACTGCTGGTACGACAGTGGTGCGATGCCGTTTGCTCAATGGGGATGGCCTCACCAAAACGACGCTCAATTCCAAGAGCAGTTCCCGGCTGACTTCATCAGCGAAGCGATCGACCAAACCCGCGGTTGGTTCTACAGCCAACTGGCGATCAGCACGATGCTCTTCGGAGAAGGTGCGTCCATTCGAGAAGCCGGAACGAAGGCAAATGAGCTCGCACCGTCGCGTGACAGCGAATCGGATTACCCGCACCCATTCCGCAACTGCATCGTGCTTGGATTGATGTTGTCGCAGTGGTACGAATCCGCGGGCAAAGAAGGTCAACCGAAGACGGTGCTGCTATCGGAATCCGAGGCGGAGCAGGCCGACGGTAAGTTCACCAAGAAAACCGGCAAGATGTCCAAGAGTCTTCGGAACTATCGCAGTCCGTCGGAGATCTTTGACAAGTACGGTGCCGATGCGATGCGTTGGTATTTCTTTGCCAACCAAGCACCTTGGAATTCGATCATCTACGCCGATCAAGCGATCCGCGATTCGATCCCCGAGTTCCTGCTACGGCTTTGGAATACGTACAGCTTCTTCTCCATCTATGCGGAGATCGATGGCTTCGATCCCACATCGGCGACGGATGTTGATGAACAGTTGAGTCCGGAATCGCTCGCCTCTGCGCCGACCTATCGCCCGATCAGCGAACGAAGCGAGATCGATCGGTGGATTCATTCCGAATTGCATCGCACGTTGGCAACGGTCATCGACCGAATGGACGCGTTTGACAATTACAACGCGTGCCAAGCGATCACGAATTTGCTCGATGGTCTCAGCAACTGGTACGTCCGACGAAGTCGCGATCGTTTCTGGGCCCCCGATTCAGATTCGCCCGACAAGCACGATGCGTACTGGACGCTGTACGAAGTCATGCTGGAATTGACCAAGGTCATCGCCCCATTTGTTCCTTTCTTGGCAGACACTTTGTGGCAAGAATTGACCGCTCCGTTTGGTGACAAGGCACTCAAAAGCGTTCACCTTTGTGACTTCCCCAAACCAGATGCCAGCCGCGTCGATCAAAAACTTTCCGACTCGATGCGATTGCTTCGAGAAATTGCTTCGATGGGCCGATCGGCTCGTGCGGATGCCAAGCTGAAAGTTCGCTTGCCGCTGGCCAAGGTCGAAGTGATTCTGACCGACGACTCGGCGATCGATTGGTTGCAAAGCCACGATGCTTTGGTTCGAGAAGAATTGAACGTCAAAGCCGTCGACTACACGACCGATGGCGGCGACTACGTTCAATACACAATCGTCCCCAACTTCAAACGGCTTGGCCCAAAAGTTGGGAAGAACATCCCCGTGGTCAAAAAGATGCTCGGCGAAGCGGACGGCAACCAATTGCTAACTCAGCTTCAAACGGCCGGCTTCGTTGAACTGGAACTCGCGTCGGGTCCATTGAAGTTGGATGGCGAAGACATCGAGGTTCGCCTGCAAGCTCGTGAAGGATGGGCCGCTGCTCAAGGATCGGGATGCGTCGTCGTGCTCAATACCGAAGTCACCCCCGAACTGCGTCGTGAAGGATTGGCAAAGGACTTGATTCGCGGCATTCAAAGTCAACGCAAAGAACTCGATTGCCAATACACCGATCGGATTCGAGTGGCTGTCGAAACGTCCGATGCGGAACTTCAATCTGCGATCGAAGAACACCGCACAATGATTTGCGGTGAAACGTTGGCGGACGATTTGGTCATCGGCACTCTGCCCAACGCCCAACAAGTTGCTATCGAAGGCGGCGAACTGTACGTCGCCAAGGTGAGTGACAAGTGAGCGATGCAAGCACGTTGAAAGTTGCCGTCTTCCTCAGTGGAGGCGGTCGTACCCTGGCCAATTTGATTCGTCATCGCGACGAGCATGGATTGCCGATTGATTTTCGGTTGGTGATTGCCAGCCGAGACGGATTGGGCGGAATCAAAATCGCCGAAGACGCGGGTATCGAAACATGCGTCGTTCGCAAAAACGATTTCGAGTCCGACGAAGCCTATCGCGAAGCCATGTTTGAACCGTGCCGAAAGGCCGGAGCCACGCATGTGATCATGGCAGGCTTTCTAAAACATGTTTTGATTCCGACCGATTTTGAACAACGCGTCATCAATATCCACCCGTCTCTACTTCCGGCTTTTGGCGGCAAGGGAATGTACGGTCGCAACGTGCACGCTGCGGCGATCGAGCGAGGGGTAAAGATCAGTGGATGCACAGTCCACTACGTCGACAACCTCTACGACAACGGCCCAATCATTCATCAGAAGGCTTGCCCGATTCTTCCGACCGACACGCCTGACGACCTCGCGTCGCGCGTGTTCAAACTCGAATGCGAAACCTTGCCCGAAGCCATCCGAATGATGGCCGCCTCGCAAGACATCTAAAACTCGCAAGACATCTGAGAACAGTCGCGGTTATTGAATTCATGCGTGAAACGCCACGCATGAAACCGCGAATCCTGATGTACATCTCGATCGCAATTCTCACACGCTTCGGCTTGGCAAGATTTGCCGGTTGAGGCGTTTGATCGCATCCCGCGGATGCTTCTGGACGATCCGAACGCTACCGGTCGATCTCCCCAAAGTGTTTGTCGGCTTTGTTCGGATTGTCCATGCGATTTTGGGTTGTTCAGGTTCACACGATGATGCTCATCATTCCTCGTCGTGAAACGCTCGCGATTCTTACGCTCTGGCTGGGCCTATGGAGTGGGCTCACGCCCCTGCGAAGCTTGGCCGCCGACGAGGGCGTGCCGTACAGCGGCCAGCAAACCTTGAGCGACGAAGAATTGCTCGAAGTTGGGCAGCTTTTGGGCGTGGGCAATCGGTTGTACGGACGCCAAGCAGCGGCCTCGGTTGCCACCATCAGGCCCAACTTTCCGCGACGCCCGGATCGCTTGGTTGGTGCCGAGCTTGATCCGCTAGCGGCCTTTGCCGATCCATCCGAAGACGCCGATCCGCTCGCGAATCTTGGTAGCAACGACCCGATCAAACCTCCGGCGGCCAAGGATCCTGAAAAGAAAGACCCGCACGAAGGACTATGGACGGAAGAGTGTTACCCGTCCGCTGAGTCATGCCGTGCGTGTCACCCAAAACACTACGATGAATGGAGCGTCAGCAGCCACGCTTACGCAGCCGTCTCGCCGATGTTCCAGCGATTTGAACAGGCAATGACGGAATTGACCGAGGGCACGGTCGGTTACTTCTGTATTCGATGCCATTCACCTGTCGCGACTCAGCTGGAGATTCCGCGCACGGTCAGCATCTTGGATCAACCACCAGTGGCTCGCGAAGGCGTGACCTGCGTTTCCTGCCATCGAATCAACGAACACTACGGACGAAGCAGCAACGGTGATCGTCGCATCGAACCGGGCAACATCCATGCTCCCGTCGGCCGAGGTGGCAACGGAGCTGGGTTAGCGGACGCCTTGGCCAATGCTGAAAAGAACAAACTGAAAACCCACGCGGAGCAAAAGGGGCCGGGCCAAGCGATTCACAATGGTTCGTACTTCTTCGAACCACTGACCAAGTCAGACATCTGTGCGTCGTGCCACCAAGTCGCCGTGCACCCAGGTATCTCGTTGGAAGTCGTTCACGCCCAGTACCGCAGCAGTCCCGCAGCTAAGTGCGGAATCTCCTGCCAAGATTGTCACATGGGAGCCGTCCCCGGCAAGGCAGAAGGATACGAAGAATGTCATGTCGCGGAGCTATCGGGCAAACCCTACGGTCAGCCCAAGAAACACTCCAATCACACATTCTGGGGCCCCGGTTACTCGATCGCGCACCCGGGAATCTTCCCGCACAACCCCAAGGCCAAGTCTTTCACGCCACGCCAATGGCTGATGTTTGATGATCGCGCCGGATGGGGCACCGAAGAGTTCGAACGCAATGTCTCCGACGGAATGCATTTCCCTAAACCTTGGGACAACGCTGACGACCGACGCGACGGCCGCAAAATCATCGATGCCAACATCGCCAAACTGGACGAAAAACGCGGCTATTCGGCAATGACGCTGGAAGCCGGTGCTCACGTCAGCGATCCGGTGTTCTTCACCACTCCCCAAGTCGGCATGCCGCTCAAGATGGGCTACCGAGTCGACAACATCAGCACCGGTCACAACTTGCCCACCGGTTCCCTCGGTGCTCAACCACAACTTTGGCTGAACGCCGTCTTGATCAATCCCAACAATCAACGCGTTTGGGAAACAGGTTACTTGGATGCGAATGCAGACCTTTGCGACATGCACAGCGTCGAAGTGGCCAAAGGCCGGATCCCTCGCGACAAGAACTTGTTCAACTTGCAAACGAAGTTCTTGATCAACAATGTCCGTGGTACTGACCGCGAGGCTGCGTTGCCGTTGAACTTCAGCCTCGACCAACTCGTTTTCTTGCGACCTGGTGCTCTTCCGATCAGTGTGCTCAACCACCCGCCGTTGATTCGGATGGAAGCGCACAGCATCGCTCCCTTGGATCACCGCATCGCCAAGTACACCATCCCGGCCGAAGCCTTCCGAGTCCCGGGACCGTACCGGTTGAGCGTCCGAATGCGGAGCCGAACCGAACCGATGTACTTCATGCGTCAGATCAACAGCACCCCGGACATGATTCGTCGAATGAACGAGCGGATGATTGACATCTGCCATGGCTCGCACACATTCATGGTGCGTTGATCATGTTGCGATTCAGTTCTTCGTGCCAATGCACTTTCGCGTTGTGTCTGGCGATGTTCGCAATGGCGATGGCGCCGGCGAACTCGTTTGCGCAAACCGTTCGTCTTCGACCACAACGTTTACCACTTGTCGAACCGGAAACGGCACCGAGCCCACCAAAAACAATCGCGGCGAACACGAGTGATGTCCTGCCTCCTTCGCCGTTTCAGGAAGGCCAGGACTTCAACTACGCCGGCCACGCGAACGTCTCGCTTGGATCGCCATCCTTCGCGGATCAATCGATATTGGAAGAAGAGTCCGCTGCAGACTTTGCAAAGTCTGCTGGATTAGAAAACGTATCGCACTTCGCAAACGACTTCTCCCCAACTCCGCTACCGCAGGAATCGAACTGGCACGATGGATCCCGCGAGCAGTGGGTCTATGACGCGAAAGCCGCGGTCCCAACGCAAAGCCCTTGGATCGAATGGGGACGCACGTTCTATGGCCCTGGCATCACGCCACGAGGCAAGAACTGGTTCGGCAGCACCAATATGGCCCGCCCGCAATTTTACTTGTACGGCGATTTTCGATCCGGCATCATCACCGGACGCAACGCAGCGGGACGGACCGACAATTGGGCCAGCCGTCTGAATCTAGACCTCGATCTGCGTCTGACCGATTCCGAACGCTTCCACGGATTCATAGGACCGCTTGATCGCGATGGTCAGTTCAACCGGGTGGATTTCCAAGATGGAAAATTCGACTACCAAGGCGTCTTCGACCCTAACTTTGTGACCGCGTTCTTCGAAGGCGACCTGGGGGCGATGTGGGGTGGCTTCCATGGAAAATCGTCGCCTGCCGAAATGCCTGTGACGATCGGTTTGATCCCACTGCTGTTCCAAAACGGAATCTGGATGGAAGATGCCGTGACCGGTGCCGCGTTCGCGATCCCGGCGCGTCATAGTCGGGCGTTGAATTGGGCCAACTTCGACTGGACATTCTTTGCCGCGATCGACCAAATCAACAGCAACGCGTTTGGAGCGGACGAACACGCCGCCCAAGCTTTCGGCACGGCGTGCTTCATCGAAGCTTACGGGGGATACATCGAAGCCGGCTACGCATACTTGCGAGACCGCGATGACTCGCGTCGAAGCTATCACAACATGACGGTCAGCTTCACCAAACGATACTTGGATCGAATCAGTAACTCACTTCGATTGATCATCAATACGGGACAAGACCTGCCCGATGCCGACGTGACAGCGGACGGCGGCTTATTCTTGTGGGAAAACAGCCTGATCACCGCATCACCATTGACCGTCGTTCCTTACGCGAACTTCTTCTTTGGATGGGGACGGCCACAATCCGTCGCTCGAGCGGGCGGAAGTGGAGGCATCCTGCGCAACACCGGTATCAACTTCGACACCGATGGCCTGAACGGATTTGCGACGCTGGACCCAACTGGGTTCGACACAGTCGGCGGATCAATCGGGATCGATTTGATAGGCAATCAACTCGATCGCCAATTGTTACTGGAAGCGTCTTACCTCACCGAGCACGGCGACTCCAACCCATTCGTCCAAGGCGACCAGTTCGGCATTGGCACGCGTTATCAATTCCCGGTTTCCAACCGCACACTGCTCCGCTTCGACGTCATGCACGGCTGGCGAAGCGATCTACCCAATGTGTACGGCACCCGGATGGAATACCGCTGGAAGTTCTGACGCTGCCCTTCGTCCAACTGTCGTCGCTCCGCGACTTTGGAACAGGTTCAACCCCTCAAAACCTTGGATTGAAACCCAAGGCTGGACAAATGCCGTCGCTCCGCGACTACGCAATCGAGGCATCCCCCGACCAACCGCGGAGCGGTGACATCCGACAGCGTCGGGTTTCAACCCGACGTCTCGGGTCCGCAACACCAACCCAAAGCCGCGGAGCGGCGACATTTGGCAGACACGGGTTTCAACTCGAGGGCTTGGCTCATAGCATCACTTGGTGCCTTCCCCCTCCACATCGATTTCTCTCATGAAACCTGACGACAACCTGTGCCTTTGCTTCCACGTCCCGAGGCGAAAAGTCGAGCAGTTCATTCGGGTGGAGAAACCGCGGCGGGTCAGCGAACTGTCCCAATGCTTTGGCGCCGGAACAGGTTGCGGTTGGTGCCGCCCGTTCCTTCAACGTTTATTCGATTCCACCGACCCGAATGCCGAATCGTTGCCTGCCCCGGAACAATACCAAAACGACCGCAAGGAATACCGGCGAAAACAAGCCGAGGAAGGTTGAACGTTCCCAACCACACCTTCGGTAAAACCCGAACAACCGACACAGGCATCCAGTCCCCACAAAGAACTTTCGTGGCTGACGGGACCAGAACCGTTCGGCAGAGGGTGGCGTTCTAGCTTTTCAATGCCAGTTTGTTCTTCGCAATTCTTCATTGATCGCAGGTGTTTCGGTTGAGTCGTTCAACATCCATTTCAGATTCAGCAACCAACACCGTTGAACGCTTGGAATCGGAGGTGCGGGGTTATTGCCGACTCTTCCCAAGCGTCTTTCAAACCGCAAAAGGCTCGACATTGATGACCGCGGAAGGTCGTCAGTTCATCGACTTCTTCTGCGGCGCTGGATCGTTGAACTACGGTCACAATCCGCCGGCTGTGAAGCAAGCATTGTTGGACTACGTCTCCCATGATGGGATCCAACATTCGCTGGACATGATGACCGAGGCCAAAGCTCAATTCTTGGACAGGTTCGAGCAAACGATTTTGCGACCGCGATCGATGGACTACAAGATCCAGTTCACCGGCCCCACCGGAACCAACGCGGTCGAAGCGGCGATCAAACTCGCCAAGCAACATCGCAAACGATCTCATGTGGTCGCATTCACCAATGCGTACCACGGCCATTCGCTGGGCTCTTTGTCACTAACAGGGAACCAGTCCTACCACAGCGAATACTACGGGTCGCACAACAACGTAAGCTTTCTTCCGTACGACGGCTACCTCGGCGATTTCGACACGACCATCTTGCTCGAAAAAATGCTGACCGACCGTAGCAGCGGAATGCCGCTCCCCGCGGCGGTCGTGCTAGAGACGATCCAAGGGGAAGGCGGGATTCACGTCGCCAATGATGCATGGTTGCAACGAGTCCAAACGCTATGCCGCGAACACGATGTGCTGTTGATTGTGGACGACATTCAAGTTGGCAATGGCCGGACGGGAGAGTTCTTCAGCTTCGAAAAAGCCGGCTTATCGCCCGACCTGATATGTCTCTCGAAATCCATCGGTGGCGGCCTACCTCTGTCGCTGGTGATGATTCGCCCCGAGTGCGATGTATGGCAACCGGGGCAACACACTGGCACATTCCGAGGCAACAACCTGGCTTTCGTTGCGGCCAACGCGGTCTTGAACCACTGGAATGAGGGCTCATTCGTGGATGGCATCCAAGTCCGCAGCAACACGCTTCAAGCATTCTTGTCGTCCATCGTTTCGGAACACGTAAGCGAGAACTGGGACCTTCGCGGTCGAGGAATGATTTGGGGCCTGGACGTTCGCCGTGGCGATCTGGCTCGCAAGGTCATCGACACCGCATTTCAAAATGGCTTGCTGCTGGAGTCCTGTGGCAGCGATGACGAAGTCCTGAAGTTCATACCGGCTCTGAACATCCCGGAACAACAACTCCAACAAGGTTTGCAACTGTTTCGACAAAGCTTGCAAACAGTGTTTCCAAATCCTTCCGCAACCACGCCAACACTCATTCCATCCACAGGATCGCCGGTCACCTCGTTTGGTTCATCGATGGTGGTCTCATGAAGTCTATCGAATCGATCCCGCCATTCATTGATCTGTTTTGGAAGCAATGCGAATCAACCCCAGATCGTGTTGCGGTTGTGCAAGACGATTGCTCGTGGACCTACCGCGAACTGCGATTGCAATCTTGTCACATCGCTGAGTCACTACGTACCGCCGGCGTTCTGCCGGGTGATCGAGTGGGAATGTGTGTCGACCGCAGTCCCATCGCCATCGCTGCGATGCTGGGAATTCATCTGGCCGGTGCGGCATTCGTGCCTTTGGACCCAGAGTACCCGGCCGAGCGACTGCGTTTCATGCTGGAAGACGCTGAAATCACAACGCTGATAGGCCACGCGAAATATCGTTCGTTGTTCGATGCCGATGAGTCCTCGACTAGCTCGGAAAAATCGATCGCGACTCTCAACTGGTTGGAAGCATCGGATCTGATCCGCGCTGAGAACTCGTCCACCTCCCCAATACGAGAAGACTATTTCAAACTGACTGGTAAGCAACTCGCCTATGTCATGTACACCTCGGGATCGACGGGAAACCCCAAGGGCGTGCTGATCAATCACGCTGCATTGACGACCTATTGCGAAGCGGACATGGAAGTCTACCGGTTGCATGCGAGTGACCGGACGCTGCAGTTCTCAACGCTCACCTTTGACATAGCGATCGAAGAAGTTTTCCCACCATTGTTGTGCGGTAGCTGCGTCGTGGTGCGACCGCTCGAACGAGCCGATTCAGCCAATGAACTTTCGCACATCATCGACTCGCTCCGAATCACTGCCGTCCACCTTGCAACCGCCTATTGGCATCAATGGGTCGATTTGATGGTCGCCACCGGTTCTCGCGTTCCGAAGAGCCTCCGATTGATGGTCGTCACGGGAGAAAAAGTGAGTGTCGATCATTATCGACGTTGGCAAACCATCTGCGATCACGATGTTTTGTGGTGTAACGCTTATGGACCTACGGAAGCCACCGTCACCGCGACAGTATTCGTACCCGAAGCTGACTTCGCCGGTGCCAACATGCCGATTGGAAAACCTCTGCCCGGATATTCCGCGGCGATCTTCGACAAAGACTTGGCGGAAGTCTCCGTGGGTGAAACGGGGCAACTGTTCATCGGTGGTCCGGCATTGGCCGACGGCTATCTCAATCGACCAGAACTGACTCACGCAGCCTTCATTGAACGTCCGAGTTCGCACGGCGAAATACAACGCTGGTACCGATCCGGAGACATCGCCCGCTGGATGGATGATGGCAACATCGACTTTGGTGGCCGAGTCGATCATCAGATCAAACTTGGATCGTACCGCATTGAACCCGGAGAAATCGAAGCCGCACTGACTTCGATTTCCGAGGTCAAAGAGGCATTGGTGACCGCCGAATCAATGGATGGGCAAACCACACTGCTCGCGCACATCGGCTTGGGTGCAGACAGACTTCCTACCAACAGCCTCAACAAAGAAGCGTCGAGCGAACTCCCCGCAACTGCTGCTCGAATTGCCAAGCACCTACGAGAGAAATTGCCGCCTTACATGGTGCCGACACGTTTCGTTTTTGTTGAATCATTCCCCAAAACGATCAACGGAAAAATTGATCGCGAAAGCCTTCCCGATAGCAGCCATGCCGTCGTGGCCCGCGAGGAAAGCCTCGTTGAACCTCAATCAGATTTGCAGCGCCAACTGTGTGAGATCTGGAGCTCCGTCCTGCAGGTTCCGCAGATCGGAATTGACGACGACTTTTTCCTGCTCGGCGGAAGTTCATTGTTGGTGACCCAGGTGGTTGCTCGGGTCAAGAACCAGTTGGGATTGGAGCTTCCCGTTCGAGATTTCTTTGCCAACCCAACGATTGAACTCGCTGCTCGTCACATTCAAGCGATGTTGGGCGACGAATCAAAGACAGCGGACGAAGCGACAGCAGCCATTCAATCTCAGCGGGATCGTTTGCCAGTGATGGAAGCGTTTTTTCTGCCAAGCGGTGCACATGATCTTTTTGCGGTGCACTACTCGCCACCCTCGCGACAAACACGACGAAACCGAGCGGTTGTGCTGTGTCATGCGTATGGCCATGAGTACGCGCGTAGCTATCGAAATTTGCAGCAGCTTGCCGTGCATTTGGCTCAACAGGGCTTTGATGTCTTGCGCTTCGATTACGCGGGAACTGGTAACTCGCACGGCAACGCACTGGAAGCCTCGCCGCACGTGATGATGAAAAACATTCGCGATGTCTCGAATTGGATGCGTCAGCGACATGAGCTTGATTCAGTCTCTCTAATTGGGATCCGTTTGGGAGCAACCTTGGCGGCGTGCTCGGCAGCTACCGGGATCAATCAACGGCTACTTTGGGACCCTGTTTTTTGTGGAGAGACATTTCTTCAAAACCTCGACCAACTTCACGCAAAAACGCTCACCAACGAAGTACGTTTTGCACGACCACGAGAGTCGAGTTCGATCGACCAAGCCTACGGCACACGACTGAATCACGTGGTACGCCGGCAATTGAGTCAGTTGAAATTGGACCTGAATGAATCGCAGGATGCTCCCGCGACCACGTTGCTGCTCAGCCAAGACTATGAGGTTCCCGGAATCGATGATTCGCCTTCATCGATCACTGGCTCCGTCATTCAAATGGACGACGAAATTGGCTGGGACCGTCCCGAGCTCAACGAATCGGCGTTCTCATCACCCGGTGCGATTCGGCACATCACACAACTCCTGGTCGACAAGCTCGATGGCGGCAGTGCAATCGAGGTGCAATCATGAATCCAACCAACACACCCACCACTTCATTCGCCAGCTCCACCATTGTTCCTACGTTGGTTCCGTCAAAGCGGAACGAAACCGGACGCAATCACACTGACCGTGCCGCTGCAGAACAAGCAGTCGTCTTCGGTAGTCATCACCATTTGGTCGGCATTTTCCATCCAACAAGCAATCCAGTGGATGCCGAGACGGCAGTGATTTTCGTTACCCCAGGAATGCTACACAACGCCGGACCGTTTCGACTGCACGTTGACATGGCACGCCGACTCGGCCGACGCGGCGTGGCATCGTTCCGGTTCGACTTGTCAGGCATTGGTGAAAGCTTGCCAGTTGGGGCCAGCGGTCGTTCGATCGATCGAGCCAGTGATGAAATTCGCGAAGCGATCGATTGGCTCGAAGAACAGCACGGGATTCAAAAGGTCATCCTCTTCGGATTGTGCTCTGGCGCAGATGATTCGATTCATGCCGCGCAAAAAGATTCGCGAGTATCCGGCATCATCACGATGGATGCGTGTGGCTACCCCACGCGTCGCTTTCGGTGGAATCGGATTCGACATCATTACGCGCCACGGCTCGCCTCATCGGCCGCGTGGAAACGCCTGAGCCGGCGGGTCATTGGAAAAACTTTGGCGATGAATTGGTTGCTGCGTTTGCTTCCCGACTCCTCCGGCCCCGAATACTCGACCATGCCCATGGGATCGGATTTGCGTGAGTATCCCTCTCGCGAAGCTGCGGAAGTGGAGTTTCAGCAGCTAGTGAATCGCGGGTGCCGCCTGCACATGATCTACACCGGAGGCGCGTTGGAGATTTACAACTACGCCGAGCAATTCTTTGAAATGTTGCCCGGTGTTCAATGGAACGACTTGGCCACCGTGGATTTTTATCCCGAAATGGACCACGTCGCGATTCTTTGCGAAGACAGGAATATAGTCGTTGATCGGGTAACGGAACGTGTCGTTGATTTCGCTCAACAAAATTGAACACACGCATCGACCGCCAGCAGATCCCCTTGCTTTTTGACGCTCGATGACGAACGATGAAGGAAGCGGGAGCGGCTGAGCTTCTGAAAACGTTGGTCAAGGAATGGTTGGATGTCTCGTTTTTTCTTTGGAATGTTGACCGGGGCCGTGCTGATGTACGGTTCGATGCATTACCACCTGGTACGTGGTGAAGAAGGATTTTTCCTGGTTCCGAAGATCAGCAACAATCTGCAAGACGTTTACGTCGACATTCGCGACTACACGCTGGACGATTGGAAGGAGCACAAACCGTTGGCTGCTGCGATCATGAAGAGCAATCGATCCGAATTGCTGTCCGACTCAACCCTGACGGGGTTTCGAGAAAATGTTCATTCGTTGGTCGATGGTTTATTTGCCAAGTGATGCAACCGTCACGACCGCTTCATTGAATTCGCTTGCACCATTCGTGTCATTCACGACAACGTGATTCTGAGTCGGATCGTTCGAGCTCGACCGCCGACCAAGTCGATGATTTCCAGCAGCGCTCAGTTCAGAGCGTAGGCTTCACGCGTGATGGGAATGATCGCAATGGACATGAATCGAAATCGGTACTTCATGATCGGAGTCCTGCTGATATTGCTGGGCGTCCAATTTCGAATGGTCGACTCGTTTGTTCTTAACGAACCAACGACTCGAGCGATGGCGAAGATGTCAAAGAAGTCCAATGTGGTCGCACAAGATTCATTCAGCAATTTTCTAATGCAGGTGCACCCCAAACCGACCAAACGTGTTCACCCACCACGCTGGTTGGGATTGGCGATGATCGCCGTTGGCACCGTGGTCAGCCTGCACGCGATTGCGATGCCTCGAGAGTGACCCTCACACTGAGAATGATCACGAATCCATCGTTGATGACAGCGTTGCACCTCGCGTGAAGAGATCGATCCATGCCTAACAAACGATCGACGAAATGCAATTTGATCGCTGGCAAGCTCACCGCCCACGTGATGCTGGCCGCTCCGTTCGTTCTTTGTCTTGGCGTGGTCGCAGTGTCCGCCGCGGATCCAGTTGGGACGGGGCAATCCAGTTTCAACCGCCAGACGATGCCGCCCATGTCCAATGGTGCGGCGAATGCCGGTGATCCGTTGACGACCGCGGGAGTGATTTTGCGAGAAGGCACCCGCGTCGGACCGGTCACGGGACGCTTCGTCCTCAGCGGCCATCGATGGCGTTTTCTGCCCGAGCAACCAGATGCGGTTCGGGAACAGAATTTGGACACGCTGGTCCAGCACGGGTTGGCTCGCAAACCCAATCAAGAAGAAGAAACGCTGCTCGGAAAGAAGCAACCGATTGGTCGTGGGATCGGAACGTTTGACTCCACCAACCTGGAAGATCCTGACTTGCCGATCACTCCGGCAGCCATCGCGGTGCCGATGACCTTGGTGACCGAAAACCTCATGCTCGACCGGATATCACGGGCAATCGAAGAAGATTCCAACGATGATCGCTGGACCATCACGGGTTACGTCACCGAGTTTCGCGACGAAAACCGCCTGGTGATTGAAACCACGGTCCGAGCCCCCATGGTTCCTCTATCCAAAACGGTACTCGGCGGACGTTGAATTCATCTGGCGACGCATGGCGAATTGCGTCAAAATTGCTGGACATCGCCACCCCGGCGATGCAAATTCGAGCTGGACAGGAAACGCCAGCCAAACCATTCAACGTCATGAATCCGGGTAGGAAACCGTGAAATCGCGTCTGCGTCTGATGCGTCAACGAGCTCTCGACGCGATTGCTTATGCGATGGTGCGTTTGATCGTTGCGTCAATCCAAGTCATGCCATTGGACATGGGCGATCGATTTTGCCGTGTCGTGGCAGCGATCCTGAGCGGTCCGCTGCCCGTTCGAAAACAGGTCATTCAAACGACGCTGGCAAAGATTTTCCCCAACCTGCCCCAGCGGAAGCAGAAAGAATTGACCTTCGCGATGTGGCATCACTTGATGCTGATGGTTTGCGAAGTCGCCTGGGCTCAGCGACGATTGCATCGCGGCAATTGGCACCGACACGTGCGTTTCCATGGCAACCGGACGATGTTGCAATACATGTTGAGCGATCGCCCTTCGGTCTATGTGACCGGCCACTTCGGTAACTTCGAAGTCGGTGGTTACACCATGGGTGTGATGGGAGTCGGCACGCTGACCATCGCCCGGCGTCTGGACAATCAACATCTACACCAATGGGTTGAGGACTTTCGCAGTGCGAAGGGCCAAAGCATGGTCGATAAAATTGGCTGTGCCCCGATCGTCGAAAAGCACTTGAGCGAAGGCGGCATGCTTTCCCTTTTGGGTGATCAACACGCCGGCGAAAAAGGGCTTTGGACCGAATTCTGTGGCGTCCCCGCATCATGCCACAAGGCTCTTGCTCTATTTTCACTGACCGCGAGCGCACCAATGTTGAGTGTGTACACACGCCGTGTTGATGGCAAACCGATGCAGTTTGAATCGGGATTGCTGGGCCTCGTGGACCCCGCCACAGGTTCAGAGAATGGACAATCAGTCGGCCAACTGACCGAATGGTACAACGAACAACTCGAATCGATGATCGACTTGGCACCCGAACAATACTGGTGGTTGCATCGACGCTGGCGCAAGCCTCCCGAGAAGGTCGCTCGGCGTTTGGCGAAAAAGCGTGAAAAAGCGCTGCAAGCAAGTACAGTTTCAACAGCGTCGACCTCGCAGGCTGCTTGAACAGCACGGCACAAAAGTTGGCCAGGTCAAAAAGCGGACTCACATCTCAGCAGATAAAAATTCTGTCGTGAAGCAGTCTTCCGCTTTCACAGCGTCCGCGTTGACCAACTCCAGTTCGATCATCTGATCGACCAATTCTTGCCATCGAGTGTCGGTCATCATGCCGACCTCGTTGCTGTTTCCACGCGGCATTGCGAGCGGAACCATCTGCTCGGCTCCGAACCGCAATGCCTCTTCGGTCATTCCATGTTGATTCGCATCGAGAATCGCGGCGTTTGCCTGTGCGGGTGAATCCAAGAATTTTTTCCAACCCGCGACGGTTCCCTCCACCATCGCGCGAACAATGTCTGGAGATTCTCGAATCATATCGCCGGTCGTCACCAAGACGCTCGAATAAGGGTTCCACCCCAACTCGCTAACCATCAACGTGCGAACTTCGAGGCCTTGCTGTTCTGCGATCAACGGTTCCGCCACGCTGTAGGCTTGCACCGCGATTTTCGGATCGGTCACCATCGCCGCGATGCTGTTGTGATAGGGCACTTGGCGAACGTCTTTCAGATAGCCACGTTTTTCGAGAAACGTAAGGTACGCGCGGCCTGCTTGGCGTTGTAGCGTCAAACCCGACAAGTTCTCCAAGCTTTCGACACCACTATCCGCTCGCACGAGGATGCATCGCGGGTGGTCTTGAACAGCTGCCATGACGGCAACCACGTCGGCACCTTGAGCTCGAAACAAAACCACATCGTCCGCATTGGTGATCGCAAACTGGCTGCGTCCCATAGCCAGTTCCGGTGCGACCGGGGTTGCGCGACCACCTGGCTGAATATCAACGTTGAGCCCCAGCGACTCGTAGGTGCCATCGACGACTGATTGATAGACGCCGCCGTGCTCGACTTCGGGGTACCAATTCAGCTGAACCGAAACACTGCGAATCGAATCATTCGTTTCATTACCAGATGAGTCTGCCGGTTTTTGTGAGCAGCCCGTCCCTGCCACGAGCAATAAACAACCGATGGACGACCAACTTCGCATCCATTCAGACGCGCGAAAGGTTGCAGAGTAGGCAGACGATTGCATCGGTGAACTCAATTCACGAGGAGGTATCGTTTCAAAAACAGTCGACTCAGTAGATTCACTCCGCCAAAGAGAATCAAACCCAACAACGTAGAGACTGCCAAAGCTGCCATCAATGCGTCCGTCATCGTCCGAGCTTGCCAGCCCGTCATCACGGCGCCGAGCCCCTCATAGTTAGCCCCGTTGCTGACAAAGAACTCCGCGACAATTGCACCAATCACGGCCAACCCACTGCTGATTCGTGCACCGAGCACCAGAAACGGAATGGCGGTTGGGATCTGGACGCGACAAAGCCGCTGCCATCGCGTGGCACCATACATTCGCAGCAAGTCATTGTGTTCGGGACGAACCGAGGTCAGCCCCGTGGTCACGTTGTTGACGATCGGAAACAAACAAATGATCACAGTCGCGATAACCGCGGTTCGAAACTCGTAACCCGACCAAATGACCAACAGTGGAGCGATAGCGACGATGGGGACGGTTTGCAGAAACACCACATATGGAAAGAGCGCACGTCGCAGCAATCGTGACTGACTGAACAAGATCGAGACGCTGCCACCGATGATCACCGCGACGAACAAACTGACTGTTGCAGTCCACAGCGTGATCCAACCTGATTTCAGCAGGACGTCGCGATGTTGCCACCCCGCCTCCGCGACTTGCCAGGGTGTGGGCAAGAGAAGCTTTGGTAAATCGAAAAGCTTCACAACAAAATGCCAAGCGGCGATCCCCAACGCCGCGACCATGATCACCGCGAAGGCGGTCCACGCCCACTCACACCGGTTTCCGCGAATCGACTTTGAGCCCTGTTGCACCTCGCTGCTCATGAGAACGCCCTTTCCGAATTGGACGACGCAGCGTTCTCGAGAGCGTCGCTGACCTTGCCAAAGAATTCCGCAAACTCGTTGGTTCGTCTCAGGTCCTTATGCGGCTTCGATGTTGAAAGCGGATTGGGTATTTCGCTGACGATGCTTCCGCGATGCATCACACAGATACGTTCGCTGAGCTGGATCGCTTCGGCAATGTTGTGAGTGACCAAAATGCTGGTGAAGCGGTGATGCCCCCACAACTTCAAATACAGCCGGCCCAGCTGATTTCTCAGCATGTCATCCAGGGCCGCGAAAGGTTCATCGAGCAGCAAGAACTCAGGTCTCGTTACCAATGCCCGAGCGATCGATGCTCGCATCTTCATGCCGCCGGACAATTGATGGGGATAGCGCGTCGCCGCTTCGGTCAATTGCACTTCCTTGATCGCCGCCAACGCACGCTCACGCAGATCCTTCGCAGACGCCCGTTCGCGACGTCGTCCCAGAGTGAGTGGCAAAGCAACGTTCTTGAGCACATTGGTCCACGGCAACAGAGCAGGTTGCTGAAAGACAAACGATGTGGCAACCGAGCGTCGGTTAACGGCCGGCTGACGTCCTACTTTCCCATCGTCGCTGTTTTTGGGCGTGCCTTCAAAGTTTTGCTGCTCACTCTCATTGCTTCGTTGGTACTTGTTGCTTCGCTGGCAAACACCGCTGGTCAGTGGTTGCAACCCGGCAATCACCCGAAGCAGGGTGGTCTTACCGCATCCACTCGGGCCGACAAACGCCAGCCTTTCTCCTTGCCGGACACTTAGATTGATGCGATCGAGGGCGCACACACCGCCGGGATAGGTTACCGTGGCATCGCGGCAAACGACTGCGGTGCCAGCATCGATCTTGTCGGGTAGGGCGTTCATGTCAAACAGAGTTTAATCATTCGACAATGGACTCCGACAGGACGTTTGGTATCTCGCCGACGATACATCGCTGGACGAACGAATGAGACCACTTGGACGACATCTCTGAGATGGTGACATTGGGGAAGGCATTGGAAATTCGATGAAGACACTGGAAGTGCATTGCTTGGGAACGGCTGGGTATCATCCCAACGAATCTCGTCACACATCGTGTTACTTCCTACCGAAGTCCGGCGTGCTGCTTGATGCGGGCACGGGAATCTTTCGTCTGCCCAAGCTTATCGAAACCGACCACCTCGATATCCTTCTCAGTCACGCCCATCTCGATCATGTCGTCGGCCTAACATTCTTGTTGGATATCCTGCATCAGCGGCCCGTGAAGGAGGTTTGTGTTTGGGGTCAGCGAGAAAAGCTGGCAGCCATTCGAGAACACCTGTTCCACGAGAGCCTCTTCCCCGTCGCAATCCCGGTGACATGGCACGCGATTGACGATCAGTCCACATGTGATCTGCATGGAACGGAGATGTCTTGGCGACCTCAGGAGCATCCCGGAGGATCGGTGGCTTATCGACTGCATACCCCCAGGCCAGAATCATCTGCCTCTGATCCCCCCGCCGTATTGGTCTATGCAACCGACACGCTTGGCGAAGATGACCCGGAATCGCTTCGTTGGATGTCGGGTGCAGACTTGTTGATGCATGAATGCAATTTCGACAACCAGAATCAGAAGTGGGCGGAGAAGACCGGCCACTGCTATCTGCGAAAGGTATTGGACATCGCTGGCCAGACCAAACCGCGACGTCTATTGCTCACGCATATCAACCCAATCGCTGAACTGGAAATCGGCGATGAAGGCCAATCGCTTGACTGTCCAATCGAAATCGCGACGGATGGTTTGAGCGTCGCGTTCTAAGATTGATCGTGGACCAGTGATTCACGTCTTCGTCCAGACGTGATCAGGTTGCCGCCGTTTCGCGGCGAGCCTCTTCGACACGATACATCTCGCGCCAAGGCAATTGGATCCCACCGTCGATCGTCAGCGTGCTGCCGGTGATGTATTCACTGCGAGGGTCGCAAAGGAACACAGCACCGCGACCGATTTCGCGAATTTGACCAAGACGGCCCCAAGGCAATTTGGCACCTTCGGAACGCAATGTTTCCTCTTTGAAGAACTTTCGTTCGCCGGGAGTGTCGATCCACCCCGGATGAATCAGGTTCACACGAATACGTTTCGATGCGAGTTCCACCGCGGCGGTTCGCGCCATTTGATCGTTCGCAGCCTTGGCCATGTTGTAAGCCATCGCCCCAGGCATCGGCATGTGAGCGTGAGGACTGCTGATGACGACAATGTTGCCGCCATTGCCACTGTCGACCATCTTTTGGGCACCCGATCGAACCAGATGAAAAGCGCCCCACATGCTGACATCGATCGTGCGTCGGAACTCATCCATGTCGGATTCCAACATCAAATGTCGATCGCTGTAAGCGGCATTGCTAACAACAATGTCCAAACCGCCCATTTGCTGGCAGGCGTCAGAGACCATACCTCGGACTTGGTCGGCATCCGAAATGTCGGCCCCGATTGCGAACGCGGCGACTCCGAGAGCTTCGCACTCTTTCACGACGCTTTCGGCTTCTTCGGGATTCGAATGATAATTTATCGTAACCGACGCGCCCGCCTGAGCCATTTCCAACGCGATCCCGCGTCCGATTCCGCGTGAAGCTCCCGAGATCAACGCACGCTTCCCCTTCAACGGTCGAGAAGAATCGGAGGGCGAGATCGAATCGGATGATTCAGCGGACATTCATTCAACTCCAGGGGCAGGGCAATGGGCGGAAAACATTTCCGGCAAACAATCAGAATAAAACGCCCTCGGAGTATAGCGAATCGGTCACAATGTGTCTGATGCCCAGACGCGGTCGACGCCAAAGTTTTTTGATCCGCTTGACGTTTCGCACTCTCAATCGTCAATCTGCATGCATCCCATCGCTCATCGTGTTCGCTCAATCGATGGAGAGCCCACCGCTGAATGACTGACGGTTCAGGTTGTCACGCACGACTGATTCGACCAGCCATTAGCGATCCTACCCACCAACGATGGCCAATGACAAACGATCCTAGCCCTCATCAGCCTGAAACGGAATTCACCGGCTCGAAACTACTGCCAACAGACCCGTTGGTCGTAATTGGGTGGCGTGAATGGGTTGGATTGCCAGAGTTAAAAGTTCGTCACGTCAAAGCCAAAATCGACACGGGTGCACGATCCAGTTCGCTGCACGCGTTTGATGTGGAAACGTATTTCGAGAACGATGTGGAGCGTGTTCGCTTCTCCATTCACCCCGTCCAGCGCCGTGACGACCTGCATATCGAAGCCGATGTGCCGATTTTGGAACGTCGACATGTCCGCAGCAGCAACGGCAACGTCAGCGAACGAATCGTGATTCGCACCGCACTGGAAATCTTACGACGCCGAGTGATGGTGGATTTGACTCTCGCCAATCGTGACTCGATGGGTTTTCGTATGTTGGTGGGCCGCGAAGCAATTCGAAATCGATTCTTGGTCGATTCCGCCGCATCGTTTTTGGCTGGCCGCAGAAGACGCAAACGTCCCAATGGGACGGAACCACCATTGAACTGAATCGCCATAACGTGACCGTCTCACTCGGTCAAAGATAGACACTGCCTCTGCACTCGCATCGGATGCATCCGGTGCCGGGTCCTGTGGCCCAACTTCAGCAACTCGCAGCTTCCTGAGAGAAAACCCTTGAAACTTGCCATCCTGTCATGTTCGCCACGTTGTTACAGCACACGACGATTGGTGGAAGCTGCCGAACAACGCGGCATCAAAGCCAAAGTTCTCAACACGCTGAAGTTCGCTATCGACTTGGCCGAAGGTGAACCCGATCTGTACTATCGCAGCAAGCAGCTCAGCGACTACGACGGCGTGCTTCCTCGTATCGGTGCATCGATCACTTACTTCGGTACCGCCGTCGTCCGGCAATTCGAGCAAATGGATGTGTTCTGTGCCAACTCGTCGGCCGGCATCAGCAATTCGCGGGACAAGCTTCGTAGTTTGCAAATTCTGTCCCGACATCAAATTGGAATCCCGAAGACGACGTTCGTTCGCGATCGCAAAGACATTCTTCCCGCAATCGAGCGTGTGGGTGGATCTCCGGTGATCATTAAATTGCTGGAAGGAACCCAAGGTGTCGGTGTGATTCTGGCCGAAAACGTCAAGGTCGCCGAAGCAATCATCGAGACACTGCAAAGCACGAAACAGAACGTTCTGGTTCAACAGTTTGTCGCCGAAAGCCGCGGCAAAGACATTCGGGCATTTGTGATCGGCGATCGCGTCGTCGCCGCGATGCGTCGTGTTGCCGTTGGCAACGAGTTCCGCAGCAATGTTCACCGTGGCGGTCAAACCGAAGCCGTGGTTTTGGATGAAACCTACGCCGAAACTGCGGTCCGGGCTGCTCAAATCATGGGCCTGCGAGTTGCCGGCGTCGACATGCTCGAGGGGACCAATGGTCCGCAGGTAATGGAAGTCAATTCTTCACCGGGTTTGGAAGGCATTGAATCGGCAACCAAGCTCGATATCGCGGGAGCGATCATTGATTACATGTCCGCCCAGGTCGACTTCCCCGAAGTCGATGTTCGCCAGCGTTTGACCGTCAGCCGCGGATACGGCGTGACTGAACTGCACGTCCGCGATGGATCGGACTACGTCGGCAAAACCATTGACGAATCCGGTTTGCCAGAATTGGACATCAACGTGCTGACGCTCTACCGGGGCACGACGGTGATCCCGAACCCGCGATTGAAACGCACGCTGGAACCGCATGATCGATTGCTGTGCTTCGGAAAATTGGAAGCGATGCGGGGAATGGTTCCGGAAAAAGTTCGGAAACAGCGTCGCCCCAAGATCAAACGGCTACCCGATTCGGCAGCGACCATTCACGCCGAATCGTCTCGCGACGATTGATTTTCCACCGAGCCACCCATCAACAGTTCCAACCGCAATTGAAGCGGTTCTTCGGAAGTGCGATAAGCGAGTTCGATGGGCATGTAGCCCAAAGGCACGCCGGCGATGGAATCCGTCGCCAATTTCACAGCGTCCTTGTGTGTGCACAGCAAACGTTGCGGCGGTTGCGGGCCGCCTTTCAACTTGGTGACCCAAGAACGCAATTTTTCGCGAGTCGCTCGCTCGTATGAATCATGGTCGGGCAGTCGAAGATGATCGACCACGATCGCACCGCAATCCAAAACGGTTTGCTCAAACGCATCGGGATTGCCAATGGCTGAAACCAATGCGACTGGTTGATCAATCAAGACCTCAATTGCTTCCCAATCTCCAACCGAACTTTGAATCGTCGACGGGCGGTGCTCGGTTTCGAGCACGGGGCAGTCGGGAGCATGTTGAGCGATCGTCGACCGTATCGCCAGGACTTCTTCAGGATCGACTTGATCGACCCGAGTGATCAAAACCCAATCCGCACGAGTGACACTGTCGAGAGGTTCACGCAATGTCCCACGAGGTAAAACGTGGCCGTATCCAAACGGGCAAGTCGCATCGATGACAACGATGTCCAAATCTCTTTGTAGACGTCGGTGTTGAAACCCATCGTCCATGACCAAGACTTCCGCAGCCAACTCTTCCACCGCGATGCGAGCGGCTTCGACGCGGTCGGGATGCTGCACGTGTGGCACATCGGGCAGGCGTTCTTGAAGCTCCATCGCCTCATCGTTCATTCGGCCATCGCTGGCACCGTAGCCACGACTGATGATCGTCACGCGAAAGTCCATTGCACGAAGGCGACGGCACAAATCTGCGACGACTGGCGTCTTTCCCGTCCCGCCAGTCGTCAGGTTGCCGACGCTGATGACTGGAACCCCAGCGTTGCAGATTTCACGATTGCCGCTGTCGTACTGGCGACGACGGTGTCGAGCGGCGACGTTGTAGAATCCACTGGCACACCACAAAGCCCCGCGAGCCATGGACGAAAAAGGATCTCGAGATTGGCCGCTCAGCAGCGGTCGATAGTCCCAACTCATGGTGTCGATTGTTCCTCATTCTCAGCTGATTCGCTGATCAATGGCTTGGTGTTTTTGCTGCCGGTGTTGCGGCGACCACCGGTCAAATCATCCGTCAGGGGCGACTCGGATTGACTCAGTATTTCATCTGTGCTTTGCGGGTCAATCTTCCGGCATGCTTCCGTCAACGTGTCTGCGATGTCATCCAACCAATCCTCCCACGTCTCCACCGTGGTTCCCTTGGGAGGCACATTTGCCATCTCGTCGCATAGCAAAATCATCCGCAAGCAATGCCTGAAAAGAATGCCCTCTTCCTTTTGCAGCTTTCTCGCCGTGACGTACTTGTTGAAGTCACCGCCGAATTCCAGCAATTCGCCAACGATCCAGACCGGGCGAACCCGCACGTCATCGACCTTGGGGAATTCATCTCGAAACAATCGAAGTAGTTTTTCGCCGATGGTGAGCGGCCACACCCGAGGTTCCTCGAACATCACTCGTCCAAACCCACGGTCCTTCACTTCTTCCTCTTCCTCCTCTTTGCCGCCTCCTAATTCTTCCATCGTTGCCAACCCCCGCTGCAACAGCAACGCGTCCAACCGGTTTTGAGCCAAGGCTCCTGGCGGGATGATGTCGTAGGATGGCATGCGGGCAAATTTCGCGACCGACCCCGGCACCTCCAGCATGCTTTCCAGTGCCGCGATGCGTTCTTGTTCATCGGCGTCCGCCAACTGATCCGCCATGAAAACGCCAAACAATGGATTGACACTTTTTAGCTGAACCAGCCGCTCCAGCCGCACAGTTGGCTTGGCAGTTTCCGGCCGGTAGTCCTCGAGCTCATAACCGCGTTTGGCGAGAGCTTCCGCGTCGTCGACCGTCTGGTTTTCTTCCGCTGATTGCTCGGGCTTCGCTTCAGGTTCCGCCGCCCGCATTTCGTCCAACAACTCACCAAACAATCCGCCGGTCGCGACCGGCTCGGGCTCATTCGCCCCCGGTTTTGGCTGCCCAGGTTTGGTTCCCTTTGGCGTGGGCTTTCGTTCGGGAGCAATCCGCGGCGGCGGCTGCAACTCGATATAGCCGCCCGACCACATCGTGATCAGCATCCGATTGAGATCCTTCTGTGCCACGTCGATCTGTGAAGGCGTCATCAATCGGCGCCCCACCAACTCCCGTATCGGCTGAACGTTTTGATCTTTCGACAATAAGTAAGCAAGCAATCTCCAGGGAACCTTTCCACGACTGGATAGATCCGCCGATTTAGCGACCTGCAGTTGCTCGAACTGTGTCTGAGTCCAATACGATTCACCCGCCCGACGTTTGGGCATTTTCTTCTTCAGTTGCTTTTTCGCCTTCAACAATCCCGGGTCCTTGGTGTCCTCCGGAATGGAATCGTATTTTTGCCGCCATCGATTGATTTTGACGTCATCCTCATGGGCCAAGGCGAAAACGTAACCTCGATCATCAAACTGAGGCCGACCGGCACGGCCAAAGATCTGCTGCGCCGATGCGATGTCCACCAACTTCTTTTTGTCGCGAGGCCCCTTCAGCAGACTCGGCAAAACCACGCTACGAGCTGGCAAGTTGATTCCTGCCGCGAGCGTTTCAGTGCAAACACAAATACTGAGCAGCTTCTTCTGAAACAACTCTTCGACAATGCGGCGATAGCGAGGCAAAATCCCGGCGTGGTGAACTCCAACACCTCGCATCAAAATTTGCTTGAGCTTGGGCCCAACTCCATTTGTGAAGTCAGATGCATTCAGAATATCGGACAATTCTTTCTGACGTGCTTTGTCGATCAGCGATTTGCCTTTGAGCATTTCCGCATTGGTCCAGCACATCGATCGACTGAAACAAAACAACAGTGCCGGAGTCCGCCGTTCCTCATCATCACCCGCTGAGATCTTCTCGCAAAATTCGTTCAGCAGGTCGTCTTCCACCCACTCGTACTGAAGCGGGACCTTTCGTTCGGTGCCTTGCACCAACTGTAGATTTCGACCGTGGGCGTTTCGCAACCAACTTGTGAATGCCATCGAGTTGCCAACCGTCGCACTCAATAGCAACGTTCGAACATGCTTGGGTAACAGCCCGAGCGTGAGCTCCCAAACCACGCCGCGTTCGTAATCATTGAACGAGTGGAATTCGTCCATCACCACGCAAGTGACATCATCGAATTCAAACGCTTCAGGATTGAGCAAACGATTCAGCAGAATCTCGGCGACGACAACTAAAACTGGAGCGTCTGGATTGACGCTGCGGTTGCCGGTCACCAAACCGACTTGGTCCGGCGAGAATCCCCACCGCACGGCCGACTCTCTGAGTTCGTCGAGCTTTTGATCGGTCAGAGCGATCAAGGGCGTCGTGTAGTACATCCGTTTGCCGGTGCGCAACGCTTCATAGACCGCAGCCTCGGCGATCAACGTTTTTCCGGTTCCGGTCGGCGCACACACGAGCACACCATGCTGAGCGGCTGGCCCGCCTTCGGTCCGCTGCGTATTCCCCGTGAAATACGCCAGCAACGCTTCCTCTTGAACCGGATACGGCTCGTAAGCAAGCAGTTCGAAATACTCCTCCGCCAACGTGTCTCGATCGAGATCAGGCTCGACCGTGGCAGGGCGGGGGGGGAGGGACTCAGGTGTCGAAGGCGAGTTGGCGTTCATGCCGTCTTTGTATCACAACAACGGCAAATTGGGGCTGGCACAATGGCCAGCTTCCCCGCCTTCGTCACATGTCGATGACTTTGCTTTGACTCGACACAGTCTCAATCCGTCCGCAGCGCCACAATCCGACCGCAATGGTGCATTCGACACCGAACACCCCAATGGATTGCCGACCAATGTAAGCTTTCGTCCGTTCATTGTCCTCAAAATCGGAAGATCCAGCCCCACAACAATCGCGGCGTTCGATCACTTGAGAGACTCTCAATTTTTGGACGGGCGATGTTTGAAGCCAACCAAGCCCGAAACGCCTCCATTTTCGGCACGACCATCACGAGCACGTTCGGTATACCGCTCCCCAGGCTTGATTCACCTAACACCAATGTGGTGCGAAAGAATCCAAACCTAGGTTCCTTGTGAGTCTTTCACTTAAGGGGGCAATCTTTCATGAAGACTATTGGGGCAACTGCGCGAGCACTTACGCTCAAACAGAACTTAACACTGGCAACCATCTTCGCGGTCCTTTGCGTTAGCGCGCCGTCAGCCAGTGGAGCAGCACCGAAATCGCTTGATGCGACACCGGTAGATGCGCAGCTGTTGAAATTCGGGATGTCGACCGCATTGAGCGGACCGGCTGCGGAACTTGGCATCAATATGCGGCATGGAATCTTGGCCGCGTTTGATGAGGCGAAGGCAAAAAACCATCTTCCGTCCAAAACGCTGAAGCTCATCGCACTCGACGATGGATACGAACCGGCGCGCACAGCTCCGAATATGCATCGACTGACCGATGAGCACGAGGTGCTGGCAGTCGTCGGTAATGTCGGAACCCCCACCGCCATCACCGCCATCCCAATCGCGCAGCAGACAAAGACACCATTCTTTGGTGCGTTCACGGGAGCCAGCGCATTGAGAAAAACAGAGTCGGTCGAGTTCGTCATCAACTACCGAGCCAGCTACGCAGAAGAGACCGCTGCGATGGTTGACGCCTTGGTCGCAAAAGGCATCAAGCCTGAAGAGATTGGGTTCTTCACTCAAAACGACAGTTACGGCGACGACGGATTCTTTGGAGGATTGGCCGCGATACGACGACATCAATCCGTCAAAGTCTCCAGCCTTCCGCACGGTCGCTATCGTCGCAACACATCTCAAGTCGAAGACGGACTCGCTGATCTGTTGATGCACCAGCCTTTGCCAAAAGCGGTCATCATGGTCGGGACGTACGAACCCTGCTCGAAGCTGATTCGCATGGCACGCATGAACAATTTCAATCCTCAGTTTCTAGCGGTCTCGTTCGTGGGCGCTGATGCTCTGCAACGATCGCTCGGCGACCTGGCCAATGGAATTGTCGCGACCCAAGTGGTTCCTCATTTCGATAGTGATCTGCCGCTGGTCCGCGAATACCGCGACGCGATGCGAGATTACGATCCCGAACTTCCGTTGTCGTTTGTGTCGTTGGAGGGTTACATCGTCGGACGAATCTTGGTCAAGGCGGTCACCTCGATCAAAGGAGAAATCAGTCGCTCGTCCATCGCGGCCGCTTTGGAACAACTCGGACAATTTGACATTGGCTTGGGCGCACCGTTGACACTGGGTCCCAATGACCATCAAGCCAGCAGCAAGGTTTGGCCCGTTCTGATCGGCGCCGACGGTAGCCAGTCACTCGCATGGGAGGAACTCCTGAGTGAGTAATCCAAATCACGACGTTCGACCAACGACGAAACAACCATCAAGAAACGCCCATGACGCTCAGCGCCGGGTGCGTTGGCTCAGTGCCACCGCGGTGTGCAGCGGCATTCTGTTCTTTGTCATCGCGACCGCTCTGCTGAATTGGCACGAAGACAGTCGCGCAAAAGCAAACGCGATCGAAGCCCAAGTCAATGATGCGCGATTGGCGATGAGCCGAGCAACAGTCAGCCGCAACAACGAAGCAACCGAACTACTCTCGGAATCAAATGAC
Source organism: Rhodopirellula baltica SH 1 (assembly GCF_000196115.1). Lineage (NCBI taxonomy): Bacteria > Pseudomonadati > Planctomycetota > Planctomycetia > Pirellulales > Pirellulaceae > Rhodopirellula > Rhodopirellula baltica. The sequence continues at coordinate 3,885,078 of NC_005027.1, forward strand.
TCCGGCACAGACGACACGGACCATCGACAAGATAACTGGCAAGAGGAACTCTCACTGGTCCAAAACACCTGCGACTCTCTCAATACCTCGCTTTGTCTTACAGGTGAAGAGCGGCTTCAAATCACAACCGAACCGCTCAAGGATTGGAGCGTCAAAGCGGAAGCCTGGAAAAGTCGTCACGCTTATCTCACCGCGACGGCTCAACGACGTTTTGCTGAATTGGATTCGACCCTCGCTGATCTGTTGCAAACAGCTGACAAGCAACGTGGCATTCAACGTCTTCGTTTGGCACTTGGATTGCGAAGTCATCTTTCCGAAAATCCAAAGCCAATCGCGGAAATTTTGAAGGACTGTGCCGGTTCGACACTGACCAACCAACTCAGTGGCGACATCAAACAACTTCGTTTTCACCTTAGCCAATTGATGACGACTCCCAACGTCGACCAACTGGCTGACATGGGCGAAAATCAAATTCGCCCACTCTTGCTACGCCTGAAGGCAGCGACCGAAGAGCTTGGAAAACTGGACGTGGTCGAGCGGATTGAGGCCACAATCTTCAATCCACTGTCCAATCGCGTTGCAGACGATGCAACGATGGACAACCAAAACCTTCAGTCGCCCGGACTACTTGCTTTGCAATTCGCACTGGCGGAAAGCCGGTCGGAGCGTCAACGCCTCAGCGAACTTGCGACCGAGCACGCGAACGTGCTGGATCAACAGCGAAGCAAGCTCGCAATAGCCGGAATGGTGCTGAAAAACCAATATACCGAAAGCTTTGCCCGAGCACTTCGAACCGTCTGGGGAATCAACCTCGCCTCGGGAGCGATCTTGGGATTGGTATTCCTCATTCTCACTCGAAAAGTATCGCAGGACATCGCAGTCCAAGTCGACGCGATTGACAAAACGGCAACCGATTTAGCGAACGAGCAACTCTTTCTCGGCTCCGTGCTTTCCAACTTGCCCATCCCTCTGTACTGGAAAGACAAAGCGGGGGTCTACCAGGGATGCAGTCGCTCATTCGCGGAATGGATGGGATTATCATCGGAAGCGGACATCGTGGGAAAAACCGACGTTGAACTTCCGTGGAAGACCGAAACTCGTGAACACAAAAACGTGCTCGAGGAATCGATCATGTATTTCGGGATTCCCATCAAGAACCAGGAGATGGCAAAGCAACGTTCCGATGGGAAATCATTCATCGTGTTGGCCAGCAAGACTCCGCTGCGCAACCTCGACGACGAGAGCGTCGGTTTGGTCGGAGCCTACATCGACATTACCGAACGGAAAGCGGCCGAAGAGCGACTCAATGGCTTGGCCAAAATCCAAGCTGAATGTCCAAGCGAAATTTACGTGTTCGACATGCGGACCTTTGAATTACTGGAGGTCAATCACGCTGCCTGTCAAAATTTGCTCGTCGATGAATCTGGATACCGCGGCAAAACACTCTTGAGCTTCTTGGATGAATCCAATGGCAAGCGATTGAAAGAGCATCTCATGCCCATCATCGACGGTGAGGCGGTCGAAGCAGAATACGAGTCAATTCACGTTCGATCCGACGGGACACAATATCCCGTCCATGTTCGAACTCTCACGATCGAACACAAATCGGAACAGGTTTTTGTTGCTTGTGCGACGGACATGACGGTCTACAAAAAACTTGAGAACAAGCTGCTTCAAGCACAAAAGCTAGAGTCCATCGGACAACTCGCTGCCGGTATCGCACACGAAATCAACACACCGATGCAGTGCATCGGCGGCAACATTGATTTCCTGCAAGAACACTCCGATCGGTTGCTAACCGTTGCGGACACATTCCGAGGATTGCTGGAGATGAGCCCGGAAGACCGGGAAGATCGATTGGGAAATGTGGCGGAGATCCTCGCGACAAATCGTTTCGACTTCATTCGTTCGCAGTTCCCCATGGCGATCGAAGAGACTTCAACCGCGGCCAAACGAGTCGTCGAAATCGTTCGAGCGATGAGGGTCATGTCTCATCCAGGATCACAATCCAAAAGCGACACCGACATCAACACGCTGATTCGCGATTCGAGCATTCTCAGCCGCAACCGGTGGAAGTGTGTCGCCGAAGTTGAACTCTCACTTGATAGCAACCTTCCAACAATCGATGCCTTGCCGGCTGAACTCAGTCAGGTATTCCTGAATTTGATCATCAATGCGGCGGACGCCATCGGCGAAGTGACCAACAATGGATCTTCAGGCATGGGCAAAATCGAAGTGGCAACCAGATTCGACGAACAACACGTATTCATCGAAATTCGTGACGATGGCCCCGGCATGTCTGACGAAGTCAAAACAAAAGCATTTGAGCCATTCTTCACAACGAAGGAAGTTGGCAAAGGCACCGGCCAAGGATTGTCGATCACCTATGACGTCGTCACCAAATTGCATGGCGGGACGGTGGAGATCCACAGCGAACTTGGCGAAGGGACTTTGTTCACGCTCAGCCTGCCACGTCAAATCGATCGCCCGGAAAAGTCCAACAAACCAATCGCCGCCGTTTCAGGAACAGGCGTTCCGAGTGAGTCGGCATCCGCCATCGTTTGACGCATTGGATGAACAAACTTGCTATGGCACTTCCAAAGTGGCGATATCCGGCTAGATCAGCGACCGAACAACTTGTCGATCCGTAGCTTCTCGAAGCCTTTGTTCAGACTGTCCTCGAGCTGTTGCTGACCGCGGCCGATTTGTTCTTGCAAGAAGTTCGTACCGGCTTCTTGAGCCGCACGCGTTCCCATATCGGCAACCATCCGCTGGATGCCCGATGAATCCAACCGAGGGCGATCCAGAGTTCCATTGACCGGAATGGTGATGGTTTGACCGGTGAGAGCACTCAGGTCGCTACCCATCCAAGATGCGTCCAGCGGTATCTGAGCGATCAAGTCCAACTGCCCATCCATCGTCACTCGACCGCTGGTGGTTACTTTGGCTCGATCAATCTCCAAGAGCAGAGCGCGGTGATCGACGACTCCGCCGGCGACGTTGAACTCAATCGTTTGTGCTGGCATCGTGATCAAGGTACGACCACTGCGAGGTGGATTGGCTCGTGATCCTAACGCGGCGAGCGACTGCAACTGTCGTGCTCCCGCGATCACCTGATCTGCCAACGGTCCGGCGTTCATACGAACTTGATCCACTTCCAAACGTCCACGAATTGTCGATTGATTCGGGTTGTCAATCGAAACCATGCCTTGTTCAAGCGTTGCACTGAACGTTCCATCAACTCGAGCGGCGTCCGCTGCGATCGGTGCGATGTACTTCAGCCATTGCCCGGTGATCTCAGGTGTGAGCTGGACATTCTTCGCGATGGGCCCCGGCTTCAAATCAATCCAAATGGCGGGGCGGTAGTGAACATCTCCCGCCAGCAACAATCTGCCATTGGTGGCTGTGTTGGCATTCGCCGCTTGATAGGTTGCGGGATCATTCGGGTCGTAGTCCAACGGCGCGACGATCGGGCCGTATTGTTGTTGCACATAGCGACTGGCACCGAGAACCGGAATGGTGCAGGGGGCGATGGAAACAACTGATTCAGTCATTTTAAATGGCACTTCTGCTGGTCCGAACCACATCCCCGCCGCGTCAACGCTTTCCCACCCCAGGCTTCCGTCCACGTTGAACGAAACTTGATCCTTCGGACCTTGCACATACTGCAATTTCAAAGGAGTCGGGTGAATCCCCTCGGCGACGATCGGTGTGCCGGTCAAATCGGTGAGTCGCCGCGCAACTTCATCCATTTTAAAATTCGCGGGACCTTCCATACGCAGCGATTGCTGTTCGCCTTTCCAGTCGACGGTTCCTGAAAGAGTCGTCGCAAACCAATCTCCTGCGATCTGCATCGCTTTCGCCTGCAGCGATGACTCCTTCATGTTCCATTCAGCTCGACCGTCGATGCGAAGATTGGGCTCGGCCCAAACAACACGCTTGGTGCTACCGAAATTGACAGAAGTCGGCGGGACCGTCTCGACCAGTTCGAACTGTCGACCGGTTAGGTGCGAGTCAAGAAACAAGACAGCGGGGTCGCCCGTTGCCACAACGCTGCCTTCCATTTTGCCCCGCAGCAACCATTCACTTGATGCGATGCTACCGGCCGCCGCGTTGCGGTAGGCGACTTGTTGAACCGATCGCATTTGCGAACTGGATTTCGACAACCGTGGATCCTGCGGACGAGTTGCCAATCGTTCCCGAACGCTACTTTGCAATCGTTCGAGTTCGGCTTGCCAAGCGACTTCGATATCAGTCATCCCACCGATCCATTCACCCTGGATCGCGGCGGATGCGGCATCCCCGGCAACCGTCATCGAACGAATGATCACATCCTGCTGTGGGTAACTCGCTTTGCCGTCAAAATGCAATTTAACGAGTTTCTGTTCCCAAACTTGATCCGAGATGGGAACTTCGAGTTGTGTGATTTGGGCATCCATCGATTCCAACAATGCCGCACCAGACTGACTCATGCCACCTCGAGCGTTGAACCGGAAACCGCCTTGAAGTGATTCATAGCCGGTTGGCATCCAAGGAGCCAAAGTTTGCGCGATCGCATTGAGCTGACCTTGTCCGCTCATTCGAAGTGGAATCAATCGGTCGGCATCCAGACCAGAGATCGCCTGCACCAACTCAACATCTGCTTCCAACCCGTTGCCGAGAACATTCAGCTTTCCGCTGGTCAATTCTGACAGGTGCCCGCCGCCGCTCGATTGCCAACGCCCGGTCACGTCCAATTGCGACTGTAGCGAAGAAGGTTGAAAGCTTTGGCCAGGAGTCAGTTCGATCGCCAAACCAGTCATTCGTCCATCACCACGCAAACGCCACAGTCCATCGTTCTGAGCATTCCACTGCAGTCCGCCTTGGACGTTGCCTTCCAAACGTCGATCGTCCAAATCAATCAAGGGACGCAAGATTCGGGCAAGCTTGCCAAAGTTGATGTCCACATTCGCCGATCCACTTCGCAAGTCGCCCTGTCCATTGATCGCGGCGAATGGACTTTCGAGTTCGAACTGCTCGGCGAAGAGCCTTTGCGAATCACTGGCGACGACCGCCAACACATCAATGGGAGCGACGCGGACCTCGCCTCCGTCGGACTGAGCCTGGATGACGCCGCTACGGATGATCAAGCGACGGCGTCGAACGTTTTCGCCGCCAAGTGCCGCGGACCGTCCATCCACGATCGGTTCGATGCGAGCCTCGACGATTCCATCAACCAATGTGACTCCGTTTCGAAGAGGCAACAGTTCGGGCAATGCGCGTCGCAATCGCGGCAAGTCCACTTGAACCGTTGCGGTTGCATCAACTTGGTTCAACCAAGCCAATGGATTGGTTGACGTCCCCGCCAAAGAAACCGAATCTGGGAATGAGCCGTTCATTTGAACGCTGGCAAAATCCGTCTTGGCGGCAATTTGCCGAGCGTTGACTCGTCCGCCGCGAATTTGCAAATCGCCGTCGAACGTCGCCAACTCGTTGTCCCACAACTTCCGCCCGGTTTGAGCATCGGCCGCCACCAAGTTTCGAACATACAATTGCCGCAAAACCAGATTTGGTTCTCCCGATCCGGTCAGGATCAATTGAGTCTTCCCCGAGACATCGCCTGTAATGGCGGTTGGCAATTCACTGCTGGGGAAGCGTCGTTGGACCAACGTGAGAACGGACAGCGGCAGTGAATCCGCGTCAATCTCAACCGCCAATCGCTCCCCGTCAGCCGAAACGTTCCCTGGATCCATCGCCAATTTGACGTGTCCCGCCAGCGACCCGTCGCCGCCGCCGGGCTGGCTCAAGACACCATCAAAGGTGACGTCCAACAGAGAAGCATCGAGGACCGCGTTTGCGTGGGATTGGCTCAGAGTCCATGTTTGGCTGGTAGCTGCATCGGTCGCCCGAATTTCGAGGTCTTGTAGTTTGACCGTGCCTCGAGGAATGAAACTGGATGGTTCACCGGTTGGGGCGAGAAGCTTTGCCAAATCCTGTTCGATCGAAGTCGTTCCGTTGTCGACGGTGCAAGAAAGCTGCACCCCTCGGACCAGCACCTCGCCGAATTGTCCCGCCTGAGGGTCGCCCGACCAAAGGTTGCTCAGCGAAATCGAAGTCTGCAAATCGTCGACGGTGATCTCGGATCCACTGGTGCGTCCCACCAAGTGCAAACCACGAATTTGCAAAGGCGTTAGCCAACCAATCTGCATCGAGTCGACGTTCGCATCCAAATCATACGCGTCGAGCGTTCGCACTAACAACGAACGTCCCATCGGCGAGTGACTGATCAGACTGGGGAAAGCACCAATGCCAAGAATGGCAAACACTAGCAGAACCAGAACCAACGTTCGTTTTCGTTGCATTCGGCCCTGACGTCGACTGCGGGTGCGAACTTCTTGCGAACGTTCCATGACACCTAATTTGGCATCGAGGTCGTAGTTCCGGCCCGCTTTGCGTCGCATCGCCATCGATTCAATCCATGAAAAGTAAGCTCGCATCCTCTTCCAGTGTGGTGCGGCATGGCGAAGCATACTCCTTTTGGACGAACGACCCCAAGAGACGTTTTTGAAACCATCTCCGGCGTTGAACATGGGCCAGTGTCCGTCTTGATCAGTCGTTGACCAAGCGACCGGTTGCCTTAGTGCCCGTTAACGAACCGACGATGCGTTGATGTTCGAACCAAACAGCTTCTCGTCGAGCGTTCGGTTGGCGCATAAAAAAAGCTCCCGGAAAGTACGAGGTCCTAGGGGGGCGGAGGACAACGCGCTTCTGTTCCGGGAGCCGGTGGTCGGTTTGTTCGATCGAGTGAGCACATCCTTGTGATCACCAACCGAACGTCCGTCATTTCAAAATCCTAACAGGCGTTTCCAGGTCGATCCGTGACCATCAAAAACGTCTTGAGAATCTCGCAGCCAATCCTTCAATCAAAAACCAAAAGACGACCGATGCGAGATGCGATTTCGAAACTTCGCACGTCGCAATCGGACCGGGTTGGAGGTCCGTTTGCGACGATGGGGGCAACTTAGCGGGCGCCGCTTTCATGGGTCAAGCCGAGTTCGTAAAAACTCTTTCAGGTTCTCGACGGTCCTTTGACTTCCATCCATTTTGGTCCCGAGAATCGTTTAGAATCAGCGTGAAAACTTTATCGATTTTCTTTTCACTCCCGCCAAAGCCAACTCCTTCCATGCAGTTCCCATCACATCCCAAAGCGCAGAAAAATTCACAGCTTTCTACGGGTGATCCCTTATTTGCGACACCATCCTCCGCTGACGTTGCCCATCACGCTCAAACGCCATCGAACCAACAGGGCGTGATTGGCACCACAAGCTCAGGAGCTTCGCGTGGTCAATTGCTAGCAAACCTCTCTCGCCGTTCATTCTGTTTGGTATCGGTCGCCACGTTGCTGGTTTGCGCTGGTTGCCAGCCTCCGGCGGACACCTCAGCTAACACTGGTGAGAAGGAACTGCACTTCGCAGTCATCCCGAAAGGCACCACTCATATCTTTTGGCAGTCCGTCAAACATGGTGCCGAACAAGCCGGCGAAGAGATTGGTGCGAAGATCACTTTTCGTGGACCATCGAAAGAGAACGACCGCGATGAGCAAATCAATGTCGTCCAAGGATTCTTGAATGCTCGCGTTGATGGGATCTTGCTCGCTCCCTTGGACGCGGACGCATTGGTTCGCCCGGTGAAAGAAGCGAGCCGAGCGGGTGTGCCCGTTGTGATTTTTGACAGCGGACTGAACACCGACCCAGGCGATTTCGTTTCTTACGTCGCAACCGACAACTTCGAGGGCGGCAAGTTGGCTGGCGAGGCAATGGCAAACGCCTTGGGGGAAAAGGGTGGCGACGTGATCTTGCTCAGGTATGAACAAGGCAGCGAAAGCACCCATCAACGCGAAGAAGGCTTCCTGTATTCGATCGCCGAGTACTCGAACATCCGGGTTCTAAGCAGTGACCAGTACGCAGGCACCACCACGGAATCCGCCATCGACAAGGCCCAGGCTTTGCTAAACCGGTTTGGCGACGAAGCCGATGGAATCTGCACCGTCTGTGAACCAACTGCCGAAGGAGCTCTGCGGGCTCTCCGTGAAAGGAAACTAGCCGGCAAGGTCAAACTGGTCACGTTCGACAGCAGCGACTCGCTAAGAGAATCACTGTCGGCCGGCGAAGTGAATGCGATCGTGCTGCAGGATCCTGTCGCGATGGGCTACCAAGCGGTCAAAACGATGGCCGCTCATCTGCGTGGCGAGACGCCGGAACAGTTCATTGACACGGGAGTTTTTGTCGCGACGGCAAAGAACCAAGACGACGAAAACATCGCTCGACTCCTCCGCCCGGCGGTCTCGGGAGAGTGAATCCAACCGATACAGATGCGTCTGCAAGTCGTAACCCAACAAAAATTGCGTTCCCGCCGCATCTGATCAGTGTTGCAAATGACGAGTTGAGGATAGACTTCCGGGCATGAACAGAATGAGAAATCAACGCCCACCGCGTACAGGACGCGGATCACGACCAGCTCGCTTCGAAGAACCGGTCGACACAATTGCTCTGCTAGAATCCGTTGGCCCGGTGGAAACACCGCCAGAAATGGATTCCTTTGACGAATTGGATTTGTCGCCGATCATGCGTCGAGCGGTCAAAGACGCGGGCTTCACAACCCCGTCGCCGATTCAAGCCGCATTGATCCCACACGCTTTGAATGGCAAAGACGTGATCGGCCAGGCACGGACAGGAACCGGCAAAACTGCCGCGTTCAGCATCCCGATCCTCGAGCAGCTCGATTCCCTGGAAGATTGTCGCGACCCGCAAGCGATCGTGATCGTCCCAACTCGCGAATTGGCTGACCAAGTCGCCGCCGAAGCCGAAAGGCTCGCCCGCGGGGTTCCGACGGAAATCGCAGTGCTGTCGGGCGGCAAAAACATGAACCGCCAGCTTCGCCAATTGGAAAATGGCACCCAGCTCGTTGTCGGCACCCCCGGACGCGTGCACGATCACCTGCAACGAGGAACATTGCGAACCAACAACGTGTGGTGCGTGGTTCTGGACGAAGCCGACCGAATGCTGGACATCGGATTCCGGCCGCAAATCGAACGGATCATGCGAAAGTGCCCGCGGAACCGACAAACATTGCTGCTGTCGGCAACGCTTCCTCCCGTCGTTCGCCGCTTGGCCGAAAGCTACATGCACGAACCAGTCGTGATTGACTGCTGCCGTGACGAAATGGCGGTCGACACGATCGAGCAACGGTATTTCACCATCGCGCAAGACGACAAAGTCAGATTGCTGGAATCGCTTCTGAAACGCGAAAAACCTGAACAAGCGATCATCTTCTGCCGAACCAAACGCGGAACGGATCGCCTGCACCGGAAGCTCTCTCACGAATACGGGAGCGCATGCGGTGCGATTCATGGTGATTTGCAGCAACGCGAACGCGACCGAGTCCTTCAAAAACTCCGTGACGGCAACCTGAAATTCCTCGTTGCAACGGACGTCGTGGGACGCGGAATTGACATCAGTACGATCTCACACATCGTCAACTTTGATGTCCCGCAAGATTGCGACGATTACGTTCACCGCGTTGGCCGAACCGGCCGAATGGGTCGAGACGGTGTCGCGTACACCTTCGTCGTCCCCGGTGAAGGCGACATCCTGACGAGCATTGAACAACGGATCAACAAATTGCTGATTCGGGACAAAATGGACGGTTTTGAATCGCCCGCCGAGAAGGCTGCAGCGGTTGCCGCGGCGGCGCCCGAGCCCGAGAAAGAGCTGCGGCGCACCCTCAATCCTATGACACGAAAACGCCCTCGCCGGCGTTGATTTCGTTCAGGGAACTTTTTCGCAGACCCAACGTCCAACTTGACGCAAGAATGTGTCGATTGTGACGGCTGTGAGTTGCGAGACCTCTGACCCACCGTTCCCGCCCCCTCTTGTGGGTGAAATTCTCGGGTCGATTTCGTCATCAGAACCGGTGCAATTGGCACATTTGTCCAACGAGTGAACGCTGCGGTAAGTAGCGATGACGCAAAAATTTGCGACGTTATTTACCCCAACTATACTCGTCGGACTGATCGCGCGAGCTACGCCCCAATTGCCCGACATTGATGTCGGTGCGATCCCCAGCAACGCCGTGAGATCAGCCTTGTCATCCACGACTGATCTTTGATTGGCCGCAATTCCGCGGCCCGTTGAAGCTCCGAGATTCACAACAAGTTCGGCGGATTGGGTTGGAAATTGGCTGTTTCGGAAGCCAACGAAGACTCAATCTCTGGTCTGCCTAGAAGGTTCGGTCTATGACCTCGCGTCAGCGAAACACAGTGTCTCCGTCCACGGAAAATGCCTCCTCCCGCGATCGTGCGCCATCGGTGCCAGCTCGCCGTCGGTCCAAGACGTCCAAACGCGGAGGCGAAAGTCGCCAACAGCGTCGGCGTCACTTGGTCGAGACGCTCGAAGCTCGGCAATTGCTGGCTGGGCCGCAACTCATTGGGGTGCAACCCAACGAGGGCGACTTGATCGACGATGGTGCGGTCCGCCAAACCGCTCCTCGTGTGTTGACGTTCCGTTTCGACGAGAACCAACAGATCGATCCAACAACGCTGGGCGGTGTTGAGATCAGTCGCGCCGGTGGCGATGGCGACTTCAACGAAAAGATCGTGATCGAACCGGGTTCGATCACGTTGGGCGATCCCAACCAAAACGAGATCATCGTTCGCTTTGCCGAAAACCTGCCGGACGATGACTACCAAATCAAACTGTTTGGTTACGACAATCCCGATGAAGACATCGTCGGCATCCGTAACTTGAACGGAGAGCTGTTCGTTCCAAACGAAGCTGGAGAGCGAGTCCAAACAATCGACTTTGATTTGGACTTGGGTGCACTGATCGAGTCGGTCGTGCCACAGCCGGTTGTTCGCAATGCTGATGGCAGCCTGACGCAGAACCGAAACGAAATCGTTGTTTACTTCAACGAAGATCCGTTGTTCGTCGAAAACGACGCAAACGGCAACCCAACCACGCGATCGGCCGAAAACCCTCGTTTCTACCAGCTGTTGCTAACCCAAGACACGGTTCGCACGACCGACGATGTTGTCTATCAACCCGCCAAGGTTGTTTACGACCAAGAAACCTTCACGGCTCGTTTGTTCTTCGACACGGACGACATCAACGACCTGGAGTTCGAGCAAGCTGTTCTGACAGCTCAGGACGCATCGCAACTGGCACAGCTCGAGGCCGCATTGGTTGCCGGAACGCCTTCGGTGGCCGAAGCCGAAGCCAACTTGGCCGCCTTCAAAGACTCATTCGCCGTTCCCGTTGGTGGTGGTACCTTCCGACTGCGTATTGGCAATGCCATCAGCAGTTCAGCGGAATTGCAATTGCAACCTGCTGAAGTCATTCCTCGCCCGTTCACCAACGTTGCTCTGGACAACAGCGGCAGCGAATTTTTGATTCGATCGTTGCTGCTCGGCGAAGACCAACCCGAACGAGCTGTGACGTTTGTCAATTCCGCCGCGGGTGGATTGGCAGTCAGCTTGGATGCCAATGGCCGCGTCGTGGTCGACTTCGGTGGATCCACACCGACGGTCAACGATTTGCGAGTCGCAGTGGCAAGCACGCCATCCGTCGCTGGCTTGGTCGAAGTGGACCCAAACAGTTTCGGTTCGCTCGCATTGCCGTTGAGCTTGACCAACAAGAGCGATTTCAACCTGGTCGGTTTGGGCGGCACGCTCACGACCGCATACAACCTCGGCGAACTTGGTTCTACGGGAGAGTTGTCGAGTGTCCTGATTCGCGAATCCATTTCCCCGATGCCGTTTGATCTGGATCTTCCCGGTGGGAATGACGATCCAGGGCATCGCGAGGTCGACACCGCTTTCCAAGGTCACCTCAACCCGTTGTTTGGAGCTGACTCCGTCGATGGCATCACCGAGATTGCCTACAACTTCGAGTCCAGCGTCGCATCGACTGGCGGCACAACGTTCAGCAACCAAATCACCGATCGCCAACGACAGCGAGTCCGTGAAGTGCTTGACCTGTGGTCAGCAAAGATCGGTGTGCAATTCCGCGAAACGGTTTCGGAAGGCATCACGTTCGCCGTTGGCGATAACGCTCGGTTGGCGAACTCGGTCAGCTTCAACGTGATCAATGCGAATGTTCGCGTCGATGAAACGTTTGCCGATCCCGCGATCGTCTTCAGCAACCAAGTCACATTCGGCACCGCTTACGGCGAAGACTTCACTCGAAAAGCGGCCGCCGGCGTGGGTCTGTTGCTCGGATTGGAATTCGCTCCCGAATTGCCACCGGAAACACTGCTCAGCGGTTCGTTCGCGTTCTTGAACGACACGATCAATCCGGACACCGAAGCAGCTCTGAAGAACCTGGAACCTGTCTTCCCGGGCAATGCGGACGTGCTGCATGGTCAGTATCTGTATCGCCCCGATAGTGTCGATATCGACATGTATCGGTTTGAGGTCAACCTCAACGATGCCGATCGATTGGGAACGTTGACCGTTGAAACGTTCGCGGAACGTTTGGCTCAATCCAGCCTGCTCGACACGACGTTGACGTTGTTCCAAGAGGTCCCCGCCTCCGCGACCTCGGACTTCGATCTGGGACCTTCACTGTCGGTTGAGTTCTTGGCCGTTGCGGCAGGTGCAGAAGGCAATCAGACTCGAATCGAATTTGTTCAAAGCGACCGAGCCGCTAACGACAACGCAGTGCGTGTGCTGCGTCAAACGGGTGACGATGGACAACTGCTCGACAACGTGATCCTGCTGGACGTCCCACGTCGCAGCAGTGTGGGTGCCGTTCCGGTGTCTGCATTGATCAATGCGATCAATGACGACCCGTTCGCTTCGTCGCTGGTTCAAGCTCGCTTGGTCGAAGGCAGCGGAACGACTGACATCTCACGACCAAACGAAGTCCTGGACTTCTCAACGATCAGTCTTAGCGGCGGTGGCTTGGAACAGCTCAGCCGCAACGACGACTACTTCAGTGAAGACTCGTTCCTCACCGCATCCTTGGGAGCAGGAACCTACTACATCGGTGTCGCCGCCAGCGGCAACGATGAATACAACCCATTGATTCCTGAAAGTGGTTTCGGTGGTCGTACACAAGGTGAATACGAACTTCTCGTCAAGTTCGACCCCAATGTCGACGAAGTCAACGTGCTTCGCGACATGGACCTCGAAGGCAACAACGCCGGCGATCGAATTGGAGTTCCTGGAACACCAATCGATGGCGACGGAGACGGGGCCGCTGGCGGTTTGTACCAATTCTGGTTCCAAACTCGCCCGGAAGAGCGCATTCTCGAATTCGAACTGACCGGCAACTCGATCACACCTCACCAAACGATCGAGGTCATCAGTGGATCAGGGGCTCGTCGCGTTTATGAATTCGTGCCGATCGGACAAAACGCGACCGTACCAGGCAGCGTCGTGGTTCAGTACAACGCCACCGTCGGCGCGGGTTCGCCCGCAGCGGGCTTGGCCAACGAACTGGCGACCTCCATCAATCTGTTGACCGGTGTCACCGGCGTATCAGCCGAGGTGATTGGATCGGGTGAATTGGTCCAACTGTCGGGCGAACGTTCCGTCGAAACCTCGACCAACTTCCGTGGTATGAACATTCATGGTCGTACGATTTTCGTCGACAAGATGGGTGCCGCTCAGGCCGACGGCAGCATTGATTCGCCAATCAACAATATCGCCAGCAACGACGTGCTCAGCGCGTTCTCGGTTGCTCGATTTGGTGACCAAGTTCGCATTGTCGGCAACGGCGGCATCGATGGAGACATCGAAACTGAAGCGGATAACTTCAGTTATCAATTCGGCATCACCGAAACTGGTGGCCGAGTGCTGGAAGACGGACGCAACATGGAAATACCGCAAGGCGTGACAACGGTCATCGACGCGGGTGCCGCGTTGAAATTCCGCAGCGCACGAATTGGCGTCGGCAGTAGCAGTCTGCAAATCGATCGCAGCGGATCATTGCTGCAAGTCTTGGGCACACCTCGATTGGTTGAATTGTCGACCGACAACGACGTCAACGATCCGGAATTCGATCCTACGACAACGCTGTTGACGCATGTCTCCGACGCGACCTCCGCTTACGACAACGGCAGCGTGATTCTGACCAGCATGCGAGACCGTGGTGTGGATGTCGCTGCGGCTGGCATTGCTCCGGCTGCGGGTCCTGGCGACTGGGGTGGAATTGTCTTCCGCAGTGACTTTGATGCGGTTCAAGGGCGAAGTTCGCTAGAAGACGAAGGCATCTTCGTCGATCGTGTCAATCACGCAGAAATCCGCTTTGGTGGCGGCAGCAACTTGTTGATCGATTCGGTTCAGCAATTGGTCAATCCGATCACCATGATCGGTCGACGTCCGACGATCTCGTTCAACGACATCACCCGCAGTGCGGATGCTGCGATCAGTGCCTCGCCGGACACCTTTGAAGAAACCACGTTCCAAGGGCCCAAGTTCCAAGTCGCTGGACGGTTCATTGCGGATTATGACCGCGTTGGCCCGGACATCTATTCGAACCAATTGGTCGACAACAGCATCAACGGTTTGTTCATTCGTGTCCAAACCACCGCGAACCAACCGCCTCGTGAATTGACCGTTGCTGGTCGATTTGACGATATCGATGTCGTTCACTACTTGGCTGAAAACCTGTCGATCGTCGGCACTCCCGGCGGCAGCATTCAAGACGGAATTCGTCCTGACTTGACCAGCTCCGCTGGCAACGTGAACTTGGGCGGAAGCCTGCAACAAGGCACGTTCAATTACAAAATGACGTTCGTCGACGTCTTTGGTTTCGAGTCCGCCGCGAGTGATCCAAGTGGCGATTTCACTGTGCCGTCAACGTTGAGTGGTTCGTCCATCGAACTTCGCAACTTGCCCGCAATCGGCGGAGTCAGCAACTTCGTCGCGCGTCGTCTGTACCGCAGCATCCCCGGCACGACCGACTACGTCTTCGTCGCTCAACTGGACGCGACACGTCAAACTTTCGTTGACAATGGCGAACAAACGGCTGCCAACAGCACATTGCTCGACCCAGATTTGGATGGCGTTCGCGGTCGCTTGGACGCTTCGTTGACGATCGACCCCGGTCTGATCGTGAAGCTGAACGGAGCTCGCATTGAGCTGGGCCACGGCACTCAGTTGTTGGCCGAAGGCACTGCGCAACGTCCGGTCATCTTCACCAGTTTGCTAGACGATCGTTTTGGTGCTGGTGGAACGTTTGACACCAGCAACGACGCGGCAACTGGCACGGTATTCGATCCCGATCGCGGCGATTGGTCAGGCATCTACGCCGGCCCCAACTCGCATGTCAGTCTCGATTCGGCGACCATCGCTTATGCCGGTGGCGTGAGCTTGATTCCCGGTGGTGAAAGCCGCGGCTTCGTTCCGTTGCAACTGCAACAAGCTTCAGCACGCGTTGTGAATTCGCGATTTGAGTTCAACGACGACGGACAAGATGGTGCGGGCGATGTCGGACGATTCGGCCGTCCTGGCGTCACGCCGTCGACGATCCATGTTCGTGGTAGCCAGCCGATCATTGTCGGCAACGATTTCGTCGACAACCGCGGCAGCATCATCGACATCGATAGCAACTCGATGACAGCCGAACGCATCATCGACCTTGGTCGCCAAACCGGTTCGGTCGACAACTTCTCCGAACTGGACGACAACTATGGTCCATTGATTCGAGAAAACCGCTACGAAGTGGTTGCCAATGCGGCGGCGGGTGAACGGCAGCTGAGCGGCTTGGAAATCCGTGGTGGCCAACTCACGACCGAAAGCATCTGGGACGATACCGATATCGTTCACATGGTGTTCGACAGCATTGTCGTCGGCAACCTTCACTCCAGTGGCGGACTGCGTCTGTTCAGTCGCGCCGAGGAAAGTTTGGTCGTCAAACTTTCCGGAAGCGGCACAGCATTCAGTCCAACGAGTGGAACTGGATTGACCGCGACGGGAACCATCGGTGACATCGACGATCGTATTGGCGGTACGGTGCAAATCATCGGCATGCCTGGATCGCCCGTTGTCCTAACCAGCCTTGCTGACGACACCGTCGGTGCAGGCCTGATGCCTGATGGCACGGCGTTCTTGGACACCAACGGCGATTCCTTCGCGAGCCGTCCTGACACGAACGATTGGCGAAGCATTCTTTTCGACGAGAATTCGAATTTCACCAACATCGAATTCATTCTCGAACGCGAACTGAAGTCGGAGATCAGCCCAGGCCTGAACGGCTCGGTTGTCACGGCACAAGCTTTGGGAACCCTTGCTCCAAACGAATTGTTCAGCGACGAACAGAATCGTTTGGGTTTCGAAGTGGAAGGATTTCTTTCACAAAGCAACGACGTCGACACCTATGCATTCACGGGTGAAGCGGGAACTCAGATTTGGGTCGACCTCGACCACACATCGTTCACGCTGGACACCGTGTTGGAAATCCTTGACCCCGATGGAAACGTCATCGCTCGCAGCGACAACTCCTTCGACGAAGTCAATGGCGACGCGGAAGTCGACATTCTCGACCCGAGTGCAGAAGGCTTGGCCGGATCGCTTCGAGCGAATTCGAATTTCGACGGATTCATGGACTACGACACTGTCAACCCACGTGACGCCGGCTTGCGTATCACGCTGCCAGGGCCAATTGGCAATTCGTCGAATTACTTCATCCGAGTCCGCAGTGCAGCGGTCAATCCGGACGATGCCGAGGGCGGTCTGACTCGTGGCGGCTATCGCTTCCAAGTTCGCTTGCGAGAAGAGCAAGAGTTCAGCGGCAGCATGGTTCGCTACGCAGACATCCGATACGCGAACAACGGTATTCACGTCCGCGGTGCCATGGCGAACTCGCCACTCTTGGGCGAGGCACAAGAGAACGAACAGTTTGGCAACACGTCCAGCAACGACATCGCTGTATCAGACCTGGATTCACCAGGCCAACGGGCTCAGTACCTCGGCAATACCTTGGCAAGTCGCAACGGTGTGCTCAGCGTTGGCGGCTCATTGGATAGCGTTGCAGACATCGACCACTACCAAATCGATGTGCTCGGATCACAAGGTGCGGTCAGCCGCGACACATTGATCTTCGACATCGACTATGCCGATGGCTTCAATCGTCCCGACACCATGCTGTCGATCTTCTATGATCCAGATGGCGAAACCGGCGATGCTCAACCACGATTGGTTGCGATTGGTAACGACAGCAACATCCTGGAAGATCAATCCATCCAGGGTGACTCGCCAATTGATTTGTTGCAGCGAGGAAGCATTGACAACGGGGACGCTTACATCGGTCCTCTCGCGATGCCAGGTGGAGACGGAACGTATTACGTGGCCGTCACGGGCGAAGGAACGACACCGGATGTTTTGTCCGATCCATTGGTCCGTTTGGAACCAATTGATTCCATCTTGCGAATCGTTGACGACCAAATCGCCAACAGCATTCAAACGACAGCGGATGCACCAGTCGAACCATTCTTCATCGACACGAGTGTGTTGCCATTCGGTTGGGCAACGACGCTCAACCGCGCACGTGACGTTGGACACAACTCCAAGCAAACCTTCAATGGTTCGCGAAACGTGGATTTGTTCCCCGACAGTCTTCAGTTCGAGTCAGAATCCAACAACTCGCTGCTGACAGCCGACAACCTAGAAGCCAACCTCGGCTGGAGCCTGAACGACGACCCCAACGTTGGGAACTTCTTCGGAACAAACACCTCGCAGCAGATCCCGCACACCAAGGTGCTCGGAACCACGATCAACGAAGTGGTTGATGTGTTCCAGTTCGTTGTCCCGGTCGATGGCTCGCGTGTCATCTTGGACATTGACAATGGCTTCATTCCATTTGCCTATGACGCCAACCCAGGCTTCGGTGGCATCGACATCGATCCGGACATCGAAGATTTCGAAAGTGACAGCGTCGATTTGAAACTGCAGTTGCTGGATGCCTTCGGTACCGTCGTCGCGACAAACTCATTTGCGCCAACCAGCTATGGTGCCTTGGGAAGCACAAGCGATCCATTGAGTCTGTTCAGCGAAGACCCTTACATCGAAACGTTCTTGCAAGCGGGCGTTTACTACGTGGCGGTCTCGCCAGAAGCAACCGCCTACGACCCAGCGAACCAAGTGTTCTCGCTGGACGTTGCCGATCGCCCACAACAGGGCACCTATGAACTCAACGTTTCGGTTGAGGACCATGTCACCAGTGGTGGCGATCCGAACAATCAATCGTTGTATTTCGATCGCTCTGAGATCCGGGGCGATCTGGACAGTGTGGCGTTTGACCTGTCGGGTTACAGCGACGCCGACCAACCTTACCTGTACTTCGACTATCTGCTGAGCGACATCGGGGATGACGAAGTTCGCGTCATCGCTCGAAGTGACCAACAGGGCGAGACCGTTTTGGCTGGTAATGCTGCGGGCATCGCTGGCACCAATGGGTCGCTTCTGCAACAAGACGCTTTGGAAAACTGGTATCAGGCTCGATTGGACCTCGGACAATTCGCGGGTGACTCCAACGTGATCATCCGCTTCGAATACGACACCGACCTGGCTGCCGGAACCGGCCCAGTCTTTGGCGGAGAAGGTCTGTACCTCGATAACTTCATCGTTGGCTTCGCGGAGCGTGGCGAGTTGGTTGTGGGTGCTGCATCAGGCCGCACTGGATTCACCGGACAATCACAGTCTGTCCTTGGCGAATACCAACTCGAAATCCGTCCTGGTCAGGAATACACAACAACGACTTCGGCAACAACTCAGACTCCGACAGCCACGTTCGACACAAACGAGCGATTGGCCCGGACGATGACGATCGTTGCACCTCACCCATCGCAATTGAGCGACGGGGACACCTTCACGATGTCGGACAACGTCCGCAGCGTGACGTTTGAATTCAACAGTTCCGGTTCGGTTCTGGCTGGTAACATTCCAATCAATCTTGTTGGCGTGACCACCCAAATCGAAGTGGCTGAACGGATCCGAACGGCGTTCAACCTTCCAGCCGTTCAGGCACTAATTCCAATCCAAGCAACGGATTCATCAGGTGACACTACCGGTGGAAACAACGACATCCGGATCAATTTGTCCGCGGCTGTGGTTGGTGACTTCTACAAGGTCGACAGTGTTGCCGATGTACCAGACGCGGCCGATCCAATCGTACCGACAGGAACGCCATTCCGCTTGCCAGCGATTTACACCGAGTTCATTGGCGATCAAAACGTTCAGCGTCGACAAGACCAAGTCTTCATCGACTCGAACAAAATTAGCGATGTGCATGCCATCGGTATTTGGAGCGAGCCTGGCGATCGTGGTGTCGACCCTCAAGACATCAAGACTCGCTCGCAATTTGCTTTGGATCTGGGGAACTTCTTCGGATTCAACAATGACGATTTCTTCGCAGGAGAAGAAAATCCTTATCTGCAACAACCGCCGATTGGCAACACGACACCAGGTGGTGTTCGCAATCTGCCGACGTTGAACAACTCCGTCATCGGTGGTTTGGCTCCTTCGGTCACGATCGTGAACAACACGATCGACAGTGCTGGCTACTCCGCAATCAAGGTGGATGGCGAAACGCGCCCATGGCAAATCGATTCGTTCTTCAGCGGTGACTTCCTCGGTGACATCGGCTTCGGCGACTTCATCGCAGATGGTTTGACGATGACCATCGACGCCGCAGGCACGCGAGTCACCTTCGAATTCGAAGACATCGGCGGTGGCGTCGTGCCAGGCGGTGGTAGCGGTGTGATTGGTGGTGACGGATATGTCGATGGCCACGTGCCAATCTACATTCGCCACACGGGTCAACTCTACAACCCGCCAACGATTCCTCAGGCGGCACGCCGTGACTACGCTCACACCCGTCACGAAGCGATGATGGCAATCTACCAAGCCATCCAGGGCAGCATCTTGATGACCAATGACATGGTTCAATTGGTTCATCCAACAATTGGGCCATCCATCCAGTTCGGCGATGAATTGGAAGAGAATCGCTACCTCAGCGACATCTCGTTCCCAACCGCAACGGTGTTCTTGGAAGGTGTAACCGGCATCTATTTCGACACTTCGTTCGCCAAGGGCGGTGGGAACCCATTCTTCGCCAGTCCGGCAGCAGTCGCGGAAGCTCCACAGCCTTTCTCGCGAATCGTCAACAACACGATTTACGGTCAGGATGGAACTGAGTCGCAGTTCTCACAGGCCGCGATCATCGACGGTGTCGATGGAGACGACACCATCAGCGGTGCTCGTGACACGAAGGTTGGTCAAGCCCACAACGGTGCCTACATCACCAACGGAACGATTGGCAACGGCAACTCATTGTTGACCGCTCAGCAAGACGTTGACTTCTATGAAGTCGAACTTCGTGCGGGCGATCGCTTGACGGTCGACATCGACACGTTGGCAGCTGCCTTGGACATTCCTGAAGGCCCCGATTTGGTCCTGCGATTGTTCGACTCAAACGGCGTAGAAGTGGCATCCAATGATGCCGCCGCAGCTCCGTCTTATCTCGAAACGGCAAGTGATCCAACGCAGGAAGACACCTTTGTCGACACAGGTATCGATCCGGTCGACACTGCCGACGATACCCAGCCAAACCTTCGTGCGGTCGACCCATTCCTGGACTTCACCGCGACGGCCAAAGGTACCTACTATGTTGCCGTTTCATTGCAATCGAACGGCGAATACGACCCGAACGCATTGTCTGGCCGGGCTAAAAGCTCTGACACGACCGGTGACTACACCATCGCGATCGAAGCTTATGCGGCTCGCGATTTCGTGCTGAGCATCGACGACCAAAACCTGGCCCGAAACACAGGCAACTTGGGATCGACCGGCGATGATTTGATCGGCACCTCGATCGTGATCACACAGATTCCTGATCGTCAGGACGGATTCGTTGCTCCGAACACCACCAACTCGATGCGGTTCTTGTTCACCGATGGTGTCGGTGGCATCCGCACAAACGACAACGGTGAAACGGTTGTCAACGTTCCGTTGCAATCAGGTGATGGTTTCCGCACACCGGAAATCATGTCCGCTCTGCAAAACGCAATCAATGGAGCCGGAGTTGTTGACAACCCAACATTGACCAGCCCACCATTGCCCAACAACGAGTTCGACAACGGTCCTGATGACAATGACATTGGTGCCGTCGCAGGCCCGATCACCCGGGTCGAAGCACTCGCCCTCGGCGGACTTGCCGGAAGCGCAGCCGGACTGGACCGTTTCGACTTCCCAATTCCGTTCCCGTTCGGGACCGGCAGCGACTTCCAGTATGGGTTCGGCCACGATCGAACGAGCGAAGTTGACAGTCTCGGATTTGCCGGCACCACGACGTCAGGCCTAGGGACGACTGAACTTTACCTGCTGATCAAGAACGCGGCAAAGGTCGAGATCATTCCGCCAGAAGGTGGCACAACTCCGTTGCGAATGGATCCTCAACCAGGCGTTGAGATGGACCAACTGCTACCTGAAACTGGCGTGATGTTGACCGGAGGTAGCAGTGCGACCTTGATCAACAATGTGTTGGCGAACTTGAACCAAAGCATCGTGGTCGAAGAAACCCAATTCCGCGGTTTCAGTCACCCAACCGACCCAGATGAACACATAAAGCCATCCGAAGTGGTTGTCACGAACAACTTGTTCCAACACGATCAACCACAAACGACTGTGTTCCGTCAGAACATCAACAGCGTCAACAATGGCGGTGTTGGACTGACGACCGATGCTCGCACCGGTCCTAGCAGCGTCAACGGCGGCACCGATGACTTCAACATCACGTTGGGCAACAACGATGTGCTGTTCGTCAACGCCGATGGCGACAACTTCATCCCAGCGTTGTTCTCACTGGCGATTGACAGTGGTGCCAGCTCGGTGGTCGAACGTGACGCGTTTGGTGGTGTGAAAGAAAGCGTCGGTCTGGGCACCAGCAACATCCTCGCACCAACCCGCGATGGAAACGGCGTGCTGCGTGCGGATAACGATCTGGCCGCTCCTCCATCTGGGGTCGGCGGAAGCTTGTTCATCGACCGTGGTGCAAACGAACTGGCCGACTTCAACGGCCCAGTCGCTACATTGCAGGATCCGCTCGACAACGATGCCGAAGGTCGCGACGGCGATCGCTCCGACAGCTTCCTGCGATTGACCGGCGGCAACCAACAGAAATTCACCATCCAACTGCGTGACACAGGTGACTCGTCCAATCCATTCTCCGGGATCGGAATTGACGATGACACCGTCGTCGTGGCTGCGATCAACGGCTTGCGTCCCGTGGGCGCCAATGTCGCCGTCTTTGAAAATGAGAAGTTGTTGACTGAAGGTATCGACTACACCTTCGACTACGACGAAACAAGCAACCTAATCACGCTCACACCGCTTGCCGGTGTTTGGCGAGAAGGGAATGCTTACAGCATCTCGTTGAACAACCGTGATCGCAGCGTCATCGTTGCTCCTGATCCAAGCGAAGTGCGTGACGGGCAACAAGTCAGCATCACTGACTCAGACGGAGGCACGGTCGTCTTCGAATTTGAGTCTGGCTATCAACTGTTCTTGCCTGAAACGTTGACTCTGGTCGTTCCGGAAGTCGGCATCGATGCCGGCGGCCTCAGCGATGGCGACTCGTTCCGTATCGGCGATGGCGAAAACGACACCTTGGTGTTCGAATTCGATCGCGATGGAACCGTTTTGGGCGATGCGACTCCGATCATCCTTCCCGATTCCCAGGTCGATACACCGGAAGGTCGTCAAGAAGTCCGTGAGCGAATCGCTCGCGACATCGAAACGGCGATCAACACGGCACTCGCAGCCAATCCAAACTTCGAAGTCGAAGTCGTGGTTGATGGCGATCGAGTCATCCTCGGTGCTCCCGCGGGATACACAGTTGACACCTCGGCGGGTGGAATGGAACAGGATGCCCGTACGCTGGCATTGCAAGCACCTCGTGCCGGAACCGCCTTTGGTGGCGTTCAAGTCGGCGACACTTTCATCGTCAGCAATGGCAATGTGACACGCACCTTCGAATTCACCGAAGACGGCACACTCAGCGATCCATCCTTCGTCCCTGTCGTGATCACGGTCGCTCCAAACGAGCTGACATCCATCGAATTGGCTCAAGTCATCGCGGACACCCTGTCAAACTCGGCACTCGGACTCGTTCCGACGGTTGTCGATGACGCGGTTTACCTGAACTTGCCTTCGGCTGGTTTTGTCAACATCAGTGCAGGACAACTGACCGCCATCGGACTCAGCCGTCCGATTAGTGATGGCGACATCATTCGTGTGACTGAAAGTCCCGCGACGGTTTCCACTTCGATTGAACTAGGAACCGCCTACCCAGGCGGCTTGGCCGTGTCGGACTTCGGTGCGACTCTGGACAACAATGTCTTCGTCCTGCAAACAAGTGCTGGCGACCGTGTTCGAGTTCAAATCGACGCCTCGGAAAACGACCTGATTCCGACTCCAGGCAGCTTTGCTCTGGACATCACTGAAACGGTTACCGACGACGTTGGAAACGAAACCTTGGTTCTCGTCTCGCGAGATGAGTTTGCTCGCCGATTGGCCGGACTGCTCCGCAACGCTGGACTGAATGCCGATCCGGTCGCTCAAGACCAATATGTGTTCTTGAATTTGCCAACCGGCGTGACGGCGACGTTCCAGTCCGATTATGGCGGATTGTCGTTGAGCGAAACTTCCGAGTTTGAAGTTCGACGCACGCTGGAATTCGACTTGGTCACGCAGGATGAAAACGGACAGGATACCTTTGACGGTGTTGCACCTGGCCACTTCCGCATGCCATTCCGTTTGACCGACACCGCCAGCGATTTGGCAGATGCGGTTCGAGATGCACTGAACAACTCTGCCGATCTGATCAATGGATTGGCACCGGGCTCGCGAGTGGTTGCTCCTGGTCAGGTACAGGTCGAATCCAACGAGACGGTCAACGTCAACGGACAAGACATCATTCCTCAACCGGCCATCATCACGGTCACCGCAGGAAGTTCACTCGAGGTTCGCGGTGAACCCGGCGTGACAGAAAGCAGCACGGTTCAGGTCTTTGGACCATTGTTGCTGACGATGCCAACCCTTGGTGGATTCAGCATCACCAATGGCAGTGCATTGATTTTGCGAGACGACGCGGGCAACGATGTTGTGCTGCAATTCGTTTTGCCAACGGGTTTGAACAACGTCACCGCTGTGCCGGGTGCGATCTTTGTACCTTACGACTCAAACCAAAACGGTGCGACGTTGGCAGCGAACTTGGCCGCGGTCATCAACGCCTCGCCTGCTGACATGACCGCCACGGTCAATGCGAACAATCAAATCTCGCTGGGACGCATCGATCGCGATCGAGTCGACAACAACGGATTGCCAGGTTTGCTCGTTCCGGGCACCCCAGGCATCTCGGTCGACCGCGGTATCGTGGCCGATGGGGAAGTGTTGCGACTGCGTCAGGGCGACGTCGATATCTCGTTTGAGTTCGAACTTAGCGATGGTGGTGGCGGAGTTCGTCCGGGCAACATTCCTGTGACGTTCAACTCCAGCAGTTCGATCGGCGAAATAGCTCAAAGCTTGGCAGCAACGATCAGCAACAATCGCGGTGGTTTGCGATTCGCAGTGGATCCTGCAACTGGTCAAGAATTGATGCCGGTGGCCGACGTGGAAGCTGGAACCGTTCGCCTGAACGATTTGCCAGGCACGCAAGTTGACATTTCGGGTTCGACCACACTGAACGTGGTTGGTGTTCCCGGCGGAGCAATCGCAATTCCGATTTCGCCAGACAACAACTCCGAAGACGTCAAACGAAGCATTCTTCGAGCCTTGCAAGGCGTCAACCAACCGGGGCAACCCGAGACGACCACGTTGCAAGCCGAGAACCGCGGTGGTTCGACGTTGTTCGTCGAGAACGCTTCGATCATCGATGGACCGGTCAGCAACTACTACTTGCCCGCCATCAAGGATTTGGCTGGCAACCCATTGGCGCCTAACCGCGAAGATCGTTCGACACAGTTCACCATCTTGATGCCCGGCATCGGATTGGACTTCGGCGATGCACCAGACCCTGTCGCCGGCGTGCCAGGTCGCTACCCAACGACATTGGCTCAAGACGGTGCTCGCCACGTGATTGGTGGTGCAAACAATCCTGTCTTGGGAAGTCGCGTTGACGCGGAAGTGGACGCTTTGGCGGTCCGCACCGCTGACGGTGACGACTTGACCATCGACGTGTCTCCATTGACTCCAGCGGGCGGTCCATTGCCAGCAACGTTGTTCTCCAACACGATCGTTGGTGGTGACGTTCGCATCGCAGTGAACCCATCGCAATTCTCTTCGCTGAACCTGTTCGATGGCGAAACCATCACTTTGACGGTCGGCGGTGTGGAAGCGACGTTGGAATTCGACGTGGACGGACGCTTCGACGAAGACAACTTTGCGATCTCCATCAATGCCCTCGATGAAAATGGCAACGTCGACAACGCTCTGATCAACGAAGAAGACATCGCCGCGGCGATTGTCCGAGCCATTGATCAAAGCCCACTTCGTCCTGCGGAACGCTCGATCTCGGAAGAGAACGGATTGTTCGTCGTGAACTTCACCGGCAACGATGAAGACGGCGTGAAATTCTCCAGTGCTACCAACCCTGGCGGAATCATCAACCCAGGCGTGATCACACCGATTGAAGTCACCGCTTCGCCGGGCAGCGTGCTGCAGGCATGGATCGACTTCAATGCCGATGGCGACTGGGATGACGCCGGCGAGTATGTCTTGCAAGACATTCAGTTCGAAAGCAACCCAGAGACTCCTGGCCAAATCACTCGCCAGTTCGTGATTCAGTTCCCTGACACGGCACCAGCTCCAACGGCGGGCGTGAGTGCGACTTATGCTCGATTCCGAGTTTCAACCGAAGGCGGATTGTCGCCAAGCGGCTTGGCTCTGTCCGGTGAAGTCGAAGACTACTTGGTGACATTGTTGCCAGGGTTGCCACCAACTGTTGATGACGCTGCAGCGAACCGCAACTACACCGTTGCTGAAGGTGCAACGTTGCAAGCAATCGATGCGACGGGCACATTGACGCCGACCATTGCCAATGACAATGGTCTGCTCAGTGCGGTGGTCGAGCCCGATGGGCAAGATGTCGCGATCTTCGCTGATGACATTGGCTCGAAGACAATTTACGACGTCAACGATGCAACTCGTGTCGCCGGTGTCGTGAACATCGCTGCGGACGGAACATTCACCTTCGACGCTGATGCGGACTTCTCCGGGCAAGCGACCTTCGTCGTGCGTGCAACGGATGTCTCACCAGGAAACCCTGGCGGGCAACTTGTCAGCTCGCGAGCGATCACCGCGACCATCACGGTCACTCCGGTCAACGATGCACCGACCTTGCAACCTGGTGTTCAACCAAGCGACGTGCTGACGACCGAAACAATCCTGGAAGACAACGTTGTTAGCCAGGAAGATCAAACATCGCTTGGCCCAGTGGTCTTCTCCGCCGCTGATCTGATCGATCCGTACTTCATTGCCGGCCCAGGTTCGGAACCAAACGAGCAAGAGTTGTTCTTCCAGTTCGCTGGCACCGGCTCGACCGCGTTCCAAACGACGCAGGGCGGCACGTTGGCCATCACCAACAATGGCCGAACGATTCAGTACAC
This sequence comes from Rhodopirellula baltica SH 1, assembly GCF_000196115.1. Lineage (NCBI taxonomy): Bacteria > Pseudomonadati > Planctomycetota > Planctomycetia > Pirellulales > Pirellulaceae > Rhodopirellula > Rhodopirellula baltica. The sequence continues at coordinate 3,911,721 of NC_005027.1, forward strand.
GCCTCCGCAAGACTACAGCGGAGCGACACCTGATTCGTTCATCTATCGGGTGGCGGATCGTGAGGCTCCGGGCCAAAACACGATCGTCAGTGCAACCGCGGCAACAGTTGGGCGTGTTAGCATCGTGATTACTCCGATCAACGACAATCCTCGCTTGGTCGACGACACCTTCAGCACCAACGAAGACACTCCGCTGACCATCGATGTCGATGGCCCCAACGGAATCTTGAACAATGACACCGCTGGTCCAATTGACGAGCAGAACGACGGTCAACAGATCTTCCTGGTGCCTGGTCAGTTCCAACGTATGGTCAATGGCCAAGTCATCAACAACCGCTTCACCGAAGCCGGTGGTACGGTTCGCTTGGACGGCACACAACTGGTCTACACTCCACGTTCGCAGTTCAGCGGCACGGATCGATTCACCTATCAAGTTCAGGATTCCGAAGGTGGAGTCTCGACGGCGACGGTGACGATCAACGTTGGCAGCGTCAATAACCAGCCTGAATTCGTTGGTATCAATGGCGTTGCAGGCGAAACGACACTGCGATTCGACGAACGCAAACAGACCGGCGAAGGTGTCAGCTTTGACCTGAACGCTTGGTTCCGTGATCCAGACGGCGACGCGATGACCTATCAGGTATCGGCGACGGGTGGAACATCCGTGATCAACCCGACGGTCTCGGGCAACGAACTGAACATCGATTTTGTTCCGTTCCAAAACGGCGACAGCATCCCTGTTTTGATTACCGCTCGCGATCCTTCAGGATTGACGACCAGTCAAACGATCTTGGTCACCGTTACCGGATCGCCAGACGCTCCTGTGGTTCAAGGCAGCTTGAATCCGCTGCAGATCATCGAGGACACCGTCGCGGTTGAGGACTTGACGCAAGTCTTCTTCGATCCAGATGGTGACACGTTGACCTACACGGTCACACGCCTGGGAACGATCGTGAATCCGACAGCGGCCCAAATCGCTGCTCATCCGTTGGTTCAATCAATTGAGTTCTTCGGAAACTCGATGCGAATCACACCGAAGCCAAATCAATCTGGCCAGGTGACGATCGAACTGTCAGCACGTGACGCACAATTCCAAGCAACTCATCAGTTTGAATTGCAAGTCTTGGCAGCCGAAGATGCACCAACCGGTGTGGAAGATGCCTACGCGGTATCGTTGGGTGGCCGTCTTGAAATCAATGACCCTGCGTTGGGACTGTTGCGAAACGACTTCGACCCAGATCTAAACTCGACTTTGCAGATCGCATCCGGCTCGGTCACTCAACCGACCTACGGAACGGTTTCACTCAGCGGAAACGATGACGGAACGTTCATCTACACGTTCAACCCTGAGTCCAGCTCGCTGAATCCGTTGCCAACTGGCGACAGCTTCACCTATCGCGTGCAAGACAACACGGGTCGACTGAGTCCACCAGTGACGGTGACGATTACCTTTGGGCAATCGGCCTACCAGAACCCATCGGACCGATTTGATGTGACCGCGGATGGATTTGTCACGGCGATCGACGCGCTCAGAATCATCAACTTGCTCAACCGCGACGACCTTCGTGATCCAAATGATCCGAATGCTGAATTGACGATCGATCGCATTCCGACTTCACCACCGGATTACTACGACGTCAATGGTGATGGTCGCGTTTCCGCCTTGGATGCGTTGCAGGTGATCAACGAGCTGAACTCTCGTTCGGTCAGCGGTGCCGGCGGTGAACCATTGCTCGGTGACAACACAACGATTGTTTCGGGATCAATGGATTCCGCATCTGCCGGACGATTTGGCTCCACCCAAGCTGTTGCGTCTCCAGCGGCCACAACCGCGACGGCGGCCAACGCGGTACCAATATCCTCGGCCATCACCAGTTCCCGAACCCCGGCTGGTGAATCGACTGTCTCTGCAGAAGCATCGTTGGACAATTTGCTCTCGGTTGGCTTCGACATCCAATCGACTCAATCGCAACGCAACGAATTGTTGGCCAACGCACTGGCGGACGACTTAGAATCGTCATTGTCCGATTTAGGCACCGGATTGGATGGCGCGATTGACTCCGCCTTGGTTGATCTTTTCTCAGATGAAACTGATCGCAACTAGAATTTGCTGACCTGAGGGGCCCGAAAACGGGCCCCTTCATTGGCACCCCCCCTTATTCCCTCCCGTTTTTGATTCATATTCTGCAAGGCTTCGGTCAACCATGACCCAACGACGAAATCTTCGCCGACGCGGCAGTTCTTCGACGCAACCTCGCCGTTTGCACCACCAAACACTCGAGCGACGCGAATTGCTCGCGGCGGAAATTGTCAGCGGGCCTCGTTTGGTCAGCGTGGCCGCGAACACGGGTTCGCAGTTCGATCTGAACGACAACAACGTTCTGTCGGTGGCTCCCTCCGAATTGACGTTCCGCTTTGACGGCGGATCGCAAGTCGATGGCAGCACGCTGGACGGAATCCGATTTGTTGCTGCGGGCGGGGATGGAACGTTCGACAGTGAAGACTTCAACAACCCGATCCAACCTGGGTTCTTGGGCTTTGAAGGCGATCAAAGTGGTGGCCGAGTCGTGGTGGCTCGATTCGCCGAAACATTGGCCGATGACCGCTACCGAATCGTGATCTCTGGTTACGACGACACGACCTCGGGAGTGGTCGCACTACGTGATGCGTCGGGACAAGCAGTCACGCCAGCTCAACCGGACGATCCTCAGCGTCCCGCGGTGAACATCGATTTCGAAATCGAAGTTGGCCCGAAGGTGGTCGCAGTTGTTCCACAACCAATCACGCTCAATGGCACCACGCGAGTTCAAGCTCGTGATCAAGTGCACGTGTACTTCAATGACGATCCATTGTCCAACCTCAATGCGGGTGTGGTTCGATCAACCGATGCGGTGTTGTTGCCAGTCGTCAACCCCGACTTCTACAAACTGATCTTCACGAACGACACGGTCGAGAACACGGACGATCCGGTCTATGCTCCCACGTTGGTCGAATACGATCCTGCTCTCAATCGTGCAACGCTGACATTTGATTCTGATCTTTCAGAATTGCCCGACGTCATGGTTGGAACCACGACGTTGTTGGGACCGCAATCCAACAGCGGCAGCGGCACATTCCGTTTGCGCATCGGACGTGGTGATGACCTTCCAATGGCACCTTCCAACGTCACCGCAATGGAGCTGCCTGATACGTTCACCAATGCGCAAGCACTGGGAACCAATTTCGGTGGCGGTTCGCAAAGTGTTTTGGTCGATGGTGGACTGATCCGCTCAACCAACGATGTGATTCCGAATTGGCCGGGTGCGTTTGATGCGGCGGGCCTTCGAGAATACCGCCGAGAATCACAGCTGACTCAGCAAATCGATACCACCACCGGTATCAACATCTATCCCTACAACTTTGCTGAACTCTACGGCACAGGTACCCAGGGGCAGAAACTTTCCAACGCGATTACCGAAGCGCAAAAGCAACGTGTTCGGGAAGTACTCGATCTCTATTCCAAACGAATGGGGATCCAGTTCGTCGAAACAGAAGACAGCGGGTTGCAATTCGTTACAGGTGACTTGCAAGCGGTCGTCCTGACCGCTGACACCGGTGCGGGCGAAGGCACCCCTTACAGCCTCTACCGAGTCAACGAAAAAGACCCATCGCGTGGCATCTTGGTCATGGATGCTGGTGAACCATGGTTTGATGGCTATGGTTTGTCACCCGACAACCGTCCAAGCTGGTTTGTCGAAGCCCTCCGCGGCGTCGGCAATGTCATTGGAATCGGCGATTTGTTCGAGCAACCCGATGGCGTTGCCGCGGGTGGATCGAGCCCGGATGAACCCAACTCGGAATTCTTCAGCGAATTTGCCGGCAACTCGTTTCCAAACCTGCCGACCGAACCTGAATTTTTGAGCCAGAGCGACATTACGCTCGGACAGGCTTTGCATCGTCCTGAAAGCGACGATGTCGACTTCTACTCATTCAGTGTTGCAGAAACCGGTCGCATCACCGCCGAAACATTTGCGCAGCGACTCGAAGACAGCAGCCTGCTGGACACACTCGTCCAACTCTATCGCGTCGTTCCCGCGTCGGGATCCAACCCGGTTTCGTATGAGTTGGTCGCTTCCAACGACGACTTCTTTAGCAATGATTCGTTGGTGTCGGTCGACGTCACCGCCGGCAACTACGTTCTGGGCGTTAGCAGCACCGGCAACGATTCGTACAACGGTGAAGTCGAAGGCAGCGCTCTTGGTGGTCGCACCGAAGGCACTTACCAACTCCGCGTCACTTTCAAACCGGACAGCAACAACACCATCACCGACACAGCCGGTTCGCGTCTGGACGGCGATGCCGATGGCGTCGAAGGCGGTGAGTTCAACTTCTGGTTCCGCACCGCTCGCGAAGTATCCGCGGCGGACGAACCACGAGTGTTGTACGTCCTCAAAGACGCCGACGGAGACGACTCCAACAACGGTAGCTTTGCCACCCCAGTGCGTACAATCAGCCGCGCATTTGAGATGGCAGAACCGGGCGACATCGTCCGCTTGCTCCCCAGTGCGGGTGCCGACAATTTGATTTCCACCGTCGCCGACAACCCTGCCTATGAAATCGGGCGTGGCGGAACGGGCGATCGAGCTTTGGCAGACGGCGACGTCTTTGAAGTACCCAAGGGCGTCACCGTCATGGTCGATGCGGGTGCGATTCTGAAACTGCGCACCGCTAAAATCAGCGTTGGTAGTGAATCTGTCGACGAAGACCGATCGTTGGCCGCCCTTCAAGTTTTGGGAACTCCAGTTCTCGTCGACTCCAACGGCGTGGCAACTGGCGGTGGTCAAGTCTTCTTCACCAGTTTCGATGACCCAACAATCGGAATTGACAACAACCCATTGCCCACCGTTCCATCGACCGGACACTGGGCCGGCGTTGAGTTCCGCAACGATTTCGACTTTGCCGAAGGCCGTCCTGTCTGGGAAACCGAAGGGATCTTCCTGGACTATGTCTCGCACGCCAACATGCAATACGGTGGCGGCAAGATCGACACCAACGCGCCAGTCGTGACGCCACTGCAGATGCACGAAAGTCGGCCGACGTTGATCTACAACACGATCATGAACAGCGCCGATGCAGCTATCAGCGCTGACCCGGATAGTTTCCGCGAAACCAACTTCCATTCGCCTCGCTATCAGTCGGTCGCCTCGTTCACCAGCGACTACGGACGAGTTGGTCCTGAGATTGCCGGCAACACACTGATCAACAACACGATCAACGCCTTGTTCGTTCGCGTTGACACTCCCGCCGCCGGCCAACTGCAACCAATGACGGTCAGCGGTCGCTTCGATGATCACGACATCGTTCACGCTATCAGTGAAGTGTTGACCATCGAGGGCAACCCTGGCGGACCTTTGCTGCTGGAAGAACGTCCTAACGTTTTGAGTGTCACCGTTCAAAATTCAACCGCCGGTGGTTCGCTGGCCAATGGGTTGTACGACTATGTGATGACATACGTTACCGAAGACGGAAACGAGTCTTTGGCGAGCCTTGCAACTCGGTCCGTGTCATCGACGACCGGGGCAATCCGGTTGAGCAATTTGCCTTCGGCTCCCGGCGAATTTGCTGGTCGAAATCTCTATCGCCGTGACCTGAGCGCTCCCGTTGGTGTCATCCGCTATGAACTAGTGACCCAATTGGATCGTCGCGCAACATTCTATCTGGATGATGGAACAACCCGCGGCGGAATCCTGACCAGCGAGCAAAGCCCTGACTTAGGCGCAGTCACGACCTCTACCGTCCCCAACCTGGTCGGAATCAGCCAACTGGCCGAGAATCAGGCTTACGACTATCGCATGACGTTTGTCGATCCGTACGGCGGCGAATCACGTGCCAGTGCCGCGAGCTCCATGCAAGTCGTCGCTCGCAACGACGGAATTCGTCTCGACAACCTGCCCGCCACCGCCGAAGGTTTCATTGGACGAAACCTTTATCGCTCCACGCCGAGCACGGGCGAATATGTTCTCGTCGCTCGTTTGATGTTGGACGAAACAACCTTCTTCGACCGTGGGTTCACAACGTTCGAACCCAGCACATTGCTCGGTGAAAAACTTGGCAACGACGTCAACGGTGGAACCAAGCTGCTGCCTCGCTATGATGCGCGTTTGACGATCGATCCGGGCATCATCGTGAAGTCGGAATTGGCTCGTATCGAAGCCACGTTCGGTGCAGATTTCTATGCCGAAGGTGACGATGGAAACAAAGTCATCTTCACATCGCGTTCGGACGACACGTACGGTGCCGGCGGAACATTTGACAGCAACAACAATGGTGCCAGCACAGGTACACCCGGCGATTGGGGTGGTCTGGTCTTCCGACAAGACACGACGGCCAGCCTGGATTTTGCCGAAGTCCGTTTCGGTGGCGGTACCAGCCCCGTGGAAGGTGGCTTCACCGAATTCAACGCCTTGGAAATTCTTCAAGCCGATGTCCGTGTCGCCAACTCGACCTTCACACGCAATGCGGATGGTTTCTCCAGCAATAGCACACGAGAAGGCCGCGGATTCAATGACGAGTCGGTCATCTTTGTCCGAGGCAGCCAACCTGTCATCTTGAACAACGTGATTGCGGACAACGAGGGTGCCGCCATCAGCATCAACCCAGACGCGTTGAACTTCGATGACGTTTTGGACACCGGTCGGGCCACCGGTCCGAGCAGCATCATCGCAACGGAACTGGACAACCAAGGCCCGTTGATTGCGGGCAACTTGTTGGACCTCAACACGCTCAACGGATTGCGTGTTCGTAGCGAAATCATCACCACAGACAGTGTCTGGGACGACACCGACATCGTCCACATCGTTGAAGGTTCGGTCGTCTCGATGACCAACCACTTCTACGGTGCGTTGCGATTGAAGAGCGACGTGGGTCAGAGCCTAGTTGTCAAATTCGGCCCGAACGGCACGTTGGTTGGTAGCGGACGTCCGCTTGACATCACCGATCGCATCGGCGGTACATTGCAAGTGCTTGGAACACCCGGTAACCCGGTTGTTTTGACCAGCCTGAACGATGTGACTGTCGGTGCCGGGTTCACTCCCGATGGACGCGCGTTGTTGCAGACCGCAGCCAACGCCAGTTCTCCCGCTGCGGGCGATTGGCAAGGCCTGCAGTTGCAAGCCTATGTCAACGATCGCAACGTCGCCTACGTGCTCGAGAACGAACGCGCCCTGGCATCCGACATCACCATCAATGCCACCCCGGATGATGCACAGGTCATCGGTGACCTCGCACAACACGAATATGCCGGCGATGAAAACGAACGTCTCGGATTCAATGTCCGGGGCACGTTGGCGACCCCTCAAGATCAAGACGTTTATCGCTTCACCGCAACCGGTGGAACCGAATTGTTCATCGACATTGATGAAACATCCTTCGGGCTCGACACGGTCGTCGAACTGATCAATGTCAATGAAGATGTTGTCGCCAGCAGCAACAACTCGTTCACTGAACTGACCGACGCTGCCGTCTCCACGACCGACCAATCCAAGCTCTACGCCAATCCCAATCTTCCAAACGGAGTTTCAGTTGACGATGTTCGACCGCTGTATCAAATGGGAACGGGGTCGGTTGAATCTCCCAACGCTTTGGATGCGGGTTTCCGAGTTGTTTTGCCGGGTGACACGCAGCGTGACAACACCTACTACGTTCGCGTTCGCACGCTGAACCAGAAGACCGATGGCCAGTATCAACTGTCATTGCGTTTGCGTGAAACTGATGAAACCGCCGGTTCAACCGTGCAGCTGGCCGACATCCGTTACGCCACCGACGCCATCGCGGTCACCGGTGCTCCATTGCACTCACCACTGGTTGGCGATGTGGGCGAAGCAGTCCGCTACATCGACCCGACGCCCGCCAATCGCAATAGTGGCGACGAGCGAACACTGGAGACCGAAAACAATCGTCTCGGATTCACCACAGGAAACGCACAGACGGTCGGCAACCTGCTGACATCAGATCGTGGATCCTTGGTGATCACCGGAGAGATCGGAAACATTGATTCGACGAACTTGGACGTGCGTATCGAAGACGTCGACGTGTACCGAGTGGACCTGTTCGCACAACAGATTTCTCCGGATGTCTTTGATAGCGAAAACCGATTTGTCACCACGACGTTTGACATCGACTATGCCGATGCACTGGGTCGCGTCAACTCATCGATCTCGGTGTACAACGCTGCCGGTCAGTTGATCCTTCATAGCCGCGACTCAAACATCGCCGATGACCAGGGCAGACCGCTCAATGGTGTCGACATGGCCAACCTGGATGGCGGTTCGGCCGGTGTCCTGGATGCATACATTGGTCCTGTCGAACTTCCCGAAGGCATTTACTACGTCGCCGTTTCGGGTGAAGTTGCCGTCCCTGAAGCCCTGGACCAATTCTTCAATCCAAACTCCGCCAACCCGCTGACGCGTTTGATGCCGATCAATTCGGTACGTCGAATTGCGGAAGATCGGTTGGAAGGCAGCAGCACGATTGCCGACGGGGACGAATTTCGGTCCATCGAAAGCCGATTCCTTGATTACACCGCTGAGGCTCCCGTCATCGAGCCGATCTTTGACGACGTTTCGATCGTCCCCTACTCCTTCGACGACATCCGCTTGTTCGTTTCCCTGGATGGAGCGATCTCAGGCAACAACAACAGCGTGCTCGTCAGCGTCAACCCATTCAACGGTCAAGTGGACCGACTGATCGGTCAATCTGGCCAGCCAACTGGCGACCTTGCAATTCGTCGCGACGGCGAATTGTTCTCCTACAGCTTGGGCCCTCAAACTGGCCCTGAAAACAATGGCAACGTTGGCAACTTCCTGAACATCAGCCCGTTCGATGGCGCAGCGAGCAACGTCGGCGACGACGGTGTCACCTACTTGCGTAACAACCAGGCTGGAACTGATCTGGAAGGCGATGACAACGGCCAACTCGACATCCACGCAATGGCATTTCAACCGGGTCCGTCGGGAACCAGCATCAATACGTCTGCCGTCAGTGACAACGAACGATTCTTCTTGGTTGGCGAACGTGATAACAACGGCCGCGCAGGTGAAATTCCTGACGAGCTGACTCGCAACATTTTGTATCAAGCCGTAGCTTCGAATGGACAAATCACTTCGCTCGGCAGCACCAATGCCAATACCCACCGCAACTTCGACGGGACAATTCCTTACCGTCCGTTCTATGGAACGACTTCGGCAGACGTTGAACATGGTGTGATTGACACTGGGTTTATCTACGACACTGGTGGCGACGGCGGTGACATCACCGGCTTGGCATACATTCCAGGTGGATTTGGCAATCAAACCTTGCTCGCCACAACTGATCTCGGCGGAATCCACTCGTTCAATCCAAACGACACGATTCCCGCGCCGTTGGATAACGTGGAATTGACGGGCTACAACCGCGTGATCCAGACCACGTATTACGGTCGTGTCGTAGCAGACCCAAGTCACACCAATGCGCCGTTCGATTTCACTACTGGCGAACGTTACCCCGTATTCCAAAGCATGTCGTTTGGACCGCAAACGGTCGAAAACGGGCGATTGCAACAAGTCATCTTTGCTGCGACTGACGACGGCTGGTTGTACGCATTGGAATTGGACGGGCAATCAATTAAACCTGCCAACGTTTTCTATAACGGACGTTCAGCGATTGAAATGCAGTTCTCCAGCGGACTTTCTGTTGGCGACGGTGCTCGCGAAGTGAACGGCATTGCCTTTAGCAACCTGCAAAACAATCCTTGGCACATCACGCCAGACCGACGAGATGATGACGGCCACGGAATGGTCTTCGATGATTCGCAGACTCGAATCAACACAACCGGTGGTGCGAGTTTGTACTACGGGTTTGAAGTCACCAGCGACGCCGCGGACAACACCATCGCCCGTGCAGACAACGACAACCTCGGACAAATCGCCCCCGGCGGCAGTCAAGGTTCGGTTGTCTCGCGGCCCTTTGACCTCAGCGAGGTTAACCCAGCCGATAAGCCAACGCTCTACTTCAGCTACTTCATCGATGTCGAAGCTGACGACGACTATCTCCCGACGCGTGACCAGAGCGACTCGTTCCGAGTCTTCGGTGCGGGTGATGATGGCGAATGGAAGCTATTGGCAACAAACAACAATTACCGCGAACTACCGTTCTCCGATGAATACGACTACTTCAACGAGACGGGCATCATCGTCCAAGAGATCTTTGACGACGGAAACGACTGGCGTCAGGCTCGCATCGACGTATCCCCACTGGCCGGCAATGAGAACGTTCAAATTCGATTTGATTTCTCGACGTCAGGATCGATGCGCACTCACTACGGCTCGATCAGTGTTTCCGGCACGGCGGGCAAGAACCTTGTTGATGGGGAAGTCATCTCCTTCATCGATCAGGATGCTTTCGTCGATCCATTTGTGGCGTTCCAAGACCCTGATCTCTTCAATATCTACACCTCGCTGAACAGCTTGCAGTACAGCTATCTGTACGAAACGGTCTTAGGACGAGATGTCGTCTTCCCAGCAGGTGACGACCTAGAAATTGGCGATCAACTGACAATCAATGGCCCAAATGGCCCGACGCTGATCACGTTCGTTACCGCCCCTTCAGCGACACCAAAACCACTAAATGAGGTCGTTTTTGATGTTGGCATGACGGCCGACGATGTGGCTCGTGCGGTGGTCGCCTCCGTCGACAAATCTCTAGCTCCGTACTTTGAAAGCAACGGCCGAGTCAGTTTCCGTGCGGCAAGTTCGGTCGTGGTAGACGCGAATATCGCTGCCGGGCAATCCAACCCGACCGACATTGACACCACCTCAACCCGTGTTGTTGTTCCAACTGAAGCGACCTTCGAAGTTGGCGAACAAATCTTGGTCACCGGTCCTGATAATGTTGTCACGACTTTGGTCTACACCGACGTCGACAACTCAATCGCACCAGCCGCGTTCTTCCCGGGCGAAATCTATGTCGATCCGTCAGACACGAAACAAACCATTGCGGCGAAAATCGTCGAGCAACTGCCGACCAATACCCAAGCTTACGTCGATGCATTGGGCGACATTGTGTTCCTCGACCCAAACACTGACGTACAGTTCATCGCGGCACCCACGCTTATCACCTTCGTTGAGGAAGCTGCCAACGAAGCACGAATTGAAGTTCAAATCCCCAATGGAGCGTTGATCGCAGACGGTGAGCAAATCACGTTCGTCGACAATGATGGAGCGAGCTATACCATTCGTTTCGCAGACAGTGCTTTGCCCGACCTAGTCGGCGATCAGATCATCCCCTACTCGGATGACAATGCTGGAACCGCTGGTTCGACCCTCGCACGTCGAATCCTAGAAGATCTGCCCACGAACTTCAGTGCTGTCGTCAACGGCAATACACTGTCCGTCTCGGCAACCAGTGTCACGCCGAGCAGTGGCACCACATCGATCACGGTCGCATCAGTCACAGAGACAGATGACATCTGGGACTTCAACTTGCCTTCGGGCGACCAGTTGCACCATGGCGAACAAATTACGATCTTCGGAAGTTTCCCCACCACAACCATCACGTTTGTGAGGGAAGGCTTGAGTGTTGCCAACCCGGGCGAAGTGCAGATCTACTTCAACCGAACATCAACACAAGACGAACTGAGCTCCAACATTGTTTTGGCGCTCAATGAAATCTCCAACAACTTCCAGGCATACGTTGATCAGAACGGTGATGGATTCCGCTTAGCGGGCAATGTCGCGTTTGCGTTCCTTGATTCGGCCACCACAGCGACGACGCTCGCGGAATCCGCGGTCGAAACATATGCGATTCCGATCACCCTGCCCAAGGGCAGCGAGATCACTCCTGGTGAATCCTTCACGGTGTTCCGAAAGGACGATCCATTCTCGCTGAATTCAGAAACCTACACGTTTGTCACAACGCCACCAGCAAACCAGTTTGAAATTTTCTACGATGTCAACGACACCGCCGACGCTCTTGCTCGTCGGGTGGTTGCCAGCATCGATAGCGAATTACAGGGTGTCATCGTTAATGAACGTGAAGTGCACCTGCTGAATGCAAAGTCAGTCGAACTTTCCGATTCAGACTCTTTGGTGGTCTCATTCGCGACGGTAGTCGACCCCGATGCAAATGCTCCCTACGACACGCGCCCAACTCCAATTCAGGTCACACTTGACCAAACTGGGGACGAGGTCGCAGAGCAGATGCGGAAAGCCTTTGCTGAAGGCTTTGGACGAATGGCATCGGCCGCGAATGGCTTTGACCAAATCGCGGCATCTGATCAGTACCCAATCTACGGTGGGGACACGATCCGTCTGTACAACGCGCTAGCAACGGACATCGGCTCTTACGGCGTCTCTCAGATGGATACGTTCTTCGGCACTTCAATGCCGGGCGATGAATTTGGTACCCAGGAATCAACTCAATACGCGACCAGTCAGATCCGAACCGCTGGTGCTGCAAACAACCAAGTTGAGGGTGTCTATATAGACGACATTATCATCGGTTTGGCGGAACGAGGTGAGATGGTCGTGGATGCACCTGCCAACAACACCAATTATGTGTTCGACCCATCCGTCTTGCCCGACTCGCATCCGCAATCAGTGCAACCGGAACGTCAGAACGAAACACTGGTGGGTGCTTATTCCTTGGAAATCCGCACAGCCGATGAGTACGGCGTTCCTCAGGATTACGACCCAATCAATTTGGTACTGAATGAGCAGTTCAGTTCTGGGCGTTCGTTTGACTCCAATGACCGGTTGGTCGATGGAGCCGTGACCTTGATCGCTCCAGCTGGTTCAACGCTGATCGATGTTGGAACCAGTCTGGATTCGACTGTTACCGCGAGCGATACGTTTGTCTTGGACGACGGCACACGTCAGCTGACGTTTGAATTCGACAGCATCCTCGACACGAATGGGGTCGAAACCGGGAACGTTCGAGTCCCTTACGATCCTAGTAGCACCGATCCAGCCGCGGTTGCACGTGCGATTCGTGACGCGATCAACTCACCGCAAGTCCAAAACGTGTTAGCGATCACAGCCGCCAACGCGGACAGTGCGGAACGAGGCGTATCCAGCTCGACTCGCGTTGAATTGTTTGGGAATGCCATCTCGGTCAACCCAAGCGGTGGTCGTTTCATCAAGATGGATTTGGTTGCCGAAGAAACGGCAGCTGGAAACACAACCAGTCGTCGCATTGCGGTCATTGATCACGACGAAGACACGGTTGAGTACATCAACTTCCAAGATCAACTTGCTCAATCATCGGTCACGGGCTTCGTGAACGGTGACGTCGACACATTCGTCGGTGTCGGAAAAATTGGTGACGCGGTCAACACCGGTGTCAGTCCCGGAAACATCGTCGATGACTTGACGATTCTGCCATCTGATCCGTTGAGCGATATCGATTCCGTCCGCATCTATTTGTCAGCCGGGCAATCCGTTGACATCGATGTCGATTCTGCTGGCTTCACCAAGGCCGGTGATGCTTTGGAATTGCCGATTATCTCGGTGCTCAAAGCCGGCGACAACTTTGATATCAACGCGAACATCCTGGAACAATCGTCCTTCCTTCCGACCACGGCACCGGGCGAAACCATCGGCGGCGCGTTCCTGAACTTCACAGCTTCAACGAACGGCTTCTATGACGTCGTCATCAGCAACAGTGCCGTCTTTGGCGGGGCTCCGATCAGTGGCACCGATCAGCAATTCGGTGAATACCAACTGACAATCCGTCCAAACGCTGCGACCTCAGCACGCGTTCCCGATCGAGACGTTTTGATGGTGGATTATCAATTCGGAATCACCGATGTGAACCGAACCGATGACCAGGGTCAGATCATCATCAGCAGCAACTTCATCTCCAACTCGGCCAACTACGGCATCTCGGCGACGTTGGGCGACCGCGGTCAAGGAAACACGACCAACGGCCCAACCCAAGACACTCTGCCAGGCTCCGCTCGCCTGCTCCGCAACGAGAACCCGACCGGATTGATTCCCGGTGCGGTCATCATCAACAATGTCGTGTCCAACTCGGGCACCGGCGGCATTCTGTTCGGCGGCGGCACCTTCGATGATGGAGAAAGCCCCGCGCCGAACCTATTCGGCCGAATCGTCAACAACACTGTGGTCAACACGGGTGGTGGTGACGGGATCACCGTTGATGGACGTGCCAATCCAACGCTGTTAAACAACGTTATTTCCGGATTCAACGTCGGCATCCAAGTCGACACGACAACGTCAGGAAACACCATCGTTGGTGGCAATGCGTTCCACGAAAATGGAACCAACTCGACACTGGCGATCGCCAGCTCGTCGATCATCATTCCAAACGGAACACCGTTGTTCGAAGACCCATCGCGGTCGCTGTACATTCCGGTTGAGAACAGTCCTGTCATCGACAGCTCATTTGCCTCGCTGCCTGATCGCAACAGTTTCTTCAACACTGTTAAGAATCCGGTTGGCATCTCCGCTTCACCGATTATCGCACCCGCGTTTGACGCTTATGGTCAACCGCGAGTGGATGGCCAATCAAGTGGGTCCGGTGGTGCTGGATCCAACGTCTTCATCGACCGCGGTGCATTGGACCGGGCGGACGATCGTCGTCCCGTTGCACTGCTGATCAATCCGTTTGATGCCGATGGTGTCGAAGCGGCTGCTCAAAACGTCACGATGGGCGATACTGACCCCGGTTCATCCTTCGTTCGATTGACCAACCCTCAACAAACTGTTGAGTTCTTTGAAATTCAATTGGTCGACCCTTCGGGTACCGGTCCTGACCCGGACACGATTACCGTTGACTCGGTATTGCTGACTGAAAACGGGCGTCGATTGCTGCCCGATCGAGATTTCACGTTCGGTTACAGCGCCAACAGCCGCACGATCCGATTGACTCCTCTCGCCGGTTTGTGGCGTCAGGACGCGGTCTATGAAATCACCATGAACAATCAACCGCGAATTGCGTTTGATACTGTCAGTGGTGACCAGATTTCGGACGGCGATCAAGTCACCGTAGTGGATGCAGCCGGACGACCGACCGTCTTCGAATTCGAAAGCGGCATCTCCGTCACTGTCCCACAAACATCCACGCTTCGCATCTTGGATGTGACCAGTGGTTTCCGTGACCGCGATGTGTTCACGATCACCGCACCGGACGGAACCAGCCAATCATTTGAGATCAATCTCACCGGATCCACGGCGGCTGGCAACGTTGCAATCAACTTGGCAGGTGTCGGCAACATCGCTGACATTCGCGATCAGATTCTTGCCGCCATCAACTCCGTCCACGCCGGATCCGGTCAAACCCACGCCCAGCGATTGGACTTGGCTCCGGTCGCCATTGGTTTTGATTCGATCCAGCTCGGAACGCTTTCCGGTCACACGGTGACCATGGGAAGCAATGGTTCAACCGTTGCCGGCATGGAACTCAATGGCACCACGAATGGTGTCGAGTCTGGCCAAAGCTTCCTCTACACCAATAACGGCACGACGGTTGAGTTCATCTTCGATGACAGCAATTCGTTCGTCGAAACCGAAACGATGCGTCAGGTGCCGATCACTCGCACCGATACTCCAGACGAGATTGCACAAGCGATCGTTGCCGCGGTTGGCGACGTGCCACTTGGCCTGGATTCGGCCCAAGCGACTGGCGACGGCAGTGTCCTGCTCGGTGGTTTGGCGACGGACGTTTTGGACATCACCAATTCCCAACTTTCGCGTTCGGGAATGCCTGGTGTTACCGACTCGCTATCATTAACAGTCCCTGCTGGACGTACCGGCGCCGACGTCGACGGCACCACGTTCACCTTGGACGTGGGCGGTGTTGCAACCACGTTCCGCTTCACAGCGGACTCCTCACTGACCAGCCCCGATCGTTTGATCTTGGTCGGTGGCGGCGACGATGCCGCTACGCTTGCTTCCAAGGCAGCCGCCGTCATCGGGGCTGTTTACCCAGACGAATTGGCCCCGGTTGTTTCGGGCAATTCGATCAAGCTGAATGAAGCTTCATCGATCGTTCCTGCCGGCGAAGTTCGCACAGTGACAACGATCAGCCTCGAAACCAGTGGATTGGTACAAAGCGGAATCAGTGGCGGTGCGGTACCGGTCGAGTTCTTGCCTTCCGCTACCTTCAGCGAAGCATCGGTTGCAGCCACGTTGCAACGAACGATCCTCAACGCCAACCTTGGACTTGAAATCTTTGCTCCAGGCGGCGGCACATTGTTGATCAATGGTGCCAACGCAGTTTCGGCTCAGTTCACTCGAAACGGCGTGGTTGATGTCACCGGACTGAACATCCCCGCTGTCTCGGACTTGTCTGGCAATGCCGTTCGCGAAACCCGAGTGAATGACGAGACCCGGTTCACGATCATCATGCCAGAAGTCCGCTTCGACTTTGGTGATGCACCGGCTAGCTACGCAACGTTGTTGGAAAGCCCACTGAACAGCTCGATCCCGGGCAACGGTGCTCGTCACGCAGTCATCAGCGATGGCACTTCGGTGCGATTGGGCAACAGCATCGATACGGAAGCGGATGGAAAACCATCCAATTCGTCGACCAATGATGTGATCGGTGACGACGTCACAATCCCGATCTCGGGCAGTACTGCCGCAGCATCGGTCTCATTGGTGTTGGACACTGACATCATCGACATCGAAATCACTTCGATGCCAACCGTTCGTGACACGATCACTTTGGTGATCGGATCACAATCGTTCACGTTTGAATTCCTGGACGCGGCGACCAATCCGTCACCAGGAAACATTCCGGTTCTCTTCAACACGGGCAACTCACTACGTGAAATCGAAATCGCATTGTTGACGGCTATCCGTCCGCAGCTCGACTTCACCGGTGGCGGAGTGGATGCACTGACTCATCCAACCAATGCCGAAGGAATTCGCGTTCGTGCGATCGATGATGAAGATGGCGTGTCGATTGTTCGCTTCGACGATGGACTGAACTTCTTCCGCGTCTTCGGTGAACCCGGTGCAGGCGGACAAGTCCTCACGTCACTGAACGCTGATCAAGTACTCGGATTCTTGAACCCATTCGATGAAGCCGGCACCGACATCGCCGTTGATGTCGTCGGCGGTGGCTTGTTGAACGGTTGGATCGACTTTGACCGCAATGGCGTGTTCGATGACGACGAGCACGTGTTGTCGAACGTTCCTGTGACCACGGGAACGAACATTGTCAACGTCACCACGCCTTTGACCGTTGGCAACCTACCGTTTGACACTTGGGCTCGCTTCCGTGTGAACGACGCCGGCAACATCGGCCCTGATGGAGTCGCGATTGGTGGCGAAGTGGAAGACTACCTCGTATCAGTCCTTCCAATTCCATTGCCAGAACCAGAACCACGTTCCTACACTGCGTTCGAAGACGCGACGCTCGACGTCGATGCATCGCAAGGTTTGATCAGTGCTGCCAACCGTGCCGGTCAATTGCTACCTGTTCGTTACTTCGTCGTTGACGAACCCACCAACGGTACCCTGGAAATCGACACCGATGCGGGCGATGACCTGAACGGCAGCTTCCGATATGTGCCGAACCCTGACTTCTACGGGATCGACACCTTCACCTATCGTTTGTCGACTCAGCAAAACCTGGGCAACATCGATTGTGAAGTCGACGCCGGCGACCCGCCTGTTTGCGGCACCGTGACTGTCAACGTTGTTCCTGAGAATGATGCACCAGGTGCAACGGACCAATCATTCGTGATGGTGGAAGCGACCGCCACAAACGGTGGCTCCCCATTGACGATCACCGCTGCAGAATTGATCGCTGGATCGACACCTGATGCAAATGCACAGTTCAACCCAGGATCCAGCACCGACATTCAAGACGAACCCAACCAGTCCGTCTTTGTGCATTCGATCACTGCTGGCGGAATCACGATCAACAAGGACAACCGTTTCGCGGTGGCAAACACACCAGAAGGTGGCACGCTGACCGCGACCTTCAATCCGACGAACGAGTGGATCACAGAGATCACTTACACGCCGGCTCCTGATTTCAACAGTGACAACGGAACCGTTGCCGGCGGATTGTCCGTCGATGCCTTCACGTTCACGTTGATCGACGACGGCATTTCCGAATTGCCTTCCGACTTGGAAGCCAACCTGAACGCGTCACTCAGCCAAGCTGAACGGGATGTTCTCGGAATCGCCAACGGTGTCCGCGATCAGTTCGATGCGATCGGACCAATTTCGGCTCCGGCCACGGCCCGAATTCGCGTCACGCCACAAAATGACGCTCCAGTTTTGGCCGCCGACTACGTGGGTCTGACCGACGCCAATGGCAATGCGAACACGGATTACACCGGATTCTTCACCGGTGCCGTTCCAACGCCGACCGAAGACACCGTTTTGGTCTTCCCAACGGCATACCTGACTCGCAACGACATGGCTGGACCAGCCGCTGCCGCTGACGAGAACTCGGGCACAAACAACAACGACGCCCCCGTCGTTGTCACCGCCGTCGCCCTGGTCGATCCAACCCAAGGTACGTTGACGTTGGATCCGAACACGAACGAAATCACGTTCTTGCCGGCTCCAAACGTGTATGGCGAAATTGAATTCACCTACACCGCAACGGACAACGGAGTCAACGAAAACACAGCAGTCACCAACGTCAACGATGACACCGATCGTGGCGACCGCAGCCCAGCCGGGATCTCGGTCACACAGTCGGCGACCATTTTTGTCGAACCGGTCAACGATGCCCCCGTGGCCTACGACCGCTTTGCAAGCACCATCGAAGACACGCCGCTAACGATCAGCGACGTGATGTTGCTCAACGGCGTGAACGTGACTCCTTCGGCCATCGTGGCCACGACCTCTGGCGTCACCATGGCTGACGCAGACCAATTGCGAGACGGTGAGACATTGATCGTCACCGCTGGCAACGGACGTCGAGTCGTCGTGGAATTCAATACCACCGGCATCGCTTCGATCGGCACTGACCGCGTGGTTCAGTTTGCTGATGACGAAACCGCCGATGTGCTGGCAACGCGTCTCGAATTGACGCTTCGCTCGCTCGGATTCGGTGGCACCGTCAACGGAGCAACCGTCAACTTCGACGCGTCCGGTCAACTCTCGTTCGTTCCCGGACAGAACGCTGCGGTGGTCGATTCCGCTGCGGGCCGAATCACGGTTCCCGAAGGTGGTTTGATTTCTGACGGCGAGATTGTGACCATCACCGACAACGCCGGAACGCCAACTCGATTTGTATTCACCAAGACCGGATCGGTTCTGGTTTCGGGTGCAATTCCAGTTTCGATCAGCGACGCCAGTACAGCTGAAGAAGCAGCCACCGCATTGGCCGACGCCATGTTGTCGGCCGGCTTTGGTGCTGTTGAAACCGCTGGCACGCAGCAAGAATTCCGCGTCCGAATGGACAGTGTCGCATCGATCAGCGTTAACCGTGCGGCGTCGGGATTGGTTCCCGATGGCTCGGATGTAATCGTTCCAGCCGGAACTGGTATCAACGGTGGAGACGCTCTCATCGTCGAGCTTCTCGATGGAACGCTGGTCGTCGCTGAGTTCCAAACTGGCACGACTTTGATCGACCCGAACGCGGTTCTCGTCCAATACTCGGCTGGCGATTCACGTGCACAAATTTCCGCTGCATTGGAAGCCGCGTTGGTCAGTCGCGGTGTGAACGCTCAGTCGGTCACACTGACCTCATGGCAGATTGACACCGTTGACATCACGTCGGTGGATCCAACCGGAACCGCGATCACGTTCAACGGAACCGACATCGTCCTGCCTGTCATCGGTGATTTGGTCAGCGGCCAAACATTCACGTTGACAGACGAAAATGGTGTCGTGCGTCGCATCGAGCTCAATACCACTGGCACGCTCTCATCGGGCAATGATGCGGTCGTCCAATACGACGCGGCGGGTTCGATCGATGATGTGGCAACCTCGCTGGCAGATGTCCTTCGCACACTAAATATCGGTGCGACAGCAAACGGCAACAGTGTCACTTTGCTGACTTCGAATGCCATCACAAGATCTTTGTCGCCAACCAGCATTTCCTTCAGTGGAACCAACATTCTGGTTCCTGCTGGCGATCGTCTGATTGATGGAGAGCGATTCGAAATCACCGACAACGTGGGAACCACACACGTTGTCGAGTTCAACCTGTCTGGACAACAAACCGCGGGTGCCGACGTCATCGTGCAGTTCACGGTTGCCGACTCGTCCGACATCGTTGCGACAACCTTGCAAGAGCAACTGCGTGCCGCGGGCATTGGTGCTTTGGCTGACTCATCCGCTTTGGGTGTTCCATCGGGCCAATCGCTGGTTTCGCTGCAACTTGTTTCCGCGATCCGCATGGGTGAACTGACCGATGCCAGCGGAATGTTCGACAACCGACTCGGTGCTTCGTTCAACGAGAATGAGCAGAGCCTGCGAATCGTTTCGTTCTCGACTCCAGGCGGAAACGCGATCGAGATCAACTCGGTCCCCGCTGGTGCAACAACCGCAACCATCGACAGCGATGCGGGCGGAACATACACGTTCACCGTTGAGACAATTCAAGTCGCTGGTCAGGACCGTCGCTACTTCAGCGGCGTGACATTCGACCCGGCAGAGAACTACAACAGTGAACAGCCATTCGCCGCTCGTGAATTGTTGCTCTACACGGTGGAAGATGATGCCTTCACACGCATCACTTCGCCTGCTCAAACGCGACAGGACATCAACGCGATTCGTCGCTCGGTGAACGCCGGCACGATCACAATCACGGTCGACGCGGTCAATGACCCGCCAGTCTTCACTAACGACTTGAACACAGTCGATGTGCTGGAACGCGACGACATGAGCACGACCACCGTGCCAGACTTCTTGACCGAAATCTTCTCGGCTACCTCGACGGCTTCGGACGAGTTGCTCTCGCAGATTGTGACCGGATTTGAAGTACGCGTGGTCGCTGACCCCAATGGCATTTTGGCCAGCCTCCCGCTCGTGAACTACGTCGGTGGCGACACGGAAGCTTCACTCACCGTTGCACCGAACCCCGACAAAGTCGGCCAAGCAACGTTCGAGCTGTACCCAATCGAAAGCGGAATTGCTCCTTCGCAAATTCCTGCGACCACGTTCACCGTCAACGTTCGTCCGGTCAACGATGCACCACGCATTCGTCCTGGACTGACCGGCGACGCTGTACCAAACGATCCAGACGAAGCCTACGAGATCACCGACATCACGGATACGGACGGAGATGGCTTCGACGATCAAGCCGTGATTCGTTACACACTGCGTGAGGACAACACCCAACCGACCGGCAGCAGCGATCCTGCAAACGCCGTCACGACGGGCAATTACTTCATCCCGTTGAGCCGTGCGATTCCAGAAGCCTTGGTGCAAGTCGGTTCGTATCAACGAATCGGTCTGCTGGACATTTACACGGTTGGTGCTGATAACGAAGATCAGTCGCTGAGCGTCGGCTTCCCGACCGGTGGTCCACAACAACTCGAGTTGTTCGACTTCCCCGATCGCACCGTTTTGGGCGGAACCTTGACGCCGAAATTCGAAGGCAACCTGTTGATCGGCTTGGAGTACACACCTCCTGTGGACTTCAACAACACGATTGACCCGAACACACCGTTCGACTCCTTCGAATTCGAAGTCCGTGACGACTTCCCCGGTGACGGCGAAACCTATTCGTCCGATACGGGAACTTTAGTCCAGGACCGTCGTCGATCCACATCGATCGTTCAATTGAACCTGAACCCTGTCAACGACCGACCTCAATTCGTCGCGAACAACCTCACGTACGAAGTCGCAGAAGATGGTGCTCCACAACGGATCAACAACTTTGCCGTTGGCATCGCAGCAGGTCCGCCACTGAGTGCATTTGATGAGGTCGACTTCATCAACGGGCAAGACGTACGCTTCACCGTCAAGACGCTGTCCTTCCTGGACGATGAGTTGCAAGACTTCTTCATCCAAGGGCCGCAAATCAGTGAAAACGGTGTCTTGACCTTCCAACCTCAAGCGGATGTCTATGGCACCTTCGAATTTGAGGTGGTCTTGACTGAAATCCTGCCTGGATCAAACCAACAGGAAAACAGCACACGTGGTGACTTGCGATCGTCCTTGCCGGTCACGCTGACCATTGATGTTCAACCGGTCAACGACCGTCCATTCATCAAGCCGGAGTTCAGCACACCTGGCACGAACCCATTGAACTTCTCGTTGTCCGAAGACGGCACGTTCGACGTGTTGGTCAATGGCGACGGAACTTCCCCGGGCTTGTTGGATGTCTTCGATGTTGGTCCTGCCAACGAGTCGGCCGACAAGACACCAGGTGGCAACCAAACGCTGTCTTTGACCACGCCAATTCCAGTGACCACCGCTGAAGGCGGCACACTGCAAAGCGTGACCGAAAACGGCGTGATCACACGATTTATCTACACACCGCGAGCCAACTTTGTCGGAACGGATAGTTTCATCTACACCGTCACTGACGATGGGGTCACTGTTCCTGTTGGTAACAACGGTGCACCGATCAATGAACCTCGCATCGCATCCGGCACAGTCACGTTCGAAGTCTTCGGCGTCAACGACGCACCACAATTCAGTGGCGCGGGCGATGTGACCAGCAACGAAGATCAGAACGACGGTGGCGGCCGCGGAAGTGTTGTGATCGAGAACTGGGCTACCAACGTTCAAGCCGGACCTCCCGGAGCGAACGATGAGATCGGCGATGGCACCAACGGACAGCCGCTCCGGTTCGAGATCATCCAGACCTCGAACAATCCCGAGTTGTTTGTCACTCCACCATCGGCATCCATTGACTCCGATGGCAACGCGACGCTGACATACGTGACTGCCGAAGACCTCAACGGTTCAGCCACCTTCACTGTGCAGTTGTTCGATGAAGGACCAAACGACGCCGGCAACGGTGATATCAACGCGTCCACCATTCGGACCTTCACCATCACGGTGGATCCGGTCAACGACGCTCCGACATTCACCGCTGGGCCGACCGTTCGCGTGCAAGAAGATCGTGGTCCCTACACAACGCAGTGGGCAACGAACATCTCGCCCGGACCGATTGATGAATCCAACCAATCGGTTTCGTTCGAAGTCTCAACCATCAATGCCGCTGACGCCGCCTTGTTCACGCAAGACGGACAACCCGCAATTTCGCCGGACGGCATTCTGACCTTCACGCCAGCACTCAACGCCAATGGTGCGGTCGACCTGCGTGTCGTTGCTCGAGACAGCGAAGGATTGGCTGGAGCACCGATTACCCTGCGTGTGAACATCCAACCGGTCAATGACTTCCCCTCACCGGCACCGGATAACTTCACGACCGACGAAGACACTGTCCGAGTGATCACGGCAGCGGAACTGTTGGCAAACGACATTGATGTCGATTTGAACGATGCCAACCCCGACGAGTTGCAGATCGTAATGAACTCGCCTCAGATCTCGTTGCGAGGTGCATTGGTGACGTTCGATCCGGTGACGCAAACCATCACGTACGATCCAACGGTCTCAACTGAATTGCAGGCGTTGAAACCAGGCTCCGCACCGCTAAATGATTCGTTCAGCTATGCGGTCGCCGACCGGGCTGGTGCCAGTGCGACACCGATCCGAACCAGCAATTCGGTCTTGGTCAGTGTCAGTGTCACGGGCATCAACGATGGTCCAGTGACCGAGCCAGATGTCCCAACATTGCAGAGCCCAGGCAGCACTGTCATCCGGGTCTTGGACAACGATGTGGATGTTGACGGAGTCATCGATCCGAGCTCGTTGACGGTCACAAAGCAACCGGCGTTCGGTAGCGTTTCGATTGATCCTGTCGAAGGAACAATCACCTACACGCCGTTCACCAACTTCCCCGGCAATGACGAATTCCGTTACATCGTCGCGGATGATGAGGGAACGTTCAGCACCGAAGAAACCGTCACGATCAGTCCCAACGCGGCACCGGTCGGACGTGACAGTGTTCGCTCAGGCTTCCTGAACGAAGCGATCTTGATCGACATCAGCAACAACTTCACCGATGCGGATGGACTGGACTTCAGCTCAATCCAAATCGAACGTCAACCATTGGCGGGTGAAGTTCAAAACGTCGGCGATGGAACCTTGCGATATGTTCCAGCGGTGGGCTACACCGGTCGCGATTCGTTCGACTACTCGATTGCTGACTCCAACGGCCGTCGCAGTGGTTTGGCTACCGTATCGTTGCAGGTTGTTATCAGCCGTCTGCAGAACCCAGACCTGAACGCCGACGTCAATGATGACGGTGAAGTATCGGCCCTGGACGCATTGTTGATCATCAACCACCTCAACCGCTTCTCGTCGTTCCCTGCGGGATACACGCCGACGGTGGATGAAGATTTGGTGGTGACGCAAGGCGACAACGGTCGACCAAGTGCTTCGCAGCCGGGTCGCTATTACGACGTCAGCGGTGACCTACGCATCAGCTCGCTCGATGCCTTGCAGGTTATTAATGAACTCAACCGTCGTGACAGCAATCAAAGCGAACCACTCGGCGAACCCATCGTGGCCTCCAGCAGCATTGCGGCAACCGGAGCAAGTGTTTCGGCAGCCGTTTCGAGCTCCGATGTCAGCACAAACGGATCAGGCTCCACGGCTGCGGGTGAACCGCTGATCGAAGTCTTGTTCGAAAGTGACAAGGTCATTGGCCAAAGTTCGGCGAACCTTGGCGACGACGTTCTCGACAGCATTGCCTCGGCTAATACCAGCGGTGAAGAAGGCTCCTCGAGCAGCGATGACCGCAGCAAATCGCTTCAATCGGCCGTCGACGCGGCCATGGCAAAACTGCTGTAGTGCGACGACAGGAATGACCCGGCAAACTCGTTGACGTTGACCTCAACGAGCCGATGCCAGACAATATCAACGACCGGCTGAGGTTGGGGTTTCCCCGATCTCAGCCGGTTTTCGTATCACGATTCTTTCGATCGCCACCTGAACTCATAGGTTCCCATGTCGACCGCTTCCACGACCCACACTCAAACCGACGCTCTCCAGTCCGACGACCTCGCCGCCCAGTGCGTTGATATCGCCCGCCGTGCGAAAGCCGCATCTCGTTTGCTGGGGACCCTGGATACCAACATCAAGGATCAATGGCTGATCGAATCCGCGGACGCTTTGATTGAGGCGTCTGACGCGATCATCGCCGCCAATCAGCTGGATCTTGAAAACGCCCCAAAGTACGGACTGACCGACGCGGGAATCGATCGGCTGCGTCTGGACGAAGCTCGAATCGCTGGAATCGCTACGGGTTTACGAGAAATCGCCTCATTGAACGATCCCATCGGCGAGGTCCTCGATGGTTTCGCGCGGCCGGGCGGTATGCGAATCGAAAAGCGTCGTGTTCCTTTGGGCGTCGTCTTCTTCATTTACGAAAGTCGACCCAATGTGACCGCCGACGCGGCTGGAATCTGCGTCAAAAGCGGTAATGCAGTGATTCTGCGTGGTGGAAAAGAAGCCGCTCATAGCAGCCGGGCGATTATCGAAGTGCTGCACGAAGTCGGTCGTCGCGTCGGGATTCCCGACGACGCCGTTCAATTGGTCGGAACGACCGACCGCGCTGCGGTGGGGCACTTCCTGAAGCAATCCGACAACATTGATGTCACGATTCCCCGCGGAGGCGAAAACCTGATTCGCCGTGTCGCGGCAGAAGCCACCATGCCTGTCATCAAGCACTACGACGGCAATTGTCACGTTTACGTGGATGAGTCCGCCGATATTGAAATGGCGGTCGATATCATCGAAAACGCGAAATGTCAGCGAATGGGTGTCTGCAATGCCTGCGAATCACTGCTGATTCACCAGTCGATCGCCGCCGACGCACTCCCAGCGATCGCGAAACGCTTGGCCAGCCGTGGCGTTGAAATGCGGGTCGACGAACGCGCTTCGGCGTATGTTCCTGACGGCGTTCCTGCCACGGATGCCGATTTTGCCGCTGAGTTCTTGGGGCCACAAATCAGCATCGCCGTCGTGGATTCGCTGGCTGCTGCCACCGATCACATCAATCACTACGGATCGGGACACACCGACGCCATCGTCACCAGCAACATCGCCGCTTCCGAGCAATTCACCGCTTTGGTGGATAGTTCCGCAGTGATGGTGAATGCTAGCACTCGCTTCAATGACGGTGGAATGTTCGGTTTGGGAGCGGAAATCGGAATTTCCACGGATAAGTTTCACGCAAGAGGGCCATGCGGGTTGCGGGAACTGACCAGCTACAAGTACATCGTACGTGGGAACGGTCACATAAGAGGCTGAGGACACGATGTCCAACGAATCACTGAGTCAAAATCAAGTCGAGAATCTTCTGAAGGCCATGGAAACGGCTGATTTGGACGAGGAAGGTACCGACGCACCGACCGAGACCAAAGACTCAGCCGAATCCAAGGATGCCGAAAACGCGACCGTTGGGAGTTCCGCTCCCGTCGTCGGAGCGGCGCATCCGGCCGATTCCAAGCCCTATTCTCCCGGCGTACCAACCGGTGCCAGAGTAACGGCCTACGACTTCAAACGCCCTGAACGCGTTGGCAAAGACCAAATGCGGGCGATGCATTCGCTGCACGAGTCGATTGCTCGAAATTTTGGTGCGTCGATCTCCGGTCTGCTGCGGACCATGATCGAGGTGAAACTACTGAGCGTCGACCAACTCACCTACAGCGAGTTCGTCTTCAGCCTCGACAATCCAAGCTGCTTCAACGTCATCAAACCGCTGCCGTTGGAAGGCCACTGGGTTCTCGATATTGCCCCGGGATTGGCTTATGCGATCATCGATCGAATGCTCGGTGGTGACCCGGTCCCTGGCGAAACGATTCGGCGGCCCCTGACCGAAATCGAAACCCGGTTGATGTGTCGCGTTGTCGAACTGTTCTTGGAACAAATCGTGCCCGCGTGGGAAAACGTCATTCAACTCGAACCATCGATTCACACGACCGAGAGCAACCCACAACTCGCCCAGATCGTTCCTCCCAACGAAGTGGCAATCCTGGTCGGGTTTGAAGTCCTGCTCGGTAAAAACCGGGGGATGATGAACTTGTGCATCCCCTTCAATTCCATCGAGAAATACAACGCGAAACTGTCTCGCAACGGATGGGTGGGCTATGGAAAAACCAATCCAACCCCACAATCGCGACGCAAAATCGCTGACAGCATTGATGCCGCGCCGGTGGACGTGGTGGTGACTTTGGCGAGGTCAAAGATCCGAACCAGTGATCTGCTGGACTTGAACGTTGGCGATATCATCACCACCGAACAAGCCGCCAGTTCCGCATTGGAATTGTCCGTCCAGGACGTCCACAAATTTGCCGCCGTCGCCGGTGCCTACAAAGGCAAGAAAGCGGTGCAAGTTCAGTCAACGGTCGAGCCAAAATACTGCGAACCCGAAGTCGACCCAGAAGAAGAGCTGGAGAACGATTCACCAGCCACTGCCGAGGCGGAACCCGTCAAGGATGAACTGGAAAACGTCTTGGATGCGGCTCAGGCCAAAGTTCCAACGACAACGCAACCGAATGCGTCCCCCAAAGCTTCACCAACCAAGCCGGCACCAACTCGCTGAAGCGTCGCTAATACACTGAGTCGCTAACACACTGACAGAAAGATTGTGATTCTCTTCTGTCAAAACAGCTAAGCCAACGATGGCTCTCGCCGTTTTCGCAATTCGCCCGCCAGTGTGAAGCGTTTCAATCTGCTTCGCCGATCACTTAGGCTGACGACAAAGTACCGCCACTCATCTCCCACCAAACTTGGCGAGAGCAAGCGATCAGTTTTGGCCGGATTGAGAGACGATTGACGGCGCAGTCAGACCGCTTTTCTGGGCCGCTGATTCCGCACGACGAAGTGCCGCCTCGACACGGTCGAGCAACTCGTCAGAACACTCGGGCGTTTGAGCCGTATCGCTGATACATGCTGTGAACTCAGCACCGCAGTGCTGGCATGCAACGGTACATCCGAGTAACGATGCGCGAATATCGATTCGCCGCCCGCAGGTTGGGCAAGATTGATTGAATCGAATGGACATGATTAACCTTTCTACTTCCAGCCACTCGGCTGGCTAAATCCGTTTGACAGGGGGAATAATATCCACAAACCCTCAACAACGCAAACTCATTTCACGCAAGCTTCACAAGAACGCTCAAGCTGCAACCATGGTAGCGCCGCGAACTGGTTCGGGCAAGGATCAAATTTGGCGAAGACTGCGTGAAGACGAACGCTATAAACCACCCCAAAACACTGCACGCACGAACACTACATCATCCCGAAAGTATTGGTTTCCCCTGCTTCACAACCGACAAGACGGTTATCCTGTAGAGGACCTTAAAACGACGCTTCGACGAATGGATTTTCACGCTCAAGCCGGTTCCTATGACACGCTCGTTCCGCAGTCAGACGCCCATCATCGCTCTTCTAGCGACTCTTTTCGCTGTCTTTCCAGGAACGAAAAGTTCCAGCCAGGACACCTCCGGCGAGCCTGATCTGGGCCCTAAAATTCAATTCGAAACCATCGATGGAGACTCAGTATCCGGACAGCTGGGCAACCTAACAGGTTCATCTCTGTCCGCAATTTTGGCTGGCGGCGAATCCAAACAGTGGGATTTGACCGAAATTGCACGAATCCAATTCGATGGTTCGGAAAAGACCAGCCCACCAGCTCGGGTCGTCCTTCGTGGCGGCTCCGAAGTGGCATCGGCCGCGACTTCCATGGAAGACGAAAAGCTGCTGGTCCGCTCGATCGGGCAACCGTCATTCACCGTGTCCATCCGATCCGTTCAATCAGTTCGCTTCCGAGCTCCTTCCAGCGCGACTGACGCTGACTGGCTCGCATTGGTCGAAGAACCTCAACGCCGCGATCGACTGGTCATTCGACGCGAAGGAAATGCGTTGGACCCAATCGAAGGAACGGTCTTAGAAATCAATCGAGATTCCGTTTCGTTCGACCTCAGCGGAAACATCGTCGACGCTCCCCTGAAAAAACTCGAAGGCGTGATCTTCTCCACCACCACCGACCGTGAAACGGAGAAGCCCATTCGAGTTCGCGACCAACGTGGATCGAATTGGATGGCCGATCAAGTCAACTGGAATGGGAGCGACCGTTCGCTTCGGCTCGATCTTGGCAACGACATCACGCACTCCATTCCTTTGAAAGAATTGTTGGAAATCCAGTTCTCTGGTGGCATCCTTTATCTGTCGGACGCGGAGGTCGCTGAGCAACGTCAACCGGAGTCGCTCAAAGCACTCCTCGGTGAAGACTTCGCATCCACTTGGTTCGCCACCGAAACCGACACCAAGAATTTGACCACCGTTCTGTCTTCCGATCATGTCATCCGTATCCCCGAGGGATATCAGAAATTGGTCGCTGCCGTCCGAGTCGCATCGGAAGTGGACCAGTTCGCACCGTTGACAGTTTCGGTGCTTTTGGACAACCGCGTTGCTTGGAAGCTCGAAATCCAAGATCGCAAACCGCACGGTTTAATCTTGCCAATCGAAGACGCTCGGCGGCTCACGCTTCGAAGTGCCCATCCCGGACCGGACGCATCCAAGACATCACCGACAATCAGTAATGCTTTGGGACATCGTATCGAGTGGCTCGGTGCCCGCTTGTTAAAATAGAGTCATGCGTCGCTTCGACGCTGCTCGGATGCTCTTTGCAACGACGTCTCCACACTGAGAAGAACGATTCGCCATGCCATCTCGATGCCTCGATTCCACCATGGTGCGAATCGGTTGTTTGACGCTTGCCCTCTTTGCATCAGCGATTTCGTTGGCGGCCAATCTTCGTGCCGAAGAGTCTTCGCTTCTGCCTGACGAGCAAAAGTGGATTGAGCAGTTCGAGTCCGCACGTGTTGCCGGCATCGCAAAGGCCACCCCTTCCACCGTGATGGTGTTTGTTCCAGGTGGCGGTGGAGGCGGTAGCGGTGTTTTGATCAGTCCCGACGGATATGCGTTGACCAACTTTCACGTCAGCAGTCCTGCGGGCACCTACATGCGATGCGGACTCAGCGATGGCAAAGTGTACGACGCCGTGGTTGTCGGTATCGATCCGGTGGGCGACTTGGCACTCATCCAATTGTTGGGCCGCGACGATTTTTCAACGGCTGAATTCGTCCCCAGCCGTTCGGTGCAAGTTGGTGACTGGTGTTTCGCCATTGGCAATCCGTTCTTACTCGCAACCAATCTGCAACCAACCGTTACCGCAGGAATCATCAGCGGTGTGCGTCGCTACCAGTATCCTTCTGGGACGTTACTCGAATACGGCAACTGCTTTCAAACTGATGCTTCCATCAATCCCGGAAACTCCGGTGGCCCGTTGTATGACAATGACGGCGATTTGATCGGGATCATCGGCCGAGCTTCGTTCGAAAAACGTGGACGCGTCAACGTCGGCGTTGGCTACGCCATCTCAGGCGACCAAGCTCAAAACTTCCTCGGCTGTTTGCACAGTGGACGCATCGTGGATCATGCCACTCTTGGTGCCACCGTTGGCACGGACGAAGACGGCAGTGTCCGAGTCACCAACATCCTCAGTTCCAGCGATGCCTACCGACGAGGGCTCCGTTACGGAGACGAAATTCTCGAGATCGATGGCCAAGTCATCCAAACGGCCAACGATGTTCAAAATATTCTTGCAACGTTCCCAGCGTCATGGCGAATCCCAATCACGTATCGGCAAGAGGGAACGAGCGTGGAAACGTTGGTTCGTTTGGCCAGCGTTCACCGCGGATCGGAACTGCTTGAGAAAATGAAGTCGGCATTGCCGCCACCTCCCCCCGCTCCACCGAAGCCACCCACTCCATCCGATCCCGAAGGAGACGCCCCCGGAGATTTGGAATCAGACGATGAAACATCGCCGGATGGCTCGGACAAAGCCAAACCGAACGACCCAAAACCGTTGATGAAGGACGCGGCGGGCGAACCGATTCCAGCAATGGCGGTCAAGCAAATCAAAATCCGCGAAGGCTATGGCAACTATTACTACAACGAACTGCACCAAACGAAATTCATCGAGCGACTTCGCCGGCAATTTAAGGACGTCGAGGCAAACGATTCCGTTTGGAAGATTCGCGGCAAAACCGTTCCCGTTGTCGATGGACAAGAAGCGAGCGATTTTCTAATCACGATTGGCGATGGCCAATTCAAATTCAAGATCGGCGACGACCTTCAGCAACTTTCACGTGGCGACGAACTGCTGCAAGTCGTCGATGAACAACGCGATGCGGGTATCCTGGCATGCTTGAACGCACTGCAACGCATGTTAACGCTCGGCCCGAGACAATTTGGCGACACGTACTACTGGGGCACGATGCCGCTCTCAGGCCAACGGCCCCTTCGCGACACCGTCGTTGGTGTCCACTCTGATTTGGAAACCCGATTCTTGCATCACCCACAATCTGAACGATTGGAAGTGATTGAATCCATCGCTGGCAACGACACCGACCCCGCCGAACTTTGGTTCGCAGCAGAAGACGACGCACTGCCGTCGACCTTGCAACTCCGCTATGGGCTGACCACCGTTTTGAACTTGCAAATCACCGATTGGTCCACCGCGCCAGCCAACCAACCTCAGGTTCCAGTCGATGGAGATGCATCATGAGTGGCGTTCCAAAACTCTCGCGTCTTGCCACCGCCCCATCCCATGCCGGTAAGGATCCCGCGTCGTTGCTGCGTCTTCTGCTGGGGTGCATCACTGCTTCGCTGATCGTTTTTCTTGCGTCTGAAAAATCCTGGGCTCAGCCTTCAATGGCTCGTCCGTCCGACCAAGTCCAATCGAAGATGGTCAAGGTCTATGGCGCCGGTGGGTTGTCCGGACTGGAGGCTTACCAGAGCGGGTTCCTGGTTTCGCCAGCAGGTCACATCGCAACGGCATGGAGCTATGTCCTGGACGTTGACCCGGTCGTCATTCTTCACGACGGCCGACGGTTCGAATCGAAGATCGTGGGTTTTGAACCGGCGCTCGAGTTGGCGGTGCTGAAGATCGAAGCGGATGACCTTTCCTTCTTTCCGATTCCAGAATCCGACAACGTTTCTTGGGGTGATCCTGTCCTCGCGGTCAGCAATTTGTTTGGCATCGCAACGGGGAATGAACCGGCGAGCGTGATGCAGGGCCGAGTCGCAGCGAAGACCAAACTCGACGCTCGTCGTGGGACTTTTCAAACGCCCTATCGCGGCGAGGTATTGCTGCTCGACCTGGTCGCCAACAACCCCGGTGCGGCTGGCGGAGCCCTTGTCGATCCCGAAGGCCAATTCCTCGGGATGTTGGGAAAGGAACTTCGAGATCGAAAGACCGGCGTTTGGCTGAACTACGCCATTCCCGCTGGCGTTCTTCGTCAACCGATCGGCGACATCATCGCCGGTCGCAAAACAACGCTTCCTGATGAATCCAATCCGGTTCTGCCCCGCGATAAATCTCACTCGCCGATTGGTTTGGGCATTGGATTGATCCCGGACGTTCTCGAAAACACTCCCGCCTTCATCGACTTCATCGAGAAAGATTCACCGGCCGCTCGCGTGGACCTTCGACCAGACGATTTGATTGTCCTCGCCAATGGTCGCCGTGTTTCGCACCAACGTGCTCTCCGTGATCTGCTAAGGCGAATCGACCGCCGCGACCAAGTCGCCTTGGTGGTTCAGCGAGACAACGAAATTCTTGACTTGGTATTACGTCCATGATTCGCAAACTACTTTCGGCACTCCTTCTTCGCAGCTTTCTCGTGAACCGCATATCCACTCCGTTTGAAATGCTGCTCGCTGTTGCTCTTTTGCTTGGCATATCAACGCCGATCCATGCCGATGACCCGACGCCGGCGCGATACCAAAGCATTTTGGCGAAAGCCGTGCGGCATGTTGCTGAGGACACGCTGCCCTCCGTCGTGACCATCGAAGTCATCGGTGTCATGCAAGCCAACGGCGAAGTCCGGCAAGATGCGCCGACATCGGGCGTGGTGATCGACGAACAGGGCCATGTTCTGACGTCGTCATGGGTGACCGGGGGTGACTCCGCCAGCATCATCGTCAACGCTCCGAGCGGCAAACGCTTCCCGGCCGAAGTCGTCGCCAAAGATGAACATAGAGACCTCGTGCTACTGAAGGTGTCCTCTCCAGATGAAACCTGGCAGCCGATCGCTTTTTCGACAAACGATCCAGCCAACGACAAAGTCGGAGAAACGATGGTTGCGGTCGCTCGGTACGGTGAAAACAACACGCCGATGGTGAGCACAGGAATCCTTTCCGCAGTCGGTCGACTCGATGGCACCGCAATCCAAACCGATGCCCGAATCTCCCCCGCCTTCTATGGTGGTCCACTGGTTGATTTGAAGGGTCGTTTTCGTGGCATCGTTATCCCCGCGGTTGGAGAAGGCGGCGCGGAAGACCCAACCGCTTGGTACGACTCCGGAATTGCCTTCGCCGTCCCCAGCACGATCATCGCCCAAAAGCTAGATAGATTGCGTCGTGGTGAAAACATTCAACAAGGCTTGCTCGGCTTCGTCGTCGCGGGCAGCGACCCTTACGCGGAAGGAACCGAACTGAGCGTCGTTCGCAAACGGTCGCCCGCCGACAAAGCGGGCCTGAAAGTCGGTGACGAACTGAAGTCCATCGGCGGTCAAAACGTCACTCGACGACAAGAAATCAAACTCGCACTGGGTCAATACGACGCTGGAGACGAAGTCGAAATTGAGTACGAGCGTGATGGGCAACGGATGTCATCCGCCGCAACGATGATTGCAACGATCCCGCCACTACAACCTCAATTCATTGGCCTGATCGCGGCCGACGAAGTGACCGAACAAACCGAAGAAGAAGACACCGAAGACGAATCCGACTCGTCGACTTCTGTCATCGTCCAGCATGTTTGGAACAAGTCTCCCGCCGACGGCAAGCTAAAGGTCAATGATCGTTTGATTCAACTTGACGGTTCGCCGATCCTAGATTCCAACGCAATGCGACAACGTCTTTGGGCGTCCGATCCCGATATCCCCATCGAGCTGACGATCGAACGTGACGGCAAAGAACAAGTGGTTTCGGTCGATCCGTTGACGCTGGATGGCCCCCTCGACCGAATCGAAGCTTTCGAGACAACGAAATCATCGCCGGCAGATGAATGGTCCGTTGAAACACTGCAATTGCCGGACATTACCAACGCGGCCGCAATCTGGTATCCCAAACAAGAACCTGCCGTCGGTACTTCCCCAACCGAAGCTCCGACAACACCGCTCGCTTTGGCGATCGTTCTGGCTCCTCCGAAGGACCGTGATCCATCCGCGATGCTAGACCCTTGGAAAGACCTCGCTCGCCAGCATCATGTCGCCGTGTGCGTGATCTGCAGCGATGGCGACGATCAATGGCGCCCCAACGAAGTCGATGCAATCAGCAAACTGACAGCCGCATCGCTGAAGCAATCCAGTGCATCACCGTCCGCGGTCGCCTTGATCGGCGGAGGTGCCTTCATGTTGGACGAAAAAGCCAATCCTGCTGATTCGATGGCACTCGGCGCATCCCTCTCGACCGTGAATGTCTTCTCCGGCGTTGCGATCTCGAATGAGACCGAGCCGCCCGCCGTTCGCTTACGAAAAGACGGACCACCCCGGCTTCTTCGGGTCCTCATTCCGAGCCCTCCCAATTCGGAGTTGCCGTTTTGGGCCGAAACACTCCGGCGAATTGGCTGCCCGCTGCAAACCACACTCACGCTCAACCGTGACCTGTGCCTTCAATGGACTCGATCCCTCTTGGCGATGTGATTCGCGAAAGAAAATCCATCTTTCGCGCAAAAAGCTTTGGCGTTGGTCTCTAGTTGAATATCTCCCCAATCTGAAGACACGCCAAACACCTCGCCTTCTCGCAGCGTCGAAACATGAACTTCACCCGATTGAACGGCCGTCGTTTCAAAGCCATTCGGCGATTTGCTTTGATCGCCGCTGTTACACTGTCTCCCGCTTGGGGCATTCACACTTGGTGGGGAACTTCCGAGAACACGACCATGGCTCAGAACATCAACGTTCCCCTGCCCACTTTCGGCGGGGCTCAATTGTGGACCGATCACGACCATCGTGCCGGTTACCGCATTCAGCAAAACGCGGTGACCAAACACTGGCGACTGCTCGATCCCAACAACGTTCGACGAGCATGGGGGAGTCGTGCCGACGTCGACGAAGCACTCAATCAACTGCAACCTGACATCGCCCCGCCATGCGATCGGCCAGTCGTCGTCCTGCTGCACGGTTTGATGCGAACGGACAATTGCATGAAATCGTTGGAAACCAAACTCCACGCCGAAGGTTACGAACAAACGATTCGGTTTGGATACGCTAGCACGCGTGACTCGCTAGCTGAATCAGCCGCCGCACTTCGGGACGTCCTCGAGAACCAGTCTTCTGACGCCGAGTTTGCCTTCGTCGGTCATAGCATGGGCAACATCGTCACTCGGCATCTGATCGGTGACCTGCAAGCCGATGGCGACCCGAAAAACCTGCTGCCGCGATTGAAATCGATGGTCATGCTTGGACCACCCAACCAAGGCGCCGCAATCGCACGGCGACTCGCCCCCACCGGTGTGTTTGGTTTGGTTGCCGGCCCCGGTGCGATGGAATTGGGGACTCGTTGGTCCAATGTGGAATCACACCTGGCCACACCCCCGTTCCCGTTCGCAATCGTTGCCGGAAAGGTCGCGACACCGATCGCGAATCCTTTGGTGGATGGCGACGGTGACTTTGTCGTCAGCCTCGAGGAAGCCCAACTGGAAGGAGCGGAAACGGTTCATCAAGTTCCCGTGCTGCACTCATTCCTGATGGAAGAACCCGACGTGCAAGAATGGACGATCGAGTTTCTCAACACTCACTGAATTTGAGCGGCAACCGGCCGATTCAGACTCGCTTCTCGCTCCAGAGTTTCAACAACTCAACCAAATGATTCGCAGAGATGACCATCTCATCCAGGCTCGCGAATTCTAGAACGCTGTGAATGTTGTGTTGACCGCTGGACAAGTTCGGCGTCGGCAGTCCTTTCTCGGTCAACTGACTCCCATCAGTGCCACCTCGAACAATTGCGGTTTGACAAGGCAGCCCCAAATTCTCAAACGCCTGTTCGGCCAACGAAACTGACTCGGGCAGCTTCGCCAATCCATCTGCCAAATTCCGATACTGGCGTCGAACCTCACACTGCAATTTCATTCCCGGCCACGCCGCGGTGGCTTGCTCAGCCAACTCGCGAACTTTGTCTGCATAAACTGACAACTGTTCGCTGTCGAAGGATCGCAAGATCAGTTCCACGCGAGTCTGCCCCACGCCGCCGACGATATCGTGCAGATGGATGAAACCGTCTCGACCGTCAGTGGTTTCAGGCGTCTCGTAATCACGGGGCAACGAAGCGGCAAAATCGGACGCAGCCCGCAACGAGTTGACCATCCGGTCCTTCGCGATCGCCGGGTGAATGTTGTGACCGCGAAAAATCAGCGTCATCGCGTCGGCCGAAAACGTTTCGACGTCAATGATGCCTTGGCCGCCGCCGTCGATGGTATACGCCACCGTCGCATCAAGCTTTTGCAAATCCAATTTATCCGTGCCGTGTCCGATCTCCTCGTCGCAAGTCATCACGATGCGAACCGGACCGTGCGGAAGATGGGGATTCTCAACCAATGTTTCGGCGAGTTCCATGATGATTGCGACGCCGGCTTTGTCATCGCCACCCAACAACGTCGAGCCATCGGTGGTGACGAGAGTGTGCCCAATCATCTTTTCGAGATCAGGACACCCCGAGACGGTGATCGCGTTGCCGCTGGGAAGCGGGATGTCACCGCCGCTGTACGATTCAACGACTTGCGGATCGATCGACTCGCTGGGTGCTTCCGGCGACGTGTCCATGTGAGCCACCAAAGCCACGGTCGGCGCGGTGCCGTCGATCGTTGACGGGACCGTTGCCGTTACAACCGCGTGCTCGTCCAAAACCACATCGGTCAGTCCCATCTGAGTCAACTCATCCGCCAACATCTTCCCCAATTCACGCTGGCTTTCGGTGCTGGGGTAGGCTTGGGACTGCGGATCAGCGGCGGTGTTGATTCGAACGTAGCGAAGAAAGCGTTGCAGCAAACGGTCTGGGTTGATCATCGGACGCGAAGTCCCTCTATTCGAAACACGGCCATGTGAGATGCCCCATCAGGGCCTTTGCCACCGGGGTATCGATACTTCTCAGTATCCAAGACAAACTTGCCTTCCACCATGATGGGTCGTGGCACAAAATCCGTCGTTCGCCCCGGCTGCATCTCAATCATCACACAATCGAACAATGCCGCACCGGGCCCGAAACAGCACTCCTGGTTGTCTCGCACCAAGACGAATTTGTCGATATCGGTTTCTTTGTACAACGTGCTTGGCAACATGTATCCTCGCAAACGCACGTTGCGACCATTCAAGAACTTCAGCTCTTTGGTCAGCTTCTCCTCGTCGAACACCTCGCCTTTTTCGATATCAAACGTCAAATCATCGAACGTGATGTCGCCCTTGGCCAAATCCGCCTGGCTGCTCTTGCGGATCTCAACCTTCTCACGCCCGGCAGCTTCCCCTCGCATCGCCGCCCGACGTTGTTCGATGATCGATCGAGCCGTCGCGGTGCGTTCCTTCTGCGTCTGGGAATCGTCCGCAAAGCAAAGAGCAGGGAGCATGGCCCCAACGGCCAGGCATCCAGCCATCGCCATCAAAGGAATTCGACAATTCAATAGCATCTGACGAGCATCCATCGTTCGTGGAAGAAAATTGCTGTACCGGTCGCCTGCAACGCAATGCACCCATCGTACCAATGTCTGACGGGGGACCCACAACCTCAAAACGCAATCGAACGCGAACGTGCCAGCATCCGGCCGATCAGTGCGCGTTATTTGTACAGATCAACTCGCATTTTGTAGAACATCGCGTTCTCAAAATCCTCTTTGCTCTGAGGCACACGATTGACCTTGAACGTTCCTGCCAACTTGCGTTTGGTCAGCCCAGCACGGACTGATTCGCCCGGTGGCAACGTCACCTCAATCATGTCGCTGCTGCGCGGATCCCCGCCAAAACAACATGTCCCAAGGTCGGGAACCAACACAAACTGACGAAGCATGCCGCTTCCGCTGCTGGGGTGGATGTACCCCTTCAAAAAGATGTCTTCGCCATCAATTTTCAAAGCATCGGGCGTGGGCAGGTCAGGACCATTCGGCTCCGACTGCAGCTTGTAAAACGCCACGCGTTCATACCCCTCAGGAACTTCCGTCAGATACGTGTAGGTGTGAAACCCGATGCCACCCAAAAAAAGCACGGCACAACCGACCACACCAACCTTCGCAACGCCCGAACCGCTGTATTCGTCCGGAAAACGACTGATCGCTCGCAACGCGATCACGCCCGCCAAAATTCCGGGGACGGTCAGGATCAGCATCGGCGAGAACGTCGGCATCAATCCGGGCAACGACAACGCCAAGAAGACCAACGACGCGATCGCGCCGCGGTTGATCGCTTTGTAGGGAAACTCAGCAGCGTCTGCGGCCCCTGAAAACTGGACTTCAGCGGACATAACTGGAAACCAACCAATCTTAGGAAGACAAAATCGAAGCGAAACGACCACCACTGTTTCGGTCGAAAAATACAGTGATACCCGGGTGCTACGACACGGGATGCGGGTGGGTTCGGCATCGAATTGGCCCCATTATTATCCCGCGCCTACCGATTAGCGAAATGCCTCTCTCAACATCGCCAAACTCTTCGGAATGGCGGATTCGTGGGCCTCACTGCCTTCGAATTCCAAACTGATGTATCCGCGATAGTCGACCTCTCGCAGAATCTCCGCCACTCGGCCGTAATCGATGTCCAACGTGTACCAGGTGCCCCCACCAAAGTAAGTCTTGGCCTGAACAAACACCGCTTCGGGAGCCAATTGTCGGTACTGGTCGTACTGATTCTCCAGAAAATTGCCTGTGTCGAGCGTTGCCCGCAACCAAGGCGAATCAACTTCTCCGATGACCCGCAAAACTCCATTCGCGGTCCGTCCTAGCCCCCAATGATTCTCCAGTCCCATCACCACACCACACTTCTCGGCGACTGGCAGACACTTTTCAAATCCTTCGCGGACCCAACCAAAACCTTCCTCGTCGGTATGCCCCTCCAAAGTCGGCTCGATGCCTTTGTTGGCCATCAGCTCATCAAAACTGCCTGACGTTCCCCACCGCCCCGTGTTCACGCGGATCGTGGGGATACCCATCGCATATGCCAACTCGATGCAGTGGATCGTGTGATCGATGTTCTTTTGACGTTCTGCCGGGTCCGGCGAGACGAATGACTGGTGAGTCGACATCCCGCACAAACTCAAACCTCGACGAAACGCTCGCTGCTTGATCCTTTGCAATGTCCCGTTGGATTCGTCGGTCATCTGAACATGCAACACTTCCACCGCATCGAATCCCGCGTCCGCGGCCAAATCCACGCACTCCTCAATCGAAAGTTTGCTGTCGTCGCGATATCGCCAGTACGAATAGGTCGACACCGCGATCGGATTCGGCTTCCGCGGAGCAACGACTTCTTCATCGCCGGTGCCGGCTTGAGCCAAAGACACTCGACCGGAACATGCCGACGCTCCCGCCGCCGCAGCAACCCCTGCCAACCAAGCCCGACGTGAAGCCTGTTTTGGCGAGCCGACCTCTTCTGAATTGCCGGACAGAACAGGAGAAGATCGATTGGTCTCAACGCTCATAGCGGATTCCTTGAGTGAGTGAATCAGTGAGTACGTGACAGCCCGCCAAGCTGGCCCCATCACGGAGCCGCTTCATTGTAACGAGCCACATCGTTTGCAGATATAAACCTTCCCGATGATGTGAATCGTCCGACGAACGAACCACGCGATCGCTTCAGCAACAACGACAAACAACACGGCAGCAATCCTGGCCGTCTGATCGGAAGACTAGCTCCTAGTGAGCTGAAAAACATCCGCGCGATCGCCGGGATTGTTGTAGTCAAAGACGTCACGTGAGCCGATCAGTTCGTCGGTCGCGTCCACCAACAGCGCAACCAGGAATCGTGCGACGTCTTCCGGCTCAGCAAATTCGCCTTTCTCTCGCATGCTCGCGAAAGTCGACGCGGTTTGCGTGTCAGAAGCCAAAACGGCGTCAACGATCCGTGTGTTGACCGCACCGGGATAAGCACGGATCGTACGGGTACCCGGCAACTCCTGGGCAGCACAACGAGCAGCCATCTGCGCCGCCGCCTTCACAATCGAATACGCTCCCCATCCAAGACGAGCATTCGATGCCGAATAACTGTCAATGAACAACATCCGTTTGACGGTGCAATCTCGACTCAAGGAGTTAAACAACTCAATCGGCACACCAACATGAATGCGAAAGTGTTCCGCCAGCTCATTCATGTCGATCTGCTCATATGGCTGCAATGGAACCAAAGAACCAGCCGAATGCACGAGGCCAGCAATCTCAGAGTCTGACGGAATACTTGCTAAAAGCTGTTCAACACCGGCGATCGAGCAAAGATCGGCGGCCACGGTCGTCACTCGTGAACCGCATGCTTCGGACAGCGACTGCAGCAACTCGACCGACCTGCCAACCGCGAAAACACGAAACCCACGGCCTGCCAACTCTTTCGCTACTGCTCGGCCAATTCCGCGTGTTGCACCAGTCACAACGTACGTTGGGATCGCTTGCATGTTCGACTTCCAAGAACCAATCAAAAACATCGCTCATACGAACCAAGCCAGCCGCTTAAGACTTAGCCGCGGTTGCACAAGGGAACAGTGGCGTTTGCCAAAACCGTTCAAATGCCAACCAACGTAACCAACCAAGCAACGCGTGCCGAAGGCTCAGCGTAAAATTCCTGTTCAAGTGAGCCGCTTTGCGGCGGGGTTGGGGTGGAGACTGCTTCGGTGACTATGGTGTCTCCTGTCTTTCACTTCACTCCCTCGTCAGGAACTCGACGA
This sequence comes from Rhodopirellula baltica SH 1, assembly GCF_000196115.1. Taxonomy (NCBI): domain Bacteria; kingdom Pseudomonadati; phylum Planctomycetota; class Planctomycetia; order Pirellulales; family Pirellulaceae; genus Rhodopirellula; species Rhodopirellula baltica. The sequence goes on from NC_005027.1 coordinate 3,952,679, forward strand.
TGACTTCAAAAAAAGGCCACGCTCGCTCGCTTTCACTCTGACCTCGCCAAGCGGTTTCGAGAAGACTTGCTGCTCAGCGGAAAGCAACCCAGCACCATCGCCTGCTACCGCAATGCCATCGCCCACTTGGCTGAGCACTTCGCTTGCTCCCCGGAAAAACTCTCCGAAGCACAGGTCCGGCAGTATGTCTTGCTGCGAAGACAGCAACTGCAGCTCGGTTCGATGCGGCCGATCGTCGGAGCATTGAAATTCTTCTTTCGCGTGACCGTTCCTCGCGACTGGCCCACTCTGCAAGCAATCCGTTTCCCCAAGTCCAACACGCTCCCAATGGTCTTGGTACCCGAGCGATGCTGGCAACTCATTGACGCCACCGTGGCGTCCCATCTGCAAGTCATCTTTCGAGCCATGTACTCCTGCGGACTCCGTGGCGTCGACGTTCGCCACTTGCGACCCCAAGACGTGGACGCCGATCGAATGATGCTCCGCGTTTGCACCACCAAAGGACACCGGCAACGCGAAGTCCCACTGCCTCAAGCTACCCTCGATGCGTTTCGTGCCCACTGGGCAACCCATCGCAATCCAAACTGGTTGTTTCCGGCGACGCAGAGAAACACTCCGGCGTCGAAGGCTGACCAACCCATCAGTGCCAGGACGATCCAGCGTGGGTTCACGAAAGTCACCGAGTCGCTGGGCTGGCAAGACTCCGGATTGACTCCGCACACACTGAGGCATTCCTACGCCACCGCGATGCTGGACGCCGGAGTCAACCTCAAGGTTCTGCAAGGCTACCTCGGACACAAGAACTTGCAAGCAACCGAGGTTTACCTCCACCTGACACGCCTGGGTGACGAAAGAGCCAGGCAGATCGTCGCTCAGATCATGAACGGGGACGTCGCCGAGCAAGGCCTTTCATGAAAGGCGTTTCAATGGTCTTGAAACGCTATGGCGACCAGTACATCGCGAAGCATGGAACACGAATGACCGCCCAACAGAAGAAGGTCCTCCGCGCCGTGATGGCGTGCCGGGAAGATTCTCTGGGCACGATCCAGTATGCCTGCTCCGGTTGCGGTGAGGTCACTCATGTGCCTCGCTCGTGCTGCAATCGGCACTGCCCAGCGTGCCAGCACCAGCGTCAGCAACAGTGGCTCGCCAGTGTTCAAGAAAACCTGTTGCCGTGCCAGTACTTTCTAATCACGTTCACGTTGCCAGCCGGATTACGCGAGTTTGCGATGGCTCACCCCAAGGTCCTCTACGTCGCCATGATGAGTGCGGCAGCTCAGGCACTTCAGCAAGCAGCGACCAACCCGCGACATGTCGGCGTGAGCGAAACGGGATTCACCAGCGTGCTGCACACGTGGGGACGTGACCTGGGTTACCACCCGCACGTTCACGTCGTGGTGCCCGCCGGCGGCATCGACGCTGGCGGAGTCTGGCAAAGCAGTCGCGCCAGTGTGTTCGTGCCCGAGCAGATTCTGGAGAGGTTGTTTCGCGGAAAGCTGAAAGACAAACTGCGATCCGAATCGTACTTTGATTCGATCCCCGATGATGTCTGGAAGGGACGCTTCGTCGTCGACAGCGAAGCGGTCGGCAGCGGCGAATTCGCGGTCGCGTACTTGGCCCCGTACGTGATGCGAGGTGCGGTGGCCAATCGACGCGTCACGCAGTGCGACGAATCGACTTCGCTCGAAGAAGCCAGCTTGACGCTGCAAGTCAAACGCAGCGGAACGCGTCAATACAAGCCGATGCAGATGCGTGTGGAAGAGTTCATTCGCCGTTGGCTCCAGCACGTGTTGCCGGCTGGCTTTCATCGTGTGCGTCACTACGGATTCGCCAACGCGCGCAGCAAGCGATCCCTCGAGGAGGTTCGCTGGTTGGTCGCTGTCTCACTGGAGCGTCAATACGAACTGGCTTGCAGCCAGCAGATCGTGATGGCGGAACCGGTCGCGATGCAGTGCCCCAACTGCGGCGGCCCGATGATCAACCTGGGCTACACCCCTGCCACGACAACTTTGCCGCAACCAGCCAGAGCGCCGCCATGATCCAGATCGTCGCTCCAATAACACGTCGCTTTCAAAGTCATCTGATCGGTGACGCCGCTGCCCCTGCGCGCCCATCGCATAAACCTGCCACGAAACGCATCCCGGCACACGATTCCAACAGCCGATCAACGCCCTTGCCCGATTCAAAACACCGTTCTGCGTTTCCAGAGCGGCTGCCCAAACCACCGCGCCGAACCGAACCTCGCACAAAGCCCTTCGCCAGGGCACGCCGCAGCGGACAAAACCACTAGGGAACCATCGCCGGAGTGTCCCCACCGCAAAGCGACTCGCCTTGAACAAGGATTTGGGTTCAGGCTCGTACCTCGCTGACCCCAAATCCTAAATAGTTGTACGCCGGTGCGTTACGAATCCACCGACCAAATTTGCGAGCCGATCGAAACATCGGATTTCGTGATGCCGTCGGGGACAAGGAATGCGAAGGTGCGGTCCGGCGACCAAGGGTCGCAGTGCTCGATGCCGACAACAGATGTTGGCAGGTCCTTGGCAGACGCACGACGAATCAAGATTGAATCACCAATCCGCACGACGACGTCGTCAAGGGTGGCAAACGTTTTGTTGGTTGCGATGACAAGACCACGCCCAGCGATGTCGAAGGTTTCCGCGACGTCAAACATGTGAGTGGGCATGAAAAACGGATACCTGAGGCGTACAACGGAAGGTTTTTACGACACCGCCCTAAACGAAGCGAACGATGCCTGAACTACGGAGATTGTACCAAGGCCAGCCCGCGTGGCCAAACCCGGAAGGTGTGCCGCAGGCCTAGCGTAAAAACCATGTTGTGCGGCCCGTCAACCGTCGCCAATATTTACAAGTGATGGCGGAAAAGCAACGTAGTGCGGCATCCAGCAGTCAGTGCGTCGTATGGCAACGTCATGCCCGTTGCAGCAGACCGTGTTGACGCCGTCGCAACCGTCGAGCCCGCAGCACCCGTTGAGGTGTCCAGGATTTGCGTGATCGCTTACGTTCAGCAGGTCATTGACGTTAGCGATGTAATCTCCGTCTGCCGCCCAGTCATCGCCAGCAGCGATGTAGTAGCCACCTTGCGGGAGACGGGGTTCGCCGTCGTCCTCGTCGAGATCGAACGGATCGTTTGACACAAGCGATAGCGAATTGGTAAGGACGACGCCACAGGTTGAGCAATGCAGCCGAAGTCGCGATGTCATTTTGAGTAGGGCCGCACAACGGAAGTTTTTTACCACACCGCCCCAAACGAAGCGGTGGAGTTTGAATCACGAACAGCTAATGATACGCCAGCCCCGCTTGAAGTGCAAAGGAAGGTGTGCGGCCGGCAAGCCGTTAGAAGTAGCCATCCTTGGGAGGCGCGGGCGGGTCGGCATCTAGGGCTTCACGGTGTTTACTCAGATTGCACCGAGCCAAGGCGCGATCGCGACCATTCGGGAGGCGAACGAAGTAGATCGCCCCGCAACCAGCAGGATCAAGCACAATCTTTTGGACGGAGACTGTTTGGCCATCGAGTGGTTCGCCGTGATTGCGGATGTCGACAATGTCGCCAACTGCAAGGTCGGGGAAGCAGTCAAAGCACAGGCCGGGAACGACCGAGCCAACGGCAACATCAGGATATCGTTCGGCGTACCAGGTCTTTGGATCGCTGATCAGTGCGTGGTACTCCGCGCCGCATGTTGGACACACCAGAAAAGCCATAAGCTACGTTCGATTTAGGCCGCACAACGGAAGGTTTTTACGACACCGCCCCAAACGAAGCGGTGGAGTTTGAATCACGAGAAATTGTACCAATGCCAACGCCCGTTGCCAAACAAGCGAAGGTGTGCCGAAGGCCTAGCGTAAAAACCATGTTGTGGGACGCTGCGTCGTGATTACGTCTTCCATTGCAAGAACACCCGCTAGGAGAACCGAGTCAGGACGTGACCGGTTCATTGAAGTAGTAGCAAAGCCCATCTGGTGCCACCACGAAGAAGACGTTGAAGCGCTCACCGTCACGTTCATCTACACGCGTATTCGCGACCGCGATACCGTTGGATTCGAGTTGAGACTTCACGCCGTCGATATCGGCCACTCGAATCGCGGCCCCCTCCTGTGATGGATCGCCACCGTTGATCGCGAACCCAATTTTCACGCCATCGCGCTCAAGGATTACGGTTGGGTGGGGCGAGTTGCGGCGTTCCACTTCGGTCATGCCAAAGTGCTGCGAGTACCAGTCGGATGCGGCATCGAGGTCCGTGACAGGCAGCGCGAGGACGTCGTTTTTGTACGGCGAAGCAGATTGAAACGCGGGTTCGGACATGAAAAGTCTGCTATCTGGGGAAACTTGCGTCCCACAACGGGGTTCTGGACGACAGGGTGTCGTACATGCTTGGAAATGGGGGAAAACGGGTTTGGATTTTAGCTGAAGGGGGCTCGGTCTGCAGCACTTGGGCGACTGGGCGAGGACGCAGTGAGGTGGGATTGCGTTCGCTCCGCCGGGTGCCGGGATGCAATATCGGTGTTTTTGACGCTGAGACGCGGCAGCAGTCATACCTTCCCCGCTGGCAGACAAGACGAACGTCCTGCGGGGCTGAATTCAACTCGCAGTTGCGAATGAGCTAGGTCTTGAGCGCCTGAAAAGGTTCCGCGTCTCTGATTCGCAGGATTCGCTTGGCAACCTCTCGCTGCAACTGCGAGAAGAACTCGGGCGACTCCAATCGCTCTCGTTGTGCCGTGGGTAGACAACGCAGCGTCGGTTCCCAGATGTCTTGCAGTGGGATTTGCAAGGAAACCCAATCTTGGCGCGGCATCGTCGCTCGCATTCCCGGCAGGGGAAGCAATTGACCATCCTTCCAAACGCCCAACGTCACCGCATACGCGCCGTTTGAATCGGGATTCGGATCCACCTCAAGCCGCATCCGGCCCACGGAGGGCCGAGGCTTCGGTTGCCGACCGGAAGACTCCGACGATGAACCTGGTTCGTCCCTCAACCGATCCAGTGGGCTGGCAACCGCAGTCGCTTTCATTCGTGCGACTTTGGTGTACAGCGAGGTGGTTTCCAAATTGGTGTGCCCGAGCAGCTTTTGAATGAACCGAATGTCGGTACCGGATTCGATCAGATGCGTCGCAAAGCTGTGGCGGAAACTGTGCGGCGTGACCGCCTTGCCAATTCCCGACAGAATCCGAGCCTGCTTGACCGCACGTTGGATCGTCCTCGGAGAAAGATGCCGGTCGACACGCCTGCCTTCGGAAGGAAACAGGTAGCCAACTCCTTTGGTGTGCCGCCACAACTGCCTCATCAGCGGCAACAGATCGTCGGCCAACATGACGTAGCGATCCTTTTTGCCTTTGCCAAGTTGAACTCGGATTTGTTGGCGATCGAAATCAAAATCCGACCACTGCAAACGGGCGACCTCCGCGACTCGCAAACCGGTTGCATACAGCACGGTGAGAAGCAGTTTGTCACGCAACGTGCGAGCGGCCTCCATCATTCGCTGGACCTCTTTCTTGGACATCACGACAGGCAATTGTTTTGACTTTCGCGGGGACACCAGCCCAACCGTGCAACGCAACAAACAGAATTTGTCCAGACCGGTTCGCAGTGCCGACAACGTGACGCTGACCTCCGACGCCGATGCGCCGCCAGCGACCAGCAGTTCCAAGTACTCCCGAATGTCTTCTTGGTCGATCTGGTCCAGCGGTCCTCGGTACCAGCGAAGGAAGCAGACCCAAGCGGAGCGATAGTTTTTGATGGTGCTGACGGCGTAAAAGCGGATCCGCAACTCACGGACGAGACATTTAACAACCAACGGTTTGGGCGGCTGAGTCGAGAGGTCGACGACGGCATGCTCGGCTTTGAATTCCGTCTCCACAGCGTGTCGCGGGGCGCCTCGGCCACGGGCGTCTCGCCAGGGTTGGCCATTGGTATAGAGACGGGGTGCATCCGGTGCGACAAGACGAGACATGAGCTGCTCCAGCAAATAAGGCGAAGACACGTTTCGCAAACGTTCAGCGAGTCAGGCGTGGCAAACAATGCGAATTCATCTCGATCCGGCCCTGTTTTCGGAACAACGAATGGCCGGACAGTCTCCAAAGGCCAGATCTGTTGCTGAATCGACAACAGAATGCCGCTTGGATCTGACTGCCCCATCCGGGGTGGCATCGCGTGTTGCTGGCGTGCTGATCTCGAAGCTTCCGCCCCGAGCTTGGAACGCAGACTCCTGCGGAGCCATTCATGCCCAAGATGCCACCGCACCCTATTGGTGTGCTCGCAGGCTGAAGAGTGATGGCCCGGATGCCGTGAAACGTGGTAAATCGTGACGTTCGTATCGATCAAGACACACACGAGCTCGCAAAAATCTGCCGAGTTCGTCGTTTTGACTCAATTCTAGATTGAGTGGCGAGCCGGCCTGGATAGCTTGGGAGTGTCGCCGCAAGTCGCGTCGACGCGAATTAAACGGAGTGCGGGGTACGGGCCCCGGTCACGCGATTTTGCTAGAGGACGAAGGGTATCAGGACATGAGTGAAACGAGTCAACCGATGATCGACGAGGTGGATTTGATTCTCACCAACGCTCGCTTGCGAGACGAGTTGGAACCATACCGAGACGATTCCATCGACGATCCGACGACGCGGAGCATGCCGCTTCAGAAGGAGAACGAGTACCTCGCATCGATCCTGGCCTGGGAACGGGCACCAGCACTTGCGATCGCTCAGTGGTTCAATCCCCCGCTTCAAATCCCATCTCCAGAATCGCTGGACGATGCAGCGTTGTCGGTAGAATTGCAGCGCACGATCCAACAACTTCATTCCCAAAACATCAAACTCACGTTCACAGATCACCTTTCCGATCGCGAACTGTATCGAGTGATCTACCGGGACATACTTCCGGCGTGTGAAAAGAAGATCGATGCCCCCGGTAAGAGCCTGGAGTGGCGATGCCTGGACGACAACGACACTTACCTGACCTTCTACGCGACTCCTGTTGAGCGTCGTCGATACCAAGAAGAGCACCAAGCGGAGTTGCCCAAAGCGAAACGACCTCAGTTCCGCCGAAAACTTCCAGACTGATCTACAGCCAGCCACAATCAACAAGTAACAAATTGCCCCGAAGGATTCGGGTGCTATTCGCCGACGTTCTCGGATTGCAGGGAATCAATTCGTTCGGCGATGGCCGCGGCCACTTTGGCATCCGGCCCCAAGTACCGCGAAATGACAAATTCGATCTCACTGAATTTTGTCGCCACTTCTTTGGTTTGACGCTCGATCGCGTCATACAATCGTCCCGAAAATAATAGGTGCGGCTGGACGATGACTCGACCGAATCGACCGCTCGCAGCGATCTGGTCCAGCGTGTCCGGCAGTCGCGGTTGTGCCATCGCATAAAATGTCGTTCGCAAACCGTCGGCGTCGATCGCGTACAGATCCGCGATGCAAGAACGGTGAGACTGTTTCAATCGACCGCGTACCGTGACTTCGGTTAGCAACCGCATGTCCGATGAGGCACACGGGTCCAAACTTCCGCGACCGACCATCACCACCGCCGTCGCAATCGAAGCATTGCCTGCTTCGCCATCGGACACCGATTCGATTGATTCGATCAAACGCTCGCGAACCAAATCGATCATGTGTGGCTGTCGCGAAATCGGACGGCTGTAACCAGCGATTCGGTCGAGCGTTTGCGTCTGGCGAGCAACCGCTTCAACAGCGTCAGGAATATCTGACTTGGCATGCCCCGCGGCAAACAACAAGAGAGGCGAAACAGTGATACGCTCCGCACCGGCGTCGAGCAATCGCCGCCAACCTTCATCAATCGTTGGCGACTGAAACTCCAGCAGACATGGCTGAACGATCGATTGACCGGCCAGGTGATTTGCCAGTCGATCCCCCAACTCGAAAAACTCATCGGTCCCGCGTTGGTCACGAGTCCCGTGTCCGATCAGCAAAATCCCATGGGTCGGATGACCGCCAGAAGCGGGTTGCTGATCCAAGTCGCTTGTTTCACTGATAGGTCGCGAGATCGGAGTGGCTTCCTTGGTTGGGATACAACGTTCCATCGAGCGACTTTTTTCAGCGAAACCGATTACTGAACTTTCTGGGCTGAAGTGAACCCTTGTTCTTGCAGAGCGGCCAAGGCTGACGAGACATCGAAACCAGCATCGTACTTCACGACAACTTTTTTGACTGTCAAAGCATTGGGATCGGGTTGATCGACCAAAGCGACCTCGCTGACCGCGTCATTCTTTTCCAACGTTTCTTGAACACGAGGGAAGCATGCGAATTGGCAGTGCATCTCAGGCACCTCCAAAGTCATCGTGCCAGCTTCGGCCATGATCTCCGGAGTCGCAACGACGGAGGCGGCCGGCGCGGTTTCGGTTTCAGGTGCTCGGTCGGGTGTCGCAGAGATCGCAACCATGATTCCAACAGCGGCCAAAGCGGCGACAACGTAAACGATCGATTTCATCGGTGAACTCAATGAGAGTGAAGTGGATTACGAGGAGTCTGAAAGGGAAAAAACCACGACGAACTCGTCGTCTCAGACCACCATCTAGTTTACCAATGCGGAATCCAGACTCACAACCGCCAATCCAAATGGGAGCCATCTCGGACCGGATCGCTCAAGGAGACCCGTCGAAAATCACGGCGATTAACCTGAGAAACACGGGCGAGCGATCGTCTTTGACTCAGGCGGCAGCGGAGATTTGCTTGGATGATTTGGCTGACCGAATGGCCTCCACCGCGGTTCGCAAGGGCGTGTCCAACTCCCAGGCTGATTCGGCAGGCGATCGCTCGGTGACAACAGCATCCTCTTCCGTCGAGTTTGAAGCCTCGTTTGAAGAAGCATCAGGTGCGGCATCCGAATCCACTTCTTCATCGGGATCCGCGAGCTTTAAATGAGCGTCCTTCAAATCGCGGTTCTTCAGCGATGGGTAAGAAGCCTCTTCCCAGAATCGAGCCAGTTGCCGTATATCGTCTTCGGCGATTTTGACATCCATGCCCGGATCAGGACTCACACCCCAAACATCCTCTTCGGTGTCATCAACACCGCGGTGAATGTTTTGATCACTTGGGCGGTAGTACTTCGCCACCGTCAGACGCAAAGCACTGCGGCCATATTCCAACGGCAAGATATTCTGCACAGTACCTTTGCCATAGCTGCGCGTACCAACGATCGTCGCTCGTCCGTGATCCTGCAGTGCCGCCGCAACAATTTCACTGGCACTAGCAGAATGCTCATCGATCAAAATCGCGACCGGCATATCGGGCGGCACCAACGTTCCCGCGGTTGCCGACACCTCGTCTTCGACCACTCCGCCGCGAGTCTTTGTGCTGACGATTCGTCCTGAACTCAAGAACATATCGCAAACATCAACGGCAGCGGTCAGCAATCCGCCACCGTTGCCTCGAAGGTCCAGCACAAACCCCGACACGTCTGGCTTCGGCATCAACCGACTCAGGACCGAACGCAGTTCACTCACTGTCTTGTCGCCAAAACTGGTCATCCGAACGTAGACGATGTCGGGATGCTGCTTCAAACGATAAACCCATTCATTGCCTCCGTTTCGATAGTCACCGATGACGGATTCCAACTGAATGGTGTCCCGCTGCACCTTCACTTCCAGTTTCTCTTCACCACGCTCAACCAATAACTGCACGGTGGTTGCGATCGGTCCTCTCAATCGTTCGCTGACGGACCGAATGTCCATGTCGCCAACGTATTCGCCGTCCACTTCCAAGATCGCATCTCCCGGCATCAAACCGGCCCTGAGAGCGGGCGAGCCCACCAATGGAGTGATCACGCGGACGGGTTCGCCTTCGACCGGCTGATCAACGTAGATCCCAATTCCCGCGAATTCTTGTTGGATCGTGTCCTGAAAGGCTTGGTAGCTGACCGGCGGAATGTATTCGCTGTGCTGGTCCAGCGTCGACGTCATGCCCGCCATCGCCGATGTCAGCAATTCGCGGCGATCCACCGGTTCAACGTAGTACCGATCGATCATTTCAATGGCTTCACCGACCATCATGGCAGATCGCGTCCGCAAGTAGATGGCATAACATGCGAATGAGATGACCAGCACGGACAACAGCAGAGTCAAGTTTCGCGGGAGCATGGCGGAGTCAGATTGCGGAGATGAGCGAGAACGACGCCATGGTATCACGATGGCACCCACCGTCTAAACCACGCGTGATTTTCTTCGCTTGCTTGGCATGACCGATCTGTACTGGCCGAGCGGTCCAAGCTGATCTGCACAGGCCAATCTGCACAGGCCGATCTGTACTGGCCAATTTGCACAGGACGAGACGGAGCGGTCAGGACCACATCCCGACGCAGGCACATCAAACTCGATTGAGTTCCGTTGAGGCTTGCACCGCGGGCAAACAGACGCAAAAACGGGATCCTTCGCCGGGAGTGCTGGTGACGGAAACGTCGCCCTGCTGGGCCTGCGTCAAATGCTTGACGATAGCGAGCCCCAACCCCGTGCCGCTCGTGCTGGATTCTTCGTTGCGACTGCCGCGATAAAAACGCTCAAAGATGCGTTGCTGTTCAGAGTACGGAATACCAACACCGGTGTCCTCCACCACAAGAGCCCACTGATCGGTTTGTTCTACGATCGACACCCGTATCTCTCCTCCCGATGGAGTGTAGCGCAGTGCGTTGCCGATCAAATTGTTGGCGATCGTCAGCGTCGCTTCTCGGTCCGCAATGATCTTGGCCTCACCGGAAGGGACCTCTTGAATCAAATCCAACCCGTTCGCAGCGGCAACTGGTTCGTAGGTTCGAATTGCGTCAGAGACTATTTCGGACAATGAAACGCTGGACAAATGAAGGTTGGCCGGTCCGGCCTGAGCGCGTGCCAATTGCATCATCTCGTGAACCAATCGTTCCAGCCGCAAGCATTGCGACATGATTTGTTGCATGAAGTGCAACGCCGCATCGGGGTCGTCTTGCACGGCCAACTCGACCGTTTCGGCGTAGCCTTTGATGGCAGCCAACGGAGTTTTCAACTCATGTGATACGTTGGCGATGAATTCACGTCGCATCTCTTCAACGCGACGTGCTTCCGTTTCATCACGTAGCGACAACTGCAAATTTGGTTCTTCGCCGGTATCAATCAAATCCACTCGAACACGCAGCGGACGCATGACACCTTGGTCATGCACCTCGACGGTGAATTCCTGCGGTTGTTGTTCTCGGACCGCCGAACGAATCGACGCCAACAATTGCGGCACACGCACCAACTCGGTGAAACAACGCCCTAGCAAAGCGTCTCGTTTTTTCAGCCCCAGCAAACGGACCGCCGAGGGGTTGATCAGCAACACGGAAAAATCCTTTGCCAACACAATCACACCGTCACTGAGTTGCAACAGTGCGGAAGCATTTTGGCGAGTCTCCGCATGCAGACAACGCAGGCGTTCCTGCCACTTTTGAATTTCTTCGGTGCTGTCACGGACGTAGGCGGACACAGCATCATCTTGTTGCGAACTGTGCCAATGACGGAAAACCAATAACAATCCGATCACCACCAAACTGACCAAACCCACCAACCAGGAAGACGCGTTGGCGACGACCAAAGCTAGAATCAGAACCATCCCAGCGACTGCGGGGCCGAATGATCGCAACGGTGGCTGCGAAAAGCAGATTGGAGAAGGTCGTAGTCGGGCGTCCTGGCTCATACCGTCATTCGATTCGACAAAGAGAGGCGTAAGATCACGGGCTGGTTGTTTCTTCCACGGATTGCAGCCATGCTAATTTGAGTTGTCAGCTCAATTTCTCGCTCGTCATTCAGTGACCGCCCAATCGCTTCCGTCGAACGTTTGGCGTTCCAGTCTAACGTTTGGTTTTTCAAACAGTATCTCGCAAGATAGAATATTCGATGAAGGTTTCTGAGGGGCAGCGAGGTTTGCGAACGGGAAACGATCGAATTGATTCGCTTCCCGACGAAGCCGAGCGGATTGGTGCCAACTCGATGCCGCTGACCGATTTTGCGGGAGGCTGCCTGATGTCGCTCAGTTCGGTGGCTTTGTCGTGCGGGCTTTTATTGATCAATGGTGCCTTCGTGATGGCATGCTTGTCAGCTCTGAGTGCCGCCGGAGTGAGCTGGTTCCAAAGTGAGCAGGCCAGCCAATTCATTCTGTTCGGCGGTCCGGTCGCGTTGTTAATCATCCAGTGGATGATGTTGGACTACCTCCGCTTCCTTTGGCGTCGCCGCCAAGCGGGCTAGGTCGTTGTGGCGAGTTCGGCCTCTATTACGGTTCAGTTGCGAGCGATTTGTCCGCTCGAGCGGTCCGTCTGTCCAGATCGTAGGGATTGGCAGGGTTTTGATATGGGCGGATGTTGTCTGGATCGACAGGAAAAGCTGTTACCGGTGACGTGATTTGCGTAAACTAGGAAACCTCTTCTGATTGATCGCCGCGCCACTCTTCTGTGACGGTGCCCCGTTGACCGGACCGAAGTCCATCTCGAATTCCCACTCCCTGATACCGATGGACCGGTACCCGGTCCAAATTGATGCGCGGGTCCCGGACACTGCTGCTCAGCGAGTTTGCTCTGCCGGCATCCACCCAGCGGGCATTCAATCACCGAGTGTCAAGATCAGCATGGCATTGGTGTGGTGTTTGCTCGTTGCGATTGGGCTAGCTTCTCAAGCCGTCGCGCAGCCACCTGGTACGATCCCCAAGCCGGACATTATTCGCGGAGATTCAGGCGGGATTGCTCCAGATGCATTCGTGTTCTTGGACGAATCCGGCACCCCCGTGGTCATTCCTCGGATGTCGTTTGAGGAGATCGATCGACTGCGACGTTTGGAACAGGGGATCCAGGTTCAGGATCGACGAGCAACGCTGCAGCGAATCAACTTGGTCGGATCGGTTCATGATCAGCGTGCCGAGTTTGAACTCGAATGCCACTTCGTCATCGATCCACGGACCGTTCGGGAAGGCACATCGACACCCATCGTTTTAGATTTGGGTTTGAACGGATTTCACTTGTTGGAACCGGCGACGATCCAAAGGGTTGCCAACGAGGACGAGGCTGCTGGCGATGACGCCGACAGTGATGAGACCTCCGGCGAAGCGGACACCCAATCCGTGTCCGACACCGAACTCGCCCGCGCCTTTGTGAGAGTCGCTCAAAACAAAACGGCCACTCGTGATGAATTGCTCGATGCATCTTCGGCCGCAGCAACCAATGGCGGTGCCGCACTAGCAAATTCTTCTCGCGCAAACGCTGGCCTGAACTACGAGTTGGTTTTACCGGCGGAAGCCGCGTTGCCTGACCAACCGATCGACTGCATCTGCAAACTCAAAATGTCGACGCGAGTTCGCCGACTCGGTCCACTGACCAGCTTCCTTCCTCTGTCGTTACCGACCGTGCCGACGCGAGTGGAAGTATCCGTCGCTCCGCATCAGTCAGACGCCACCGAAAATTCACCTCCGTTGATCACCGCCGAAATTGTCGGAAGCGGTCGCGAAGTGTTGCGGCAGTTGTCAAAACGCGAAACGGAGTCGGACGAGGAAAATCGACAACGCTCACGTTTCGAAATCGATAGCCAAGGCGGCGAGTTCGCTTTCAAGTGGCAATGGCTGCCATCGGCGACCCAGGCCGCTCGTTTGCTCGAGACGGAATCCAACGCGATTTTGCGTTGGGAGTCGCCCGCGGACCCTCCGAGCTTGCAGGTTCAGATGGTCGTTCGCAACCTGCGTGGGCAATTGGATGCGTTCGAAATCGAACTGCCCGAACAGGCGGTTTTGTTGGGCAGTCCAGAGGTTGCTATCAACGAAGACAGTCGCGACAGCACGTTGACACCCGATTCGGTTGGCGACGAAGTCACTGACACCGCTTTCGAATCCGGCAGCGCCATCGACGTTGCAGATTCAGGTTGGACGATGACACTACTCGGTGAGGACACCACCAACGATTCCGAGTCAACGAGCGCAAATCAAGACGCAAAAGAAAACAGCTCGTCACCCACGCGTCGCGTTCGCTTCTCAACCGACCGAGCCGATGCGATGACGTCGACGTCATTGGTTGAAGTCCGTTTGCAGTTGCGATTGCCCGTCCCCGAAGCGTCGGCCAACACGCCGTGGACGATGCAGTTGCCTCGTGTTCCTGACGCGATCGGACAAAGAGGAACCGTGACCGTTGTCACCGCTGAGGATCACCGTCTTCGTTGGCGACCTCGTTTGGGCGTGGAGGCGATTGCTTCTGATGCAACATCGGTCAATGTCGGTGAACGAGCTCAAACGTTTCGATTCCTTCGTGATGCTTTTCAATTACCAGTTTGGTTGTCGGGCAAACAGCGACAGCAACGGCTGAAAATCGCGATGGATCTCAGCATGACCAACCGGTTGGCTCTTTCCGTGATGACGGTCCAATCCAGCGGAGCGGGCATCGACCCTCAAGACATGCAACTGGATTTGAATGGATGGCAGCTGACTCATTTGACCGCCGACGACGAAGACGAAGAACTCGACATATCAATATCGGAGGGCTTGGTTCAGTGGCAGGCTGATGCGTCTGATGGCAAGTGGCCTCGCCAGTACATCATCACTTGCGAACGAGTCGTCACCGAACAGATGGTCGCGGAACCATTGACACTGACACTGCCGAAACTGCAAACCAACGAATCGTCCAGCGCTGTCACGGAAGCAATTCTTCAGGTGACCGATGCCAAGCGTTTGCAATGGACGGTGGACCTTTCTCAAAGTGAAAACTTGCAACGGATCAACAATGATTCGTCAAACCGTTTTCGCCTGCTGTCAGTTGATAGTCCTTGGAGCGTGACGGGCAACTTCACCGAACGTCCACTGCGTCTGAATCTTTCGGGCGGCACATCGATGGACACGCAAGGCAATCAATGGGTCACCCAAACCCGTTGGACACTTACCACTGCCGTTGACCTGGAGGGCATCGTCCAATTCGCTATCCCAACTCCGAATGCTCAAGCGGTCCAGTGGACATCGGTGGTCGATGGCGTTCCCGCGATGGTTCGCAAATCTGAATCGTCGACCAACTCCGAGAGCTGGACAACTTACGAAATTGTCACACCACGATTGTCGGTCGGCAGTCACGAGATCGAACTGGTTTCGCGGACGATGTTGCGTGACTTACTGAAGACACCGGCAAACTCTGAAACGCTCATTCGAGCAGCCGCTGATGATCCGTCGTTGAATGCGACCGATGAAGTTTCCGAACAACCTCTCGCTGTGGAATCGGCGGAGGACGATGTTGATGCCCCATTGGATAACCTTCAGGATCCTGACTCATCGAACGATCGGATTTTGGCGGCGATCCCGTATCCGATCGCCGACCAAGTCACATTGGACTCCGATTACCTTTTGACCGTCCCAAACTCGGTCACCGATGGGGCCGGTCAGGTTTGGATGGTCACCGTCGGCGATGAACGATTGTTGTCGGGAACAAGACTAAGCACGCCTGCGGGCACAAGTGTGGCTCCGATTCCAAGCAATGAATGGACACTCACATCCATTCCGGATGCACCGTTTAAATTGGAGTTCCATCAGGAATCGTTGGAAGAGGCGCCCGTGCGAGTCACGCGTGCTCTGATACGCAGCCTTGTCGGGCAACGCACTCGTCATGAACAGTTGGTGGCAGTGGTCGAAGGTGGCGAGCAAATCACGATTGGATTCTCGCGGCCACTCAAAGCCATCCGGATTGAAACGCGTTTGAATGGCAACATTGTCGCAACGTCTCGAGGACGCAGCGGTCTGCGAATTGACATGCCGACCACTCCCAGTTTGGCGGCATCTCAAGCGAGTGGCACCGAATCGCCATCGCGATTCCTGCTGGACATTCGATTGTGGACGGAAACCGATTCCAGCCCATGGTGGACCAGCATTGAGCCCTTGATGAGGTTGCCGGTTGGGTCGGCACAAATCGACTGGCAGCTTTCCGTTCCCACAGACTCACACTTGTTTTGGGCTTCATCGTCCAGTGGACGATTGATGCGTTGGGAACGTGAGCAACTGCGTTTGTCACGGCAACCAATGGCCGACGATGCCGAACTACTAGAATGGGTCACATTCCCATTCCAAAAGAACTCGACGTTGTTGGGTTCACTCAATGAGTCAACCACAAACTCCGCGTTCACCGTTCCCAGCAACCAATACCTTTTCTATTCCAGCGACCCTTACTCGTTTTCCGCCCTGACGGTTTCGCGAACGATGATGTGGTTGGCCGTTGGAAGCTTGTCACTGTTACTCGCCGCATCAACTCAGTTGTTCCCGCGCAGCCGCCATCCTTTTGCGATTGTGTTGTTGGCGGTGGTTCTTGCGGGCGTTTTGGTTGCGGCTCCCGATGGCGTGATTGTGACGGCTCAATTGATCATGATTTCACTGGTGTTAGTCGCGGTCTTCTACGCCATCTCGGCGTTGATTTCGCCGCCGGCCTCCGACCGTGTGTTGCAATCATCCGGTGCATCACGAGCGTCTGAGAAAATCCCACCGTTTGGTTCCACTCGAGTCAATCGCAAAGGCCAGGGTTCTTCGCCCGGCTCGCGATCGATGATCAACGAGTCGGCAGGGACGCATGTTCCGGGTGGATCTTCCCGGCATCGTGGAGACTCCGGACAACGTTCAAACACGGAATCCGAACCTCGCCACAACCCTTCGGACGAAGGCTACGACGAAGAAGGAGCCACGGCGAGTCAATCACCAGGAACGTCCTCATGACGCTGTCTCGATCAAACCGATCGACCTGGGTGATGTGGGTCGCCATTTGGTTCGTCACAACGTCGCTGGTAGTCAAAAGCGATGTCGCCGCGCAAGAAGCGGAAGCAACGACAGCTGAAACCAGCGAGGTGATTGAACCAACAACAGACGAACCAGCTACAGACGAAATTTCGGGTGCGGACGAATCAACCGTTGCCGGCGAAGTCGATGATTCCGAACCGGCCTCTCGCGAAGTCTCTGACAGGCTGTCTCAATGGGAAACGCTCGCTCAACAAGTTCGCGGCGATGATTCATTGCGTTGGATCGCCTTGTTCGGTTCTCAAATCGCAAGGCTCGTCCCAGACAACTTTCGGCCCGTCGCGGCCGACGAATTGAGCAATGCTCTTGGAGAAGCGGCCGAGGTCACTCCCGAAACATCCACCGATGACATTTTGCAGTGCGAGATGGTGGCGACCATCCGAAACGGATCTTTGATCAGCAACGCTAGCCGAATGTTGTTTTCGTCCCAAGCCAGCAGCGAACATCAGTTTGGCAATGTCAGCTTTGCCGTTTCCAGACTTCGCGAAATGGATGATGAATCTGGCGCCGAATCGGACACAAACGCCGTGTTCGAATCCGATGAATCGGGAATGCTTAAAATCGCAACGAACGATGTGAGTCAACTACTTGCGGACCGCAATCTCGCATGGAATTGGCGACAGCAAGCGATGCCAACTTGGAACGGCAGTCGGTGGGAACTGGTGCTGCCGCAAGCATTGATTTCTCGTTTGTGGATTCGTGTTCCGGCGAATCAGATTCTTCGCTGCGAACAAGCGGTCCTGCGTGAAGTCCCCGCGGATGAACTCCCGAATTGGTACAGCGAAACCTCGTCAATCAGTTCCTCCGAATCGGCTTCGGACAACGATCGTTGGATCTTTCTTGAGTCAGCTGGTTCGTCGCGTTTGGATCTGCAATTGCAAACCGTCAACGACGACGCGGCGGAGGTCCAAACGGCGACGATCGTTCGCAGTTGCCGCATGTCCTTTGACCACGATGGATCGATATTGAATTGGCAATGTCGATTCGTCATTGATCCGCAACCGATCGCGTCCATCCCTCCTTGGGTCTGGCTACGCGGTGATGTGACTCGCATCACCATCGATGATCGCGAGATTCCATTCTCGTCCCGACCTATCGCCTCGCAATCAACTGAGACATCGCAATCACCGTTCGCTTCAATCATCGAACTGACGGCAATCGAAGAATCGGAACCCGCATCCGCCGCCGACTCACGCGTCATCGTGTTGGAAGGGACATCGCCGTTGCCTCAAAAAGGCAATTTGATTTCGTTGCCCGAACCGGTTTTCCCATCTTCATATGTAATTTCCGCGACGCCTTGGCAGTTGCAATGGACGATGCCATCTCATTTGTACGCAACGCATTGGCAATTGCCCGAACAATGGCAACTTACGCCACCGCCATTGGGTGCCTCACAATCGTCCGATTCGCCAGCGACTTGGAACGCGGTTGGCCCGCCACTTTCGCGAGAATCCATACCGGCGGAATCGCTGCTGGATCCCCCGACTGACTCAAAACAACCTCGTTGGTCGACTGACTCCGTCACCAGTTCGTGGAGCATCGAATTGGCGGAGTCTCAACCGCTGTTGTATGCCAACCACCAATCTCGTTTTCTGCTGGAAGACAACGCCATTCAGGCTCGCAGCACCATTCAGATGACGATGACTCCGGACCGATTGGCTCCCATCCAATTGGAAATTCAAGATGGCTTCTCGTTCGATTCCATCACCGTTGGTGAAACGCGTCGAACGTTGACCATCAACGCTCCCAATCGCCGTGGCCGCAGAATCACGGTATGGCCCAGTCCTGACGAGATAGAGGAACTGCCCACCGGTGAAGGCACTCTCGAAATACGCGCCACCGGACAATCTCGGCGGGATCCGAACAACCCTCGCGTCAATGAATTGTGGATGATTCGAGTGTTGGGATGCCCCGGTCAAATGACCGCCGCGGTCATTCCTCCCGCCGACATGGGTTGGACCGCAGAAACCGCCATCACTCCTTCGCGAATCGAGTTCTCTGAACTTACCGCTCAACAACGACGTTACTTCGCACCGCTTCCCGGCGACGCGATCGTGCTCAGTCATTCCATTCGCCAAACCCCTTCACTCGCATTGGAAACTCCCGACAGCACCATCGTCGGGTCATGTCAAACCAGCCTAACGGTTGTGCGAAGCGGCAAGGAACGAACCGGAATCGAACAACAAGTTCAGGTGCAAGTGGAAGGTTTGCCGCAGACGTCACGTTTTGTCAAAGTTCGCTTGGCCGCCCGTTCGGAACAGTCGTCCCCGCAAGACATCAAATGGCAGACGCGTTTGTCCTCATCTGCCGCTGTCCATTCCGTCGACGAGGACGCTGTCACGCGTCGCTGGGTGCCACGTCAATCGATGGAACCCCAATCTGAATCAGACGCCGAGTCCCAAGCATCCTCCGTTTCGACGAACTCAGACGAAATCGCTGACGGGTCCGATGGATGGTTTGAATGGAACATTCCGGTCCCGCGAAATTTCAACGACAAATCGTTGCTGATCGGAAGATGTTTCCACGCGATGAAAGAAAGTGAAACGGAGCCCACCAAGGGGCACCAAACACGCGCACTTCCAATCGGTTTGTTCCGCTTGGCTGATGCGACTTCGCAAACCTGCGAACTGTTGATCGATTCGAATTTGCAATTGGCTCGCCCTGTCGCGAATTTGGTGGGAATCCCAACGGCGGATGCGGACAACGCGTCAAGACCGTTCCGTTATCGATACGAGACCACGCCACATGTGATCGTGCGAGTCCGTCACCGGAACCAAACACCACCGTCCAACTTGGTTCTTCAGCAGCACACGCACGTGGTCGCTTCGGCCAGCGGGACCGACCGAGCTCGCACGCGATTCGAAATGATTGCCACGCAACCAATCGAAGTGAAGTTCCCTTGGGACGCACATTTGATCGAGGCACGCATCAATGGCGTGGAAGTCCAACCGCAAATGACGCGGCGACACCACCTTCGATTTCCCGCCGTGAAACAATCCGAGTTGGTGCTGGAAATTGAATGGACGACGACTTCCTTTGAAAAATCATGGGTCCGAAAACCAGAAGTCACGGACCTACAAGTTGTTGGCTTGACCCTGGGGTCGCAGTTCCGTGTCTCTCCGGCCGAAGACAGTTTGCAACTTCCATTGCTCGGGTCCGCTGAACAATCCCCTTTGATCTTTTCCCAGATGGTGATTGGAATTGGTTGGGTCGGTGCACTCGTCATCCTCGCCATCAGTCTGGCTGCGGGCTGGGCCGCTCGATGGGGACTGGCATGTGGCTTGGCTCTGTGCCTCTTCGCCATGCTTCTTTGGCCTGAAACATTGGTACCACTGACGACCTGGGTTGCTCTGCCATTGACGATCGGTCTTTTGCGAGTTGCGACCCAACAATGGCAATCATCCAAGACTCCCATGTCGTCGCTTACACAAACGCCAGGTGCATCCGGCCAATCAGACCATTCGAACGCCGCGTCGCATTCACCCGGCGATGACCCAACCAGTGACTTCTCAAGTTCCGCGTTGCTTCGAAGTTGGCTGGGTTGGGTGATCGTCAGTTGTTTTGCGGTAAGTGGCGGTGCGGCCTCCGCTCAAACCATGGACATCTTGGTTCCGTTGGATTCCGCCAACCAACCAATGGGCAACAAGGCGTATATCCCCGAGACGCTATACGAAGAGTTGTTTTTGATTCGTCCGGACGAACGTGTTCGGCAAGTCTCGTTTTTGAATACCAATTACGAACTGGACCTCACCTCTGAAAGTTCCAAACGAGCCATCAGTTTGGCACGTGATGAGTTTGCGATCGAGCTACTCGCCCGATTCACCGTCGAAACAACAACTCCCAGCAGTCGACTTCGGCTTCCGTTTGCTCCTGAAACGATCGAAGAGTTGGTGCTGATTCGCCCAGATGAAAGCACGCGGGTACTGACGACAACCACGGATGAACAACCTGGCACACTGATCGTGGTGCCTTCGGGCAAACGTTTTGACTTGCAACTTCGGCTGCGTTGCCAAACGTCACACAACGCGACGGGCACGCAAATCGCAATTGATCTTCCACGACTTCCGCAAGCTCGTTTGGTTGTGCGCCGTGATTATCGCATCGACAATTTCCGACTGGTTACCGATGAGATCGCTTGGCCAGCGGTCGATCGTCCGGTTGGATTTGGAATCATTTCATCCAATCAATTTTCCATTGGTCCGTGCAATCGATTGCAAATTCATCTGCAAAGCAAAGCGACCGCGGACGCCATTGCGAGCGGGGCAGCGGTCAACCTCAACACTGGTTCAAGCAATCAAACGGGCGATGTTTCTGACGAGGAAGAGTTGCCAGTGGCATGGAACTCCGCATCACAATGGAACCGTCGCTATTGGCTGAACGCCACCGCAAAACAATGCTCCGTCGAGTGTGAACTGGATCCGCTACAACCGCCGCCACCAGGCGGAGATGTGGTCCTTCGTTTCCACCGAGAAACAAGCTCACCACCGCGTTTAATTTCTCGCGACTGGAAATTGATTCAGCAAACAACAACCCAGTGGAAGCTCACCCGGGTCAGTTCGTCTGACGAACCCATTCGATTGGTTTGGGACCTCAGCGCTGATTGGTCAACACGTACGACGACGGACGAGCCGACACCCTCCGTTTCCAATGCTGTGGAACCAACATCGTCTGATGCCCTGTCGCTCGCTTCCGAAAGGTTGCTGACTTGTCCGGGATTGTCACTACATGACCGCTGGGAAGATCCCGCGTCCGATGACGAATCAGCCCTCGTCAACTCACGCACCGAGTTTTCTGAAACGTTGGTGGCCTGGACATTGTCGGCTGATCTGCAACCGCTTTGGCCCGCTTCGCTTGGGACGGAACGTGTTCCGACCGAGCAATTTTATTCACAATGGTCGGGACCGATCAGCCGCCTCGACAGAGCCGCGAAAAGTTCCGGAACAACTCCCATCGTTCAAATCGGATTTTCGAACCGATCGACGCTGGTCTTCAGCTCTCGGCAAGAGATTCATTTGGATTCGACGCATCAAACGATTCGTCTCGACGCAACCTTTGAGCCTACTCCGGTCACTGACAATTCTGCGACCGCCGACGCGCCGTCAGCAAATCCTGATGCCAGCGGTGAAGCTTCCGTGGCCGCGATAGACGAAAGTGTCCGTCCTCACATCATCAAGGTTGTGCTTCCACCCCAAGCTCAAATCTTCGATTGGCAAATCCAACAACCGGGATTGCCCAACACCTCACCCGATGTGGTTGATGGAAATACGTTTGAGTCGGAGGCCGCCGATGCGACCAGCGACGAAGCGATGGATGCGGAAACAACGACGGACCCGAAGTCAAAACCAACAGGTGCCTCCGAAAAACAATCTGGAACCCGCTGGGAATTAGTGCGAAAAGACGATCGTGATTGCCTTCTGATTCGTTATGAAGGACGAGGAATGGAGTTGTCGATCGAAGCTCAGGTTTCATTGAAAAAGAACAACGACAATGCTTTGGCATTGATTGAGATCGAACCAATTCAAGCCATCGGCGAAGTTGACTCCGTCAGTGAAGTCGTTGTCTCGCGTTCTGCTGACACCGACGTTCAGTGGAAAACGCCGCCGAAAGTCGAAGGCGAAAAATCGGGCGACGCGGGACCGGCTTCGATGCTCGCGTCTGGAAAGATCTTGATGGATCAATGGTTGGTCCGCGGATCGACCGCAACGGCATTGGGGAACGCTCGCTTCCGATCCAGCCTGGTCCGGCATCCATTCCAAACTGACGTTCGCGTTGCGTTGCGGTGGGAGGAAGGTCGCTGGATCGCTCAAACCGATCTGCAATTGAAATCGAAACAACAACCCGATTTCTTAGATGTCGAAATGCCCACGCGTTGGTGCGACGCTCTGCAGATTTCCCCGTTGTGCGCCTCGACCCGACAGCCAACGCTCTCTCCCGCCCGACAAGTCATCCGCATCCGTTTAGCAGACAAGGACATCCGGTCCATTCGACTTACCAGTCGCCTTGCGGCAGGTGACTTGGTGCGTGTGAGTGTCCCCAAGGTTCGCGTTCTACAATCTCAACGTTCGCGGACCGATATCGTGGTTCCCAACCGATTGACCAACGCTCCGATTCGCTGGGAAACCAACGGTGTCGAACCCATGCCGCAACCAAGATGGAAATTGCGTTTACCATTAAAAACGGACGGCGAAACAACTCAAGAAACCTCGGAAGCTGATGCAACGGACATTGAAGACTCCGCCTATTTCCGCGTCGCCAATGAGAATTGGTCGGTCGAACTGGAAAGAATGCGGAAGACCAACAACTTGGCCTCCGTCATGCACGCGGACCATCAACTGCTGAACGATCGCTACCTGGTCAGTCGCTTTGACATCGTTCCCGGTGATGCTTCCCACTTGACGCTTCAGTTGCCCGAATCCACCCGGTTTGTGGCGGGATGGACGAATGGGTTGCCAGCCGACGTGATCCCATTGGACAACAACCGGCTTCAGTTCTTGCTACCTTTGAGTCGCCTCAGCCAAGCAGTGGAGGTCTTGTTGGAAATGGATTCGCAAGTTTCCAACCCCGACACACCGACTTGGGATGAGATCCAAACGCCGCTTCGATCCACCTTCACTCGCCTGCTATCTCGGCGGAGTGATGGGAAGGATTCACTTTCGTTGTCACACCAAAGCTCTGTCGCTCCCACCATGACACCTAAAAACTCGGCTTCGAACCAAACTGTCACGGACTGGAGTCCGTGGCGGGCGATCAAGCCAGATCAACGCTGGCGAATCCTGGCCACCAACACCGTCCGCTCGATCGCTGCCGCCTCGGACTCTTTGGCCGACCGACGCGACGAAGAAGTCGCTTCGTGGATGAAGGTGTGGTTGCAGCGATACGCTTCGATCAGTCAAGCCGCCGGGGTACCGTTTGATCCGGCGAATGCATCGGCAGAAGACTCGGTCTCGCTGGAACGCCTCTCCGCCGAATTTTCCAGCAGGCCACCGGAAGCGGTGTTCTCATGGAATGAAATGGAATCATTCCTCGCAATGCAAATCCAACGATACTCGGCTGGCGAAACCGATGATTGGTGGCAAGTCAGCGACGCAAACAAACGTCTTGATGGTCAGTGGTCCTTTGCCCTTACAAGCCAACAACCGGATCGCTGGATCATCGACAGCCAGTTTCAATCGACCCGGCATGAGCTTCCTCCCCAATGGTCGGTTGCGTCTCGATCTTCCATCGCGACACGGTGGGCTCAGCATGGGATGCGTTTTTTACTGCTGTTAACCAGCGCATGTCTGTTGATTGTTTTGCGACTTCAACCAGGTCGCAGCCGACACCACGGCGATCAGGCCAACTGGGTGACCAATGTCCAAGACTTGATGGCCAACCCTGCCACTTGGATCTTTGTCTTGGGTTGCATTGCATTGGTGTTGGCACCGATGCCTCTCGCACTTGCTTTGATGGTCACCGCCGTAATGCTCAGCGGATTCGAAGCCTTTTGGAAACCACTTCGAAAACGCTTGCGAACATGGGCGTCCGCGTTGCTCTTACTGGTCATTTGGATCGGCCCTACGGATCGAGCGACCGCACAATCACCTACTCAAACGATCGATTCCCCCAGTCCCGCCGAAATCGCTGACACGATGCGGATGAGAGACGGATGGAAGCTGCAATTGGTCGCTGCGGAACCGATGGTTATCGATCCCGTTTCAGCGGCCTTTGATCCGCAGGGTCGTTTGTGGGTGGTGGAAATGCCCGATTACCCGCAACCAGCCGATGATGCGCAACCGATCCAAGGACGCATCCGAATCCTTCGTGATATCGACGGTGACGGCACGATGGATCAAGCCACCACGTTCGCCGACGGATTGAATTTCGCGACTGGGGTGTTGCCGTGGCCATCGAAGATCGCGAGCGAGAATGAAGCACAATTGGACGGAGCGATTGTGACTTTGGCCGGAGAGATTGCGTGGCTGCGTGACACGAACGGCGACGGAATGGCCGACGATCATCAAACATGGTTTCGTGGTTTTACAACGGACAACGAGCAACTCAGAGCCAACCATCCGATCCTCGGTCCTGATGGATTGGTTTACGTTGCGAATGGATTGCGTGGCGGGAAGATCGAAGCCGTCGTCTTACGATTCGATCAATCCGCTGGTCCTTTGACGCTTTCAAAAAATGACTTCTGCTTTGATCCAAATGGCGGTTATTGGGGAAGCGTTTCCGGCAATAGCCAACACGGTTTGACGATTGACGATTTCGGTCGTCGAATCGGATGCAGCAATCGCAATCCGGCGATCCAGGCTGTGCTGAACGTCAGCACGATAGAAAGAGATCGCGAATTGGCACCGACGGATGCGCTGTTGGACATCGCCGTCGCGGGTGAACATTCAGAAGTTCATCCGATCAGTGACGCTTGGACGACCAGCCACCTGCACGCGGGACAATTCAGTGCCGCTTGCGGTGTCTTGGCGGTTGATGACAAGTGGTTGTTCGTGTGCGAACCGACCGGATCACTGGTTCAGCGTCAACAAATGCAATTGGACGGCGAGAACTGGAATGCGACTCGAGAACCAAACGACGCCGAATGGCTTGCCAATGAACACACCTGGTTCCGGCCGGTCGATTTGGTTGCCGATCAAAATGGATCGGTGCTGGTCATCGACATGGCTCGCGCGGTCATTGAGCATCCCGATTGGGCACCCGATGAGCTGAAGAACCGCCCCGATACGTGGCATGGAAATGACCTCGGACGCATCTGGCGATTGGTTCCTCCCCGCGCCGAACCTGGCTTTCAAGCCATCCAAAACAACGAAGAAGCGATCGAAGCATTGAAGTCAGATGACTCCGTCCGACGATCATTGGCAACACTCCACCTGACACAGCAATTGGGAGACGCGATAGCTCAACCTTCCGTTCTTGGAAGCCTCTCTGAACTTTTGCTATCCGATGAAACAAAACCAACAACAAAGTCCCGGGCAGCGTCCTTTTTGGCTCAGCGGAACGGCCTGAATACGGACCAGACATCGAAGCTTCAATCAGAATCAGAACCTCGCCTGCGAGCGATCGCTGCCCAGAACACAACGACTTGGAACGCCGACAACTTTCGCGAATTTGCAAGCGATGACAGTGCGCTGGTTCGCCGAGTCGCACTGGAAAGCTTTCTCGCCTCCAACGAATGCACACAGATCGCGGAGAGTCCTTCGTCCGCTGAGTTTTTGTCCGTTGTTGATTCGCTGCACAAGCTGGCGGTGGAACAAGCGGACTCAGCATTGATCGCGAAACTACTGGCGTCGGCTCCCCAACGGATGCTTCAACAACTCATTCACCGATCGATTAAAAACGCGAGTTTGCGACTTTCTTCAAGCTATCGAAACAATCGTTTGCACTGGATCCAACGTTCCGCCGCGTCAGATTCCGAGACCACTCTTGATCTGATCTCAAACGTTCAAGACGACGATAACGCATTGCAATTCGTTGCAAGCTGGATCAACGGCACGCGTTCGGCTTCCGCTGTGAAGAAAGCGATAACTGGTCCGGCACAGGAATTTCTCGCTCGTGTCTCTGACGTCGCCGAAACGACGCTGGCGGATGCGGACCAGCAACCGGTCCAACGCGAAAATGCGGTGGATGTTTTGCTGCAACTCGCTCCAGGTTCGACTGAACTACGTGATCAGCTGACGGAGTCCACAGACGCAACCTTGCGATCCCGAATTCTTAAAGGATTGCTCCGAAGCGACCCTGAATGGACACGATCCATTTTGGTCTCACATCCAGACCCTTGGCGTCCTGAAGAGCGAAGTGTTGTTTGTCGACACGCACGTTCTGACCCTGCCACGGCGACGTGGTTGCTTGCGGCGGTGCAGGACGGAAGCTTGCCGAGGTCGTTTGTAGACGCTTCCACAGCCAACGCGTTGCGAGCTCATCGCGATCAAGCCATTCGCGAACTTGCCAATCAAACCTTTGCTCCACCAGAAGACCGAGCCGAGGTATTGCAAAAATATGCTGTGGTCGCGGATCGCTTTTCGACCGCCGATGTCGCCAAGGGTCGACAGTTGTTCGTCCAACACTGCTCCAATTGTCACCGCATGGAAGACGTTGGGCACATGGTCGGACCCGACATCAGCGACAGCCGCACGAAGACTGCGGAAGCATTGTTGGTTGCGATCTTAAATCCAGACGCCGCCATTGACGCTTCGTTCACGCGATACCAAATCCTGACCGTTGACGGCGAAGTCGTGTCGGGGCTTCTGCACAACGAGAATTCAGAAACGGTCACGTTGCTGGAGGCGGGCAACCAGCAACGCCGCGTGGCTCGTGACGACATCGAGACGTTCCGAGCGGTCGACACATCGCTGATGCCAAGCGGAATGGAACAAACATTGTCGGTGGATCAAATGTCCGATTTGATCGCGTACTTGAAACGGTGGCGGTACACCGCTGAAGGTTTGTGATGCCATCACGTCCCACGTCTTCAACTGAAAAGAATTTGCTTCAAACCAGACAACGTATTTACTTGGATCACGCCGCGACTTCCTGGCCCAAGGCGGACGGCGTGACCGATGCGATGGTTGAGTTTCTTTCCAACGTCGGCTCATCGGCTTCGCGTGGCAGTTACGCCTCGGCGTTGAAGGCGAGCGAGCTTGTTCGTTCGTTGCGATTCAAACTGGCCCAATTCATTCATGCCGAATCGGACTCCTGCATCAGCTTTCATAGCGGTTGCACTCATGCGTTGAACTCCGTCATTCATGGATTGGTCGGATCGTCCAAGGCCATCGGCGACGGTTCGCATCTCTTGGTCTCCGCGATTGAGCACAATGCAGTCATCCGACCAATTTTGGTGGCGGCGAAGTCGGGCAACGCGACCGTCGAAGAAGTCCCCGCAGACAAGAACGGATTGCTCAGCGCTGATGACGTGATCTCACGGGTCAACGGAGCGACTCGATTGGTGGCTTTGTCTCATGTATCCAATGTGACCGGCGCCGTGCAGCCGATCACAGAGATTGGGGCGGCCATCGCGGAAGCCAACCGATCCCGAACGGAGTCTGATCAAATTCTTTTCCTCTGCGATGCGGCACAATCGCTTGGCTACTTGCCAATCGACGTCGCATCACTCGGTGTGCACGCGTTGACGGCCCCCGCCCACAAAGGTTGTGGTGGGCCGCCGGGAATTGGAATGTTGTACCTATCGCCAAGGTGGCACTCGGCGATCCAACCTTGGATGCAAGGTGGCACCGGGCACGACGGTCGCTCCGACACCATGCCCGAATCGATGCCAGCGAAACTAGAACCGGGCACCATGAATTTGCCAGCGATCGCGGGATGGTTGGCCGCGTTGGAATCCATGGCAACGTCAGGCGAGCTCAATGAATCACCCAATGAGTCAGCCGCCCTGTCACAGCGACTTCACGTTGGCTTGAACGCCGTCGATGGAATCAAAGTCTTTGGCCAACCGGGGCCGCTTCCGATTGCCAGTCTCGACTTTGGACCAGATCTTCCGCCGGACGATGCCGCCGCAATTCTAGATTCCGAGTTTGGGATCGAAGTCCGATCGGGGCATCACTGTGCCGCTCGGCTTCACCGTCATCTTGGGACGGAAGCCGCCGGAACACTTCGCATCAGCGGGGGTCATGGCACAACCTCTGACCAAATCGATGCTGTGGTCGCCGCGGTCTCGGAAATTGCCGCTCAAATCACATCCCTGGCGTGATCCTGCAACGGATTTCGGCGGCGGGGTTTGTTTTCTGCCGCGAATAAGGCGTTTTTCGCAGTGGCGGATCAGAACCGTAGGCATGGAAACAATGGGGTGGATCGGTTTCAATAATGATGTGTCGTCACGCGACGCATCGCCGATCCTCTTTGATTGAAATCCCCATGGTCGATTTGCCTACCACCACGCCTCCCGCACAACCCACGACCGGAAATGACGAAGTCGATGCGTTGCATCCTTTGAAACCGTACCGATCGCTGGAAAACGAGGTTCTTCAGCAACGAATTGAAGCGGTGCGTCAGGAACTCGGAGACGAGTTGCTGATTTTGGGACACCACTATCAGCAAGACGAAGTCATCGAGCACACCGATTTGCGAGGTGACAGCTACCAGTTGTCCGAGATGGCCGCCAAGAGCCAGGCGTGTCGCACCATCGTCTTTTGCGGCGTTCACTTCATGGCTGAAACGGCCGACATTTTGGCCAATCGACCGGATCGGATTGAGGCCCGTGACGGCCGGCGAGTCGATGTGTTGCTTCCGGACATGGCCGCGGGTTGCTCAATGGCCGATATGGCCGCGATTGCTCAGGTTGAAGCGGCCTGGGCCGATATGTCTGAGGTGATTGATACCGAACAAGTCATTCCGGTCACGTACATCAACAGTGCCGCCAGCTTGAAGGCGTTCTGTGGTCGTCACGGTGGGATTGTTTGTACTAGCAGCAACGCAAGAGCGGTCTTGGAATGGGCCTTCGAACGTGGGCAGCGTGTGTTCTTCTTCCCCGATCAGCACCTTGGCCGGAACACCGCGTTGACGATGGATATCACCGAAGAACAAATGCCGGTTTGGGATCCTTACGCGTTGGAAATGGGTGGAAACACGGACGAACAAATTCAATCGAGTCGCGTGATCCTTTGGAAAGGTCACTGCAGCGTGCACCAAATGTTCCGTGCCGAGCATGTCGATCGCTTCCGAAAGGAGCATCCTGGCATCAAGATTCTTGTTCACCCTGAATGCCCTCGTGAGGTCAACGACATCGCGGACGTCAGCGGCAGTACCGGAAAGATCATCCAGACAATCAAGAATTCACCCGCGGGAACGAAGTGGGCGATCGGCACTGAGTTGCACTTGGTCAATCGATTGAAGGACGAACATCCCGAGCAAGAAATTCACTTTCTCAGTCCAGTCGTTTGCATGTGCGCGACGATGTACCGAATCGACCTGACACACCTTTGTTGGACACTCGAAAACTTGCGAGACGGCCGCTTGGTCAACCAAATTCGCGTGGACGAAGAGACAACAAAGTGGAGTCTGATCGCGTTGGAACGCATGTTGGCGGTGAAATGACGTCCGCCAAACCATACGAGACCGTCTCCCCGTCCGAACCAATCTCGACGCCGGCCCAAACGGAATCTCCTGCGGGTCGGACCGGAATGATCTTGGCGGGATTGGCAGGAGCCTCTGCTGTTGGAATAGGCGCGTTTGTCGCTCATGGGTTGCCGGACTTCCTTGAGCAATCCGGTTTGGATCCCGACACGGTTGCTCGTCGCGTGGAGCAGTTCGAAACCGGAGCCCGGTACCACTTGGCTCACGCGATCGTTTTATTGGGCTTGGCGGTCGCTCCCTTGCGGTGGTCCGGATGGCTGCGAACGATTCGAGCGTTGATGGTCGCCGGACTGATTTTCTTTTCCGGCAGTCTGTACGTGCTGGTTTTGACCAACACACCGGTGATGGGTGCGATCACCCCAATCGGTGGCGTTTGTTGGATTGTGGGTTGGCTGATGTTTGTCGGCTGCCGTGACTCGTCGACAAGTCAATGATGCTTTAAACTCCCGGCCATGGACGCATCGCTCTCACCCGATCAATTGTCATTCCCGGCCGTCTGGCGGCATCCTCATCTGTTGGATTTGGAGCGGCTCACCGCCGCTGAAATCCTCGCCGTGTTACGCACGGCGGACCAACTGAAGACGATGACCGAAGGTTGCCGTCGCAAAGTCCCGCTATTGACGGGAAAAACGTGTGCCAATTTGTTCTTTGAGAACAGCACACGTACGAGGAACAGTTTCTCGTTGGCCGCCAAAAGACTCGGCGCCGACACGGTTGAATTCAGCAGCAGCGGCAGCAGCGTTGCCAAAGGCGAAACATTCGTCGACACGGCCAAGACCATCGAAGCGATGGGCGTCGACTGGGTTGTGACGCGACACTCCACTCCCGGCACGCCTCACTTGTTGGCCCGCGAACTGGATTGCTGTGTGCTCAACGCCGGAGACGGTCCCCACGAGCATCCCACTCAGGGTTTGCTCGACATGCTGACGATCCTCCAACATCGCATCGGCTCGGACTGGAAAAACGAAGCCGCCGATCCTGAGAAAGTATTCGCGGGAATGACGGTGGCTTTGGTTGGTGACATCGCACACAGTCGCACTGCACGCAGCAATCTGTGGGGCCTCCGTAAACTCGGTGCTCACGTCATCATTTGCGGCCCACCAACTTTGGTCAGTCACCGCTGGGAAGAACTTGGTTTCGAAGTCGCTCACCGTCTCGATGAGATCGTCCATCGCTGCGACGTGCTGAATTTGCTTCGCATTCAATTCGAACGGCAAAAGGCGAGACCATTCCCTAGCGTTTACGAATATGCGGCGTTGTACGCCATGAACGGCGAGAGATTGCGGCTGGCCAAAGACGACATCCTGATCATGGCCCCCGGGCCAATCAATCGCGGCGTTGAAATCACCCCCGAAGTCGCCGACGGGCCGCATTCGGTGATCCTCGAACAAGTGACCAACGGGATCGCAGTCCGCATGGCATCGCTGTGGTTGTTGGCCAACGCGAAAGAAAACGCAGATGCATCCGCGGAGAACCTCTCATGAATGACACCACTTGGGTTCTCGACGGCGGACGATTGATCGACCCCGCCAACGGCATCGACCGAATCGCACGCTTGGTTCTGCATGAGGGCAAAGTTCATTCAATCGACACGCCCGACGGTGACGTGCCGCCGGATGCTGGTCGGCTTGACGTCACCGGAAAAATCGTTGCACCTGGTTTGGTTGATTTGGCAACGGAACTGCGCGAACCGGGCAGTGAAGAGGACGAAACGATTCAAACGGGCAGCAATGCTGCGTTGGCGGGCGGTTACACGACGGTGTTGTGCTGCAGCAGTACCAAACCGCTGATGGATTCTGCTGCATCGGTGCAGTTGGTTCGCCAAATCGCACAACGTGTTGATGGCGTTCGTGTGCTGCCGATCGCGTGTCTGAGCAAAGGTCGACAAGCTGAGCAGATGGCCGAGCTCGGGATTTTGGCCGCCGCCGGTGCAGCTGGTTTCAGCGACACTCCGCGTCCAATGCCCAACGATGCATTGCTCAAGCGGGCGCTCGACTATTGCCGAATGTTCGACCTGCCAATCTTCGATCGGCCAGAAGTCCCCGAACTTGCTGACGGCGGCGTCATGCATGATGGGCAAATCGGCTTGATTCTCGGACTCAAAGGGCTGCCCACCGAAGCGGAGGACTTGGCCGTCGCACGAGACGTTCGACTGGCCGAGGCAACCAAAGGTCGATTGCACGTCGGTCCGGTCAGCACCATGGGTTCGATCGACATGATCGGCCGTGTGAAATCCCGAGGCATCCACATCTCCGCATCGGTTTGCCCACACAACCTCTTTGGCAGTGACGAATTGCTGCGGTCTTACGATTCGCGATACAAAGTTCATCCACCAATGCGAAGCCCGTCGCATGTGGAAGCGCTTCGCAACGCGGTTGCCGAAGGCGTGATCGATGCAATTGAATCCGGACACATGCCGCGGGCCCAAGAGAAGAAAGCAAACGACCTCGACTTGGCTCCCTTTGGTGCCTCCGCTTTGGAAACGACGCTCGCGGCCATCGCAACGGATCTGGTCGAAACAAAGATCCTCCCTTGGTCTCGCGCAATCGAGTGTCTCTCAACCGCACCGGCCCGAATCGCCGGTGTGAAAGGTGGCACGTTATCAGTGGGTGCCAACGCCGACGTGACAGTCATCGATCCGTTGAATGCGTGGTCGGTTGAGGCGAAAGAGTTCCGCTCTCGATGTCATTCCAGCCCCATGACCGGACGCACGCTCACCGCACGAGTCACTCACACACTGGTCGGTGGACGCTTGAAGTTTGAGCTTCATCCGACCGTTGCGAGTGCCGCTTCCTGATGTCGCGGACTGGTGGAAAACGGCCGCTTGAGTTCCCAAAATCATCTCGCGTCGTTCGCAGTAGTGAATTCACCAAAGCACTCCGCCGTGGTGGTGTCGCCGCGAACGATTGCTTGGTCGTTTTCGCGTTGCCTCACGACGTTCCTGACGCGGATGGTGAGCCGTCACCAGACGAATCCAAAACCGTCAAATGCCGACTTGGTGTTACGATCCCCAAGAAGACCGGCAACGCGGTTGTTCGAAACCGATGGAAGCGTCTGATTCGCGAAGCGTTCCGGCTGAACCAAACGCAATTGCCAAGCGGATTCGATTATGTGGTCCGCCCAAAAAAGGACGTCACCGCCGACTGGAAAATGATCGAAAAAGGGTTCGTCAAACTCGTCGGACGAGCCGTGCGTCGCAGTCAATCCTCGGCTGATCGCTCAAGCACCAGAAGCTGAAGACTGCATCCGAAGAGTGAAGCGATCTGCGGCGACCACAACCACAGCGGCGACGATCGCAAGCACCACGAGCATCAACACACTGCCGTCGTATTCGACTGGTGAAACCCATTCGAATTCCTGGTACTTCAATTCCAATTCGGCGGTCTCCGCGGTCACACGCTGAAGCGGCCAAAGCCGGCCGACCGAGCCGATCATCAAACCGATCAATGCGGCCATCGTCGCGTCTCGGAAATGTTTCAGCAGGTAATTCAGCAAACGACTGAACGCCAGCAAACCGAACAGGCAGCCCGCAGCGAAAACGGCCAACCGTCCCAGGATGTCCAAATCGATCTGGCCCTTGACCACACCCTTGATCATGCCAATTACGGGCTCGTATACGCCCAACAGCAACAGAATAAATGCGCCGCTGATCCCGGGCAGAATCATCGCGCAAATCGCGATCGATGCACTGAAAAACAAGAAGCCATGACTGGCATCGCCGGTTGTTGCCGGGATCCGTGAAATGCCCAAGGCCACCAACACTCCCATGCCCAAAAGGATCCATCGCGGGATCGTCCACTGAGTCACGTTGCGTCGAACAACCCAAACACTTGCGAGCACCAATCCAAAGAACACCGCCATCGTTTCGTTGACTCGGTGCTGCAGTAGCCAGTGCATCAGGCCAGCGAGAGAACCGATCCCGACAACGATTCCGATTCCGAGCGTGATCAGGAATCGCAAGTCCAACCTACGAATCAGCTCTGTCCATTTGCCCGAACGAAGCAAACCGAGAGCTTCGGTATCCACATGACTGATCGCTGCGATCAAGCGGTCGTAGTGACCAAGAATCAACGCGACCGTTCCACCGCTCACTCCCGGGACGGTGTCAGCCGCCCCCATGCAAAATCCACGAAAGATATTCAGCATTATCATGCCGATGCCGTCAGGACGAATCGGTTCGTGAGAAATCCGCGACTCTTGGCCGTCAGAATCGATACCTTCGGAAGAAGTGTCGGAGCCGGTGGATGCGTTCACAAGAGTCATTCAGGCGGAGGAAACGGATTGGATTTGCGACGACGGATGCCGAATTTTGTCGCGACAAAGTAACCTAGGACATCATCTATCCAGACGCACACCCCACACACTTTAGTCGAGACATCGAAACGTGCAGGAACTCATTCGCGTCGTCATTTTGGCAATCGTGCAAGGGATCGCTGAGTTCCTTCCTATCAGCTCGTCGGGTCATTTGGTGATCCTCGGATCAATGCTGGGCGAACTTGGCGAATCGGTCACCCTGGAAATCATCCTCCATGCCGGAACACTGGGTTCAATCCTCGTCGTTTTCTGGCAACGGATCTGGGCGTTGTTGCTAAAGGACCGTCGCGTCATCGGCTTGCTGGTGATTGGGACGCTTCCCGCGGTCGTGATTGGACTGACGATCAAGACTCAGTTTCCCGAAATTCTGCGCAGTCCACTTCTGGCCGGAGCGATGCTGATAGTGACCGGTGTGATGCTGATCGTGCTCGGACGACTCACTCCCAAATCGGGAACCTACGATCGTCTGGGCTTGGGCGCCGCGTTCCTTGTTGGCTGCTTCCAGGCATTCGCCATCTTGCCGGGAATCAGCCGCAGTGGATCAACGATCCTCGGCGGCCGGCTGATGGGTCTCGACCGGGATGATTCAGTCACCTTCTCGTTCTTGCTCGCAATTCCCGCGATTCTGGGTGCGACGGTGCTGGCAATCAAAGATTTGCTTGAAGACGGCTCCTCAGGCGAAACCTCCATCGAAGTGCTCTCGATCGGTGCGGCTGTCGCCTTCGCCGTTGGAATCGTCGCGTTGAAGTGGCTGATTCGATGGAGCCGGGAAGACCGACTTCATTGGTTCGCGTACTGGTGCATCCCAGCCGGACTGCTGGTCGTCCTCCTGAACCTCCGGTAGTTGCAAAGTGCGCCCCTGGGGGCAACGGGCTAGCGAGCACGAGGATAAAAAAAGCTATCAAACAGCAACATTGCCTGTTCAGTTTTGGCTATGTTTCTGCATGTCGCTTTAACGACGCTTCGCATTCGTTGCATTGATTCGCTACCAGCACGTTTCGGATTGAAACGCTGAAAACCGCCCTGTGGGGTGGCTGAGTCGAAATTCTAGCCCGAATCATTTGCGTACTCGCGCAATTTGGTACAGAGTTAGGTTGTCGTAGTCGATGTGAAAATCAGCGAGAAATCCAACGTCATCAAAGTGATTCCCATGCTAGGCTTGACTCATAGTGATCGGATCACTTCCTTGCCCCCTCCGCCCACCTCACTTCCCTCCACGAAACCCATGGCCAAAGCTCAACTGACCGAGAGACAAAGAGAAGTCTATGAGCTTGTCCGGTCTTTAATTCGAGAACGAGGCTACGGGCCGACGGTTCGTGAGATCGGTGAGCACTTCGGCATACGTAGTCCAAATGGTGTCATGTGCCATTTACGCGCCCTGGAACGCAAAGGACTGATCACTCGCAAAGCCAACAAGTCACGTGCGATTGAGTTGACGGGCGAAGACGCTCGCTCGCCGACAGGATTGCCTATGGCGGGAATCGTTCGCAGCCAGCCCACCGACATCGACGTCAACGCAACGGACGTGGTTGATTTAGGCAAGATTCTTGCCGATGGCGACCGGTTTGTCGTTCAATTATCAGGTGACTCGCTGGCCGCCCGCGGAATTCACGACGGCGACTACATCGTCATCAACAAACAAGACAACGTCCAAGCTGGACAACTCGCTGCCATTGAAACTTCGCCCGGCAACATTTCGCTGAGATACTGGTACCCAACCAACGGCCATGTCGAACTGCGAGACGGAGACAGGAATTCACCACCGGTCACGGTGCTGAACCCCAAAGTGGTCGGCGTCGCGGTCGCAACCGTTCGCACCGCGCTTTAGATCGCAGCTCGAACGATGTTCAATCGTGGATTGGTGCCACTCGATTTCGATCGCTCCGTTGGCAAACTCCGATGATTTGATTGGTTTGCACGGGGCCCCATGTTCTGCTGTCCACCGACACCGGAACGTTGTCCCCTGCCACAAACCACTCGTTGGACCGCAATTCCCAACGTGATAGAGCTGGCGCACGCCAAGAAACCAGGCGCCAAAGTTTTAGGCTTCGTGCATCAAGCACCGCTCGCGGATCCATCCCAATCGCAACGGGTGATGTCGGCGACAAAGTCGGAAGCTCTCCGCCTATTTCATCCGTCTCCGTGACGATCTCGCCTTCACGAAACGCTTGTGGGGTGAACTCGATGGTGACACCGCCTGCATCGGACTGGCCAGGAACCGATTTCGAAACAACCCGCAATCCGCGATCTGTCCAAACCATTGCACGAACAAGGTGATCGACCTGCGTGTCCAAAGCGTCTGCGTCCTTGCCGGTCCGAGGGCGTATGACAAAGGTGAGACCAATCTCATCGACGGAATTCAGGCGTCGATCCAACCCTAGGTTTGCAGGGCAATCATCCAGCACTCGGCTGACAACGTTGCTTCGATAGATGTTGCGATGTTCGTAGACCAGCCAAGCGACAGAACTTCCTGACCCCGCACCGCCTTCAAAGCTAGACCAAACTCCGCGCTGATCACGCTGCCAGGCGTTGCTGACGCAGCGCCATCGACTCGCGAGTTCTCCCACCCGCCTGTCATCCAAATCGATTGGCAATTGAGGCGAATCGGGAACCGCAACCGCATTTCCATCGACGAGCACCCGGCCATCGTCATCGGCGGTGACGATTTGCCCCGGACCGGCAAGCAGCCTTTTGATGTGAATGCTGCCCTCACGCTTCACCACAACCAACGGCTTCTCACCTTTGTCTAGCCGGGCTTGAATCTGGCGAACTGGCGTTGCAACGACGGTCACGACGTCCGGCTTGATTCGAATAAGCGAGCTGGTTGAGTTCACATCTATCAACGTTCCACAATGCCAGCATCTTGGTGCTGAACGAGTGGCCTGGCGCGCATTCGCCGATTGCAATTGGATGGACTGCCAACGGTCGACATCCACTCGAATGCGAACTTGGCATGCGGTGCATGAAAATTGAACCGACGGCCCCCACAACGTTGGCGCCATCGATGGGCCAGCCACCTGATACTCGGCGATTGTTTCATGCCGGGTTTCACACCCCGCGACACCGATGGTGATCCATCCAGCCCCCGCCAGCCACCGACGGCGAGAAATTCGCGAAGGGATGGCAGCCGAAACTTCGGGCTGAAACAAAATGGACATGAAAACCGAGCACCGGAAAAGATTGACCTTGCGATGAACGTCTCCCGAAGGCTAACAGCAAACG
Organism: Rhodopirellula baltica SH 1; assembly: GCF_000196115.1. Lineage (NCBI taxonomy): Bacteria > Pseudomonadati > Planctomycetota > Planctomycetia > Pirellulales > Pirellulaceae > Rhodopirellula > Rhodopirellula baltica. Next base: position 3,990,067 of record NC_005027.1, read on the forward strand.
GGAACGCACGGACGCGTCCAAAAATGAACGTCATCGGAAACCTATCATGTCACATCATTTCATCGGCCAGGACAACGATCCACCTTTAGCAATTTTGGTGGAAACGCTCGCATCGCCCATGTTGATCGCTCACCCGGCACCCGTTTGCCTGGAAGTGGACATGGACGACGCACTCCGACTGCCCGTCGACCAAGCGTCATTCTGCCAATTGATGGAAAGCCTGATCCGGCAAGCACTGATCGAAATGCCCGAAGGCGGCGAACTGACGATCACGGGATGCCAAACCAACAACGGCATCGAAATCGAGATTGCAGATACCGGCGCTGAAGTGGAGCAACGGGCTTGCAAGCTGCCAATGATCGCGGCCGCACTATCGGCCGAATTGAACTGGCAAGACTGCCCCCAAGGCGGCAGCGCGGTGACCGTCAAATTCCCACACTATCAAGCCGCCAAACGCCGGGCTGCTTGAAAATGTTCAACCCAGTCGCTTCGACAACCATCGGTGCACTTGAACAGACGCTGGCGTTCACAGAACGACGCCACGAGCTGTTGGCTGGCAACATTGCCAACCTGAGCACGCCCGATTACCGAAGTCGCGATCTGGACCAAGGGCAGTTTCAAACCGCGTTGGCAGAGTCGATTCGAGACCGAGGTAAGGGGCCATCACCTGCACCCGAAATCGCTCAACCTGATCTGAGCCAAGGACACATCCCGTCTTGGGTTCACGATCCATTTGGCACCGCTATCCGAGGTGGCACCGTCGGGATGCCCAATCCGTCCAGCGACCAAATGAGCGCGGAACAATTGTCGGCTCTCAGCCCTTCGCGAACCGCCGAATCGATCACGCGTGATGATCAGTTCAGTGGACCACGAGCCGCAATGGAACAAGTCGTCTACCACGACAACAGCGACGTTTCGCTGGAACAACAAGTCACCGAAATTGCCAAGAACCAACACCTGCACGACCTCGCCGTGACCACGCTCCGCAGTCAGTTTGAACTGCTGCGTGCCGCGATCACCGAACGTGCCTGATACGCCTTCCGTTTTCGATTCAACTTCCTCTTTGCTTGGAGATCGCCATGATCAGTGCACTCGATATCAGCACCTCCGCTTTGGTCGCTCAACGCACGCGACTCAATGCAATTTCAGGCAACATCGCGAACATCTCCTCGCTTGTCGACGAGAACGGAAACCCGAGTCCTTACCAAGCGAGACAGGTTGTCTTTCAAACCGACGAAACCGCCAGCCCCGGTGAAGCCGCCGGCGTGAAGGTGTCAGAAGTCATGCTGGACGAATCCGAACCGCTGTATCGCTATCAACCCGATCACCCGTTGGCCATCAACGAAGGCAAGTGGGAAGGCTATGTCGCTTACCCCAACATTGACCTGACAACTCAGATGGTCGACGCATTGGAAAGCACGCGTGCTTACGAGGCCAATGTCGGCGTAATCGAAATCAGCAAGGGAATGAGTCGACAACGACTCGCCATTTTGGCCTGATAGCTTCTGTTTAAGACGAATCGCTCGCGAAACGTTTGCCTCTCCTCTTTGCATCGCCCACCAATTCCATGCGTCCCGTTGCTTCCTTCCGTCCGCCGCCAACGTTCAGTGCGTTGCAGGGCGGTGCGTCGTCACAGGCGACCAAGACGGCAGGCATTGACCAACGAGGAACCAACCAAGCGTTTTCGCTACTCGACCCACAATCAACTCAGTCCAATTCGACCGATTCTTCGTTCGGCGAGATGGGCAATCTGTTGATGAACCAGGTCAAGGGCGTTAACTCGATGCAGAACCAAGCCGACTCCATGGTTCATTCCATGTTGACCGGCGGCGATGTCAATGAAGCCGAAGTCCTCACCTCGGTTCAAAAAGCGGACTTGGCATTCCGGATGCTGATGCAAATCCGCAACAAGCTGATGGATGCCTACAGAGAAATTCAACAAGTTCAGATCTAGCTAAACTTCTATGCTTCAAACCGCTCTCGATCAATTTCGAAGCATCTATTCCACGATGCCCGTTCCTTCGCGAATTATCGCGGGGTTGTTGCTGACCGCCATCATCGTGGCAATGGGTTTCTTGGTGCGTGGCAACTCGACACCATCGTCAGAGTACTTGCTGGGCGGTCGCAGCTTTAGCGAGCGAGACTTGGATGCGGCCGAAGTTGCATTCGGAAACGCGGACCTTCGAGGTTGGACTCGTGAAGGCCGCCGTATCAAGATTCCGATCGAATCACGAAGCGAGTTTTTGAAGGCGTTGGAAAGCTCTGCTTCGCTGCCTTTGTCTTTGCGCACCAGCGTTCAAGCCGCAATCGAAAAGTCCAGTCCGTTTGAATCGAACGAACAACGCATGGCTCGCGAGCGAAATGCCAAACTGCTTGACATCGCTCGCAGCATCATGATGTTCGACGAAGTGCGTACCGCGAGAGTGGAATACGACCAAGGCGAACGCATGGGTCTTTCACGCACCCGCCCGCAATCGGCCAGCGTCACCGTCGAACCCGAGGGCATCGCCCCTTTGTCGCGCGATCGCATCTTCCAGATCAAAGACTTGGTCCGTGCCGCCTTCGCGGGCATGTCGACGGATGATGTCGTTGTGACAGACACCAATGGCTCATCAGCATTCGGTTTGGCAGAAGACGACGACCCACTGTCTCGAAAACGTCGCGAAGAAGAAGAGCGGTTCGAGATGAAGATCCGCAATCACTTGATGGGTTACGGAAAGATTCACGTGGCAACTCACGTCGAAATCGACCCGACGATGAGCACAGAAACAGCCAGCCTCAGTTACGAAGACCAACCAACCACGCTGAACGAAACTTCTCGCAAACGCGAAACCGAATCGTCACGCCCGATGCCCGGCGGAGTTCCCGGTGCACAAACGAACGCACTCAGCAGCAACCGTCCGGTCAAACTGGATGCGACCGCCCAAACATCCAAGACAAAAGAAGACGAACGAACCAGCAATCGTGTCGCCGGTCAAGAATATTCCACGACTCGAATGGCCGGGCTGCCTGTCAAACGCGTGAAAGTTTCGATCGGACTGCCACGAAGCTACTACAAGAAGGTTTGGACCAAACAGCAGCTTGAGACGAATCCCGACCAAACCGTGGATGACATCAAACAGATGGAGACGACCGATTTGGTCACTCTCAAGGAACAAACCGAAACCGAAATCCAACAAGCCGTTACCGCTCTTCTACCCGACGTGGCCGCTGGCGAAGACCGATTCCCATTGGTTCAAGTTTGGGACTACATCGATTTGCCCGAGCCCGAAATGGATTCACCCGCGACCGCCGCAATCGCGCTGTCGTGGTTGTCCGACTCATGGCAGACCTTGGCGATGCTCGGCTTGGCCGCCGCGGCGCTCTTGATCGCTCGGAGCAGCGTCAAATCGCTGAGCGGCAACGCCGACCCAACCGACTTCAAAGAAGGGTTTGGATTGGAACTTCCGGCACCGCCAATTGCCGTGGAAGAGCAAACCGAGAAGGTCGAGGCGATGGAGATCACCGGCGGTTCACTGCAGGATGAACTGGTTGCCTTGGTCGAAGACAACCCGGAAGTTGCCGCCAACGTGATTCGCAGCTGGGTTGGCGAAGCCGCCTAGACTCTGCCCGGCTTCAAAGTCAAATCAGTGTCCGCACGAAGCACAGCCTGATTGGCATCCGCCCGTCGTTGGAGCAGCGGCCCCACAGTTGCCCGACTGGCAACCACCGGTTTGACATCCCAAGCAATCACAAGTTCCCAAAACGTGAGGGCTCTTGTTGCGGCAACGATTGCGAGTTTCTTCCGCGTAGCCAGCCCAAATCCCAGAGTAGGAAGGTCGGCTACGGAAGTATTCCAGCATCGAGCTTGGCGGTGGCAACGCCGGTGCACGGTGGGGACGGCACTCGCTCAACCCAAGATTGCAACCGGCTTGGCAACCTTCGACGATCTCGCCGCAAGTGTTGCAGCCCTTCGATCCCAAACCTTTGAGTTTGCCTTTCAAGCCGCTCGTCTTGCACGCTTGGCAAGATGGATCCACCAACTCACCACAAGTGCTGCATCCGCTACCAAGTCGTTTGGCCCAGTTGAACTTTGGACCGCAAGTTTTGCAGTTTGGTTTCTGGCAAGGGCCAGCCGAATCACAACCGCCGCAATCGATCGTTCCTGGAGTCACCACGTATGGATTCACCGTCGCGACGGGTTGGTGAGGGAACCCCGTTACAGGTGCGGGCATGTGTTGGACCTGAGCAGGTTGATCCGACGCATGGTTAAGCACCAACGATTCTTCTGCAGCGTGTTCCGCCGAAGCAGCCTCAGTCCAACTCCCCAGCAACGAATCCAAGTCCGCGTGAACATTGGTGGTGACCAAAGAAAAGGTCATCACACAAAAGAAAGTGAAGAGCGAACGTGACATGGAAGATCCCTTGGAATTGGAAACCAATCAAATTGGATGGCTTCGGTTTGATCGACGCTTCCCCCCGGCATGCATCGAACGTTTTTTTCAATCACGCGCAGCCCTCACATTCGTTTCAAACCGATTAGGATCGGCACTCCCAAGATCGGGCACGAAATTTCGCTCGTTTGCTCGTTGACGGTCCGCTTCGGTTTCGCAAAGCTTGGTAAAATCCGTCCATGGTCTCCACCTCATCTTTCTTCATAAAACCGAATGACCGCACTGGATAAACAACGTCGCAAAAAGCTCCAAGCTGTTGTGGACAAGGACTATTCCTACCGTTCGTATTACGACGACGACATCGAAGTCAAAAGCACAGGGCGATGTGGCTTTGGCGTGTACGCTGCCCGGCAGTTCCAACCTGGTGAACTGGTGTTTGAAGTCACCGGTCAATTGATTAACAAAAAACACTACGAAGGTAGTGAATACGTCATGGACCTGGACGAAGACTGGTACCTCGAACCCAGTACGCCGGGCGCTTTCATGAACCATTCGTGCAGCCCCAACTGCGAACTGGTCCAACTGACCGAGTTTTCACTCGGTGTTGTTGCGATCTGCAACATCGAAGCCGAGACCGAGATCTCGTTTGACTATGCGTGGGAAGCTTTCGACTGGAATCCCAAATGCCAGTGCGGTGCTCGCAACTGTCGCGGATGGGTTGTCTCCGAAGACGAGGTCAAGAAGATGAAGCGTTTGGCCAAAGGACGCAAGAAAAAGCCTCGTTGAGCTGAGCCATGGTGGAACAACCGCCCGCAGCGTTTCCGCCCCACGGTGAGAATCGCTGCGTTGGCGGCTAGATTCACAGGGCAAAGGGGTTAATCTGGGGAACCCGCTTCCCTTGCTTTGCCACCATAGTCTCGCCTGCCGTGTCGCTGATTTACCTCGATTTCAATCGCACAACACCGATGGCTCCTTCGGTGATCGAGGCAATGCAGCCATATTGGTCGACGCACTTCATGCTACCGACACAATCCCATGTTCACGCATCGGCGGTCAGCGAAGCAATCGAAGGAGCCCGCGAATCGGTCGCTTTTCTCATCGGATGTGAGCCCTTCGAACTGGTTTTCACCAGCGGGGGAACGGAGGCCAACAACCTCGGTATCCTCGGAGCGGCGGAGTTCGACAACACCATGGATCCGCTAGACGGTCCTCCTCATGTGTTGATCAGCAACGTCGAACACGATGCGGTCATGCAGGCCGGTTTGCAACTCGGTCGTCTCGGGTGGGATGTCGAACTCGTCCCGTGCGATGCCGATGGATTGGTCAGCGCAGATGAGTTTGAAAAACGCTTTCGCGAATCGACGCAAATGGTCTGCCTGCAATTGGCCAACCATGTCCTGGGCACCCTTCAACCCGTCCGCGAATTAGCGGATCGATGCCACAATCGAGGCATTCGCCTTCATTGCGACGCGACCACATCGGTCGGGAAAATCCCCGTCGACGTCACGCAGCTTCGCGTTGACTCATTGGCATTGAGCGCCCACAAGATGTACGGCCCCAAAGGCAACGGAGCTCTCTTTGTTCGGCGAGGTCTGGAACTTAAACCCATCTTGTTCGGTGAGAGCCGTGAGATGGGCCTGAGAGCGGGCAGCGAAAACGTGCCCGGCATCGTGGGGTTTGGCTCCGCCGCTTCCATGGCGGGACGATGTGTCGACGAAGCCTACGAGACACTAGCGGAACTTCGCCAGCGATTGATCGACGGCTTACGAAGCAATCTCGGCGAACAGGTCCTTATCCACGCCGAACATGTCGACGGTTTGCCCAACACGGTCACTGTACAAATGCCCGCGGAAGCAAAACGCATCCAAAAGGCAGCTCGCCATCTGGTCGTCGGTTTGGCCCAATCTGAATCACCACCCGATGAAATGACTCGAGTGCTTCGAGCGATCGGCCGCAGTGAGAAAGAGATTGGCCGCGCAATTCGCGTTTCGGTTGGGTGGACGACCAGCCGCGAACAGATTGACCGCGCCGTGAATCTGCTGGCGGAAGCCGCTGACTACCCGTCGCCGTAGTCATTCCGCCTCGCAGGGATTACATCGAGTCGTGATCGATTGAACCACGCGCGATGGATCGTCGCCCAATGCAAACGTTGCCACGACATCATCTGGCCATCAACGTTGCCCACCGCCGGACGAGGAAGTCCGTCGCAGATTGTCGATTCAACACAAAAAAACGGCCCGCATTCGAAATGAATGCGAGCCGTTTGTGATTTCAAAATTCACCGGATGATGAACCACCATCCGGCGAACAATGGTTAGCAATTACTGACCACAGTTGGTGCAACCAGCACCGGTTTGCATGACAGGTGCCGCAGGAGCAGCTTGCATGACAGGTGCAGCTTCGTAGCTGACAGGAGCAGCCGAACCGCAGTCCGTGCAACCAGCACCGGTCGAAACGCCTGCAGCCGACGAGCTGTAGACAGGAACCTGAACAGTGGTTGGGACTTGCTTGCAGACCTGAACTTGAACGGCCTTCATTGTTTGCACAGGAACGCAAACGCTGTAGGTTTCTGGCACTTCTTCGGTGACAGTGTCATAGACAGTCACGTTGTAAGTACGAGTACGAGTTTCAGGAGTGTTCACGGTGTAAGCAACTTCGCGAGTGCGTTGTTGCGTTTCCATGCGGGTCTTGTTGACCGTACGGGTACGTTCTTCGGTCGTCATGGTCGTTTGAGGAACCATGCGAGTGCGAGTTTCCATGCGAGTCTTGGTCACAGGAATCGAACGAGTCCGAGTTTCCAAACGAGTCTTCGTCACTGGAATCGACTTGGTGCGAGTTTCAGTGCGATAGTTCGTCACGTTGTACTCACGAGTACGCTCTTCTTGACGGCACTTTTGAACAGTGATCGTACGAGTGCGTTCTTCGGTCGTCATCGTGGTGTAAGGAACCGTACGAGTACGGGTTTCGAGACGAGTCTTGGTGACAGGAACCGTACGAGTACGAGTTTCGGTCTTCATCGTCGTCACAGGAATTTCGCGGGTGCGAGTTTCCATACGAGTCTTTTGAACAGGCACTTCGCGAGTTTTCGTTTCGGTGCGGTACTTGGTGACGGTGTAGTCACGAGTACGTTGTTCTTGACGGCACTTTTGAACCTGAACGGTACGAGTACGCGTTTCGGTTTGGTACTTGGTCACGTTGACCATACGCTGACGAGTCTCGGTGCGAACCTTGGTAACAGGAACGGTACGAGTTTGCGTTTGCGTGGTGTACGAAGTCGTCGTGTAGGTGTAAGGAACCTGTTGCGTTTGACTTTGGTACGAGGTGGTTGGAACTTCTTCCGTCACCAAGTTAGGAACGTAAACTTGACGATACGAGACAGTTGGTCCGCATGCCGATCCAGCCGAAGCTGCACCGCCGCCGACAACTCCACCGCATCCGCCGCCACAAGCCGACGAACCACATCCATCGCCACAGCTGGCGGTGCAAGCCGAGCAAGAGCCGCAGCTGCTTGCACATCCGCCACCACAAGCCGACGAACCACAACCTGAACCAGCTGCGTAAACGCCTGCGCCGCTACCGTAGGAAGCTGCACCGCCGGAAACGACTGCTTGGCACTGGTAGCTGCCCATGTCTTTCGTGACGGTACGCATGGTGGTCACGGGGACGCACTTGGTAACGGTACGATAAGCAGTTTTGGTTTCTTGAACAGGAACGCGAACGGTGTAGGTTTGTTCGACGTTTTCGGTGTAAGGAACGTTGACCGTGTAAGTCTGAGCGACTTGCTCAGTCACAGGAACGCTTACCGTGTAAGGCTGCTCAACGGTTTCGGTGTAAGGAACGTTGACCGTGTAGGTCTGCGTTTGAGTCTCGGTGTAAGGAACTTGAACCGAGTAAGTTTGAGTCAAAGTTTCGGTGTAAGGAACGCAAACTTGGTAAGTCTGAGTTTGCGTGCTCGTGACAGGAACTTGAACTGTGTAGCTTTGCTCGACGTCCTCGGTGTAAGGAACCGACACTTGGTAGGTTTCTTCACGTGTTTGCTGAACAGGAACTTGAACCGTGTAGGTTTGCTCTTGTTGCTCGGTGTAAGGAACGTTGACGGTGTAGGTTTGCGTCTTGGTCTCGGTGTAAGGGACCTGAACCGTGTAGCTTTGCTCAAGCTGCTCGGTGTAAGGGACGCAAACTTGGTACGACTGTTCCACGTTTTCGGTGTAAGGAACCGACACTTGGTAAGACTGTTCGACTTCTGTCGTGACAGGAACTTGAACCGAGTAGGTTTCTTCTTCGGTGTAAGGAACCGCGACTTGAACGTCGTAGGTTTCAGTACGAGTTTGAGTTTGCGGCACGTTGACCGTGTACTCTTGTTCGCGTGTTTCAACACGAGCAACTTGCTTGGTTACGCTACGCATGCGAGTTTGCGTTTGGCGTTGGTAAGTGGTGGTGGGCACCATTTGAGTCTCAGTGACGTACTGAGAACGCATTACCGTTTGCGTTTGATAGGAAACGGTTGGGCCACATGCACCCCCATAACTCGCGCCGGCAACGCCGCCGCCCATGACCGTGGCACCACCACCATCGGAGACACAACCGTCGCCGCTAGCGCATCCACCACAATCTCCGCATCCTGCGTAGACATTGACAGCGAACAACATCGCCGCTGTCAGTCCAAGAAACATCCGTAATACGTTCGATCTCATCAAAAAACCTCCAAAACGCTCACAGCCAGTGAGGCAACAGAAGAAACACGGGTAAGCTTTAACGGCTGCGTACTCTGGGCGGACAACGCCCGTTCCCCAAAATGTAGGTACAAGGTTGGCAGTGTCAACAATGAGGCGAATCAATCAGCCCGATAAAGCTTAGTTTTTGTTCAGTCGTCCCAGAAAACCTATTCTCCCAGGATCGATGCAGTGAGAGTAAGCGTGAAACTGACATCAAACGCGCACCGCTTCGCAAAATTTCACAAAACTCTTTTTCTGCGAAGCTCCAAGGTCGAACAGCACCGACACGCGTATAAATCGCATTCAACCTGGACGATTGATTCATGCGTAGAATGAGAGGCGGGAATGAAACCCAAAGGAATTCTGCAAAAATTTCCGGGATGTGGTTCCCAAACCGGGCGTGAAAGACGACGTTACTGAAACACTGTTTGCACGACCCAGCCAACGGTCAAGATTGAAACGGGGGGGAGGTAAGATCCATGCCAAAGGTCATCTGTGTCGGCGCCCCAAATTCGCCTCCGGATCGATCCTCGCTGCCAGAAGCGTTGCTGCAAGGCGACAGCTCGGCTGAGGGAACACAATCACCCGACATCGAATGGGTGTTTTGCGAGTCAATTGTGGACGCGTTCCCATTGCTCGAAGAAGAAGACGTGGCCGGCATTTGGATGAGCCGCAGCAGTCTTCCGCAAACCTCAGAAATTCGCGGAATGATGCAAAGCGGACTGATGCTCCGTGATATGCCCGAAGGTGTCGCGTTGCTCGATGCGGATCTTCGCGTGATCTGGGCGAACCATCGTCTGCTGCAGTGGGCGGGCCGCCCCTCGGGAACGCCACTTGGAATGACGTTCTACGAGTTGCTGCACAATCCCGAGATCATGGGACCGGATTTCTGTCCGTTCCATACCGCGCTGGCGACCGGAGACGAAAGCAGCTCCACGCTTCACAGCATGGACAACCAATATTTCCAAGTTCACGCCGCGCCGGTCCGCTCGGCCGAGTCACCGCGAAACCTGATCGTCACGGTCGGCGAGATCACCGACGAGATCCTTCAGCAACAAAAATTGGCGGCAATCCACCAGGCCGGTCGCGAATTGGCGGATCTGCGTCCAAATGAAATTTTCATGATGGAGGTCGATGACCGAATCGATCTCTTGAAGGACAACATCCAGCACTACCTCAGTGACCTGCTCAATTTCGAAGTCATCGAGATTCGCGTGCTGGAACAAACCACCGGCGATCTCATTCCCTTGCTCAGCGTCGGCATCGACGAAGAAGCCTCAGACCGCCGACTATCCGCTCATCCTCGCGAGAACGGCATCACCGGCTACGTTGCCGCCAGCGGCGTCAGCTACGTTTGTCACGACGTTCAGAACGATCCGTTGTTCATCCCAGGCGTCGCGGACGCTCGCAGTTCCCTGACGGTGCCTTTGGTCCTTCACGATCAGGTGCTTGGCACGATCAACGTCGAAAGCCCGGACGTTGCGGCATTCAGCGATAGTGATCTGCAGTTCCTGGAGATCTTCGCCCGTGACATCGCCTTCGCACTCAATACGCTGGAACTGCTGGTCGCGCAAAAGGCCAACACCGCTCAGCAAAGCTGTGACGCGATTCACAGTGCGGTTGCCTTGCCAGTCGATGCAATTTTGAACGACGCTGTTCACGTGATGGAAGGTTACATCGGACACAGCCCCGAAGTGATGGATCGCCTTCGCCGAATCCTGCAAAACTCTCGGGACATCAAACGGACGATCCAGCAGATCGGTCAAAAGATGACTCCTCTGGAAGCCGTTCCCGCGGACGAAAAACTGGATCAAAACGCCATTCTTCGTGGCCGTCGAATTTTGGTGGTCGATCACGACGAACAAGTTCGCGAAGACGCCCACCAATTGCTTGAACGCTACGGATGTGTCGTTGAAACCGCTCATGAAGGCGACGAGGCGGTTTTGATGGTTCGCCGGAGTGCGGGCGACGACAGCTACGATGCGATCATCAGCGACATCAAACTGCCCGATTACAGCGGGTACCAATTGATGCTGCGTTTGGAAAAGGTCATGGCTCATGTGCCAATGATTTTGATGACCGGGTTTGGATATGACCCAGGTCACTCCATCGTCAAAGCCAAGCAAAATGGTCTGCATCCCAAAGCGGTGCTTTTCAAACCTTTCCGGCTGGATCAACTGATCGACGTCTTGAAAACGGTGATCGAGGCCAACCCAAACGTGCAGAACCCTCCGGGCTCATCGCCCGACGACAATGCTCCCAGCGATGAGGATCCCGATGCTGCACGGACCGCATCCGGCGGAACAAAGAATTCCATCTGCTGAGTCAATCGATGCGATTCGCGGTCACTGACATCGCAATGTGATCACGACCGCCCCCATCACTCAAAAACAAACGGCTTGGTGAATTCACCAAGCCGTTTGTCGTTTCAAGAGTTTTTGGTTGAGCGGTCTTTTTCAAAGCCCGCCCGTCACCGGATCAGGCAGGAAGTGGAGCGGCTTCGGCCAACTCAGCCAACTTCTCTGCCCCCACGCGATCGCAGAACGTACCAAGCGATTCGCCTTCTTCTCGGTTGGCTTTGAACGCGGCGAAGATTCCCGTCAGCTCTGCGGTCACGTCTTCGTCTTTGACTTGATCCTTGTAGATGTAGGCCAAACGGTTGCCCAACCATCCTCCACCGGCGAACAGCGTGTACTTCCCGACCGCACGACCGACCAAAGCCAAATCCGCGTTGTAAGGACGAGCACAGCCGTTGGGGCAGCCTGTCATACGAATCGTGAATCGTTCATTGCTAAGTCCCAACTTGGCCAAAGGCTCTTCGATCGAATCGATGATGCTTGGCAAACGACGTTCGGATTCGGTGATCGCCAAACCACAAGTCGGCAAAGCAACACACGCGATCGACCAACGACGAACCGTGCTGGTTTCTTCTGTGGTTCGAAGACCATGTGACTTCAAGATTTCGATCAGCTCTTCTTTCTCAGAAGGATCGATGTCGCAGAAGATCATGCTTTGATGGCTAGTCAAACGAATTTCGCGATTGAAACGAGCACAAACGGCTCGAATCGCTGCTTTCACCTGAACCTGCTCATTGTCGTACAAACGTCCGTTTTCGATGTTCAGGCCGTAGGACAATTTGCCATCGCCCTGTTCCTGCCAACCCATGTGGTCGTCGAACTCGTGCACGTCGTCTTCGGTGCAATCAGCGAGAGGTCCGCCGAATACCTTCTCGACTTCGGCTCGGAATTTCTCGATGCCCCAATCCGCAATCAGGTACTTCAAACGAGCCACCTTGCGGTCGCTTCGATTGCCGTTGTCACGCTGGACGATGATGACCGCCTTGGCGACATCGATCGCTTGCTCCGGCGTCACAAATGCCATGCGTTTCGCGAGAGCGGGGAATGTTTTCTTGGCACTTGGAGTGCGGCCCATGCCACCGCCGACCGAAACGTTGTAACCGATGATTTGCCCATCACGAATCACGGCCAAGAACCCGAGGTCCTGCGTGTAGATGTCGATGCAGTTGTCATCCGGCAGCGCGATGCCAACCTTGAACTTCCGCGGCAAATAGGTCGGTCCGTACAAGGGTTCATCGATGACCGGGGCACTTGATGCCTCAGGTTCACCACCGCCGGCCAACGTCTTCTCGCCGGTGTCGGGGTCAGTCAGCCAAAGTTCGTGGTAAGCAGGTGTTTGAGGTGCGAGAGCCTCGGTCAACTCGTCCGTGAATTCGTTGAGCTGAGCGTGGATGCCACCGACTCGTTTGGCGGGGCAGCACATGATGTTTCGGTTCACGTCACCACAGGCAGCCAGCGTCGAAAGCTCGACCTCGTTGATGCGGCGAATCGTCTCACGAAGATCGCCCTTCAAAATGCCGTGCAATTGCAGGGTTTGACGCGTGGTGATTTTCAGCGTCGAGTCGCCCAGTTCATCGCACATGTCCAAATGTGCGACCAATTGATCCGAGCTCAAACGCCCGCCGGGGATCCGGCAACGGATCATCATCGAGTAAGCTTTGCCGCCACCCGACTTCTTCAGTTCGGCTCGTTTGTCACGGTCGTCCTGTTGGTACGTGCCGTGGAATTTCAGCAGCTGAATGTTGGCATTGTCGAAATGATCAACTGGATCTGCCAGCTCGACATCAATCGAACCCTTCAGGAAACCGCTTTCTTGCTTGATCTTTTCGACCGGGCTGAGCTTGATCGGCTTCGCGGGCGCGTCGGTCGGTGCGGCATTCGTTTCGGAAGCGTCGGTAGACATCGAGTCAAAAATCCTGTGTGATTTGCGTCGGTCAAAGGACCGAAGGTTCGTGTTCGGCTCTTTATACCGACAATTCCAATTTTTCACCACGTCGACCTTTCGTCGACTTACGCCAAATCAAGGCCCCGGGATGCCCGCAACGCGACTGGATGGCAAGAAGATTGCCGCGGAAATTCGCAGCGAAGTCGCTGCTGACGTCGAAACGTTTGTTTCAGGCGGGAATCCCCCTCCCCAATTGGCGGCGGTACTGGTCGGAGAAGACCCTGCCAGCCAGGTCTACGTACGAAACAAAGAACGAGCTTGTGCGAAAGCCGGAATTGCCAGCCGACTGGACCGGATGCCCGCCGCAACCACTCAAGCCGAACTACTGGCCAAAGTGGCTGAACTGAACGCCGATCCGGCTGTCAGTGGCATTCTGGTTCAATTGCCGTTGCCTTCCAAAGCCAACGGCGGCACCGGAATTGACGAACGGGCTGTCCTGGATGCGATTGATCCCATCAAAGATGTCGATGCGTTTTCGCCAGTCAACGTCGGACTGCTCATGCAGGGACGTCCGCGATTTTTGCCCTGCACCCCGCATGGCATCGTCCAGCTACTGCATCGCACGGGTATTGAAACCAGCGGGAAACACGTCGTCGTGGTTGGTCGCAGTGACATCGTCGGCAAACCGATGGCAATGATGCTGGCACAAAAGGACAGCACCTGTGGCCCCGCCGTCGCCAATGCGACAGTGACGATCGCTCACAGTCGCACATCCAATCTGGCCGAAATCTGCCGCCAAGCTGACATTCTGATTGCGGCGGTTGGACGCCCCGAAATGATCACGGCAGAGATGATCCAGCCCGGAGCCGTCGTCATCGACGTTGGGATCAATCGTGTTGGCGACAAATTGGTGGGGGACGTCGCGTTTGACGAAGCGGAGGCAGTCGCTTCGGCGATCACACCCGTTCCTGGCGGAGTCGGACCGCTGACCATCGCAATGTTGCTGCACAACACACTGATGGCCGCCAAGATGCAGGCGGCAAGCAATTAGGCTGCCGCCTTCGGTTGCGGTCCAAGTCAACGCGTTAGCTTGGACAGAAGACACCAAGTGGGCAATTCAAGCCCACGGTTGGTTTAGAGCAGAGCACCAAACCGGCCAAATTAGCGAACGGAAGTGAGCGATTCGCCGGGTTTGGCAATCGCTTCGTGAAACATCTGCAACTCTTTCTCAAGTTGCTGATTGCTTCGATAAAGCTTGACCAGTTCTTGGCGTGTCTCTTTCACAACGCTTTCCAGCTTTGCGTTGTAAACTTCCAAAGCTTTGCGTTCGATTTCTGTCTGCTCGAAATCTTGCTCCAATTTCAGCTTCTCACCTTGAGCCGCTGCTTTCATATTCACCGTCGCATCGATTGCCCGCTGAAGCACTTCGTTTTCGTACGTCAATTCCTTGGTCCGCGTCTGAAGCTCAGCCAAACGCAAACGAATGCGTCGCAAAACAAAGCGATAATCGTTGAGCGGGCGGATGTAATAGGTGTCGATCAGGCGAGCGACATCCGCGTCAATCAAGGAGTCGGCGGCTTCCTCTTGAACGATCAGGATGTCGTCTTTGGAGAACTTGACCTTGCCGCTGTCACCATGCTGCAGACGACTGTCCACGGCACGTCCGCTGCCATCGAAGAAACCTCCGTCGAGAGCACCGCGTTGATCGGGGCTATCGACCACAATCTCGTGGTTCTTAGTGAATTCGATTTTGACCCATTTGGTCAGCGGTTCGTCATCGGGCAGTGATCGAGTTCCGTCGCGAAGGTATTCGGCCCGCGATTGGGCGGACATTGGATTGTTCAACAAACGATTGACCAACTCGTCGTCGATTCGGCCGAATACATTGTTGTCGTCTTCCACGCTTCCTTCGGCAATGAATGGCTCGTGACCGTCCAGAGGAAGCAGTTCGTAGACTGACCAACTGCTCGCTTGGCGACTCTCGATCGCCTGTCGCTGCTGAGGCAACAAGGGAGCAGTCGGTTGCAACGTGACTTGAGTCGGTGATGTCGCAGTGACTCGGAATTCACCGAGGTAAAACACCGGAACGAGAACTTCCAAGTTCGGTTGCTGCCCTTCGGCAAACCCATAAACAACCAAACCATCGGGGATCAACGGCAACGGATTCGCATTGGCATCGGCTTCTTCCACTGGATCCTGAGGCAAACCGTCGACTGGCTCCTCCGGTTGGGGGTTCGTTAAAACGATCTGCCCACCATTAGTGAAATTCGCGTTTGTCAGCCGCAGACCTCTCCAACGTCGACCGGCCTCTGTGCCCAATTTGGCCAATTTCTGGGCCATCGGCAGGACACCTTCCCCGGACAACGGATCGTTTGGATCGCCATAACGAAGTTCCAATTGCTCCGCTTCCACGGATGCGAGCCGAGTTTCCAGATCCTCTTTGACTTTGTGCCATTCAGAGCGACTTTTCAGGGCTCCAGCAACGGGAAACACGAAAATCACGGCCAAAATCGTTGTGATGACGACCGGAGTGATCTGATACCACCGCCAGTGTGGTGCCGCTTTCCAGACCAAAATGGCCTGGGCGATCACGACGACAATCAGAACGAGGAGAAGTACGTACTGCATCAGAGCGATAGATAGAGAAGCGGCAGAACTACCAGATAGGGATCCTTGACGCGTTAGCTTAATCCAGTCCAACGCCGGCTTGGAGAATTTTCATCAAGTTTTCCGTTCCGGTCGTCCGCGACGGTCGCTTTGACCGACCGATCGGCATAACCGGAACATCCCTCACGACGGGGCGCCGATTGAAGCGGTTCGCGCGATATGCACCGACTTGCCGGTCAAGCCGATCGCCCGCATCGTCCGAAATGATCCTGTGAACACGTCGGTACCGACCCGAAGGCGTGTACCGAACATCCAGGTCTCCGAAGGCGATCGATCGTGACCATGCGAAAAATATCATCCATTTGGCTACTCACCGCATCCGTGCTTCTGCCCGCCGCGATGGGGTGCAACCGCACACATTATCGCAAACAGGCTGACAACGAGGCTTACGCCTTGATGGACGAGAAAGCCTCGCACGTCTCACGCCCGGTCAACGCACCGCTCCGGATCGAACTGGACCGACGCAGCCGAATGTTCAACCCATTCGATCTCGATTTCCAACCAATGCCATTGGATGACCCTGCCTCGAGCCGGTACATGCAGTGCGTCGATGGCCGACGTGGCTATCCGATGTGGGAAGCCAATGGGCTAACGAACACTGCCGAAAGTCCCGATTGGTGGCAATTCTTGCCGCTCAATGAGGACGGCATCCTGGAACTTAATTCCGAGAACGCGGTCAAAATCGCGTTGCTGCATTCGCCTGACTATCAACGTCAAATGGAACAGCTGTATTTGTCGGCTCTGGATGTCTCAAGCCAGCGATTTCAGTTCGACACCCAATACTTTGCTGGTGCCGGAGCTTCGTTCAACCAAAACGACCAACGCTTTGGAGCCTTTCGCGATTCCGATTCGGTCACCAGCGTCGGAGGCGACGTGGCACTTCGTCGTCAGTTCGCGACCGGAGCCAACTTGTTGGTCAACTTTGCCAACGAAGTTGTCTGGAACCTGAGTGGACCGGACACCCGAACCACATCGACGGTCCTGGACTTCACACTGCTGCAACCGCTCCTCAGAGGTGCCGGCCGTGATCGCATCATGGAATTGCTGACGCTGTCCGAACGTCGACTGCTCGCCAATGTCCGAAACTTCGAACGATTCCGTCGCGGCTTCTACCTCGACATCGTCACAGGCAGAAACAACGACAGCAGTGTCAGTCGTTCGGGCGGTACATTCTCGGCCAACACCGGTGCCTTCACGGGATTCGATTCTGGATTCGCCAACCTGGGTGGCGGCGGAGGTGGAGGCGTGCCCCAAGCCGGCGGCTTCATCGGTCTGCTGCAAGACCAACTGCAAATCCGCAACTTGGAAGAGAACATTGCTCGACTCGGTGAAAACTTGGTCATCCTTGACAACACCCTGATCGAACTGTTGACAACAATCCCCGATGACCCCGAAGCCATCATTCGTCAACGTTTGCAAATTGCACAAGCACGATCCGCGTTGTTGAACTCACAAAGCTCATTGGTTTCGCGACGCGTTGGCTACCAAAACTCAGTCGACTCGTTCTTGCGAGATCTTGGTTTGCCACCCTACATCTGCGTTGAAATCAACGACCCGATGCTGGAACGTTTCGAGTTGATTGACCGCACCCTTCGCAACCGCCGGGAACAGTTGATCGAAGTCCGATTGGCTGTCGGCCAAATCAACATTGGACTACTGGAATCAAGCGAAAGCTCGTTGAATCAGGAAACAGGTCTGCCCGAGACCAAGCTCGCTTGGAACGACCAGACCATTCGCTTGATCGAACAACTCCGTGCCTCGGTCAAACCTCTTTCTCAATTCACAGAAGAACTCATCAACGAAGACTTGCCTCGCGTGGAAGAAGATCTGAAGCGATTGGCAGAACTCATTCCTGAACGAAAGAACCAAACCGATTCTCTGCTGGAACTCTACCGCGAAGAACAAGCGACCGTGTGTTCGCTTCTGGGCATCGAAACGGTTGATGAATCCATCTTCGATTTGGACCCTGTGCTGGAACTTGGCGAGGAATTGGATTCTCAGTTCCGCGAGATCTCAAGTCGACTCGATGCTTACAAGGTCGCTGTGAAGCAACTCAACGACCGCATCGACGTCTTCCTCGCAACCGGCCCACAATCCGACAACGGAGTTGAGATTGCCTCTCAAGTTCGCGGCGAAGTGATTCTCGCTAGCCAGGACCTGTTGGCCAATTTGGGTGAAGACGTTCTGGCATTGCAACTGATCCAAGCCCGTGCTCGAGTGGAATCGCTGTTGCTACCCGAAGTCGAAATCAATCCCGCCGAGGCACTTCAAATTGCCCGTGTAAACCGTCGTGACTGGGCGAACGCTCGAGCCGCGTTGGTGGATACCTATCGTCGCATCGAATTCTTCGCAGACGATCTCGAAAGCGATTTGGACTTGGTGGTCTCCGGCGGAGTCAGTCGTGCGGCGGTCACGGACCTTCCCAACAATGACAACACCAGCCTTCGAATTGGGCTTCGTTGGGACGCCCCGATCACTCGACTTCAAGAACGCAACACGTATCGCCAAGCCTTGATCGAATACGAACAAGCCAAACGGTCGTACTACAACTTTGAAGACAGCGTGTGGCAGGGCCTTCGCTCAAGCATTCGTCAACTTCAAGCCAACCGAATCAACTTTGAACTGGGACGCCAATCAGTTCGCATCGCCGCGAATCAGTTGGAACTCAACGAAGACATTCGGTCGTTCCGAGATGCTCGCGGGTTGAACAGCGGTCCCACCGCGGCTCGCGATACGATCTCGGCACTGGGTGACTTGCTGGACTCGCAAAACTCGCTGCTGAATATCTTCGTCAACTTCGAAGTCGTTCGCCGCGGATTGGATCTCGACCTTGGCACGATGGAACTGACACCCGATGGACTCTGGATTGATCCAGGCCCAATTGAGCCTGAATACTTGCTCGGTTTGGTCGGAACTTCCGAAGGAGGACTGATCGATTGCGGTGTCACGACATCGAACGCCCTATGCCCGACTCCTGATTGTGGCATGCCACTGAAGGAACAACCCAAGGCCCCAATCTTCGGCTTCTAAGCTGGTGTCTGGCTTCCAAATCGGCAGGACAACAGCTTTCAAACTGGGTTTCGGTTTGAACCAAAGCTTCGAGTTCGAAAGCAGGTCTCGAGTGGTTCGATTCGCAAGAAGTTCGGCTTCGCCAGTCGGCTACTCGACGCCAGTGGGTTTCAGCAAACCTGCGATCTTGCCAATCAATTTGGCTGAGTCGATTGGTTTGCTCATGTAGTCGTCACACCCGCAATCAAGGCAACGCTGGCGATCGCCATCCATCGCGTCCGCCGTCAACGCAATGATCAAGCCGGTGTAGCCCAACGTTCGCAACTCTTGCGTCGCTTCGAATCCGTCCAAGTTGGGCATTTGCATGTCCAAGATCACGACTTGAGGACAAGACTCAGACGACAATGTTTGAGCAATGTGGTCGACCGCCTGCTGGCCATCCTCGACCTCATCCACCGACGCACCGGCTCCCGCCAATATGCGTTTGAGCAGATAGCGAATGTCTCGCCGGTCATCCGCGACCAGCACCTGACAATCCAGCGACGGCGGAAGTAGGCCGTCATCTGACTCCGACAAGGCTGACTCGGATTGGGGAGGTTGCGGAACGATTGATCGAATCGATTCCTGGTCCAACGCCGTCGTTGGCGATGTGCAATCAACCTGGCCAGCGTCGATGCAGAACGAAAAGCAACTGCCTTCGTTGACTCGACTTCGCGCGGTAATTTCACCGCCCAGCATGGCAACCAATCGTTGGCTGATGACCAACCCCAAGCCGGTCCCGCCATACGTCCTCATGATCGAAGGGTCACCTTGCGAAAACGGTTGGAACAGTTTCTTCATCCGTTCGTCAGAGATCCCAATGCCGGTATCAACCACATCAAAATGGACACGAGTTCTACGATCGCTTTGTTCCGCTCGAACAGCGACACGCACGTGCCCCGCCTCGGTGAACTTCACCGCGTTGCCGACGAGATTGACCAAAATTTGTCGCAGACGTTTCGAATCCGCTTGGATCTCTCGGGGAATCTTCCCGCAGTAATCGACACGAATCTCAAGATCCTTCTCCGCCGCACGGACCTGCATGATGCTGAGCACATCTTCGATCAGGTGAATCAAATTCACTGACTCATCAAAGACTTCCATGTGATCCGCTTCGATCTTGGACAAATCGAGAATATCGTTGATCAACCCCAACAGAAACGCACCGTTGCGTCGAATGGTTGCAACGTGGGAGCGAGTGTCCTCATCGATCTGTTTCTGCGAGATCAGGTCGGCGTAGCCCAAGATCGAAGTCATCGGCGTCCGAATTTCATGCGACATGTTCGCGAGGAATTGACTCTTCGCCCGATTGGCTTGTTCCGCCGCATCCGTCGCGTCCTTCAATGAGCGTTCGAACTCATACCGATCCGTCACATCGAAGCCCGAAGCGACGACATACAAAGGCGGACCAGATTCATCTCGCCCAGATTCATCTCGCACAGGGACAAACGATACATCCACCATCCGCGATGAGTCGCCCGCGATTCGATAGGCGATGTCAAACCGAGACGTCTCCCCACGAATCGCCGCTTGAACTGACGACTTCACTTGTTCGGCGACTTGATCATCATGCGACCACCAAAACGCTTCACAAAACGGCCGT
This sequence comes from Rhodopirellula baltica SH 1, assembly GCF_000196115.1. NCBI lineage: Bacteria > Pseudomonadati > Planctomycetota > Planctomycetia > Pirellulales > Pirellulaceae > Rhodopirellula > Rhodopirellula baltica. Next base: position 4,010,715 of record NC_005027.1, read on the forward strand.
CCGATCACGTCTTCGCGAGCCACGGATGCCGCATCGATGGCGGTTTGATTGACCTCCTGAAGAACCCCATCAAGATCAACGATGCCGACAAAACTGTTCATGTTGTCGATCACTCGATGAAGCCGCTTCTCACGCTCCTCGAGCTCTTGTTTGTGCAAACGCCGCGTGGTGACATCTCGCGAAACCGCGACAAACTGTTTGACCTCGCCCGAATTGCGACGAACGGGAGTCACGATCACATCCCACCATTTCGGCGTCCCCTTTACGGTTGGGCACTCAGCCTCGAAACGGCCTTCACCATTTTCACGAGCATCTTTCAATGACTTGCGAACCGTTCCCTGTGCCTGTTCCGGCCAATAGCTCCACCACGCCTGATTGCGAAACGGCTCCAGATCATCGATCTCCATCAAGCACATTCCCTTGGCGTTCATCGACATTAGATCTCCTTCTTCGTTCAGCACCTTCACACAGTCGGGACTGCTCTCCAAGATCGCTCGGCTGAACTCGTTTGATTCCCGCAGATCTGATTCACGACGTTTGCTGTCCGTGATATCCATTGCCACAATCATCACGCCTGTGACTTGCCCGTCCGCAGAAAGCTGAGGGTCATAGCTGACTTGTCGGTACGTCGTCACTCCATCGGTCGTTGCCTCAGCAACCGACTGAGTCGACTGCTCACCGCTAAACGCTCGATCCAAGTGCGGCTTCATCGATTGGTAATTGTCATCGCCCACCATTTCTCGGATGGTGCCGCCCAACAATTCTGACGGTGAGCGATGGAACTGCTGGGCATAGACAGCGTTGGCCGACACATAGCGTTCGTTTGTGTCAGCGATCGCGATCGAGGGATTGAACGAGTGAGCCATGCCGAGTGAATTGCTGTGCAGCTCGTTGACCGTGCTGACGGGAATGCTGATGGGATTGGGTTGAGAGTTTTGAAGGCTCTCTTGAGATTGGCGATAACGCTCAGGATCGCATCGACGGACCATCCGATGCTTGATCGACCAATTGCGTTCCCCCGAGTTGCGTCCAACCAGGTGAACGCACAGCCACCAATCAATTTGATGGCACTCGCCCAAAATAGAGGTCACCCCCCGAACAAGCAATTGCGAAAATCACTCTGACGGCAGGAAACGCTCGCAACCTGCGTACTCGCTTATTCTGCCCGTATCACGTGTATTCTGCCCGTATCACGTGCAAACCGGCAAAGTATCTGAGTGACCCGAATTGGTTTGCGAGGATGCCGCCATGCAAAAAAAGGCCGCGGGCTGTCATCAATAACAGTCCGCGACCTGAGGCTCATTCACGATCGCAAAAATGGTCGGCGACCGATTGGATGCAGCTGCAACGTCGGCGGTCGAACCATTGCTGAAGAGGCTATTTCGCGTCTTCGCCGTATAGCTTGGGGTAATCCTTGGCGACTTGTTCACGCAACTTGGGGCGTGCCTTCAGGGCTGACTGGACCTTACGAACCATCTTTGGCTTGTCCATTCCGCCCAGCACATGATCTGTCGGCATGATCTCGCTGTCCCAGCTGGCCAGTTCTGAAGGCCGGACGTTATCACGATACAACGCGCCGGTGGTGAATGGTGTTGGAACGAACGACCCAACAATGCTCATGTCCAAATCCCCGGTGATCTGGTCTTCCATGCCGAGTGCCCACAAACAAGCGTTTGCGAAACAGCGACGAGTGTCTTCGTCGAGCAAATCCTCGGACGCACCGTACGAGAAGTAAGCAACGCGAGCATCCTTCTTCTCGCCCGATGGCGCAACGTAGTGATCCCGAGTCCAACCAGCAGACACCTTTGGCTTGTCCGTGTTGACATCGTCACTTGGTTCAAACGTATTGAGAACCTGAACCTCCACCAATGGAATTGATCCGGCTGGCGGACGAGACGAATACGCTCCGCTGTAGCCGTGCATCGTTCCAACCCCGGTCATGATCGGATGATCGGAGGCCGATTCCACCGCGGTGATCCGACTGCTCGAACTGTGGTTGCCGCCGTAGTGACTTTGCCCTCGCGTCGAGTGCCAAGTGTTGCCAAAAATCTGTTCACCTAAACCACCGAGGTAATCTTCACCCTCGTAGTTGAAGTTCAGCTTCGCCCACTTTCCTTTTTGTCCATTGAAGCAGTGAGTGGACGTCCGAGCTCCAACGACCGGCCCACCGCGTTCAAAGTAGTCCACCAACAGGTCGACTTGTTCGTCGGGTAGTTTCATGAAACGAGTGAAGAAAAACAGCAAGTCAGCGTCTTTCAAAGCCTCCATCCCGGGCACGGGTGAGTCACCCGCTTTGATCTCGCCATCTTCATCAATTCCAAACAACACGGTGCAACGAAACCCATGGTGTTTTGCCAGAATCTTCGCCAGCAGCGGACAAGTTTGTTCGGATCGATATTCGTGATCATTCGCGACAAACACGATGTGCTTGCCCTTACCAATTCCTTCGCCGCCTTCATAAACCAACGGAGCGTTGTCCGGTTCGGCGGCAGAGGTGGAAAGCGGGATGGCGACAACGGACAACAAAATTAGAGAAAGCCAAGTCTTCATAGATCAATGGGAGTACCGAGGTGGGGTGGATGGAAGGCGGCGCCGCGATCGTTCGCTTGAAAAGCGTGAGTGGCAACTGACGAGCAAGATGCCTCGCGGACGTCTCTGAATTTAATCCATCTTCATCTCGATCGCCCGACGATCCACGCCGCTTTCCGCAAAACGACGAAACATCAATTCACATGTCGCAATTCGACGGGTCCATGCCGCACAAGTATCTCTCGCAAATCGTTGATCGCTCGGTTGACGAAGGCATTTCGACCTATGGTGGCAGCCGCCCTGCGATCTGGCAAAAAGCCGTCCAGCATCAGTCTTCTGACCGGATGTTTCTATAGACCCATCCGTGCAGCTTTCGCACCGATTCAACTTTCGGTGCCAGGGCGACGACCGATCAACAGGTGCCAGCCTTTGCGGACGCGAGTACAATCAAGCGCCTGATCCCCACCTCTCCCCCTCCCCCTCCCCCAAACCAACAGCATCATGCCGTTCAATCAAGCGAGACGATCTGACACTTCCCAGGGTCGGTCACCGAGCCTTTTCCTCCCACTTCTACTCTTTTTCGCGTGCGTCGTATCGCCATTATCGGAAACCTCAGCGGCGGACAACGATCGCCCCAACGTCATCGTCGTGATGGCCGATGACCTCGGGTACGGCGACATCGGTTGCTATGGTGCCAAGGGTCTGGAGACTCCCAACATTGATCAGATGGCATCGGAAGGTTGTCGCTTCACCAGCGGTTATTGTTCGGCATCGACCTGCACCCCGACCCGTTATTCGTTCCTGACTGGCACCTACGCATTCCGTTTTCCCAATACCGGCATCGCTCCACCGAACAGCCCCGCGTTGATTCCTGCCGGAACGACAACAACGGCCCGCATTCTGAAAAACGCCGGCTACAAAACGGCCGTCATCGGCAAATGGCACCTTGGCCTGGGTGAAAAGAACGAAGGCCCAGATTGGAACGGTGACCTGAAACCTGGACCGTTGGAAATCGGCTTCGATCACTGCATTTTGCTCCCCACCACGAACGACCGCGTGCCGCAGGTTTACGTCAACGATCACAACGTTGAAAACTTGGACCCTGCAGATCCACTTTGGGTCGGCAACAAGAAACCATCAGAAGATCACCCAACCGGGATCACCCACCGCGACACACTGAAGATGGATTGGTCGCACGGTCACAACTCCACGATCCACAACGGCATCAGCCGAATCGGGTTCTACACCGGTGGCCACGCCGCTCGTTTCCGTGACGAAGATTTGTCGGACCGCTGGGTGGAGGAATCTAAGCGTTGGATTGCCGAAAACAGAGAAGAACCGTTCTTTCTGTTCTTTGCCTCTCACGATTTGCACGTTCCACGTGTCGTCCACGAACGTTTCCAAGGCAGCACCAAACTGGGGCCTCGCGGCGACGCGATCGCTGAACTGGATTGGTGCGTTGGAGAACTGATGAAGTCGTTGGAAGAAAACGGACTCACCGAGAAAACCATGTTGGTCTTTTGCAGCGACAACGGTCCTGTCTTGGACGACGGCTACAAAGACGACGCCAATGAAAAGCTTGGCAACCACGATCCCAATGGCCCGTATCAAGGCGGCAAATACACGGTTTACGAAGGTGGTACGCGAACGCCGTTCATCACCCGCATGCCGGGCACGATTCCCGTCGGTGTCAGCGACGAAATGGTTTGCACCATCGACTTTGCCGCCAGTCTCGCCGCCATGGTCGGGCAAGAACTACCAAACGACGCTAGCTTGGACAGCCAAAACGTGCTCGGAGCGTTGATGAATCAGTCCGGTGCCTCCGGTCGCGAACACTTGGTCCAACAAGACAACGGAAAAGTCGGCAACTACGGCTACCGCGTCGGCGATTGGAAACTCGTTCGCCACGATCAAAAGAAGTCGTACAACTTCGACTTGTCGATGACGCGGAAACCAGTTCCCCAATTCGCTCTTTACAACCTTGAATCGGATCCAGCCGAACAGAACGATTTAAGTGACAGCGAACCTGAACGAGCGAAACAAATGCAACAGGAACTTCAAAAGCTCCTCGACGCCGGTCGCAGTCGCTAAGACAGAGCCACCCGCATAGGTCACACTGACCAACATCGAAAAAGCCGCTCACTGGATTCATCCGGTGAGCGGCTTTTTTTGTGAATCAAATTCAATCGCGTTTACAAATCATGCCGTGGCGAGTTTGGACTCTTCGCTTGCAATCATTTGCCGCAGGATCTCGTCCAGCGACACGCGAATGTCCCAGTCCGGGTAATCGCGTCGCAGTTTGCTGAGATCACTGATGTAACAGATGTGATCGCCTTTGCGATTGTCGTCGCCCAGCGTCCACTCCACCTTGTGACCCGAAATGTCTTCGATCTTTTGAATGCATTCCAACACGCTGGCCGCGTTCTCACGCCCGCCGCCAATGTTGTAGACCTCACCCGGACGCGGGTTCTTTGAAAACGCTTCGAAGGCTTTGACCACGTCACTGCATTCGATTTGGTCGCGAACTTGTTTGCCTTTGTAACCAAAGATCGTGTAAGGCTTGCCCGTCACGGCGACATGAACGAGGTAACTCAAAAAGCCGTGCAGCTCGACGCCGCTGTGGCTGGCACCGGTCAAACAACCACCACGAAAAATACCAGTCTTCAGACCGAAGTACTTTCCGTATTCCTGAGCCAACACATCGGCAGCGGTCTTGGACGCACCGAACAACGAGTGCATGGTTTGGTCGATGCGGCACGATTCACTGATGCCGTCGTAGTCTTCTTCGCGAGCGTATTCCCAGCGGGTTTCCAACTCGTCCAGCGGCAACTCATTGGGTGCATCACCGTAAACCTTGTTCGTGCTCATGTGGCAGAACACAGCTTCGGGGGCGTGCTGGCGAGTTCCTTCGAGCAGGTTTAATGTGCCGTTGGCGTTGACTTCGAAATCCAAGAACGGGATTGCGGCCGCTTTATCGTGCGAAGGTTGAGCCGCACAATGGATCACCAAATCCGGTGGTTCGTTCTTGAACAAATCCAACACGCCGTCGCGGTCGCGAATGTCCAGCGACACCGTTCGGAAGTTCTTCGTTTCCTGCTCCAACCGCGACTGGTTCCACTTCGTGCTGCCATCCGGGCCGAAAAAGGTGGCGCGCATGTCGTTGTCGATGCCGATGACTTCGTTACCCAGGGCGTCCCAATGCCGCACCGCGGCCGAGCCGATGAGCCCACTGGAACCTGTCACAATCACACGCATAGCACGTCAAACCTACCTAAAAACCAACATCAAAAGAAAACGGCCGTCCGATTGTAATTCGCAATCGAAACTCCAAAACCGCCGCACGTTTTTTTCACAAAAACGACGATGCGACGAACGGATCCACCCCGGTGAAGGTGGGTAAGCGGTCGATGGAGGCTCTTTCCGCAGGCTCAAGCAGCCTGTTTCACGCTCGCAGGAGCAGCGACAGGAGCGTTGGGGCGGATCATCCGAGTCATCTCCAAAATCTCCTCAATCGCGAGAGCTTGCTCGGCGGCCGTTTGTGTCAAATCTAGAAAGAGCATGCGTTTGCCGCGAATTTCGCACCAGGTGCTGCCAGCCCCCTCCAACGGTTCACCGCGAATTTCAAATCCATTCTGCCGGGCGATGCGGGTCATCCGTTTCAGGCGTTCCAGCACGTTCTCGTCGTCAAACCGATTCATTTCGAGATCTTTGCAGTCACTGGAGAGGGGCTTTTCGCCTGCGTGATTCAGGGCGAACAAGTGACCGGGGCAAACGAGCCGTGGAGGGTAAGGTTTGCGGGCCGGATAGCAGGGATTTATCAACCGTGTGGGTTGTTCCGATAGATCAAACAGCCACTCCCTTCCTGCTTGGATTCCAATTCAGCTATGTCGCAACAAGCTTCTGCCGCCGCTTCGACTCACGCCGCTCCTGAATCCTCATCCAATGAGCGCACTGCCAACGAGCTGACGGTGCTTCGAGAGCAAGTGAAGCGTTTGCAGGGGATGGCGACACTGGGCGAGCTGACAGGAACCGCGACGCACGAATTCAACAACGTGCTGATGACGGTCATCAACTATGCCAAGTTGGGACTACGAAACGAAGACAAAGCCAGCCGAGACAAAGCACTGACGAAAATTTTGGAAGCGTCCGAGCGAGCTGCACAAATCACCAACACGATTTTGGCCCAAGCCCGCAACCGCAGCGATGCGATGGGCCCGGTTGATTTGAGTGGCTTGGTTCGTGAAACATTGGTGCTGATGCAACGCGAAATGCAGAAGTACCGAATCAGCATCGAAACCGATCTCGCCGAAACCGCAACCGTTCACGCCAGCGGCAATCAAATCCAACGGTTGCTGCTGAACCTGTTGACCAATTCGCGACAAGCGATCGGCGAATGTGGCACGCTATGGATTCGCGTTGCTTCCGGTGAGAGTGGTGCTGACGGAAACGGCTATGTCGAACTCACCGTTCGCGATTCAGGCAAAGGCATCCCGGAAGACGTCTTGCCCAAGATCTTCGATCCGTACTTCTCCACCAAAGCCGGTCCCGATGAAACGGGAAAGGGCGGAACGGGTTTGGGACTGGCCGCCTGCAAAGACATCATCGACGAACACAAAGGGCGCGTGCGAGTCGAAAGCTCGGTCGGCCGTGGCACCGCGTTCATCATCCGTTTGCCAATCAGCCCCTCCCAACGAGCCGCTGCCTGAGGATTGGAGGCCATGTTCCACATGGCATTCACGCCGATGCTTGGGAACAAAGCGAGTCGTGCTCCTCTTCATCCGTGACCGAATCCGTCGGTGCAATGGATCGCATACAATGACAAGTTGTCATTCGTTTCCGCGAACCAACTCCCGCAAATATGCCCGGCCCACTCACTGAAGCCCAGATTGCCGATTACGACAGCCAAGGTTTCTTGTTGGCTTCGTCATTGTTCGATGCGGATGAGATCGAACTGCTGCGCCGCTCGGCCAAAGAAGACAAACGCCTGGACGACCACGCGTTTGGTCGCGATGACGGCGAAGGCGGCACCGTTCGATTGTCCGTTTGGAACCATCCCGGCAACGGCATCTACGGTGCATTCGCACGCTGCAATCGATTGGTCCAAAGGGCCGAGCAATTGCTGCGAGACGAACCGTATCACTACCACTCCAAGATGATCATGAAGGACGCGCGAGTCGGTGGCGCGTGGGCGTGGCATCAAGACTACGGCTACTGGTACGGCAACGGTGTTTTAACGCCGAATCTGGTCAGTTGTTTCATTGCCGTCGATCCGGCGACTCGCGAAAACGGATGCCTGCAAGTGATCCGAGGCTCTCATGCTTGCGGACGCGTTCACCATCAACTGACCGGCCAACAAGCCGGTGCTGATCCAGAACGGGTGGCGGAGATTTTGAAACGGTTCGAGCTCGTTCATGTTGAAATGAATCCTGGCGATGTGCTCTTTTTTCATTCCAATCTGTTGCACCGCAGCGATCAAAATCACAGCGAGAATCCGCGTTGGTCGATGATTTGTTGCTACAACGCCAAGTCCAATGATCCCTACAAAGAATCGCATCACCCCCGCTACACGCCACTGGATCGCTTGCCAGATTCTGCGGTGCGTGAAATAGGCGGGCAACGATTTGAAGACACGGACGTGCACCAAAACGATTCGCAAGGTCAGTCCATGGCGTGGTTGGATCCGAATCGAGACGCCAGCGCGACCTCTTTGAAACCAACATCAAAGGACGCGAACAATTGACGCATCGTGAAAGCGACGCGGCTGACTTGGGCATCGATCCCGTCATGCCCCAAAATCGCAATGTGCCCATTGGGTGCATCGGTGCCGGGTTCATCATGGATGATTGCCATTTGGTGGCGTACCGAGCGGCAGGCTTTCATCCCGCCGCGATCGCTTCGCGACGAAGAGAACAAGCCGACAAGGTGGCAGAGCGGCATGGAATCACCCGAGTCTTTGACAATCCAAGCGAACTCTTGACCGACACTTCCATCGAAGTCGTCGACATCGCGGTCCCGCCCGACGTTCAACTCGAGATCATTCGTGAAGTGGTTCGGCATCCGCACATCCGTGGCATCTTGGCCCAAAAACCTATCGCGGGCTGTTTCTCTGAAGCCCAGAAGATTGTCGATCTCTGCCACGACGCAGGAGTCACGCTTTGCGTCAATCAAAACATGCGCTACGACCACTCCATCCGCGCCTGCAAAACGATGTTGGATCAAGGAAAACTCGGCGAACCTGTTTTGGCGACCATCGACATGCGAGCGATCCCGCATTGGATGCCGTGGCAACAACGGCAGGGTTGGATGACATGCCGAATCATGTCGATTCACCACTTGGATGCGATGCGGTACTGGTTCGGTGATCCGGTTCGCGTCTTTGCTAGTTTCCGGACCGATCCGCGGACGACGTTCCCGCACGTCGACGGCATTGGGCTGTACATCCTGGAATACGCCAGCGGGTTGCGTTGCCAAATTTGCGATGACGTGTGGGCAGGACCGGCGCGCGAAGGCGCGGCGGAAGACTTGGGCATCACTTGGCGAGTCGAGGGCACGGAAGGGATAGCTCGTGGAACCATTGGCTGGCCCAAGTACCCGCGTCGATGCCCCAGCACAATCGATTGGACGACGACGGACATCGGCCGATGGGAACAACCACGCTGGGACGAGGTCTGGTTCCCCGACGCGTTCGCCGGCCCGATGGCGGAACTGTTGGTCGCAATGGAGACCTGCGTCGAACCCAACCTGAGCGGGCGTGACAACCTGCGCACGATGGCTTTGGTCGACGCGTGTTACGAATCAGCGAAGACCCACCGTGCAATTGAGCTACCGACATCGCCGTAGGATTTCTTCCGTCAGGTAGACTCAACGAATCAACCATCTAGACGGCCAGCGACTGCTCATACCGTCGTCAGTCTTTGGCTGCCGATCGCTCCATTAAGTCCGCAGGAACTTCTTTGGGCCAATCTCCCGTCAGCATCATATCGCGGATGCGAACATTTCGCTTGAGCTCCCTCAGCAAACCCGGGCGGGGTGGATCAGCGACAGGCAGGCTGATCAAGGGATTGTCATTCAATGTCACTCGCACGGTGTCACCATCACGGGTCAACTTCACTGTGTTCCACGCTTGATCGTTGGGCACGTTGTCCGGTGCAACCGGATCGGCTGGCGGATTCAGTTTGTTCACTGCGACAAATTCGGTCGACGCCAGATCATTGGTAATTCGAATCCAGTTTGGCAGGGTACCGTCTTTGGTGAACTTCAACGCCATGCGACCGACGGTCGGTTGGACCTCCGTATCATCCCACTCCCACCAAAACGAATACTCCATCGAGTCACCGTCTAGCAATGGACGCAGGTATTCGATGTGGCTCGACGGATCATAGACATTGTCCGCTTGTGCCGTCGTGTATTTCAGTTCGTTTTCCTTCACTGACCACTTGGCTTGGTCTTTCTCGCTCGCGGCCTGGCGGGCCTCGTAAATCTTATCGGCTTCCTGACCTTCCCCAAGGGGCAACAAGGGATCTGGCAAACCACGTCCGTATGTCAAAATGCCCCAGCCTCTCATGGTTGGATCAATTGGATTGATCTGCTCTGGGATCACAGGATTCCCCGTCAGACGAATGTTGTTGAACCTCGTGGTCCGACTCATTTCATGGGTGACTGACAACCAAGGATAGGACCGTGTTCTCAAATCATTGACATAGGGTTCGCCATTACACAGTCCGATAACTTCGTTTTCCGTGACGTTTAACGCTTCTTCGTTTACCTTCCCATTTTCAATGGACGGTACCGACACTTTCACGGTGCTGCCCGCCATGGCGGTGATTCGAGCTTTTTTCTCCCATCCGTCAGGTTGGTACAGCACACCACCGTAACCGATGTTGCTTGCCCCCGGATTGCCATCCCAGATGTCGGCCGAAAATCCAAACTCGCCTACGATGGGAAAACGAAGCATGAAAAGCGATTGATTGTCACCACTCGTAGCACTGACCCATCCTTCGTCATCCATCGCGTAGAGTGGATGCAAGGTTTCCGTGTCAGGAGTCGCTCCTGCCGGCAACCTGACTGGAACAAATTGCGTCAAAGGCGAACCCTCAGTCGCACCGGCTGCCCGCCCCACTCCAGCAAACGCCATGGTTCTGCCCAAAGCAGACGTCACAGTATTTCGCTGACTTCGAGTTGCATATGGCAAGAGCTTTGCAAGCAATGGCTTTGTCTGGTCAACCGCCACTCCGGCATCAATGCATCGAGCGATCAAATAGGTCGCCAACATTGGATACTCGAGCTTTGTGTCTTGCTTGGTAGGCTTGTTGGCGATCAAGTCGGCCTTGATCGCATCCAAAGTCTTGAGGAGCGAATCAGACTCTGCGTTGCCTCCGTTCTTCAACTGACCCGCCAAGCGGACCAATGCGGCTGCAATATCGGCGTCATCGCCTATTCGCTTGCTCCGCTCAATCAATGCCTCGGCGACGTCGGCTGACTTGTTTGTTTTGGCTGCCAAATCGGCAAGCATTAAAAGAGTGTCGACCGTTGGAATCTGGGAAGTCGAAGTGACCAGTGACTTAAAGTCTTCCAATCGCGGAGTTTGCCGACGAACGGATTCCGGCGGCGTGTCATACCGAACGAACCCAGTCCAATGCATGATCGGGCTGTCGGCGTCGTCTCCCATCGCAATCTGCATTAGCAGGTCAAACTGCTTTGCCTCGGGCAACTCATTGATTGCGACCGCCAGTTTGGCTGGTGTCATCGAATCACGATTCGAATCATCAGCCTGTTTCATTGCGATCAACTTGCGAATGAAGCCAGGGGTTTGATCCACCGACCCGTCATCAATCAATTCACCTAGCAACCGCTCCAGTTCACGCTGGACGTATTCATCGCGGCGGTCACCATCGTAGTTCGCGTATCGTGCTTCACGGGTCGCGATTTCAGCGTCGAGCACGGTTTGGAAACGCTCAACGTCGCTACTCTTCGCGGCACTCTTCAACATCAAACGGCGAAGCTTGCTGGCGATGCTTCGATGACGATTCGAGGTGTAGCTATCGGAGTCAATCAAGCCAGCGGTGCGTTGCAGCAACTCACCGGCCCTCTCCGCAACCTGAGGTGCACTCGCTAGGTCGCTTGGGTCTTGCAGCAGTGGCCAAATGCATCCGAGAACAAGATTGATAGTTTCACTTTTGCGATAAGACTCTTGTTGCATCTGAGATGTGATCAAGTTCGGCGTCGAAGCGGATGACGTGATTTCGCTGACCTCAGGCAACACCGAATCCAGCGATTCAGCGAACGAGTCTAAAGCCGACACGAGCTTTTCCTCGTCCTTTGACGCCATTGCGAAATCAACCAACAGACTCGCACTCGTCGCTTTGTCAGTTGATTTCGCGATCCGCTCTTGCAGTAACTCATCCAGTTGCGGTGAGCGATCGCATAGGACCGCTGCGATCATCAGCGACTTAGCAGCTGATTCCTTTCCGGAGTCGTCGGCCAACACACCCCGGTCATATCCGGTGGTTGACACGATCTCGGTCGCATAGGGGAACACCGTTGCCGCACGTTCCGGCGGCAGCACGATTGTCCGCAACGCCTCGAAAATCAAAGGTATCGATGTCGCTGGGTCGCTCTTTGGCCTATCGCCATCCCCGGACGCCTCATTGCTAGATGCAACATCGCCAGTCTCCGAATCACTCGTGTTTGAGTCCTCAGGTTCTGGATCGCGTTTGCCTAGCTTTTTTCCAGTCGCATCCGAGTAGAGATCGATGATTTCGTTGACTTGCCGAGTGAGCTCACCCATCCCACCATCGTCGCGATCTCGAACATTCGTAGGCTGCCGACTGATCGTGAACGCATCGCCCGTCGTCCCCATCTGCCGCAGAGGCGGACCGTTGCCAAGCGCCAACATCAGAGCACGCGTGGAAATTTCGATGCCACCATCCATCGCAGCGGTTCGTGCAATCCCCAACGCGGTCTCGCATTTGTCTTTTGAAAGTGGTGCGCCCGGCTCAACGTCAGCCTCGATCCGGTCCAGATAATTCGCGAACGATTGCGAATCATCGCCTGTTAATTTCGACAGAGCCAACTCGAGCCGAGGATCCCCGGTCGTTCCGGCGACGCTGGCCAAATAGTCAATCAAGCTCTTGCCGACTTCGGTGTCCGCGCCCGGATCGGATTCGTGAACCGATTTAACCACCGGATACAAATCCAATAAAGGTTTGTACTTTTCAGTCGAAGGAGTCCCTGCCGCGGCGGTCACCTCTTCCAAAGACGGAAGGATCTCGAACAAGCGAGCTGCAGTGGGTTCAATCCCTTCCGAATCGGTATGCGCAGCAATCAAAAGTTCCGCCGCGGGCAGCGACCAATCCTCGGTATGGACAGATGAGAGATCGCTGAGCACGGACGCCAGTTCAGCCACGGCTTCGTGTCCTTTATCGATCTCAAGCGAGGAACGAATTGCCATCGTCAGACCTGGTTCGGCATCGCCTGCTAACAGCATCTCGACGGGCAAGTCCATTAGATCGACGCTGATTGCCCGCTTCTTGGCGTCTTTCGACTCGGCAAGTTCTTCAGTGAGCCACTGAATGTATTGCGTGCTTGCTTTGGGCGTCACAGCTTCGGCTGCTGCCTCGGCTGCTTTGACGAAGGACTCGCTCGTTGTCCCGGATCCATAACGTTTGGCTCGATCGAACCGGCCTGGATCCGAAAGAGCACGTCGATAGATCACAAGTGCATCAATCGGGCATCCCATGCTGACCAATTTGTCGGCAATTGATTTGAACTGCCTTAAATCTTGATAGTCCCCGTAGCCGGGGTTGTATTGGTTCTGTTCGGAATTATCGATCGAAGCATAGCCATCAAGCGCGAACTGACGAGCCAATCCACTCTGACCATTGGCCGCGTATACGTCGAGCAACCGAGCGGATACTGAGTATTGAAAATCGTTCGGTGTGATATTGGGATCGTCGCTGGCGTACTCGTACATCTCGACCAACATCGCTGGGCGATCGGGAATGCCACCCACTTTTTCGACGACTTGTCCAGCCTGCCATACCAAACCACCGCTGATGGCTTGAGCCCCACGTACTTCGCCCTCTTCTCTTTTGGGAATCGCACTGCGAAGTCGTTCAGCTGCTTTGTCCTTCTGCTCCGACTTTTTCAGGTCCATCAGGGCGAGCAAAAACTCAGCAGTCGGTTTCGAGGTTTCTGTCTTCTTGGCCTTCTCTGCCGCCTCGCCAAACTTGTTGGCTACCGCCTCGTCTGTAACGACCAAGACAATGATATCATCCAACGGACCAATTGCTGTTCCGCCACTTGAACGGCTGCGAACCTGCCAAAGTGTTGACGTCGGCGAAAAAGCATCATCACTGCAAATCGCCTCGACCACGGTCTCTCGAATCCCCGGAATATTCTTTCGTTCGGAATCGGGTACGTTGCGGAGGATGGAATAGAAGTTTTGGCGACCATACGGACTCTTCAGTGCATGACCAATGAATTTGCGTTTTGCCTCACTGAAATCTTTTCGATCACCCATCGACACAAATTCCCCCAATCGATAGGAGGACAAGGTCGCAGGGTCAAACTCCAATAACCTTTCGAACATCGCGTCTTCGCTTTTCGCCGCTTGAACCGCTCGACGCATTTCGTAGTAGCTGTTGTTTATCAAGCTGGGATCTTTCTCAAAAGCATCCAGATACATCTCAGCCGCTTCTTTATGCTTTTTACTCTTGTCCAAAGCGGCCGCCCGGGCCAGCAACTGCCGCGCATCGACCGGACGGTCGTTTGGAGCATCTTCCCAAAGAGTTTCTGCGTCGTCGGAGCGACCGGCTGCCGTATAAAGTTCCGCCAACTCAGATCGCACACGCATTGAGGAGGGCGAAGCTTTCAGACGCCGCTCGGCTCGTTCAATCAACGGTTCCATCCGTCCCGCCGATGTCAAAATCTCGACCGCTTGTCGGCGATAGTAGTCTTGATTGCTTTGGTTTTGACGTCGTCCACTGCCCATTTTTCGCAGCAAAGCGTAAGCGACTTCGGCAGCCGACTCCTTGTCGTCGCTGGCCATGAAGGATCTCGCGATCTGCAACTCGACACTTTCATCGCGACTCTTACCGCCTCGCATCCGGCGCAACACCGCGGCAGCCTTGTCATTCATTCCTAAGCGACGCAGTTGGTCCACCAACGCCAATTGCGTATTCGTGTCCATCCGCATTCCGAACAATCGCTGCGCAGCCTGCTTCGCGCGATCGATGTCCCCGAGTTCAGCGGCCAAGTTCATTGCCGCCATCTCTTTGCGAACCAACATACGACTGTCCAGCGGATCGAAAGAATCCAACGCCTCCAGTGCAACGCGGGGTTGATTCAACTCGCTCGCCAAACGAGCTCTCTCGATCTGCAGGTCAATGTCGTCGGGATACTTTTCGCAAAGCTCGATCAATTCACGATAGCAGTCCTCGGGTCGGTCGTCCCACCAATGAGCAAACGCCGCCAGCACACCACGCGACTTCAATTCGTGAACCGGAGCGTCTGGGAGAGGTTCCTGAAGATGCTCGATCATTTCCAATGGAACCCGCAGCGATCGATCACGAGCATTCACTTTTTGTGACGGGTCAACCGGTATCAGACTCGATAGCTCAGACACCATGGATTGATCAATCAGCGAGGTGGACAAAGGAGCTTTGATCTGAATCGACCGGTAACTTCCCGTTGGTGATTGATAGTAGGTTCGCAGCATGCCTTCGGAGAGCGAACTGTTGCGACTACGAGAAAGATTCCCACGATTGATGCTCGCTGCCAAAACAGCATCGAGCAACTCGAGTCGGTGTTTGTCAACGAACGCTTTACTCCGGTCGGATGCTCGCGAAATGCCTCCAAGCGAACCGTTGATGGAACTCCTCGTTTGCGTGGCCTTGCCACCCGTCTCATTTCGAATCGCAGGTATCAGCCGGCTTACCAACTCGCTGGCTCGATCCTCTGATCCCATCCGCAAATGGAACATAAGAGTGGACAAGAGCTCGTCGTACGATGCGTCTTCCTCAGGATCAGGAATGGCAAACTCAGCTGCTCGTTCCGGTAGTCCAGCTCGGTTGAATTCGTTGATCAAGATACTCCGCAGCATCAACTGACTTGACGCCGTTTGCAGAGACGTTGTTTGCGTCGTGACTTTGTTCTTGTTGAACAGATCAACCAAAATTTCCAAGCGTTCTGTCGAAAGGGGTTCAGGCTGTTCCTTCTTTTCACCATCTTCCTCAGACTCTTTGGTTTCTTCCTCATCCGGAACCGCGATGCGAGACGCCAACAGCGACAACACAGCTGTCTGGCCATATTCAGGATCAAGCTCAGCCAATCGCCAGCTCAGCATCTCCTGCCGCCGTTTCGCTTCGGCGGCCTCCGCATCGTCTTCGTTGGTGTTGGTATCCGTCGCAAACACCGACTGGAACGATTGCAATGAGGTGTACTCCCAAAGCACCATCGCATCGTCGACCTCTTCAATGTCGTCGATGCTGAACTGCTCTTTCATCATCTCCTCGATCTTGGATTCGACTTCTCCCGCCGGTGCTTCCTTGGCTCCACGCACCAACAGCAGCGATGCCGCCAGAATACGCGCATGCCCAAAAACGTTGGGTTGGATCAGATTCAGGGTGGTCGCGCCACTGCTGTATCCAAACAAATCATTTCCATATCGGCCAATCCGATAGTTGCGAGCCATCGTGTAGCTGCTTTGTCCCCAATATCTCGGATTGGTTAAGTAGTCCGCCGGGTAATTGGTGTTGCGTGAGCTGGTCTTGACCGTCTTCTGAGTCGGCGGCTTCGCGTCCAGCGGCAGATCCATCGTGCGGATCTGCTCGCATAGTTCACCCGCCTCTTCATAGCGTTCCTTTTGGTCGTCATCACTATCGTCGTAAAGCAACAGTTGAGCCAACTCGAGCTTCACATCCCACAATCCAGGGTCGCGATCGAGTGCTTCGCGACAGATCGCGATTGCTGCCTTGGTGTCACCACGCATCGCAGCGGACCGGATCATCGATCCCAAACGAACCGGATCGGATACCAAAGAGATTCGTTCGCCGAGTGCCGTCGCGATATCGATCATTCCCGCGTCGAGTTTCAATTGCACCAGCTTGAAACGATTCTCGGGTGTGTCAGCGAGTGCGACGATTCGCTCTTGATACCCAGCCGCCGTCGCGACCTCATCCGCCAAATCACTTAAGTTGACCATCGCCTCAAGCAATCCAACATCACGAGGTTGTTGCGCAATCAACTGGTCAATCGATTGCCGCGCGGCCCCATAATCTTCAATCGCTTCGTATGCGGCAGACGTTAAACGCAAAGTCTCTCGGGCATCCCCGTCTTCGCGGCCAAGCGACTCAATTCTCGAGATCAGCTCTTCGATATCACCTTGGCGATCGTACAGCGGTGCTAACTGCTTGATTATGCTGATCCGGTCGTCTGTTTGAGATTCATACTGGATCGCTTGCCAGTACAGCTCGATCGCTTCGTCGGTCCGATAACTCTCAGCCAATTCAGAGGCCATCATCCTCCGTGGTCCGTTGTCACGCGGAGCCACGTTCATCGCCCGGCGTAGTGCGGTGAACGCTTCATCATCACGGTTGGCGCTAAGCGCCGTTCTTGCGTAGAACAGGTAGGACTCAGGACTGGCTGGGTTGGCATCAATCAACGATTCGCATGTCGCCAGCGCCTCATCGATTTGCCCAAGACGGGTTTGCAGCCCCGCGACGCGTTGCAAATAGTTGGTACGAAACCTGGTGTCGACTTGGGATAGTTTTTCAAACAAAGTCACCGCGTCAGACAAACGGGTTTGTCGCTCAGCAATGTCGGCGGCGACCACCAACACGTCCACGTTGTCGGGCTCTGACTTTCGAGCTTGACGAATCGCCTCCGCCGCATCGGGCAATTGACCAGCCGCTTGATGCATCAAGGCCAATTGCCGCAACCGATCGACCGTTGGAGGTTGCGTCTTTAGCGTCGCGATCTGCTCACCCAGCGTTCCGGCTTGTCGATACGTTTCGATTTGGTCCTTCAACACCTGTTCTTGTTCGTCCGGAGTTTCGGCGATGTCGCGGGCCACTTCCAAACGCGCGAACGCTTCTTCATGCTGCTTTGAATCTCGGAGTGCTTTTGCAAAACGCAACTCTTGTGCAAACGTCAAATCCATTTCTGACGCATCCCGCCAGGCCGCGAGGGCTCGTTCGCCCAGTTCAAATGTGCTGAATACTTCAGCCAAACGAACCAGTGAGTCTCGGTTACGGCGATCTTCAGAGGCGATCGATTCCCAAGTCTTGATCGCTTCTTCTTTTCGATCGAGCTTGTGCAGATATTCCCCTAAGTACTCGCGGTACTGCGGAGATTCAGGGTCGACCTCAATCGCTTGCTCATACAACTTGATCGCATCGTCTTCTCGATCGATGCCTCGAAATCGATCGGCAATCTGCGAAAGCGTGACAGCATCGTCGCTTCGAGCATCGGCCAATTGCTGCCAAACACGGGACGCTGCCTCGCGGCGCGCCTTCAATTCCGTCTTCTGATCTTCCAACAACAATTGTCCCCAACGCAGCAAATAGTCAGGGTTTTCGGGGTCACTTTTTGCTAACTTTTCATACTGTGCCGCAGCTGATTGATTGTCCCCCAAGGCAACCAACACATCGATCAATGCCAACCGGACATCGGCGTCACCCGGAGCCTTCGTGGTCGCGTCAAGAAGTGTTTTCTTGGCTTCGTCGAGCCGTCCGGCGGAGACCAAGATGCGGCCCAATCGAGTCTGCAACGCCAAGTTGTCAGTGGAGTCCGCCAACTGCCCTTGGTAATAGTTCGCCAATGCGTCGTAGTCGCCCGATTTGAGGAACCCATCTTCGATCCGATTGCGAACATCCGTGTGAAGCCAACTCCCTGGTCGCAAGCGGGCGCGAATCTTTTCGAGATCCTTTGTCGCTTCATCCGGTTCGCCTAGCCGACGTCGCAATTCGGCGGCTTCCACCGCAAACGCAATCTTATCGTCTTCATCCCGACTGCTCTTCGACAGTGCAACAAAACGCACGAGTGCTTCTTCCAGGTTTCCTTCTTCGGCGAGTGCTCGAGCAATTTGGCCCCCGACACGGGCATCTCGCGGGAACATCGCTTCGAGTTGCTTCCAAACCGCGAATGCCTTTTCGTTCTGACCTGCCCGCCCATAAATACGACCTAACTCAGTAAAAATCGGCACCGCCTCGTTGCGTGCGGGCCCCCGGTCGATTGAACGTTGAATTGCCGCCGCGGCACGTTCATTTTCGCCAACAGCAAGCAGCGATTTGCCGAGATAAAAGCTGCAAGCAGCCTCGTTGGGCAAACGATCTTCTGCCTTCGAGAATGCATCCACAGCGAGGGCTGACTTACCGCGTTGGGCTTGGATCAGCCCTAAGACCATTGCCTTCTCACCAGCTGACGGCGCATCGTCTTCTACATCCAACGATTCAATCAGCTGATCAAGAGAACCGTTTTGAACGTGATACCCATAAACTCGATCCAGTGCGGTGCCAGGACGAGGCCGGCGCAACAGGACTTGGAAGAACCGGTCCGCGATCACGCGTTCCCTATCAGTGTTACTGGCCTCTTGAGCAGAAGACGGCAAACACAACAAACCGCCTCCAAGTAAGAAGACTAATAATGCACCAAAGACAAAGATCCGAACTGGACGGCAGTGAATCACGGCAACCTCGACGTCAAAGCGGAAGTCGAACCAAGCAATCAAATGAATCCTCACTGTAGAGCTCAGCGCCGCGCGATGCAATTCTTGACACCCCCCACCTCACATTTTCTGGTATTCTGCTTCTGACCTTCCAAACGATTGCTGCGATGGCGAACCATTAGGAACAACATGAGTGAATCGATTGACAATGAGTTGCGTGACCGACTCGAACAATTCCGTGGGGATTTTGGTCGACTTCGCGAAGAAGTATCCAAACGCATCGTCGGTCAACAACCAATCGTTGACGGGGTGCTGACATCTTTGATTGCCGGCGGCCATGTCTTGCTCGAAGGTGTGCCCGGCTTAGGAAAAACCCTCTTGGTCCGAACGCTTTCAGACGTTTTAGATGCCTCTTTTGGTCGTATCCAGTTCACTCCCGACCTCATGCCGGCCGACCTAATTGGCACCAACATTTTGGTCGAAACACAAAACGGCCATAAAGAATTTCAATTTCAACGCGGCCCGGTCTTTGCCAATGTGGTGCTGGCTGATGAAATCAACCGCGCGACGCCAAAGACACAATCCGCCTTGCTAGAAGCAATGCAGGAACACAGTGTCACGGTTGCAGGAACTTCACATCAACTTGACGGGCTATTTTTTGTGTTGGCCACGCAAAACCCGCTGGAAATGGAAGGAACCTACCCTCTGCCCGAAGCCCAACTGGATCGTTTCCTCATGAAATTGGTCGTACCATTTCCGACGACCGAGGAAATGGAAACGATCATGGACCGCACCACAGCAGGAGAGATTCCGCCACCTCAAAAAATCATGTCTTCCGATCGCGTGATCGAGCTTCGCCGCCTGTCGAGGCAAATCCCGATTGCCGATGAAGTTCGGCGTTATGCGATTTTGATGATCATGGGCACCCATCCATCTCACGAAGCGGCGACCCCGATGGTGCAAAAATTTGTCCGGTATGGCAGCAGTCCAAGGGGAGCACAAGCATTGATTTTGTGTGCAAAAATCCGGGCCGTTTTGGACGGTCGCTTTCATGTTGCCAAAGAAGATATTCGCGAAATGGCCCATGCAACGCTTCGGCACCGGGTCATGCTGAACTTTGAGGGCCAAGCGGACGGAATCACCATCGATGCGATCGTTGACGACCTGATCGAAAACGTTCACAGCGAAGTGGTTGTGGCATGACCGTCTTTGACTCGGACTTTCTGAAGCGACTGGAATACCTTTCGCTCTTATCAAAGCGGATGTTCAAGGGGCAACTATTGGCCCAGCGACGAACGATGCAAACCGGCGGCGGAATCGAATTTGCCGACCACCGCGAATACATCAGCGGAGATGACCTGCGTTACTTGGACTGGAACGTTTACGCGAGGCACGGCGATTTGCTGCTAAAACGATTCCAGGAAGAGGAAGACCTTCACGTGTATATGCTGCTCGATACATCCGCCAGCATGAACGTGGCTGATTCAGATAACCGTCATGGTGAGGCCACAGGAACAAAATTCCTACTGGCCCAGCAGATCGTCGCGGCGTTGTCCTATATCGCTCTGGCAGATCTCGATCGCGTTTCGATCTTGGCTTACGACGACCGTGTACGTGCGACCATGCCATTGATCCGAGGCAAAAACCAAGTCCTCAGTTTGCTGCGTTTTCTTGAGCAACTTGAGTGCGGCGGCGAACGCACGGACTTGCAAACGGTTGTTGGTGATTTTGTGGACCGAGCACCACGAACGGGACTGGCGATTGTTGTCAGCGATCTGTACGACCAAAAGGGTTTCCGCGACGGCATCGATCGACTCCGTTACGCCCGCTTTGAACCGCATGTGATTCAGATCCATACGCCCAGTGAAGCGTCCCCCAGTTTTTTGGGAGACATGGAATTGGTGGACTGTGAGAGTGGTCTGCAAAAAAAGGTGACGGTAACCGAACGCAAGCTACGGCAGTACAAAAAGCTTTTCCAGGCATTCTTAGATGACGTCGAAACCTATTGCCGCAACCACGGCCTGAGTCATACACGAGCGACGACGGAGGTTCCTTTCGACGCTGTATTGCTTCGTATGATGCGTACTGCGGCGGTGGGATAACACATGTCGCTGGCGTCTCCCGAACGATTGATGTGGCTTTGGATTGCACTTCCAATCATCGTTCTCTACATCCTGAAAACGCGTTTGCGACGCCGGCCTGTCGCAACGCTCCTGTTTTGGGAACAGATCTTCGAAGAGAAACGTCAGCGATCCCTCTGGCAGAATCTTCGTCGTTGGCTGTCACTTCTGCTGCAGCTTGTATTTGTTTCGCTATTGGTATTCGCACTGGCAGATCCACTTTGGCGTTGGCAGGCGGATTCTGGTCAAGAAGTGATTTTGGTCGTGGATAACTCTGCCAGTATGCAAGCGGTCGAACCGGAGACAGGCCAAACAAGATTGCAACTAGCCGTTGACCGCGCCGCTTCGCTCGCTCGCGGTCTTCGCCAAGGCGACCAAATGGCATTGGTCACCGCGGGCACCACGGTACGCGTGGTTGTCGGCATGTCTGATTTCGCACCGGCGATCGAGGAAGCCATTCATTCGATCCAGCCAACCGATGGACCAACGCAGATCGGCGCTGCCATCGAAGCGGCCAGACGGTTAGCAGACAAAAATGACCGACGCCGTATTGTCGTCATCACCGACACAACACTTGGCGTTCAAAATGACATCGAATCAGCCGAAGATCTTTCATGGGAGACCGTTGGCACTTCTCAAACAAACCTAGCAATCACCACATTCCAAGTTCGACGTTCGAGCGTTGATCCCGTTGGTTACGCATTGTTGGTCGAAGTCCGCAACTTCTCCGACGAACCAGCCAGTACACGGCTGAAGCTTACGCTTGGCGATGACTTGGTCGACGTTGTTCCAATCAAGCTGGACGCCGATGGCGTTTGGCAAACAACGATCGATGGAACGTCTCGCGAGGGCGGGGTTTTGACCGCTTCGTTGGACGCGACCGATGGGCTCTCCGTCGACAACGTGGCCCGAGCAGTCGTTCCGGCACGCCCGCTCGTTCCAGTGACATTGGTGACTGGGGCAGATGACGTGTCGTTCTATCTTCGCACCGTTTTAGAATCGATACCGTTGATCAAGTTGACGGTGGTCAACGACGCCGAGCAAACCGCAGAGAATGGTTTGACGATCTACAGCGGAGCGGTTCCCACGGAACTTCCTTCCGGCCCCGCTCTGTTTATCGCCCAGGATGACGGTCCACCGGGAACCTGGAAACTTGGCAGCGAAATCGATACCCCCATCGTGGCAAAACAGGACAAGGAGTCATCTTTGCTGCGGCACGTTCAATTGCAAAACGTGATGCTCGCCGGCGGGCGTGATATCGAAGTCGACGAATCGCTGGGACAGGCGACCACGTTGCTCGAAACAGCTGACACCTCGCGGGTTTTGGTTTCCGTCGAACGTGAATCCGGCAGAATTCTAATTCTGTCAGCCAACTTGGATGACAGCGATCTACCGCTTCGGATCGCATTCCCTGTCATGATGACCAATGCCATGAATTGGTTCTTCCGGCAAACAGGTGACATGAACCCCGCCTTGAACACGGGATTGGCGACTACGGTGCCATGGGATTTCGACGTTGCCTCGGCCGTGTTGATGTCGCCGGATGGAAATGTCCGAAACATTTCCGTTACGCGTGATCACGCCACCATCAGCCCAATCGGGAAAGCCGGCGTGTACGGCCTGTTCTCACCTGAGTCGTTGCCCCAAACCGACTCAGCACCACAGCCCGAACAGCAACCCGTCAAGACTCCCGAAGAATGGAAGTTAGCGGAAGATGTTCCTGGTGAATTGCTGGCGGTCAACCTGTGCAGTGCCGAGGAAAGTGACCTACGAGTTGCCCAGCAGCCAAAGGAGCCAACAAGCTTGGTCTCGCGAGGCGGAGCTCCAGCGTGGTTCTACTTGGTCATGTTGGCAATTGCATTGGTGGTCGGTGAGTGGGCATTGTTCCATCGAAGGGTGGTGGCATGATGTTGCAATGGACTCAGCCGCAATGGGCATGGCTTTGGGTCCCAGCCGTCTTATGGCTGGTGGTGTTTCACCTTCGAACGCTCAGCGACTTCCCACCGCGTCAACGACTCGTATCGCTGCTGGTTCGAGGCATCGTGCTAACGCTGCTGATCATGGCGGTTTGTGGACCGGTGGCGCTTCGTTCGACCTCGCAAAAAATGATTGTGTTCGCAGTCGACCAAAGCGAGAGCATCGATGAGGCCGCACGCGAAACCGCGGACGAATACTTAAAGGATGCCATCGAGCAGGCGAAAGAAGACGATGCCGAGGTGCGTTTTTTGCCGTTTGACAGCACTCCACGGCAACTTCAATCCAATTGGACGGCGTTTCAAGAGCCTCCTGCGGAAACGGACAGCGAACCAGCATCGGTCGAAGTTGAGGAAGAAACACCGGCGGACGTTTCTGCGATCGATCGAGTTGACCCCGGGGAAGACGAAGTACCGGCGCCAACCCCATCACCGACCGACTTGGATGCCGATGAAGCGAAACGAATGGGCACGGACTTAGCCGCCGCCATTCAAACCGCCGTGGCTTCGATTCCTCCATCGCGCGTGCCACGAATCATATTGATGAGCGACGGCAATCAAACAAACGGCGATGGGATTGCCGCCGCGACAGACGCTGATGTTCCCGTGTGGACGGTGCCACTTCCGACACGAAGCGAACCGGAAGTGCAGATGGCCGCGGTGGAGGCTCCCACGCAGGTGCGTCAGGGCGAACCATTCTTCGTCGAAGTTGTTGTCAGCAGCAATCGTGACACTGAAGGACATGTCGATCTGTATCGTGGGGACATTCAAATTGGCGACGTCGACGCACCGGCGGTGAAGATCAAAAAGGGAGAAAACCGCTTCCGGTTTCAGCAGACTTTGCTGGGGCAACGACAAGAAACCTTTGCCGCGCGATTGCGAGATTGCGATGACACACTGCTTGATAACAACGAAGCCCAGGCGATCGTGTACGCCAGCGGCAAACCTCGCGTGCTGCTGATCGACAGCGAACCCGACGAAACGGACTCCTTGCGTTGGGCATTGGATGAACAATCCATCGATGTTGACGTTCGTCCTCCGGAGGGCATCCCCAGCGACTTGTCTGAAATGCAGGGTTATGAATGCTTGATCCTTTCCAACGTTCCGGCAACTTCGATGTCGATGCGGCAGATGGATCTGATCAGGATCTACGTTCAAGACTTAGGCGGTGGGCTGATCATGCTCGGTGGCGACCAAGCCTTTGGCCTGGGCGGTTATTACCGAACTCAGATTGAAGAAATCTTGCCCGTTCGCAGCAACTTTGAAAAAGAACGCGAAAAGCCTTCGTTGGCAATGATGCTGGTGATCGACAAGAGCGGCTCGATGGGCGGCCAAAAAATAGAACTTGCCAAAGATGCTGCCCAAGCCGCCGTCGAACTGCTTGGCCCCAAAGACGCCATTGGAGTGATCGCCTTTGATGGAGACTCCTACACCGTGTCCGAGCTTCGTTCGACTTCCGATCGCGGTGCGATCTCGGATGCCATTTCAACAATCGAAGCGTCCGGCGGAACAAACATGTACCCCGCAATGGCTGACGCCTACGAAGCCTTGCTTGGCGCAACAGCCAAACTGAAACACGTGATCCTGATGACGGATGGTGTTTCTTCACCGGGCGACTTCCAAGGAGTTGCCGGCGACATGTCCGCATCGCGAATCACGCTCTCTACCGTTGCACTCGGTCAGGGTTCGAGCGAAGACCTGCTGGAGGAACTCGCTCAGATTGGTGGAGGTCGCTACTACTTTTGCGATGATCCTCAATCGGTTCCCCAAGTCTTTGCAAAGGAAACCGTCGAAGCCAGCAAATCCGCAATCAACGAACTGCCTTTTGTCCCACAGTTGGTGCGTCCCACATCGGTGCTCGATGGGATCGAACTGGACCTGTCGCCACTGCTGCTCGGCTACGTCGTGACGCGTCCCAAACCCACGGCCGAGTTCATTCTGGCCAGCGAGTCGGGCGACCCGCTGTTGGTATGGTGGCGATATGGTTTGGGGATGTCGGTTGCTTTTACCAGCGACGCAAAAAATCGATGGGCGGGCGAATGGATGACCTGGCCAGACTTTGGAACCTTTTGGGCCCAAATCATCCGCCATGCGATGCGCAAGGACGACAATCGAGGCGTGTTTGTGGAAGTCGAACGAAACGGCAATCAAACTCGTGTGGTCATGGACGCGGTCGACGACAATGGTCGATTCATCGATGAGGCCGAAACTCGATTGACGGTGATCGATCCTCGATTAAAGAATGAAAAGATTGCCATGCGGCAAACCGCGCCGGGTCGCTACGAGGCCTCGGTGGAAACGCTTCGTCGCGGTGCATACCACTTTGACATCGCCACCAACCGGATGGACGGGACCAGCCAACGAAGCTCTCGAGGAATCGCGGTTGGCTACCCCGACGAATTGCGTTTGCTGCCACGTGGCGACGAATTGCTTCGACAAATCGCGTCCGTAAGCGGTGGACGCTATGACGCCCCGGCAAGCTCCATCACGGAAAACGATGATCGCACAGCACGTGACCCTGTCCCGATCTGGCCATGGCTACTCATGGCTGGCTTGGTTCTGTTCATCGCGGATGTGGCGTTTCGCCGAGTCGAAATGCTTTAAAAGCAGCTCGATAGCAATCCCGAATCCGAGATCACCAGCCGGAATCCGCCCAGATTTTCTTATGATTGATACAGCTTTCTATCTTGGTGGTAGGCATCCCTACCCCCTAGACTGGTCGATAGCGACGGGCGAGCGAAAGAATTGCCGAAGGCATCGATTCGCTTTGCGCCCGAGTCATTCCACTTTCAGCCACTTCTGCTAGTGAGACCAACGATGCTGCACGAAATTCTTCGACCAGTTCAACGACGTCTGTGGCTTGCTTCGATGATTCGCGGCGTCTCAACCGGTCTGTTGATCGGAGCGATTCTTGCACTCTGGGTCGCAATCGCTCGCACCGCATTCTTTCCCACGATGCATTGGGGATGGCCACTATCGATCGTTGTCGCCGGCGGCGTGGTCGGGTGGATGATCGGAATGCTGGGACGATTCAATGAACAATCGGCCGCACGACTGATCGACCAACACTACGGACTGAAAGATCGTTCGATCACTTCGTTGCAGTTTGATCGCGAACGAAAAACGCATTTGGATCCCGTACGAGAGCTGCAATTGGCCGAGGCGGACCAACAGCTTCATCGAGTCAACCCGGTCGAATGTGTCCCGATCACCGCGCCGCGACACGCGCGATGGATCGCAGGCTTGGTCATTGCAACGACATTGATCTTGATCGTCGGCAATCGCAATGTTCCTACCCTGGAAGCCAAACCCATCTTGCCATTGGCTCAGCGGCAATCCGTCGACCTTCGCCAAACGATGCTCGAAGATTTGGAAGAGATGGCGGAGGAACAAAAGGATCCTGAACTCGAAGCACTCATCGAAGAACTCAGTGAGCAACTGGATGAGATGGAATCGGCTTCGTTGGATGAAGCCGACTTGCTGGCAACACTTTCCGAAATGGAACAATCACTGGCAGAAGCTCGCGAGTCACTGAAGCTGGAAATGACTGACACGATGCTAAAGGCACTCGCCGCAGCCATGAAACCATCCGACGCGATGAACCAAGCCGCCAAGGCTCTTGAAGCAGAACAATACGACGAAGCAAGTGAACAACTTGAAGCGGTGGATCCTTCTCAAATGGGCGACAAGCAACGCCGCGCCGTCGCAGACAACCTGAAAAAGATGTTGTCAAAACTCAAACCCGCACAGCAGGGACAACTCAGTAATTCAATCAGCGAGCTTGCCGAAGGCTTGGACTCAAAAAACATGAGTCAATGCAAGAAGTGCCTTTCGAAACTCGCGTCGGAATGCAAACAGCAAGGGCAACGCAAAAAGATTGGCAACTGCATGTCGTGCCAACTCAACCGACTCTCACAATGCAAAAGCGAGTGTCGCGGTCAGTGCCAATCCGACAGTGTCGCAAAGTCCGACTCGCCGAGCCAAAATGCGGGCCGAGGTGTCAGTGGTCAACCGCTGGGCGATCAAGCCACTAAAATTGACAGCGTTCGAAACGAGGAAATGCTAACCGGCCAACAGTCTGAAGGCCCTAGCGAAACGGAAATCTTGCAAGCCCCCGAGGGCGAACAACAAGCCATCCGGCAGTACCAGGCCAAGTACAACAAGTTCAAACGGGAAGCCGAGGCGGTACTGAACTCCGAACCGCTTCCAATGGGACACCGAGAAACCGTCCGCAAGTACTTCGAAGCGATTCGCCCAAACAACGAAACCGAAGCGGAGATGGCCATGGAAGCATCTGCAACGGATGAGTGAATCCACTCCACCATTTCCGTTGAGGGTCGGTTGTCAAAACTCACAACAAGACGGAACTCAGATCAATCTGATTTCGCGAGACCGTCTGTTGGAAGATTCCAAAGCCAACGCTGCAGGTAGGAGTCTGCCAGCATCGGCGCATACTCCGCGTCTGCATCGATGAAGTCTTGTTCGGTGGGAGGATCGACAGGAGTCGCCGCAGTTACTGAGTCGGGTTCGAATCCCCAGAGCACCAATTCGTCCTGATCGACCTTCAGACCGAAGGGTCGATCTCCCATGGGTGCGAGACTTCCGATCGTGAGATTTCCGTTCTCATCGCCGGAACTCAGCAAACCTGGGGCAGCGTCGTGGATCTCTTGGATGGTGCTGGGCCAACGCCCTTCTCGGTGCTGAAACAATCGAGCCAGGATGGCTGTTTTCGCGAGACGCACATGCATGGCGGATCGGACAAAAGCTTGATTCATCAAAACCAAACTCGGCATGGTCACCTCAGTGATTTGAGTGTCCAATTTCCGCAACCAACTCCTGGATTGAAAAGAAGCTTGCACCAAAGTTTCCAGACTCTCGATCTCCTCGAAAAAGGTGGTCAAATCATCGGTGGGAACAAGCTCCAGCCGGTCGTACATAGCCAGTGTCTCCAAGGCATCGATGGAGTGCCCACCCGGCAACTGATACTCAATGGTATCTCCCCCCAGTTCTTCCATTGAGGTCTGATCCTGAAACAACGGTAGCACCCAAGCTCGTTCGCCAATCAGAAATCGTCGGTAGCGAGGTTCAATCTCTTCAAGTCCCTCGAGTTGCTCCAACACCGCTCGCCACTGTTCATCGTCAAAGCAATCGATTTGCAATGCGGTTTTGATGGCATCAAGAGCGAACTCGAGTATTGCCACACTGACCAACTGCGAAACCGCCATCGGCTCCTCTTCCAACGCCCGTGAATTTCCGATCAGGGCCAACACACAGTGGTTCGCATGATCGAAGTCATCACGCCGAAGTGCGTCATCAAACTCCAAACGCAGCAATCGAGAGACATCTCTCGTCGGTCCAATACGAGGAAAAAGATCATAGGTGGTCATCGGCGTCCACACGCCACGACTGCCTTCAGTGATCAAATGAATTCGCTGCAGCAGCCCCGACCATTCACTCAGGTAGTCCCTTGCAATCAGATGGTTCGAATAGGGTTGCCCGTAGACGTATTCCTCCGGTTCTTCTTCGTAAGCCAGGCCAATGATCGGAACGTCTTCCCCGGATTCCTGGAACGCGTCCGATTCGATTTCATCAAGGATGCGTTGCCATTCCTGGCTACGCGATGAATCAATCCGTTCCCTGCGGTAGTCCAGCAACGACTCCGCATCGATTGGCAAACCGCTGGCCAGCAAATCATTTTTGCGGTCGGCCAGTTCCTGAGCCGCGATGTTCTGGCGAGCGAACCACCAAATTAGCACCAGAAAAATCAGTGATAGCGGCAAGACAAGAAAGACAAACACCGCCAAGTTTCGCGGGGCCAACAATCTCGCTAACAAACTCGACGGCAGCTTCGAATCATCTGATGAAGTCATATGTGTCTGGACCGATTCGGAAGGCATCAGCGATACATCAGGTACTTCAGTCGGCGAGTTTGAAACTCTTCCAACTCTTCTTGGTAGGCCGCCTGCAACTGCTTCACCGAGTGACTACCCAGGATTCCTTCCGCTGTTTTCTGGCTGACCAACAAACGGTTCAGTGACTTCGTATTCCAATCATCGGGAGCAAGTTTCCTTAACGTCATGGCAATGGTTAGCGCGGTTTGCAACGGATCGAACTCAGCCCGCTGAGTCAGGATCACGTTCACTCCGCCACACTTTTCATTGGCAAATTTACTGGCGTTCGGAGTGAACTCGATCGGGACAAATCGCACCCCGCTCAATCCTTGTGCGTTCAGTTCACTCGCCAGTTCCAATGCGTCGATCCAGGGAGCACCGAAGTGTTCAAACGGTGTGTCCGTTCCCCGGCCTACGGACAAATTGGTCGTCTCCCACAATCCGATCGCCGGATAAAGGTAGGCCGCGTTGAGACTGCGCATATTGGGTGATGGATTGATCCACATCCGTCCGGTTTGATCAAACCCGGGGCGTCCTTCCCAACCCTCCATCGGAATGACTTGCAGATCCAGATCGAGTTCCCATTCCGCTTGGAACATTTTCGCCAGCTCACCAATCGTCATCCCATGCCGGACGGGAATGCGGTGGTAAGCGATGAACGACTCGCTTCCCTCATCGGTGATGGGACCTTGCACCTCCGTCCCGTTGATTGGATTGGGCCGATCCAAAACTACAAACCGAACATCATTCTCTGCCGCCGCCTTCATCACGCCACCCATCGTCGAGATGTAGGTGTAGAAACGAACGCCAATGTCCTGAATATCAAAGACCAGCGTGTCGATGCCTTCTAGCATCTCCGCTGTCGGAACTCGCGTTTTGCCGTACAGACTGTGAACCTTCAATCCCGTCAGGGAATCCTGCTGATCATCGATGTTCGCTTGATCCAATTGCCCGACAAACCCATGTTCGGGACTGAACAAAGCGACCAGGTCAACGTCCTTTGAATCGTCCAGCAACTGAACCGTCGAGGCTCCGGTCAGGTTCGTGCCCGTGTGATTCGTGATCAGCCCGACCTTTTGACCAGCAAGGCTTGCGAAATCATCTCGCTGCAAAACATCGATTCCGGCCAGAACTTGCGCACTGGCCACACTGGATTGGGAGATGGAAAGCGAGATCGCAAGCAGACAAGCTACAGCACACGGATGATGCATGATTGATTTCAGAGAGAACATGTGTTGTCGGTATCACAGAGTCATTTTTCGAAAAAGTGGTATCAATTCTCGGCTCGCCGCCCGGCAGGGATCAAGCGACTGGCGATGTAGCCTGCCGTGAACGTGGTGACCGACCCGATGATCGCGAACCATGGCCACGCGACAGCCGTTCCAAACTTGATGGCAGTGAGCACGACCATGCCCGAGACCATTCCAATCAGAGCCCCACGCTGGTGAGCAGAAGTGGTCAAAATCCCAAGCAGGAACACGCCCAACAAAATCCCCGCCGTGAAGCCCGCAATCGCGAGTGCATCACTGATGACACTGCTGGACAGATAGCTCGCACCGATCCCAATCCCGATCTGAATCAAACCAAAGGCAATCGTCAGCTTGCGACTGACTCCGAGAAGGTTGCCAGATGTTTCGCGATCAAAGCTCTTCTCGTCAGTTTCTTTGTCAGACGATCGGTTGTAGCGAGCGAGCAGCCAGGGCTGGTAGAAATCCGAGACGGCTGCCGAGGCCGACGAATTCAACGAACTGGACAACGTTGACATGGCTGCCGCAAACACCGCCGCAAGCGTAATGCCAACCAAACCAACCGGCAGGTAATCGACAATGAACGCCGCGAAAACTTCGTCGTTGTGTTCAAACGCTCGCGGATGGATTTGCGAATAGAAACATGCCAACGCAACACCCAACACCAGGAACAAAGCGAACTGGATCAGGACCACCACGCCACTGGCAACCACGGCTCGCTGCGCATCCACCGTACTGCGGGCCGCAAGGTAACGTTGAACAATCATTTGATCGGTCCCGTGAGTTCCCAGCGTCAACACCGCTCCGCCGATGACTCCCGACCAGAACGTGAACGGTTCGGTCAGCACACTGAACGTTTCAGTTGCTCGAACGCGGAAATCAAAGACATGGAAACGCCCGGTTTCCTGACCAAATTCGACCAGTTGTTGCCAACCGCCCGGGAAGTAGTTGACAAGAATTTGCAACGACAACACGCCACCGACCATGTAAACGACCAACTGGATGCAGTCGCTCCAGATGACAGCTTTGATCCCGCCAAAGAACGTGTAAACGATCGTGAAGACCCCCAGAATCACGATGCAGCTAACCAGGTCAACGCTGAGCACCTTTTCTAGCGCGATGCCCGCCAGGAACAGACGCAATCCATCGCCCAAGTTTCGGGTGACCAGAAACAGCAACGATGCGAAACGTTTGCTGGATCCGCCAAACCGCGTCGCCAAAATCTCATAGGCCGAATAAATTTCGCCGCGTCGAAACAGCGGCACCAACACGATTGCCACGATCAAACGGCCGATGACCAGCCCCATTCCCAATTGCAAAAAACGCATGTCGCCATCGACGGCGAAGGCGATTCCAGGCACGCTCAAGAATGTCGCAGTGCTGGTTTCTGTTGCGACGATCGATCCC
Source organism: Rhodopirellula baltica SH 1 (assembly GCF_000196115.1). Classification (NCBI taxonomy): domain Bacteria; kingdom Pseudomonadati; phylum Planctomycetota; class Planctomycetia; order Pirellulales; family Pirellulaceae; genus Rhodopirellula; species Rhodopirellula baltica. The sequence continues at coordinate 4,042,548 of NC_005027.1, forward strand.
AAGATTGACCACCACGGCATCGAGCGTCCGCCCAGCAAGTAACCTGCCAAGTCCTTTTGATCTCGCCCGACCCAGATGCCAAAGGCAACCATCGCAAGCATGTAGATGACCAGAACGGCAAGGTCAAAGAAGCTGATAGCCAAGTGTTGAATCTCGTATGCGGAAGTCCATTTGGCGGCGTGAACTCGCCCCGTCTCACCTGCGTGGCTACCTTACTGTATTTTGTTGGGGTCGGGTTTGTTGCGGTCCGGGAAATCACTCCTACGAAACCATTCACCATGCTGAATCAGTTGAATCAATTGACCACGGAAGCTAGCAACCCAGCTTCTGCCCAAATCGATTCTTTGTCAGCGTTGCAGATCGTTCAGCTGATCAATCAACAGGACGCTTTGGTCGCTGCCGCGGTGAACACGCAGGCCGAAATGATCGCTGAGGCAGTGGACGTGATCGCGGACAGATTTCGATCCAACGGACGCCTGATCTACTTGGGAGCTGGCACGTCAGGTCGCCTAGGGGTGCTCGATGCAAGCGAATGCCCACCCACCTTTCGCACCCCACCCGAAATGGTCGTGGGTGTTATCGCCGGCGGTCCCGAAGCGCTGACCCGCGCGATTGAAGGTGCCGAGGATCACCCTGAATTTGCTGAGCGTGACTTGGCGAAGATCAATTTATCCAGCAACGATGTGTTGGTCGGGATCGCCACCAGCGGAAGAACCCCCTACGTCATCGGCGGGTTGAAATACGCCCGATCCATTGGTGCATTCACAATCGGCCTGAGCTGCAACCCAAATTGCCAGTTGCGGCCGTTGTCCCAAATCATGATCGCGCCAATTGTCGGTCCAGAGATCGTCAGCGGATCGACTCGCATGAAAGCTGGAACAGCGACCAAGATGGTCCTGAACATGTTGACAACTGGTGCCATGATCCGAATTGGAAAGACCTATGGCAATCGCATGGTCGACGTCCGTGCAACCAACGAGAAACTGGTCGCCCGATCGCGACAGATGCTGTCGGAGATCGTCGGTATCTCCGGCGATCAAGCTGAACAACTGCTGCAGCAATGCGACGGCGAGGTGAAGACCGCGATCGTCGTTCACATAAAGGAAGTCTCGCCGCAGACCGCCCGTCAAATGTTGGTCGACGTCGACGGACACCTCAGTCGCTTGCTCGCAACGCCGTCCGAATGAATACTTCAGACGGACTCATCCTGGGGATCGACGGGGGCGGCACCAAAACCGTCGCTTGGTTGGCGAGGTGCGACTTCAAGAACGACGGCGATCTCCCCAACGCCACTGAAACAATTGGTCGTGGACATTCGGGATCGTCGAACGTTCGCGGCGTTGGCTTCGAGACTGCGTTTGACAATTTGAATCTGGCGGTCGAGCGAGCCTTCACTGATGCGGAGCGGTCTCGAGTCACCGTCGAGTCTGCCTGTTTGGCTCTCGCGGGTGCCGGTCGAGATGTCGAACAGCAACGCATCCGGTCTTGGGCCGAACAATGTCAACTGGCAAGCAAGTTGACGGTCGTCGATGACGCATTGCCAGTGCTGTATGCCGCCTCACCAGACGGGGTCGGAATCGCGTTGATCGCGGGAACTGGTTCGCTGGCCTTGGGCCGGAATGAAAATGGCAACATGGCGCGATGTGGTGGCTGGGGAAGCTTGCTCGGCGATGAGGGCAGCGGCTATCAGATTGCTCTCGCAGCACTACGAGCTGCCGTTCGCGTCGATGACGGGCGTGGGCCAGCCACTCAATTGCATGGTCGACTGCTTGAGCACTTCGTCATTCAATCGGCCGTTGAATTGATTCCAATTCTGCATGCCGATCCGAACAATCGAATCATGATCGCCTCGCTCGCGCCACTCATCTTTGATGTGGCCGGTTCGGGCGACCCGGTTGCGATGCAGATCATTGATCAGGCATCGACGGATCTGGCGGAGACGCTCAAGACGCTAATCAATCGACTGGGCATGCTCACTCAACCGGTCTCGTTAGCAGGCACCGGCAGCGTACTGATTCATCAGCCTGCGTTCACACAAAGCATTCGCGAAAAGCTGGCCGAGTCTGGAATTGAAACGGATTACCGTGCAATTCCTGAGTCAGTCGCCGGGACGCTGGTGATCGCAGTGGGATCGATGACAACTCACTGACAAACAGTGGTCCGGTCAATCACCAAGCACCGCATTCGGGCTCGTGTTCGTCTTCAACACCCAAGCGGGTTTTGAACTGCTGGAACTTGTCGTACAAGCGTTCGCTGCTGCTGTGCACATGCTCAGCCTCGGTAACAAACTTGATCGAGTCGTCCGGGTAGACGTCGGAATTGATCAACGTTTGACGGAATCCATCCAGCGGCGTGCCATAAGCAATCAACAGTTTGTGTTCGTCCAATTGGACTTCCTGTTGCTTGGCCGTGTTGATGATGGCGATGCCGGTGCAGCCGTCATTGAGCAGCACGTCTTCGAATTCCATCAGGATGCTTTTCAGCACGGGAACATCGATGTGTTCGCGGTACAGATCTTCGTGTTGTGAAGAACTGTGATGGCTCGTTTCCAAGACAACATCGACAACACTGCCCAATTGATCAATCAGGTCCAAGAACACATCCATCAAAATCGGCTTGGATGCGGCGGCCATGATCACCGGAGTGGTGGATCCATTGGATTCGTCGACGTATTTGTCGTATCGAAATCCTTGACGTGGCGAAATCTGCACGTCGTAGGAAGGTCGGATGGCGTCAGTCAATTCAAACATCCCATAGGTTTTGATCCCCATGTGAACTTGCAACTCTTCGTCGGAAAGACGTTCAAAGCTGCCTGGCGCGGATGTCGGAATCGCGTCGTCCTGTGTCGTCGGACGAAGGATGCGTTTGAGAAAGCCCATTGGTTGGTAATTTTCGACGCGTTCGTAGTGTCGACGTCAGGGTGAAAAGATTGCCTGAGCCGGTTCACCGCTGCGACTGGTGAACACACAAAGCTAGGTCACACCTCGACGAAGACTCCACAACTCATCCAGAACCGCTCAAAACTCGCTGAATGGGTTTTGTGCTGGCCTCCCAAAAATTTTCACCGCTACAACCGGCACAAACGTTCTGCTCAACCTGCCACCAAATGGCCAACACACGAACAGAACCCACCGAAAGCGGTTGACACAAAAGCCAGGGAGTCGACATTGGGGTGTCAGCGGTGCTCAATCGCCGCGAATTTCAGAAAAACGCTTCTTTGAAACGCATTCAAGCGGCTGGTCATGATGGATCGAACAGCATTCCGACGGACTTTGCCCCGTCTACGACGCATTTTCTCGAACCAAGGCCATTCATCGGGCCTCGGCTGTGAGTCCAATGCCGCGAACTCGGATTTCACGAAGCACCGGGCTCGAAAGTCGCTGAGAACACTCTGTCTGATCGCGATCGCAGTCCCCGTGATCGCAGGCCCGCTGGGTTGCGATCTGCCTGATCGGTACGACATTGAATCGTTTGAAAAACCGGCCCCTTGGCATTCTGACGCTTCGTCATCTTTCGCGTCTCAGGCCAGCAACACGGCACGCCCGAATTCTGCCGCCGACGCAATGCGGCAATCCGGAATGCCAGAAATCCTCACCCCAGGTCAATCACCTTCGGCGACCATGGGAACGGTCTCCGGCAAACCTGCCTCACAGACTTCCGCGGGCGACATCGCGAATCGACTCGCCGACGAATGGGAAACGTGGCAAATTCACAGCCTGCGTTCAACCATCCTGGGCGGCATTCATGCCAAATCCACTCGAACAGTCGACAACCAAATCAAAGTTGAACTGGAAGAACAAGGTTTGACTTACCGAGGCATGCTGCAGATCCTCGAATCCAACCAGCAAACATTTTGGCACGATGCCAACGGCGATCTAAAGAAAGTCGACTGCACGTTCCGGCGAGGCCCAATTGAATCGCACCGGACCATTGAAATCACCGCGAGCGAAGTGCAGTTCGTAGATGACCGTTTGGTCTCATCGCAGAAGAAGACACTGCGAATCAACTCGCCACTCGGCGGACCACTGCACGTTTACCAGACATTGCGCCGAAAGCCGCTGAAGGAAGGCGAGATTCGCGAAGCCAACGTGTTGCTTCCGATCATGGGCGAAGTTGCAACGCTTCGTCTGCAACACAACTCACTCGCTTCGCCTTCGGTATTGACTCCGCAAGGGTTCCAAGAGGTCGTTCTCCAAGAAGCATCTTGTTTGCTGTCGCTCGACCCCAAACGTCAACGGGAAAGCGTTTATTGGTTTGATGATCAGGGCCAGGTCCAGCTCTATCACGTCTCGAACGAACAACGATTTTCGTACGGCTGCAAAGAGTCCCAGTACAAACTGCTGGGAAAAGAGTTCCTCAACCAAGATTATCCGATTGCCTTGCAGGTACAGGGCAAACCTTTGGAAACGGAGTCCAGCTTGCTAGCGGGCGATCTGCGACAAGTGGGATACAAAATCATGTGGGCCAAACCGCCCGCACCTGAATCGGTCACGCCAAGCGAAGACGAGCAGACCACCGAATCAGAGTCTGACGCACCCGCTGATGACGACGACAACCGGATTGCATTGGCACCACGGCAATATCTACAACGCGGCGGTGACGGCGTCGAGCAAAAGCTGATCGTTTCCCGCGTTCCTGTTCCTCAATCAAAGCTTCGTGATCGCTTTGATCAATTCGGAGGAGAAGACACACCGGCTGATTTGGCGGCGACATCCTTGGTCGACTATCGATCCGCTACCGTCCGGCGGATTGCCAAGGCGACGGCCAACAGTCCTGACTTCACAACTGCTGAGCGTGCGATGGAGATGAACCGAACGGTTCACTCGCTGTTGTCCTTTCAACCACTTTCACAAGGGATGCGGCCGGCCAGCCAGATTGCGGACTCATCGACGGCCGACAGCACGGAGCAGTCCATTCTGCTGATGGCTTTATTGCGATCCGCTGGCATCCCGTCTCGGATGGTAATGGGCATTCGTCACCAAACTGCCGACCACATTTCGCCCACACGAGATCTGGCGTTGCCGTTTCAAACACGAGCACGTTTGCCCGATGGGAACCGCTTTGTTTATCACGCGTGGGTTGTGGCCAAAGTGGACGATCAGTGGATTTGTTTGGACCCGGTTGAAGGAACCGAAACCAAACCTGATTGCTTGGCGATTGAGACGACCGACATGAAGGACATCGATCCCATTGATTTGGTCGAAGACTTCATCGACAAACTTTCGCGGATGCAGATCAGCATCTACGCGGTCATTCGCGGGGCATGATTGCAATCGCCGCGATGGTCAAGCTCGGCTCGGCCGCATCGTTTTACATCGCTTTGTTCAGCGTACGGAGCTTTGTTCAGCGTACGGAGCTTTGTTCAGCGTAAGAAGTTTTGATCAGCGTACGAATTGATCCGATAGCCAACGGGTTTGTCTCCGCCCGACGACGAGCGCATAAAAAAACGCCCCGGAGAAGGTTACCCTTCGCCGAGGCGTTTTGGAGTCACGTCTGTTTGACGCAGTGGTCTACTTTCATCAAGTGAACAAGTTCACTCAGCGAACGTAGCTGGCACTGGCCTGAATGACGCGACGATTACGGGAAATGCTTGCACTTGGATCAACGATCGGTGCTGGTGGCATTGGAGCTGCTTGAGGAGCAACAACTGGTGCTGCGGTAGGAGCAGCATAGGTCGATCCACATCCGCATCCGGTGTCACAAGGAGCTGCATCGCAGCCCATGTCACAGCAGCTGCTCTTCTTGCAACCGAGGTTGCCGAAGAGTTTCTTCAACAAGCCACCTTTGCCGATGCTGCAGCAACCGCTGTCACATCCGCTATCGCAGCAGGTAGGTTCGCAAGAAGCGATTTCGCAACCGCAAGCTGGTTCGCAAGCGACTTCGCATGGAGCTTCGCAGCAGCTGTTGCAGCCCTTGTTGAACAACTTGCTGAGCAAGCCGCCCTTGCCGATGCTGCATCCGCTGTCGCAGCACGAAGGTTCGCAAGAAGCGATTTCGCAACCACAAGCTGGTTCGCAAGCGGTTTCGCATGCAGGAGCACAGCCACAATCAGCGATTTCGCAACCGCAAGTTGGTTCTGCACAGCTGTTGCATCCGCCGAGCAGTTTGCCCTTCAGCAAGCCACAACCGGAGTCGCAACCGCCACAAGGAGCTTCGCAACCGCAATCGGGTTCGCAAGCAGGAGCACATCCGCAGTCGCTGTCGCAACCGCCGCAAGGTGCTTCCAAACCACAAGTAGGTTCGCAAACAGGAGCTTCGCAGCAAGCTGTCGAGCTGCCGCAGCCTTTCATGCCGAGCATGCGATCAAGCAAGTCAAAGCCAAAGCCTTGAGTACAGACCGAACTCGCCACGACCATCGTCAATGTTAAAATTGTCCGCTTCATCGGAGATTATTCTCCCTCTCGAGATTGTTGCGGGAAGTTGTCGGCAGTGATCCGTCACTTGCGATTCTGCAACCTCACCGTTGAATCGTTGCCCTTGGGGACACGGTCGTCGGACGAAGTCGCCGACGATCAAGTCCCGAGGTCAAGACTTCAGAACACAAACCGAACCAGGTGCGAGCACCCAGCCCGCTGACTTCGTTCAGTTCTGAAATCCATTTCGATTCGTGCCAGGGTCTCTGGCGACGGTGTAGCTGGTCCAATCGTTGGATGAAGAAACATCTGCCAGATGCAGACATCCGCTGTCTGCATCTCTGGGTCATCCGAGTCGCCTGAGTGAATTCGAGCCTTCGACGCCGGGAGCGTTTCAAACCCGACTCATGCGGTCGGACAACAAACGTATCGGCGACACCTAGGCTTCAATGCAGTGGTTTGGGTGTTTTTCGGCAGCTTGTTAACGTTTGCGGCTTACGGAATTTCAGCCCGGTTATCCGGCGGGTATGGGTCGTCCCGAACGATCCTCTGGTACGATGCGTGCAATCGATCCAGACTGACAAAAACACCCTCTGATGGCCGGGGCGGAGGCTCAATCCGAGCGGTCGATGCCGTGGAACTTGCCAACGTGAAACCAGGCCGTCCTTCGCCACATTCGTAGTACAGAAGTCAAAACCGATGGTCGCCAAACCCGAAATCGTGGATTTGACACGGATCAAACCGGTTGAATGCCCCTGCGGGCAGGCTCGCCGAGCCTTCGCGGAGTCACCTGAGTTCCCCGGCACGTTGCACCTGACACAGATCAGCCTGGATGCGAAACCGCATCACCACCGCGATCACACCGAGGTCTACGTGATTCTGACCTGTGACGCCGACGCCGCGATCGAACTCAATGGCGAACTTCATCCCGTTCGGCCACTGATGTCCATTCTCATTCCACCCGGGGTCCAACATCGAGCGGTCGGAAAAATGGAGGTACTGATCGTGTGCACACCTGAGTTCGATCCCGCGGACGAGCACTTCGGAGATCCGGCCGTCTCTTCAGCCTGAACGACTCGTTTTCTGTAACTCGACTGCGCTGTGCCGTCTGATCTCGGATCCGGTGCCGTCTGTGCTCAGATCCGGTTTCAAAAGCGTCCTGCTCCCACGAAAACGCAAAAACACGCCGAAAGGGCAGACTTGTCAGCTTTTACGTTTTGAGCATTCGAGGGGATTGCACGTGACGGGTCCCGGCACGCTAAAATCATTTCAACCAATACGATTCGAATTATCCTGTCGTGCCCCACCTTCCCACCTCATCCCTCCCACCGGAATCCTTGATGTTCGCGACGTTGCGCCGCTCTGTCACTTCGCCACAATCCCAAAGGACCTCACAACAACAGGCCAGCACTGCTCGTGCGGTGACCGTGTTGCTGTGTTTGATGGGTTTTGTAGGTGTGACCCTCGGATCCAACACCGCCCGTGCCCAAGAAAACGGTCAAACGGCGGACTGGACTTACTGGCGAGGCCCTAACTTCAACGGGACCGCCGAAGCTGAAAACCTGGTCGAAGACTGGGATTCCGAAGGCGGCGAGGGCAGCAACCTCATCTGGAAACGGGAAGACATCGGTACTCGCAGCACGCCAGTTTCGATGAACGGCCGGCTTTACACGATGATGCGTTCGAATCCGGGCACGGACACCGAAGGCGAAAAGGTCGTCTGCCTCGACGCGGAAACCGGTGAAACCCTCTGGGAAAACGCTTTCAACGTCTATCTATCTGACGTTCCTGACACCCGGGTGGGTTGGAGCAGCGTTGTCGCGGATCCCGAGAGCGGCAACGTTTATGCCCTGGGCGTGTGCGATTTGTTTCTCTGTATCAATGGAGAAACCGGGCAAACTGTCTGGAGCAAACCCCTTCACGAACAATTCGGGATGTTGTCGACCTACGGCGGTCGGACCAACTTTCCTGTGATTCACGAAGACCTCGTGATCATCAGCGGTATCATCATTAACTGGGGCGAAGCTGCCAAACCCAACCACCGCTTGATCGCGATGGACAAACTGACCGGCGAGGTTGTCTGGTTCAGTGGCACCAAGGATTTGCCCAACGATACGACCTACTCAGCGCCCACACTGACCACGATCGAAGGCCAACGGCAATTGATCCTGGGAACGGGCGATGGAGCGGTCTGGGGCATCCAACCTCGCACCGGCAAGCCACTTTGGCATCACGACCTATCTCGTCGCGGATTGTTCGCCACGCCTTTGGTCGACGGCAACCGGGTTTATGCTAGCCACAGCGAAGAAAACATGTCCGGCAGCTCGATGGGTGCGGTCGCTTCCGTCGAAGTCGGCGGAACCGGCGACGAAACCTACGGCAAAGAAGTCTGGAAGATGGAAGGGCTGGTCGTCGGCCGCAGTGCCCCCGTCGTCGTCGACAACCGTTTGTATGTGGTCGATGACCGTTGCAAGCTTTGGATCATTGACACCGAAACCGGTGACTTGATCGCAGAGCGGATCGCAATCGGTGACCGCAAACAATGGCCCTCGCTCTTAGTCGCAGATGAAAAGCTGTACGTCCTGACCGAAAACGGTCGGTGGGCGATCTTGGAAATGACGGAGGACGGCGTTGAGTTCCTCAGCAAGGGCCGAATTCGCAACGAGGCATTTCATTCCTCGCCAATCTTGGCCAACGGCAAGCTTTATTTCCAAGGTGCTTCGGCCCTGTATTGCGTCGGCTCGCCTGAATCAAAGCAAAAGCCACTCGTCCTGGCAGAACAATTGCTCGGCGAGACGCCCATCGAAGAAAACCCGGAACCAGCTCAGTTGTTGGTCACGCCAGCGGAAGGTTTACTGTATCCCGGTCAAACCATGAAGCTATCAGTTCGATTGTTCAATCGATTGGGACAACGTTTGGCTGATCCGGCCGATTCGGACATCACCTTCAGTGTCGAAGGCCCTGGCTCGGTCGACGGCAACGTCTTCACCGCCGATTCCGACGTCGCCCACACCGCGGCCACCATCATCGCCAAAGTTGGCAGCGTCACCGGACGCACTCGGGTTCGCATCGTTCCTGAACTGCCATGGGCGTTCGACTTTGATGACTTGAACGATCCACCACTGTCCTGGGTGGGGGCTCGCTATCGTCACGTGATCCGCCCTGTCGATGGTTCACCGGCACTCGTGAAGATCAGCACGATTCCAAAGGGAGCACGAAGCCGTGCTTGGATGGGATCCAGCGAACTGAAGAACTACACCATCGCCGCTGACGTTCGTGGCAGCCGTGCCAATGACCAACTCCCGGACATCGGTTTAACCGCTCACGGCTATGTCTTGGACTTGATGGGCAACAGCCAACAGTTGCAAATCCGATCTTGGTCACCGCAATTGCGAATGGCACAAACCGTTGATTTCCCTTGGAAAGAAGACCAGTGGTATCGGATGAAATTCCGAGCCCAAATCGAAGGCAGCGGCGACAACGCCATTGCCGTGTTGAAGGGCAAAGTCTGGCCTCGCGGTGAAGAAGAGCCCGCTGACTGGACCGTGACCGCGGAAGACAAGATTCCTGTTCTGTCGGCCAGTCCTGGTTTGTACGGCAACGCGAAGGTCGCTGAGCTCTACATCGACAACCTGGAAGTCACACCCAATGAGTGATCGCGATGATGCGGTTGATTTTGTGCCGCATCCAACGTCACCGACTGATTGAACTCCCTCCCAATCTGCAGCGAGATCGCGACCCTCCAACCGTCGCAATTCGCTTCGAACATCCAACGAACCCTCCCTCCCAAAAACAATCATGGCTCGCTCTGAATTTTCTGCTTGGTGCTTGATGCTTGGCTCAGCGATACTGGGCACACTGACAACGGTTCTGCTGAGCGGTTGCCAACCGCCTGTTCCGTTGAGCACTGTCACATTGGCCGCCGCTGCTGCGAACGAAACGGTCGTGGCCGACGTGGACAAATCGAAATCCGATTCTGGATCTGCTGCCGACGTTAGCGAATTCATCCCTCCCGCTGAGGTCATCGAATCCGGCAAGGAATGGCCACAATGGGGCGGCACCCGCGTCCGCAACAATGTGCCCAATGCAAAGAACCTGCCCGAGTCCTGGAACATCGGCAAATTTGATCGCCGCACCGGCGAGTGGGATGGATCCAAAGCTGAAAACGTCCGCTGGTTCTCCAGCCTAGGAAGCCAAACCTACGGAAACCCAGTCGTTTCAGGAGGCCAAGTCTACGTCGGTTCCAACAACGGCAACGGTTACCTCAAACGCTATCCCAGCAACGTGGACCTCGGTTGCTTGCTCGCTTTCGACCAGAAAGACGGCAGCTTCCTATGGCAACACAGCAGCGAAAAACTGATCACCGGTCGTGTCCACGATTGGCCATTGCAGGGCATCTGCTGTGCACCATTGGTCGAAGGCGAACGATTGTGGTTCGTGACCAGCCGCGGTGAAGTCCGCTGCCTGGACACCAAAGGTTTCCATGATGGTGAAGACGACGGACCAGTCCAAAACGAAGTGGCTCGTGTCGGCGACTTGATGAACAGCGGCGAAGGAAGCGACTACGAAGATTCGTTGTCGTCGCTGAACCAAGGTGAATTGACCAAATCACTGACGAAGGTTTTGACCGACGCCGGAAGTGAACCCGAAGGCGACATCGAAATCAAAACACTCGCGGAAAACAAATCATGGACCGCCAAAGGCAATTTTGGTGGCGTCGATCGTACACTGGCAATCAAACAACTCGGACCACGCATCTCGATCTTCAAGACATTGTCGGTAGAGGACAAACAAGACGCTGACGTGATTTGGGTTTTCAACATGATGGATGAACTCGGGGTCAGCCAACACAACATGTGCTCATGCAGCGTCACCAGCTACGGAGACTTGTTGTTCGTCAACACCAGCAACGGTCTCGACGAATCACACATCAACTTGCCCGCACCCGAAGCTCCCAGCTTCATCTGCATGAACAAGAACACCGGTGAGGTGTTGTGGACTGATCAATCTCCTGGCACTAACATTTTGCACGGACAATGGTCGTCACCTTCCATCGAAGTCCTCGGTGGCGTACCGCAAGTTTTGTTCTGCGGTGGCGACGGATGGTTGTACAGCTTCAAAGCTGACGGCGGAAAAGATGGTGCGGGCGAATTGCTTTGGAAGTTCGACTGCAATCCCAAGGAATCCAAATGGATCCTCGGCGGCGAAGGCACTCGCAACAACCTGATCGCGACCCCGGTTGCTTACGACGGTTGGGTTTATGTCGCCGTTGGACAAGACCCTGAGCACGGCGAAGGGGAAGGTCACCTGTGGTGCATCGACCCCACCAAACGTGGCGATGTTTCGCCTCAGTTGGCCGTGAAATTGGAAGGCGATAGCCGCGAACCCATCGACCACAAACGCATTCAAGCGGTTGAACCGGAAAAGGGCGAGGCTGCTGTCGACAATCCGAATTCGGCTGTCGTTTGGCACTACTCATTGGCTGACCAAAACGACGACGGTGAAATTGATTTCGAAGAAGAAATGCACCGCAGTTGCGGCACGGTTGCCATCAAAGATGACGTGCTTTACATCGCTGACTTCTCCGGATTGGTCCACTGCTTGGACGCGAAAGGGAATGAAGATGGCACACCGATTGTTCACTTCACCTACGACATGTTCGCCCAAAGCTGGGGCAGCCCGCTGATCGCCGACGACAAGGTCTACATCGGTGATGAAGACGGTGACGTCTGCGTGTTCGAGTTTGGTGCGGAGAACAATGAGCCCATCGAAGAGATCAACATGGGAACCAGCGTTTACAGCACACCCGTCGCTGCCGATGAAACGATCTTCATCAGCACGAAGGACAAGCTGTTCGCAATCGGTAAACCTCGCTGAGCACCTTCAGCGACCGAGACCATCATTCGGCGTCGCCACAGCTAGACCGTGAGCGACGCGTTCTTGAAACAACGAACTGATGGCAGAGCCAAAGACCATCGCTAGAATCAACATTTCGCCACCTTGTTCAGTTTGGACCGGTGGCGAAACTCGTTTGGAAACGAGCGAAATCAGCTTGACGGGTCGGCCTCGGAATCAATCGCGAAATTACGCGTCTTGATCCAAGGACTGTTCATCGGAGTTGCGGCGTTTAGGCGTTGGCCGATCCACAACATGCTCTTCACGACGTCGTGAAGTTTGTGGATCTTCGTTCTCACTACGCTGCGAGACAGGTGCGACCCGATAGGTCAAACCATGAAGCGTGTGAATGAATGGCGTCGAAATGGGAGCGAACATGGGTGTCGTCTCGTTCAGAAGGTCGGTGGACACGAAAGCCTAGCTCTCTAAACCAACTTTTCGACGTTCGCTTAGGTCGCGATTCACCAAAAGCGACATTTCGTCACGACCCAAAGTCCATCTGGTTGGATTGTGCGGGCAGAATGACACACAACGCGCACCAGGAAAACACAATCCGCCAACAAAGCGACTTTCCGCAACCTTAAAAAGGTCACTGACACGCCGACGCTCAGCAACTCGTCAGCGACAACCCGTCGAGCAGTTCAGCGGCAGCTTCGCTTTTGTTCAGAACGTAATAATGGATGCCGGGCACGCCATTGTTCACCAAATCAATCGTTTGCTGACGAGCGTGCTCGACGCCCACGCGGAATTGATCCTGATCATCATCTGCTTCGGTCATCGCGGATTCCAGTGATTGCGGGATCGCCGCCTTGCACATCGATGCGATCCGTTTCGCTTGCTTGAAATTGGTCACGGGCAAAATCCCTGGAACGATCGGCACCTCGATGCCAACCTTCTCACAGGCGTCGCGGAACCGGTAAAAATCATCGTTGTCGTAGAACAACTGCGTGATGACGATGTCTGCTCCCGCGTCGACCTTTCGCTTCAGATTGGTCAAATCGGTTTGGAAGTCCACCGCTTCTTGATGTGTCTCAGGATAGCCCGCAACCGCAATTCCTAAATCACCGAATCGTCCACGGATCAGTTCCACCAACTCATTGGCGTATTTCAGACCGCCCTCGGTGACTTCGAATTGCGTTGTTCCCTTGGGTGGGTCACCACGCAAAGCAACGATGTAGTCGACGCCGATCCGACCGGCTTCCGTGAGGTAGGCCTCCAGTTCCTTCACGGTCGACCCGACACAGGTCAGGTGAGATGCGACGGGCAGTTTGGTGATTTGCTTCACCTTCTGCAGGACCTCGAGTGTTGTTCCTTGGCTCGAACCGCCCGCTCCGTAAGTGCAGGTGAAATACTTCGGGCCAAACTGCATCAACCGTTCGACGTTTTTGCAGAGCAATTCCACACCTTCGGAGGTCTTAGGCGGAAAAAGCTCAAATGAAATCGCACAATCGGTGGACTGATAGACAGAAGCCAGAGTCATCAAACAAATCACAAAGGAGAAAAAGCTGCGAAACGAGAGTGTTTCATTTTTTGGTGAGTGAACTGCACCGACAGAATTGTCTTCGGTCCCTTCGATGAACGTCTAGGAAGTTCAAGCCACCACACATTTCCATCGCAGAAACGCTCTCAACACTGCGAAAGAATAGCCTGGCAACTTCACCGGCTCAGCGGCAGCCGACGAAACCGGGCACCGCGCCAGTATAAACGCCCGCTCGTTTTACGGAACCGAGACTCCCACCACGATTGAACCGAAGCCGCCGAACTTTACCGTTTTTTCCGTCGCTCCCAAACCGAATTCGCCATTAAAACCGCGTGGATATCCAGATGATCAGCACACTTCGGTGGCTGAAACAATCGGTTTCGGCGTTGCCTCTCGCATTGACGGATTACGAGGCAAACGACTCAGGCCGCTGAGCCCCCGGCCATTTACCTGCCGGAGCGGTGCCGGCAACGACCACACCCTTCTTTTCCCAGCCCAAATACGCTGTCACGTCCGCGGGGCAATACCGCAGCGTCAAACCGCAACGCCGTCGGTCACTCTGGTTGGGCGCCGATCCGTGAACCAACAAATCGCTATGGATGGACACCTGTCCGGCACGAACGGGAGTGAACCGGTGCGTTCCATACTTCTCAGGTTCCGCGACGACTTGATCCAGAACATTCCCCGAATCTGAATCGGTCATGTCAAAATCAATCAATCCGTGCTGATGAGAACCGGTGAAGACTTCCATCCCACCATTGTCTAAATCGGCATCGTCGATCGCCAGCCAAACGGTCACGGCTTTGGTTGGTGTCAGAGGCCAGTAGCTGGCATCTTGATGCCAATCAACTCGCTTGCCATCGCCAGGCATCTTGCAGAAGAAATGCGATCCCCAGCCAATGACATCTTCACCCAGCAAATCGGAAACGTATCCAACTAACTTTGGATGCTGAAGCAAATCCCAAACACGAGCGTGCTTCAGATGAGCACTGCTGATCGAATAGCTGTCTTTTCCGGCCGCCATGGTTTCTGCCAACAAGGCATCAAAGTATTCACGCAGCGAAGCGGTTTCATTCGCGTCGAGAACATCCAGCGGCCCCAAATAGCCATCTTCGTTCCAAGCCTTCACCTGCTCTTGGCTCAGCAGATTTGGAGAATCATTGATGGTCGGAAAGAAGCGGATGTCACGCTGGACCGTCGCAATGGATTCCCGATCAGGAATGATCGCGAACTGAGTGTCCGAGGAGGAACTGTTGTTGTTCATGAGCGTTGGACTTCGTGAATAGGTGTGGGGATTTGTTCATTGTCAGTCAGTCCCGCGGCCGATTCAACCCAACCAGCTTGCCGGGACATGCCTGCAAGACCGTCAAAACCGGATTAGTCCATCGACTTTCTCTTTTGCTGGGATGCCACCCGTCAGGTTGGAGGCGCCGATCAATCCATGCGAACTAGGGTTGGATGCAACCGTTGCCATCATGGCGGTTGCGACACATTTCCCTCTTTGTCAGCACCCAATTCGTTCGAACGGTTTGCATCATGTCCATCGCAGCCAGCACTCATCCAACACGGAAGGACCGATCCACGACGGTCGTCGATCGCACAGTCCAATACGGCGTCGTGAAGAAGATTGCTTTTCACTGGATCGTTTTGTTTGTGTGCAACTCCGTTGCCTTGCTGCTCTGGTTGCGTTTGTTTGAACAACCTGACCTGAGCTGGCAGCACTCGTTCGAAGACTGTGTACGCCGGTTCTTACCGTTCTTCTTGATTTCGGTCGCGCTGATCCCCGCCTTTGTGCTCGACACACTGAAACTAACCAATCGTTTCGCCGGACCGATCATGCGATTGCGAACCGAGATTCTCAACGCGGCCGAAGGCCGCCCAGTCAAGCGTTTGTCATTCCGAACCAATGACTTTTGGAAAGACGTCGCTGATTCGTTCAACAGCATGGCCCAGCGAACCGGGTTGTTGTCCGATGCCGACGCCGAACCAACCGGCGACGAAACCAGCCCATCATCCACCAACGCCTGATTTCATTCCGATGCCTGTACCCACCTCCAAACGACGGAACAAATCAGTTCCTGGGCGGCGTCATCGTCGTCGCCGATCCGGTGTGGCAACGGTTGAATTCGCCGTTTGCTTGCCGATTCTGATCCTGCTGGTTTTCGGTTCAATCGAAGCCTCCAGCATGATTTTCTTGAAACAGTCTCTCAACGTCGCCGCCTACGAATCCACCCGCGAAGCAATTCGCGATGGACGAAGCAATGCCGACGCCGCAGCGAGAGCCCAAGCGATCCTCGATTCGCGTGGCATCGTTGGCTACCGAATCACTTTCCCCAATGGCGAATCATTGGATGCCGATCGTGCAGCAGAAGTCATCACCTCCGTGACGGCTTCGAGTGCAGAGAACAGTCCCTTGCTGGGACGGTTTCTCACCAACCGCCAACTCACCGTCAACACAGTGATGCTGAAGCAGTAAGACATCAGCACGTCGTTGATTCCCAAACGCACGTCCGACTCGCCCCATCTTTCTCCGACTCGTTCAGAACTGCACCATGCGAAATCCCTTCACTAGCAAAGCGAAACTGTCTCGCAAATTTCGCGATCGCTGCGTCGCATTGGACCCCAAGCAAGCTCGAAACGCACCGCAACGGCACGGGGCGATGCTGGTCCTGATCGCGATCATGATGTTCTTGTTTCTAATCGTTGTGGCATTCTCGATCGACATCGCCCAAATGCACTTGGCTCGAACCGAGTTGCGTTCATCCACCGACGCCGCCGCGAATGCTGCCGCGACGACCTTGGCAGATACACTCGATCGAAATCTCGCGATTCAACGTGGACAGCAAATCGCACAAGCTAATTTGGTCAATGGCCAACCTTTGCTTCTCGCTGATGGAGACTTTCAGTTCGGCAGATCCGATCGTCAGGTCAATGGCAAGTACGCATTCAATGCCGGCGAAGCACCTTTCAACGGTGTTCGCGTCAACGGACAACGCACGACTGGTTCACTTTCGGGTCCTGTTCCATTGTTCTTCGGAAATGTCACCGGAACATCCATCTTTGAACCCGAAGCCTTCGCGACGGCAACTTACGTCGAACGAGACATCACTTTGGTGGTCGACCGCAGTGGCTCGATGGCCGGCAGCCGATTCAATGATTTGCAAGCCGCTATTCGGATCTTTACCGACCTGCTCGCAACGACCCCCGTCGACGAACAGATTGGGTTGGCTTCGTACAACGACCGAGCCAGCGAAGACGTTCAACTGACCGAGAATTTCGCTGAGGTCAACAATGCGATGGACCGCCTACGAACCGGCGGCTTCACCAGCATCTCCCGCGGCATGCAAGCAGGGCAAGAAATTGCACTGCGTGGTCGCCCACCTGAATTTGTCGAACGAACCATGATCGTCATGACGGATGGTCGCCACAACCGCGGCCCCGAACCACGCGTCGTGGCAACCGACTTGGCGGCCGATGGCGTCACCATCCACACGATCACTTTCGGAGCTGGGGCCGATTTCGGTCGCATGCAAGACGTCGCACGAATTGGCGGGGGACGTCACTTCCATGCCACCAATGGCGATCAATTGCGTGACATCTATCGTGAGATCGCACTGACACTCGGAACGGTTTTGACGGAATAAATACGCCTGACCGGCCGCACTTCCACTTCATTTTCTCACGATCCAACCCCATGCAATCTCTGTCTCACGCTCGCCGACACTTCGCCAAACCGGAATCCCGAAAAGGGGCCGTCGCGGTCGAATTTGCCATCGTCGTCCCGCTGTTGTTCCTGTTCTTCTTCGCAGGCTTCGAATTCATGCGAGTGGCGATGGTTCGGCATACGGTCGACAACGCCGTTTACGAAGGCGCACGCGTCGGAATCATTCCTGGTGGAACCAACGCTGAAATCCGAGCCGAAGCGACTCGAATTCTTGGTACGATCGGAATCGATGAATTCACTTTGGAAGTCGAACCGGCGAACATCACCGATGCAACACAAGACGTCACCGTTCGTGTGACTGTCCCGTTGGATCGCAACACCTACGTCCCTGCTCAATACTTCTTGGGTGAGGAGATGCAACGAGAATTGACGATGCGTCGCGAAGGCCGCTGATTCACTTTCCCAATCGAGTCTTCAAGAACGATTGATACTCCGGTCGATCACGCCACTCGTCAAAGAACACTTCGTAACGCGAATCGTTCGTCCAATACTTCGGTTCAGCGTGGTCTGGATTCACGCGGCCTTCGGAATAATCCAAACCCGACACGCTGTCCTCGACGGAGTCATTCCATTCGGCCAACCACTCGCTCAAACGCGATGCAATTTCCGGGTAGTCACCGGTCACGTCTTTGCTTTCGCTGACATCTTCGTCCAGTTGATACAACTGTTCGCTCGTCACCGATTTCCCCTTCTGCTTTCGCGTCTCGCGAATCAACTTCCACCGGTTGTCGACCACCGCCGAATTACCGCGAAAACGAAACCCGAGCGGTTTTTCGCGATGCGACACCACCGCCTCATCCTGACCCTGAATCACTGGCAACAAACTGATCCCATCGACAGGCGTGGTCAGTGAGTCACCGGGCAATCCCAGCAAATCCACCAGCGTCGGCGCAATGTCGGTCGCACAAGCTGGAACCCGACTGATGCGACCTGCTTGAATCTGGTCGGGCCAGTGCAATACACAAGGCACACGTAGCCCGCCCTCGTAAAGCTGCGACTTGTGACCGCGCAACGGTTCCGTCGTCGATGGTTCGATGCCCTTCAAACCACCGTTGTCACTGCAGAACCAAATCAGCGTGTTGTCCAGCACCCGCAATCGCTCCAGCCCTTCTCGCAGAGTCCCCAGACTTCGGTCCATGGCAACCAATTCACCATAGTGATTGCGAGAACCCTCATCCATGCCATCGACGATCCGCTGCAACCTAGCCTTCTCATCTTCGTCTTCGCCCGCGTCGACCAGTGTTTGCATGTCTTCATCGGATGCAACAAACGGACTGTGTGGGGTGCCATACCAAACCACCGCGAAAAACGGTTGCTGAGACCGTGCTGATCGAGACGCGAAGTCCAACGCCTCTTTCACGATCACTTCGGACGAGTCGCCTTCAAACGCTTCAAACTTTCCCCGTCGACTCATCAACGGATTGCGATCAAAGAAGTTGGTCACCGACAACCACACATCAAACCCAAACCGACCGGGGTGATAGCGATCCTCGCCCAGGATCGGAACACCCGGCCCGCGAAGGCCATTGAGATGCCACTTACCAAAGTGACCCGTCACATAGCCAGCTTTTCGGATCGCAGATGCGATGGATCGCTCTTGATGTCGCAGGGCGTGACCATGCGAAGGCACACCGGTTCGCTCAGGCGAACGCCCCGTCAACACGCTAGCTCGGGTCGGCGAGCAAACTGCGGAAGCCGCGTAGAACCGATCCAGACGCAAACCGCCGGCGGCCAATCGATCGAGCTCCGGTGTCTTCAGCAACGGATGGTCAAAGTATCCCGTCTGCGCATACCCCAAATCATCCGCCATCACCAAAATCACATTGGGACGATCCACCTCATCGCCAACGAGATCTCGGCCCAGCACCGTGACAAACACGATCATCACAACGCCACACAACAACCCGCTCAATCTAAACGACATTCTCTGTTCTCCAAAGAAGCAAACGCGTCCGCCTTTCCAACCAACCCGCAATCGGAATCGCATTAAAATTTCGCCGACGCAAACAGCGAAATCAGTCGCCCATCATAGGCTTTGGCAAACTCTCATTCTTAAATCAATCCGGTCGATGGGCGTTCAAAAAAAGAATTGCTTTCTGAAGTGAATCCCCCTCAAAGAATCGCTTGCCGCCGTGGCCTGCTCCTTCCAGCCTGATGAGTTCGACGTCCAGACCAACGGCGTCGTACAACTCAACCATCCGGTCGCTTTGATCCAACAACACCGTCTTGTCGGCGGTCCCATGAAAGATCAATAGCGGCGGGTCGTCGGTGGACACATAGGTCGCCGGGCTAGCCAATCGTTCCATCTGCTCGGGAACCTTTCCGCCTTCGCCGCCCAGCAAGGCGTAACTGCCGGATTGATTGGTGTACGCTCGCTCGGGTTGAGTCTTCCCACGTAAAACAAAGTCAGTTGGGCCGAAGTAATCGATCACGGCCTGCACGCTGGAAGACTGCTTGAGGTTGCCGCCAACTTCTCCTTCCAACTCAGTCACGTCACCCGACGTGCCAAGCAACAACGCCAAATGCCCGCCCGCGGAACTTCCCGCGACCGCGATCCATTCCGCGTTGTATCCATAGCGATTTGAATTCGCTCTCAACCAACGAATCGCCGCTTTGCAGTCGTGAACCTGAGCGGGAAAAATCGCCTCTTTTGAGAAGCGATAACTCAAGCTGGCCAACGCATAGCCGTTTTCGGTCACCTCCATCAGTTTTGGATTTCGTCGCGAACCATTTCGCCATCCGCCGCCGTGAATCCAAACCACCAAAGGAGGCGGCTCGGACGTCATTGGCAAAAACAAATCCAGCTGAAGCGATCGAGCTTCGTTCCCGGCACCTGAAACCTCCGCGTAGACGAGTCCTTGATGCTTCACAACCGAACTTGATTCCTCGCAGTGACCGGTCTTCTGCAATATCAGCAAAGACATGACAATGAGCAACCAAAGGCTATGACGGTGTTTCATCTTCGCGTTCCCAAATCAACTTAGGTGGACGAGGCTCATTGCCGGCTTCGCTGGACGGCTCATCATACCCTCTGCGGAAAGACGGCTGGCGAGGCAACGCCATCTGACGGCGAAGCATCCAGACATCTCACCCAAACGCCAATCTTCTACCCACAGGTCTTCCGTTGAACGACACACAACGCGAACCATGGTTGATTCGAAGCGACCTCGATTTCCTCAACCACGGATCCTTCGGCGCCACACCTCGATGTGTGATCGAAAACCAACGCCATTGGCAAAACCTTCTGGAAGAGGATCCGATCGAGTTCCTCGCACCTGAAAGATCGCTACTACCCAAACTCGACTTCGTTCGCGAAACGGTTGCCAAAGAAATCAATGCGTCGTCGCGAGATGTTGTTTTTGTTCGCAATGCCACCGAAGGTGTCAACGCGGTGGTGCGGTCGCTACCGCTGCGAGCCGGCGACGAAATACTCGTCACCAACCATGGTTACAACGCCTGCATCAATGCGGTTTCCCAAGCCGCGAATATTGCTGGTGCAGCGGTAACGACCGCCAACATTCCCTTTCCAATTCAAAGCCCCGACGAAGTCGTGCGGGCGATCGAGCGTAGGATTTCGCCGAAGACCACATGGATGCTGATTGACCATGTGACCAGTCCCACAGGAATTGTCTTGCCGGTTGCTCAGTTGATTGAACTGGCCCATTCCAACAACATTCGCGTGATGGTCGATGGTGCTCACGCACCCGGCATGCTGCCATTGAATCTCAACGAACTGAAGCCTGACTACTACACCGCGAATCATCACAAATGGTGGTGCGGACCCAAGGTATCCGGATTTCTTTACGTCGATGAAGAATCTCAAGACGAAGTCCTTCCATCAATCATCAGCCACGGTGCGAACATGGAAGGCTATGGCCCAAGCAAGTTCCAAAGCCAATTCAACTGGCCGGGAACCTTTGATCCTTCTCCCCTGTTAGCATTGCCAACCGCGATTGATTTCCTGGCAGGCTTGCACCCGGCCGATGGTCCCAATCGATTGGCGGGACTGTTGCGACACAACCATGAACTGGCTGTCGAAGGTCGGCGTGTGATCCTCAACGAACTCAAACTCGCCGAACCCGCACCAGAATCGATGTTGGGCAGCCTCGCCACCATTCCCGTTCCAGCGTGGACGAATCACACCTCAGTACAGATACAAGCTGTCCGAACCGCTTTGCGAACCGAATATCGGTTCGAGCTTCCCGTGTTTCGGTTCGATGCAACCAACGTCTGTTTGCGAATCTCGGCACAAACCTACAACTCGCTGGATCAATACGAACGGTTGGCCGACGCAGTCACCAAACTTTCGTGAGACTTCTCGAATCAATTCGCGAGTGTCACCAACGTGAGGCTATCCAGCCAATCGTCGTTCGGACGCCGATTCTTCTGATGTTGTTGGCATCGTCAAAATCGATGGTGCATCTTGGTCGCCTTGCGACACGACTGTCGAAGCTCGCCGTGCCATCATGCCTCGAAATACGAAATGCATTCCCACCGGGACGAGAACCGCGATGATCGTCCCGAGCGACATCTTTAATAGCGGAGACGCCGAAGGCATGCCGTGCTTTGCAGCGACATGAAACAGCACCAATACCGGATGATGTAGCAGATAAATCGCAAAGGACGCCGTTGCCAAACGCTGAGTAACGGGACCGATTTTGTTGACCCGACGACATGCGATTCCAATCAGCGACAACGAAACGCCGGTGGCGCCTGCGACGGTCAACAAAGCCAGCGACACCCAGGTGACCCGACTGACTACAACGGGAAACGCCGACGCGTATTGAACGTCATCTGATGGCCTTTGGTTGAGCACCCATATACCGAGCACCGTCGCCGCAATGCACAGCAAAGCACTGGGACAAAACGCACGCCCGGCAACCTGTCTCAGCCAACTCAGATCCGCATCCGCACGTGCGATCAACACTCCCATTGCGAAAGCGCACCCGCTGTACAACCACTTAGCAGGAACTGGCAAAAATGCATGTTGAAACCCCCAAACGACTTCGGGGTGAAAGCACAGCACGACGGCGGCAACTGAAACAGTCAGCGGCAATCCGATGCGAAACACAGTCTTTGGTTCAATCCGCTGCAACCACTTCCAGGCCCCCGCAAGAACTGCGATGTAAAGGATCAGGTACTGTAGGAACCAAAGATGCGACAAACCCCAAAGATGCTCATCTTGTCCCTCGGCGAACTTCAACGTTCGCATCTGACGAGGCGTGATCACACCGTCGGCCAACCAGCCTAAGAGCCAGGCGTAAAGATCAACGGGAATGAGAAACACGACCGACAGAAACAAAGGCCAACCCAACCGGCGAGTCCGAGACTTGAGAGTTGCCAGCGGTCCTCGCGAAGTCATGCTTCGAACGGCTAAGATCCCAGCCATCACCAAAAAGATTGGCATGATGACAATCTCAATGGCCCACATCAGCGATGTCAGGGCAGAGTGAGGCGTATCGGTTGTCGCCCAGGTCAAACCGGGAACATCCGGATTGGAATAGGGCACGCATGCGTGCAGCACAACAACGCCAACGGCGGCCCACGCCCGCACGGCATCCAGGCCGAGCAGGTTGGTATTCTGGGGAGCCGATTCGGCGGAATCCGCTCGATTCAGACGAAGATGAGTCGCACACATGTCCTTTCAATACCGGATCCTCGTTCGTGAACGCCAGACGAGTCAGCTCGAAACATGTCCGTGCAACTTGGCGTGAAACTCAAACTTCCCCCTCATCGTCACCGAACTCATACGAACCGGCAACGGTACAAAAAACAAACCAATCGCTGACCATCCAAAGGAATCCATATGCCGGAGTTGCCGGAAGTCGAAACGATGTGCCGCGGGATCTCTCCAATCGTCGGATGCGAGATTGAGCGAGTCGACCTTCCACCGTGTCATTGTCGACCGATCACGATGGAACCATCGGTCGCGATCCTCAACCGTCGTCTTCGAGGCCGCCGTGTCACATCCATACAGCGGCGTGGCAAACGCGTGATGCTTTGCTTCGACGATCAATCGCGACTCGTCATCGAACCCCGGATGACCGGGTTGGTGCTGTTGGCTGACCCACCCGATCCTGACCACTTGCGATTACGCATTCAGTTTCGCTCACCACACAATCGGTCAACGATGCGATCCCGCGAAATACCAACCGAAATGCTGGTCTGGGATCGCCGCGGCCTGGGGACGATCCGCTGGATGACCGAACGAGACTACCTCGAAAAAGTCGATTCGCGTTTGGGTCCCGATGCAATGTGCATCACCGCGGAACAACTGCGAGCAAACTTGGCCGCCTCAAAACGCCCTATCAAAGTGGCGTTGTTGGACCAATCTGCTGTTGCCGGGATTGGCAACCTGTACGCAGCCGAGATTCTGTTTTTAGCGGGCGTCGACCCACGCACACGTTGCGACCGACTGACCAAACCACAATGGGAACGCATTCATCCCGCCATCACGTTGGTGCTGCAAGACGCCATCAACCACGAAGGCAGTACGCTGAGCGATGGGACGTATCGCAACGCACTGAATGATCCCGGCAATTACCAGAACATGCATCGCGTCTATGATCGCGAACATTTGGCGTGTCCTCGTTGCGAGGACGGGGTGGTCCGGCGGATCGTGCAAGCTCAACGGGCGACGTTCTTTTGTCCGGGATGCCAACGCAAAAGCGGTCGGCACCCCAGCATCTCGCCTCCAACCGCAACGTGATCAAACACATTGCCAGCTGGACAATTGACCCGTCAGTTGAACATCAGTTATCGACGCAGGTTTCCAAGAACCGAGCCAAACGGTGGAAGTCCGAATTCTGCTCGATAAAGCGAACTTTGGTGACCAACGTTTGCGGGTCAACCAATTCTTCGAATGGCACGAAGTGCAGATCAAACTGTCCCGAGACTGAAACCATGACGCCGTTCAGTTTCTCTTCGACCAACGCTCGGTAAGCACCGACGCCGAGTTGAGATCCCAACATGACGTCGTAAGCGTGCGGTGGTGCACAACGAGACTCATAGCCCATCTGCAATCCATTCACCTTACGAGTCCGGCCGGTTCGTTCGTTGTAACGAGCAGCCAGCAAACGCGACATGACGGCGGAAAGGTTCACCAACGAAATGTTGATGTGCCCGTGATCATCGCGTGTGACGCCTTCGAGATACTTCGCTGGCAGATACTCGGCCATCCCTTCTGCAATCACGATGGTGCCGTATTGGCGTCCTTCGCGTTCGCGTGCCAACATCATGTCGACCATCCGATCGATCACCCGATCCATCGCCATGATTTTGCGGGTCTCACCGGTCTCTTGATTGACGACTTCTTCGTCTGCCAGTGCACCGGTGATGTCTTCCACGCTGAGCACCATGCTGGCTTCACCGGCAATGGCCGCACCGTAGGCCAACCAACCGGCACTGCGTCCCATGGCTTCGCACAGGAAGTAAGCTCGTCCAGCGGCGGCATCGTAGTTGAGGTTGCGAATTTCTTCGGCCAATGTTTCAACCGCGGTGAAGAATCCGAACGTGAAATCAATGCCTGAGTAATCGTTGTCGATTGTTTTCGGCAAATGAACCACCGGGAAACGACGAGCGTCGCCGGGCAGGTTGTCCTGGAACATCTTGAGTTTGTTCGCGGTCTTCAACGTGTCATCGCCGCCAATCGAGATCAACGCGTCGACTTCCAGTGAACACAATCCTTCGTAGACGCGACGGAGCGGCGCAACCAACTCGGGGTCTTTCAAGTGTTCGGGGCTGCTAACGTGTTTGCCGGGGTTGGTGCGAGCCGTTCCGATCATGATTCCACGGCTACTGCGAGCGTGGGTCAGCGAATCGTGCGTGAACCGGATGTAGTCGGTGCCTTCTTGCAACGGACCGGCGGCGGTGTATTCCGCCAAACGGCTGTAACCGTGTTTGATGCCAAAGACCTGAGCACCCTCTTCCAGGAACGAAAACGCGGCGGTACTGATGACCGCATTGGCGGCTGGAGCGGGTCCGCCGGCGAACAAAATCGCGACGCGTTTGATATCCAAATTGTGATGAGCGAGCTCAGCCACGATGACACTGCCTGGTGAAGAGGAATTTCCGAAGACAATCGCGTTGCGATTGAGAGCCCAGATTCTAAGCATCCACCTCGTTTCGCCAAGACGCCTGCCAATCCGCGAGGTGATTTGAGGCAACGAGAGCCGCTCAACTCAACACAGTGGACAAATGCCACCTTCACGGAGGTGCTCGTCCCGATTCCAGCGTGAAAATCTGTAGAAGACGACTCCAGGGAAAACGAGTTCGGATTCCCGAGAAGAGAATCGTTCGCTAAGCAGCTTCTCGATCAAGCAAAACCGAATCGGCTGCGTTGGCGATACCGATTGGTTCCACGCCGGAAACCAGCGAGTCGTGCCCCCCGGCTGATTTGCCAATTTTGTCTGGTCGCACGTTTTCAGCTGGTTGCAAGTTCGCGTCAGACGAAGGCGACTCATGCTTGTCTCGCCGCTTCCCCGACTTTTTGCGGCACTGCCGGTCACAAATGGCCGCTTCTTCCGGATCCATGCGGTGTTCCATGATTCGCAAAGATTCCGCCACCTTCGCTCGCAAATCGTCAATCGACTCACCAGGAGTCGGATAGATCGGGTCACCAAACAACGCATCCACCATCGTGAATGGAAGCAGGATCTGCATCCGGTCCCAAGCTTTTGACATGATCCAACGTCGCCGGGGAATCAGAACCACGGGGATGATTGGGACATCAGCTTTCATCGCAACCATAGCGATGCCTTTTTGCGCCACGCCGCGAGGTCCTCGGGGACCATCGACCGCGATCACACTTGGATTGCCATCCTTCACGTGGCGAATCATTTTGGTCAGTGCTGTGGCACCACCCTTTTCGCCCACGCCGCTGCTGCCGCGAATCGGCACACAACCGTTGCCACGCAGCAGTGGCATCAGAAGATCACCGTCTCGCGACCGAGAAACCATTGCCCCCACGCGAGGTGCTGACAATGACAATGCGGCCAATTGATGAGCATGCAGAATCGCCAAAGCGTACTGCTTGCCCGTCCGCTGCACCAAGCGTTCACGTTGGTCGTTTCGAACACGTATGCGAAACGTGAGTCGAAACAACTTGAACGTCACAGCGATGCCTGCTCCGATCACCGGGTTCACGAGGGTTGGGACTTTCATCGAGGTTGAAGGAAAAACAACAAGACGCGAAACAACCAATGGGAACGCCACCGCCGAAGATACTTTCTTCAGTGGCGAACGTTGCCAGCGATCACGACGCTAGCAACTCAGTCAGCGAACTCGCTCCAGTTCACTTGTTTGTAAACGACTCGGTAGCCTCGAACCTGATCGATTTGACGCTCGGCATCATCATCAAGGCCTTCGGACCAGTCCGATTCAATGTTCAGATTTGCCTTCATGACCGGTTCACCGTCAGCCCCGTTCCGGTCAATCGACAACTTTGTTTTCACGCCAATCAAAGATTGCTTCCAAAGCTCGTCGTTCAGTCGCATGCGTCCAAACGGTGGCAACCCTCGAGGTCGGGCAATGTTGAGACGACATGCCCAATCGACCAACTGCGCATTGGCGATCGCCATCGCGGGTGACGGAGGAGCAACGCCTTCTACTTCGTAACGCACGCCCGGGTAAGTCATTTCATATTGCTGAGGGCCGATCATTCTCACGCGTGCATTCATCCCGAGTCGCTCCCGACGCATTGGGTCAGTGACCGACGCGTCCGCGCGAGCGGTCAATCGAGTCAACTCATCCATGGATACCGAGCATCGTGTTTTGGTTTGCTGATCCAGCAACACGATCATGGACTGGTTCAAATCAAACACGGTCAGAAACCGAGGATCCGATTCCGACACGCTGTAAATCACGCCTTCAGCAAAGATGTTTTTGTGAACCGTGTTCGGCTTACGCTCGCCCGCGAAATAGATTTTGGTCGTTAGCGTGAAGTCGGGCGTTTTCGCTTTGGCAGTCTTGTCACCCAGACGGTTCGCCAGCCGAAACTCTTGAGCGGTAGTTGAAACACAGCTGAGCATCAATGAGAACGCGATCAGCAGCACCGGGAAGCAGTTGACCGAAATTGCCAGATTCAGCGCACGCGGCAACCTTGCCCGATCGAGCATCGGCAGTTGAGCATTACGGGCGGAAAGAGAAAGCATCGCGGGACCCATCCAATTCAATTTGGGCATCGAATTCGTGCCTAGAGAAGGAATAGTCGACCGCTGCGGGGGGCGTCCAGACCGGTTTGTAATTCTTGACATCGACTTGTAACAGCTACTAGCCGATTTTACACGCCGTGGAGGCACCCAACGCAAACCAAACACGCAAAACGTTTCCAGAAAACAACTTACAACAGAACACTTTAGTTTCCACAAGCGTTTGGCACTGCCGTTGCATTAGTCCCCCATCACAACCGCGGGTCACAACGGCCCACTTCTCTTAAACGACTCTCTTCTGGGGCAAAGGAAACTGCCATGTTGGTTCTCACTCGAAAAATCGACGAACAAATCGTTATCGGCGACAACATCAAGATCACCGTCATCAAGGTTCGCAACAATCAAGTTCGGATTGGTATCTCCGCTCCCCGCGACGTCCGCGTTCTGCGAGGTGAATTGGAACCGAAAGAAGCCGAAGCCACCGAATCGGACGACGCTCAACTTGTCGTTGACCTGGAACTGGACGACGAAGCCACGCAAACGCTTTTGAAAACCACCGAAGAAATTGAAACCAGTTACCGGCCCACCACCGCGAAGAAACCAACCCAATCGCCTGCCTCGATTGCCAAACGCCCTCAACCTTCGGCCGTCGAACGAACGACTCCGATCGCATCCGCCGCGGGCAATGCATCACCGAACCGAGTCGGCCACATGTTGCCAACGGGAAACACATCCAACCGCATGACCGCTGCGATTGATGCAACCGATACGGTTTCACAAAATGATGCCAGCCCCGAACTACGTGTGTACAGCGGAAAAGTCAGTCGTCGAACTGGCGCAGGATCGCTGAAACGCAGTCCTTTGGCCAATTACTTCACCGCTCCCTGAACTCGAACCGGGCCGATTGCCCCGCATGCAGCCCGAAAGCAACACGTGTTCTTTTTTGCCTCATCATCAAACATGACCTAGGAAAAGGAGTAGTCCTTACGAAACACCCTGCTTCGGAATCGCACCATGATGCCCGCTGCTTCGATCCTACTTGTCGACGACGACCATCACTTGGCAACCTCGCTAGGTGAGTGGCTCGCCGAAGAAGGATTCGAAACCCATCTCGCCGGCACGCTCGAGGACGCACGCCAACAGCTCAAGCAACATGCGTTCGAATTGGTGATCACCGATTTGCGTTTGGGTGGTGAAGATGGAATGACGCTGGTATCGGACGTTAAGAAACACCATTCCGACACACCGGTCTTGGTGATGACCGGGTACGCCACGCCAAATACCGCTGTGGAAGCCGTCCGCGCCGGGGCGGTGGACCTGCTGACCAAACCAGTCATCGACGACGAATTGCTGCTCGCCATCGATCGGGCGATGAACCAACGCAAGATCGAAGCCGAAAACGAAACTCTGCGGCGACAACTTGATCAACGCAGTGGTCTCGAGAACATTCTCAGTCATGACTACCGAATGATGAAAATCTTCGATGTCATCGACAGTGTTGCTGATGCCAAAGCCTCCATCTTGATCACCGGAGAAAACGGTACCGGCAAAAGCATGATCGCGCGTGCAATCCACAACCGATGTGCTCGCCGCAGTGGTCCGTTTATCGAAGTCGCCTGCGGTGCTCTTCCGGACACATTGCTCGAAAGTGAACTGTTCGGTCACGTTGCCGGTGCCTATACCGGTGCCAACACCGATCGTCGCGGCAAATTCGAGCTGGCTGACGGCGGAACTTTGTTCCTGGACGAAATCGCGACGGCGACTCCCGCCATGCAAGTCAAATTGCTTCGCGTTTTGCAGGAACTGCAATTTGAACCGCTCGGTGGAATGGAAACGCGAAGTGTCGACACACGCGTGATCTTGGCGACCAACGAAAACCTGGATCAAGCCGTCGCGGATGGTTCGTTTCGCCAAGATTTGTATTACCGAATCAACGTCGTGAACATCGTTTTGCCATCGCTTCGCGAGCGAACCGGTGACATTCCATTGCTCGTCGATCACTTCCTTCGTGAGGCCGCTGAAACCGCCGGTCGAGACATCGACGGCTTTGATCGCGAAGCGATGAAATGCCTGCAGTCATACGCATGGCCCGGCAACGTTCGACAACTCGAAAACGTGGTCGAACGCGCCGTCTTGCTCGCCACCGATCGTGTGCTCACCAAAGATGATTTGCCGCCGGACGTACTCGGCACATCCGCTAACCAACACGCTTCCATCGGCAGTGTCGGACATTCGCCGGGAGTGACCGCATCCAGCGGTGCATCGTCATTCAATCCCGCGGTCTTGGATGGTTGCAGCCTGCGGGAAGCTCTCGAAGGTCCGGAACGCGAAATCATTCTGCATTCGCTCCGCCGGCACAATTGGAACCGAGCCGCCACCGCCGACGAGCTTGAAATCAATCGCACAACGCTCTACAAGAAAATGAAACGTTTGGGTCTCGATGACCCGCGACTTCAATACGCCAACCATTGACATCCCCATGCCTGCTGCCGCCCCAGTTGCTCTCACGATCGCTGGCTCGGATCCGTCGGGCGGGGCCGGGATGCAAGCGGACCTGAAAACCTTTCACTCGTTCGGCGTGTATGGTTGTAGCGTGATGACGCTGCTGACGGCACAAAACACAATGGGTGTTCAGGGCATTCAAATGGTTCCGGCCGAATTCGTTCGTGCCCAATGGACCAGCGTCTCCAGTGACCTGCCATTGGCTGCGATCAAGACCGGTGCTCTCGGCAACGCGGAATTGATTGAGACCGTGGCTGATTGTTTGCACTCTTTGGCATGCCCTTTGGTCGTGGATCCGGTCATGATCAGCAAACACGGCCACCCAATCATTGACGAAAACGCAATCGACGTGTTGATCAATCGCGTGTTCCCGTTGGCAGACCTGGTCACGCCCAACGCATTTGAAGCCGAACGTTTGGTCGGCCAATCCATTCGCAACGAGGATGATCTCGCAAGCGTCGCCGATAAGCTGCTTGCGATGGGACCGCGTGCGGTTCTGATCAAGGCCTGCGTGGGTGAGCGGTCAGTTGACTGCTTAGCTGACGCAGATGGAGCTCAATTGCTTCGGTCGCCACGAATTGAATCCAATCGAACCCACGGCAGCGGTTGCGTGTTGTCCGCTGCCATCACGGCTGGCCTCGCCAAAGGCCAAGATCTGATCGAAGCGGTGCGAACCGCTCGCAACTTCGTGCATGATGCGATTCGCAACGCACCAAAACTCGGCCAGGGAATCTCACCACTCGGGCTTCTCGACCAACGCATCTGATTCAAACGTGGAAGAAGCCCGCATCCATCAGCCTCAGAAAGCAGACTGTGGCATTCCCGGTTGAGGAATCCCGGGCTGTCCTGGACGTTCGCCTTTCATCATGACGTACGCGGTCGCGAACAGCACACCAATGAATGGTCCGGTGAACAACAGCCCAATGAAGAGAGCCAACAGTCCGCCCAACGAAATGAGCATCGAGGCGACACCGAGCACAAATGAGGTTGCCCAGTTCGCTTTGCCAACTTCAAACGCTCGAGAGAATGCTTCAAACACACCACACTGACGATCGACGATGAAGTAGTAGTAAGGCCACATCAAAAGCAGGAAGATCAACCCGGGAATGATCAGCAACAAGAAGCCGAAGACCGCTCCAATGCCAAACAAGATGGTTCCGCCGAGAACGCCAAGAAACACGTCACCACCGTTGAACAGCATGCCAATGTTGACCGGCTGAAAACGAGTGACGCCGATGCAAATTCGAGCCATCCCAATCCCGATGAACATGTTGACCAAACTGCTCCCGAGATTCAGCAATAGCGTCAACACAATAAAGGCTGCACTCTCATTGTCCTGCGCCACCTGTTCAAAAATCGACGTCACGATACTGAAACCGAACGAAATACCGAACACGATCACAGTGGCCCCGACCAAAATGCCAATGTTCGGTTTGAATGCCTGCCAAGCATGCGAGAAGATCTCTCCAAAATCAGCGGCCGTCGGCTGGTAACCACCTGTCGATACGTGAGCGGACGTATGAGAAGTCACCGGCGACGCATAGGGATTGGATGCCGCGGCAGGCGAAGGTTCGTTGAACTCCGACTTGAACGCACCAAACGGATCTTCGGCAGCAGCGGGTGCGGCAGGAGGCGTCCCGCCCGGAATGGGTTGCACACTTTGGCACGTGGGACAGCGAGCTGATTTACCAGTCGATTCGTCGCCAACACGTAGAACCGCGTTACAGGAAGAACAATTGAATTGGATCGCCATGGGATGCCTTCGGCGAGGAGCATGTTGGGTGTGGAATTCCTGCAGTGTAGCGGTCTCCACCATCTCCGTGGGGCGGCACTGACCCACCGCACCATTTTCGCGTCTCCACTAACGCAAGTGGCGACGGCTATCGCTTCGACGTCCAGTCAGAATTGCCGTATCGCTGCGTAGCAATTTGTTTCGCGGCTTCCATCTCGTTGGGCTCGAGTGCACCTATTTGCCAATCAATCTCAAACAGCGTTTTGAGTCGTCGTTGCAATCCGAGAACGAGTTGATCCATGCCTAACCGTCGTCCGGCCAGCTGCTGCATTCCCGGCAAAACATCCGCGTGAGGTGAGACACTCCACAACAAGCTACCGTGCTGCAACAACGCACCTTTGGTTCTGCGCTGTGCACTGCCCAGCACCTTGTATCCGCTCACGATCAAGTCTTCGTCGGTGCGGCGTTGAAAACAGAGGAAAGGCTCGTCAGGCTTGCCGACATTTGATCGCTCAGATGCATCACACGGTACTGCATCACTCGGCACTCGCGTGACTGCCGCCGTGCCAAGCGTTCGAAACGGTTTCGCATCGACGCCCATCATCTTGAGTTCGCTCGCAATCGCTTGGTGAACGTTACGGTAAGTTGCCTCGCGAGCCCCCGTGTCCGAAACATTCATCGGCAACGTCAGCGACAGCGTCAGCTCAGCGTGATGCAAAATGGCGCCGCCTCCAGTGGAACGGCGAACCAGATCCACATCGCCGGTATTTCCTAAAGCGACACCCGTTCGGTCTGCCCACGCGATCGCTTCATCCAACGGTTGAAAGTAACCAAGCGAAAGCGTCGGTCGTTTCCAGCCGTAGAATCGCAGCGTTGGAGGGGCACCCGCGGCAACACTGTTGAGCAATGCTTCATCGATCGCCATGTTCGCCGCAGCGTCATGGTTTGCCAATTCGATCAAACGGCCACGGACGGCTGAAACCTCACTCACGTCGCGGATTCACCCGCCGCATCCGTCCATTTCAAAATCGGACGTCGAGCCGCGGTCACGTCGTCGGGTCGACTGATTCGCGTTGAATGCGGTGCATCGTGAATCAGTTCTTCGCCTTCTTCCGTGATTCGGAAAAGAGCTTCCACGAAAGCATCCAACGTTTGCTTGCTTTCCGTCTCGGTCGGCTCCACCATCACGGCTTCATCAACGACCAAAGGGAAGTACACCGTCGGTGCATGGAATCCATAATCCAAAATCCGCTTGGCGATGTCCATCGCGGAAAGCTTCTTCTCTTTTTTCAAACGAGTCGCCGATGCAACAAACTCGTGCATGCAACGATCGCCGTGGGGCACATCAAGGAAATGCTTGACCTTGCTGAGCAAGTAATTCGCCCCGAGCACTGCGTCTTCGCTGACATGACGCAGACCGTCGCCGCCGTAAGTCCGCAGATAAATGTAAGCTCGAACCAAAACGCCGGTGTTGCCAAAAAAGCTACGGACACGTCCGATGGAATCATCCGAAGGCGACGTCAGATGGTAGGTGTAACGATCGTCGTCTCCGCTCGCATTCTCGTTCTCGACCCGGGTCACAATTGGACCGGGCAAATACTTTGCCAAGAAATCGCGAACACAGATTGGGCCAGCACCCGGGCCACCACCGCCGTGTGGTCCCGAGAATGTTTTGTGCGGGTTGTAGTGCATCAAGTCTGCACCGAAGTCACCCGGACGAGTGATGCCCAAGATCGCGTTCATGTTCGCACCGTCCAAGTAGATCAACGCTCCGGCATCGTGAACCAGTTTGTTAATCTCTTCGATCTGACGGTCAAACAATCCCAATGTGTTTGGGTTGGTCAACATGAACACTGCGGTCTTGTCATCCAGCTTCGCTTTCAGATCTTCCAGATCCACCAAACCGTTCGCATTGCTTTTGACCGTTTTGGTTTTGAAACCGGCCATCTGAGCACTGGCAGGGTTCGTTCCGTGAGCCGAGTCAGCGGTCAGAACGACGTTCCGATCGCTGCCCTGTTCGCGGAAGTAAGCCGCCGCAACCAACAACGCCGCCAATTCACCGTGCGCCCCAGCGGCAGGCTGCATCGAGACACCTGGCAGCCCACTGATTTCCGCAAACATCCCCTGTAATTCGTACAACAACTCGAGCAGACCTTGCAGCCCCGACTCATGCTGCAACGGGTGCACGTTCAAGAACCCTGGCAACGACGCGATGCGTTCATTGCGTTTTGGGTTGTACTTCATCGTGCACGAACCCAGTGGGTAGAAGTGCGTGTCGACGCTCATGTTCAGCGTCGACAAACCGACGAAGTGTCGTACCACATCGCCTTCGGCCAACTCGGGAAGTGGTGGCGGTGTTTCCGCGAGAGCCTCGTCCGCGAAAAGTTCGTCGACGTTCACCGAGGGCACGTCCAAATCACCGAGTCGGTGAGCACGTCGTCCAGCGCGGCTGAGTTCAAACAGAAGCTGAGTCGATTGTTGGTTTCGCATGATTGCGTGAATAAAAGAGTGAACTTCGTTGAATCAAACCGTGGCCATCGCGGGAGCTTCGCAGAGCACTTTAGCCCAACGATCAATCTCCACACGCGAACGTTTTTCAGTCACCGCGACGAGGAAACACTGCTCGTATCGCGATGGAAGTGCGATCGACGCGTCGGTTGCCTCCGCCCCACCAACACACATCGGCGTCATGTCGATCCCGGCGAGCAAGCCATTGTCACGAGCGTGAGCGAGCAAGCCATCCACATCCGCGCCGAGGTCTCGCACGACGAATTCTTTGAGCGAAGGTCCTTCACCGACGATTTCAAAGCGATCCGATTTTGCGATCACTTCTTTGGCGTAAGCCGTTTTGGCGATGCAGTGATCGGCCGTCTCTTTCAAACCCTCGGGCCCAAGCAACGACAGGTGTACGGTCGCTCGCAAAGCCAACAGGGTTTGATTACTGCAAATGTTGCTGGTCGCTTTTTCGCGGCGAATGTGCTGCTCACGCGTTTGCAACGTCAATACCCAACAACGCTTTCCACGGCGGTCGGTGGTTTGCCCCGCGATCCGGCCAGGCAATCGTCGCACCAACTCGTCACGGCAAGCCATGATGCCCAGGTAAGGCCCACCGTATGCCAGCGGGTTGCCCAAACTTTGACCTTCGGCGATGGCGATGTCGACGCCCATGTCACCGGGACGCTTGAGACGCCCGAGGCTAACCGGGTCGAACACCTGAATCGTCAGTGCACCAGCTTCTTTGGCCGCGGCAGCGATCTCAGAAACCGATTCGAGCTGACCAACGAAGTTTGGATGCTGGATCAGCACGCATGCGGTCTTGTCATCGATCGCATCGATCATGGGTTTGGAATGCCCATTTTCATCCGATGGAACTACCACCAACTCGGCGTCAATGTTCTTGAGATACGCGACCAAGATGTCACGGTACTGCGGATGAACCACATCGGTCGTGATGACCTTGTTGCGTCCGCGTTGCATCGACAAAGCCATCAAAACAGCTTCGGTCGCAGCGGATCCGCCGTCGTACAAACTGGCGTTGCTCACGCCCAACCCGGTCAACTGTGTGACCAAAGTTTCGTACTCGAACATCACCTGCAAATTGCCTTGGCTGACTTCGGCCTGATAAGGCGTGTATGACGTGTAGTACTCACCCCGCGAAGCAATTTCATCGACTGCCGCGGGAATGAAGTGGTCGTAGGCACCGCCTCCCAAGAAACAAACATGCGAGTCAGCCGATGCGTTGCGGGCGGCCAACCGAGTCATCTCGGCGGTCAATGCCAACTCATTGCAGGCGGGCGGCAAATCCAACGGCCGTTTCATGCGAACCGCTTCTGGCACCTGATCGTTGATGATCTCATCGATGCTGTTGGCACCGATCGATTTCAACATCTCTCGGCGATCTTCGTCGGTGTGAAAGAGATAACTCATTCGATCAACCTGCTTCGGAACACTGTTTTTGATAAGCGGCAAAGTCCATCAACGTCTCAGGCAGATCCGCTGACAATTTCACTTTCAGAATCCATCCAAAATCGAACGCATCGTCGTTCAAGTTGTCCAAGTTGTCTGGCAGATCGGTGTGAACTGCGACGACTTCGCCAGCAACCGGGCTGTACAACGGACTAACCGCTTTCACGGATTCGACTTCACCGAATTCTTCGCCAACTTCCAGTGTGCGTCCAACTTCGGGAAGGTCCATATAGACCAAGTCGTTGAGCTGTTCGACGGCAAAGGCAGAGATACCGATCGTTGCGAACTTGTCGCCGCCTTCTTCTTGAACGTCCACCCACTCATGGGTCTCGGCATAACGCAGGGTCGAAGGGTCTCGTGCCATCGGAGGCTCCTAACGAATCAATGAAAATTTAAAAGGAAATGGATGAATCAAAACTTATTGAACAACAATCGCGAATCGCAATCGCGGAATAGCGTGCCTACGATCAAGACGCGGCGGGTGGCCGTTTGTAGAACGGCAGTTTCGTTGGCAAAGCATCCGTTGTCTTGCCACGAATATCAATTTGAAAACTCGGATCTTTCGCATGCTTGGCATCGATCGTCGCCATCGCGATGGGAACACCCAACGTGGGTGACGGACCGCCACTGGTGACCTGCCCAATCTTTGCTCCATCCGCGTTCAGAACGTCGCAGCCTTCTCGCGCGGGACGTTTTCCTGTCGGAAGCAATCCGATTCGGCATCGCGTCGGGCCTTGCTCCGCAACCGCTCGCAACGCATCTTCACCGATGAAGTGACGGTCTTTCAAGTTGCAGCCAAACTTCAATCCGGCGGTGATTGGATCAATCGTTTCATCCAGTTCATGCCCGTAAAGTGGCATCCCGGCTTCCATTCGCAGTGTGTCGCGAGCACCCAAACCGGCAGGAACAAACCCCGCTTCGCGACCAGCGAGCAAAACGTTCTCCCAAACCCGGTGAGCTTCTTCGGCTCGAACGATCAATTCCAGCCCATCTTCGCCGGTGTATCCCGTGCGGCTAACGATGACGGGTTTCTTGAATTGGTCGGTGATAAACGCGTTGTAGTTTTTCAACCGCGATGGATCGATCGAGAAAAGCTTCTTGCAAACTTCAATCGCCATCGGTCCTTGGATCGCAATCATCGCCGTCAATTCGGTGCGATCCGACATGGTGACGGTCGGAAAATCGGCCAAGTGAGGCTCAAACCATTTCAGAATCTTTTCACGGTTGGATGCGTTGACCACCAACAGGTGAAAGCGTCGTTCCGAAGGCGTTTGCAAAAACGAAACCAGCACGTCATCCAAGACGCCGCCTTCCGCGTTGCAGACCATTCCATAGCGGACTTGGCCAGGCACCATGTCGGTCACACGACGCGTCAAAACGTGGTCGAGAAATTCGGCCGCGTGATCGCCATCGAACCGCAATCGGCCCATGTGCGAAACGTCAAACAAAGCGGCCTTGGTGCGACATGCCTGGTGTTCCGCGACGATGCCTTCGTACTGGATCGGCATCTCGTAACCGGCGAAGGGAACCATTTTGGCCCCGGCCTGGCGATGCCAAGCGTCCAACGGTGTTTGCAGAAAGTCCGCCGGGGAAGATGGATTTCCCACAGGATCGTTGGTGGATGAAGTTGTCATAAAAAACGCTCGACAACGCAGGCAAAAACGAACCTCATCGGCTGGGATCCCCTACCAACCGGCACAACACCAGCCAACGGGAACCCTGGACAAGGACGAAACACTCGGATGAAAAAGATCAATGTTGGTGCCGAGTGTAAACAACAAAAGCCGGACCTGGCACCCGCCCGATCCGGCTTCGCTGCATTTTTATGAATCGACCGCAGCCGAACTGCGATCAGATCACTCTGCTGGCTGCTCGACCGCCGCAAAGTCACCCGCGATGGCCATCACCAAGCCATCGAGATCCACGTATTTTTTCAGCGCCGCGTTGACCGAATCAACCGTCGCCGCCTGAATCTGCTCTTCATGCTCCGCCACAAAGGCCATCGTTCGATCGTTGAAGACCGATTTGACCAGCATGCTAGCTAGCCTCGAATCACCCGTTCGGCCAATCCGTTCGGCTTGCAAATACGCGCCCTTGGCCTGCTCCAACTCTTCCTCGGTGACGCCGTCTTCGAGCACCCGAACAACCTCTTCGCGAATCACGCGAAGCAGTTTGTCTTTGTTGGCCGGGTTCGTGATCGCGTACAGCGTGAAGCTGACCTTCTCATCCTCGGCAAAGTTCGCCGCGGTTAAACCGCTGCGAACACCGTAGGACAAACCTTCTTGCTGACGAACGCGGTTGGCCAATCGGCTGCTCAGTGATCCGCCACCCAAAATGAAGTTGCCCAGCACCAACGACGCGTACTCGGGATCCGAATCCGCTAACTTGTATTGTTGGCCGCTGTACAACAACGCGTTGGATTTGTCAGGCGTCTCGATCGTCACGACTGCGCCGGGAATGTCAGGCTGAGCCGGCGTCACAATTCGTTCGAACGGCTGCTTCGCTTCCCAACCTTCCACGATCGACCGGAACTTCTCAAGCGTTGGCTCAACATCAAAGTTACCAACGATCGCCAACTCACCGGCTTGGTTGCCCAAGTACTCCGCGTGCAGCTGGCGGATCTGTTCGATGGTCGTCTCTTCGTACATGGCGATTTCTTCTTCGATCGTCATGACGTATCGGATGTCATCCTTGTCGTACGGCGAGAGCATCTGCTGCACTTTGCGAGGTGCGAGAGAATTCGGTTCAGTCTTGTTCTTTTCCAAT
This sequence comes from Rhodopirellula baltica SH 1, assembly GCF_000196115.1. Lineage (NCBI taxonomy): Bacteria > Pseudomonadati > Planctomycetota > Planctomycetia > Pirellulales > Pirellulaceae > Rhodopirellula > Rhodopirellula baltica. Next base: position 4,081,114 of record NC_005027.1, read on the forward strand.
CCGGTAATGACTTGGCGACGCATGACTTCGAGCTCCGATGGCTCAAAGCGAGGCGAGCGGAAAATCTTTCCAATCAAGTCAATGACTTCGGGCAAGAACTCTTCTTTGGTTTGAACCTGAACCTGCAACACGCCTTTCAAGGTGTAGATCTGGACTTCGGCACGCAACCGAGTCCATTCGTCCTGCAGTTGTTGGTAGTCAAGATCTTCGGTCCCGCGAGCCATCATCATTCCCAACAACTCGACCGCGCCGAGTTTGTCTTTGAGTGATTCAGCCGTTCCGAAACGGAGCGTCATCAACACCGAGACTGAATCACCGCGAGTCTTTTTGGGCAGCACGGCGTATTCGATCCCCCCGGCGAGGCTGCCACGTTGAACGCGTTCTTCAATCGCTTCCGGATTGGGATCGAAACGCTCCCCGGCGGCGGCAGCTGCCCGGCCTTTGTAATCTTTCAGCAACGCTGCCAAATCCGGGGACTCGGGAATGCTAACGCGATCCGATTCCTCCGATGGCATGAACAAACCAACGGTTCGGTTGTTTCGTTTCAGATAGCGGTCGGCAACGTCCCGAACTTGCTCGACGGTCAAAGCTTCGACCGCGTCGCGGTACAAGAAATACAGACGCCAATCGCCTTGTGCGGCCCAGTCGCTGAGCGACACGGCAATTTTGTCCGTGTTGGCTGATTCCAATTCACGAGCCTTCAGCATCTGTTGCTTGGCTCGTTCCACCTCTTGTTCGGTGATCGGGTTCTTCGCCCAATCGTTTTCCATCAAGTCGATCAGCTTGGCACGGGCCTGCTCAATGGATTGCTCCTTGGGCACTTCTGCCATCGTCATCAACAACCCTGGTTCACGAAAACCGAACGCCATCGCGAAAACGTTGCTGGCGATTTCCGTTTCGACCATTTCTTTGTAGAGACGACCACTCGGCTCATCGCCCAACACGTTTGTGAGAGCTTTGACCGCGGCGTAATCAGGGTGACTGCCCGCAGGAATGTGGTAGGCGGCACCGACGACTTGCACGTCGCCGACCCGACGCAACACAACCGTCCGCTCTCCGTCCTTGGGAGGCTCGACGGTGTAAGTTTCATCGATTGGAGTGCTAGGAACCGGCAGGCTGCCAAACGCATCATTGACGGCTTTGAGTGCGTGATCGACGTCGAAGTTGCCGGCGATGATGACCATCACGTTATCGGGACGATAATACTTCCGATAAAACTGGCGCAGTTTGACAACCGGCACCCGTTCAATGTCGCTGCGGTTGCCGATCGTCGATTTGCCGTAGTTGTGCCAATCAAATGCGGCTGATTCGATCCGCTGCATCAAGACTCGCATCGGTGAGTTCTCGCCGCGTTCGAATTCGTTGCGAACAACGGTCATTTCGCTTTCGAGATCTTCGCCCTTGATGTTGCTGTTGAGCAACCGATCGGCTTCCAAGTTCAATGCGAACTCGAGATTCTCTTCGCTGGCCGGAAGTGTTTCGTAATAGTTCGTCCGATCCATCCAAGTTGTGCCGTTGAACCGCGCTCCCCGATCCTGCAACACTTTGGGGACCTCCGGGTGCGTGGGAGTGCCCTTGAACAACATGTGCTCGAGAAGGTGCGCCATCCCGGCTTCACCGTAACCTTCATGACGCGAGCCAACGAACACGGTCATGTTGACCGTCACAACCTCTTTGCTCTCATCGGGAAAGAGCAAAACCTTCACGTCGTTGGGCAGCACATACTCGCTGATCCCCTCGACTTCGCGGAGTTTCAATGGCACGGACGAATCCTTTTTTGCCGCGTCGTCGGCGGAACAGAGGGTTGGAATCAAACAGAGAGCAGCGACCAGACTGCTCAGCAGGAAAGCGGACGTTCTGCGTCCGCAGCGGCATCGAACCGCCGCCACATCCAGTTGTGAAAGCATTGCGAAATTCATCCGATCGTCTCGTTGGAGTGATGTGTGAGCTGAGGGACGCCCGAATTGTAACGACGAGTCGACAAGTGTGTCCCCCCGGGGTCGCCGCGATCGGCAGCAAACTTCACACTGTGTGTTTCCAGGAGCGATCAAAGGATGAGCGATCGGTACCATTTGCGAGAGGCCCCGACGGGCCGTTCTATCAAGGGATACCGACTCCTTCTTTCCCGCTCATTGCCAAAGGCTTTTTTCGGGCAGACCCCATGAGCGATTCAGATTCCGATCCAAAACCAACGCGAAATTTGTATCCCAACGAACTCGCTGAGCAAAACCACAGCCGCGAACCGCGAGAAGACCTGCCGTGGCACGTCGCGTTCGATTTGAGCGAAACTGACCCAGGACTCGCCGAACGCTTGGCTGCCAATCCCGACACTGAATCGTATGTACGCGAAGCCTTGGTTGGCGATCGAATTCTCGCCGTGATTTTTCATGCAGGCCAATGGTATGCCATGGACGGAATCTGCACTCACCAGGGCGGACCGCTCGCCGAAGGCCATGTGGCCGATGGATGCGTGACATGCCCTTGGCACGGATGGCAATATGAACTGGAAACTGGAACGCAAACAACCAGCCGCCAACCCCTTCAAGCGGTCTTCCCAATCCGACAAAACGGCACGGCGATCGAAGTCCAACTGCCCTGAACTTTACCCGCCCAAATTCGCGGTTCGCGGCACTCAGGCAACATCGCCCGCAGTTGTGTCTCGTCTGACGTAGCATCATGCGAGTCGAAAAATCGGCATGTCGCAAAAGTTTCCGTCCCGGAGGATTGGCCACCTCGGACGAATCGATGACGGCTTGAACGGGTGAATTTTCCCAGTCGGATGCCTGCTCCAGTTGGCCATTCCGAATCGACCAGCCCCATCAAAGAGCAAAATTTCACACAAAAGTGTTGACTCGCGGACACATACCTGCATTATACAGATACTGGCGAAGCAAATGATTCCACTCTCCACTCCGCTTCCTTGCTACACGCACACGACAAATGTCATGACCGCAGAAAAACGGAACATCCGATTGCCGCGAGTTGCCATGGTCACCCGGATCCTTTTCGCATCATTCCTGTTTGGAACGGGAATCATGACGATGGGCTTTGCCATCAATGGCTATCCCGTCGGTGACACGCCCGATGACGTGGGACGATTCATGATCGCACTGGAGCAAACTGGTTATCTGATCTTCTGGGTTGGCTTTTTCAAAACCGTTGCTGGCGGTCTGATGTTTTTCCCTCGGACAGCGCCGCTGGCCGTTCTGATGTCGCTGCCGTATGTCGTCAACATTCTGCTTTACGTGACATTCTTTGCCCATCAATACCTCGTGATTGGGCTTCCTGATTTTGCAGCCTGCGCATTGTTGATTCACTGCTACTTCGATTGGTACCGGCCGATTTTGGCGAGCCCTACGGAACAGCCTGGACCAATGAGCACTTCAACCTCAACGCCTTCGGGAGGCGATCATGCATTTTGATTCAGAGTCTTCGCCTGGATTTGTCATTGGGCGAGTCGCTTACTTGATACGCACCGGAATGGGAGCGGAACTGAAGAAAGCCCGCTGGCCTTTTTCACCCGAGGAAACACAGACCTTGATCACGCTGTCCGATGCCGGCCAGCCTCTGAGCATGAACGAACTGGCATCGCGAATGATCCGTGATGCGACGACTGTGAAACGACAGTTGGATCGACTTGTCGAACATCAGTTCGTAGAGCGAAACGCCTCGAGCGAGGATGCTCGGATCGTGATGATCGGCTTGACCCGCCGAGGCGAGCAACGATTGCAGAAGGTCCTCCCGCTATTGGATGACCTGCGGAAGATCGCTTTGAAAGGAATTTCAAAGAAGGAACTGGATGCAGCACAAAACGTTCTGCATCACATGCAGAAAAACCTCAAGACCCATCTCACAAAGGATTAATCTCGTGAACAGAACTCACTTTCGAATCCGTTTTGGCAGAAGCTTGCGAACGACGATCTTACTTGGCTTCTTTGTGTTAGCTGCGGGCGTTGCCAATGGACAAACTCAGGTCGCCCCCGAAACCGCACTGAGGATGCTGAACGCTCAGCAACAGCAGTTCGAGAAGGGCGTGGTCAAAGTCGCCGACAATGTCTTCACTGCGGTTGGTTTTCACGGCGCAAACACATCCATGATCGTTGGTACCGACGGGGTCATCATCGTCGACACTCTTTTCGGCCCCTCCAGTGCGTCCAAAGCCGCGGCAGCCTTTCGGCAATACAGTGACAAACCGGTCAAAGCGATCATCTATACCCACAGCCACGGCGATCACATCGGCGGAGCGAGTGCTTTTGTCGGCGATGAGAAACCGGATGTCTACGCGACGGAAACGTTTGGTTCCGCCGAAGGCGTCAACAAAGCGGTTGATCCGGTGAAAGCGAAACGAAACGTACGCCAGTTTGGCCGCAATCTTCCGCCTTCAGAGAGCACCAACCGCGGTGTCGCTCCAGCCAATACCGAAGACGGCGACCGTGGCAAAGGATTCCTTCCACCGACGATCACCGTTCCTAGCGATGGACTCAAAACAACGATCGCGGGCGTGGAAATTGAATTCCACAACGGACCAGGCGAAACCGGGGATGCCATGTTCATCTGGCTCCCGAAAGAAAAGGTGTTGCTGGCGGGCGACAACTTCTACAGTTCCTTTCCCAACCTGTACGCAATTCGCGGCACGGCCTATCGCGATGTGCTGAACTGGTCAGAGAGTGTTGCCAAGATGGCGACTTTCAAACCACATGTTGTGATCCCTGGCCATACCATGCCGATTCAAGGTCAGGATGCCGCCACCACTGCACTGGCCGATTACAGCGAAGCAATCCGTAGTGTTTATGACCAAACTGTCCGTGGCATCAACGCCGGCAAAGGTCCGGATCAACTGGCACATGAAGTCAAGCTTCCCGCACACCTGAAAGACAAGCCGTACCTGCTTCAGTTCTATGGTTCGGTGCCGCATGCGGTACGAGCGATCTATGCTGGGCTGCTGGGTTGGTACGACGGCAACCCAACGACATTGAATCCGTTGGAACCCAAACTCAAGGCGAAGAAAATGGCAGATCTGGCGGGCGGCACACAGAAGCTGACCGAACAGATGGAATCCGCTTTGGCGAAAGAAGAATTCCAGTGGGCTTTGGAACTTTCCGACCATGTGAAATGGCTGGAAGATGCCGACGTCAAACTTGCCCGCAAGGTCAAGATCACAGCTCTCCGGGCCCTCGCCGCGAGAGAGTACAACGCGCCCAATCGCAATTACTACCTCAGCTACGCCAACGAACTCGAATCGGGGCAGTTGAGCGAAGTGTGGTTTTAGGGTTGCTGAGACGCGTTGGTCTGCAGCATGGGCCAAGGTTCATCTCGGTGGGGGACCACCGAGCGACAAGTGAAAACGACCGTTTGCCTAGGATAGGCCAGCGATCGTTTTTTCAATTCGTGCGGTCACCTTGTCTTTTCCCAAGACCGCGAGCGTGTCGAACATGCCGAAACCGCTGGCCGCTCCCGTCGTCGCCACTCGCAATGCGTGAATGATTTGCCCGATCTTGATGCCCTCGGATTCACAGAACGACTTCACGGTCGTTTCCACGTTGGCGGCGTCAAACTCGGTTGCTGCCTTCAAAGTCTCGTTCAGCTTCGCAAGCAACTCCTTTGCACCATCGGCTTTGGCCAAACGTTTCTCGTACGCTTTTTCGTCAACGGAATAATCGTCCACGAAGCAGTAGTCAAAGTCGACGATGTCACCGGCCATTTTCAAACGATCGCCAGCGGCTGCCAGAACAGCTTTCAACGTTTCGTCGGCATCGCCATCGGCAACAAAGCCTGCGGCAACTGCAAACGGACGCACCAATTCGGTTCGTTTCTCATCGGACAATTCCGCGAAGGCGTCGCCCTGGAACGATTGCAGTTTGGCCGGGTCGAATGAGGCGGGAGCTTTGTTGACGCGATCCAGAGTGAACTTCTCGATCATTTCCGCGATCGTGAACTTCTCGGTTTCGCCATCGAGCGACCACCCAAGCAACAACAAGTAATTCAGCAACGCATCGGGCAAGAATCCGATCTCGCGGTAGAAATCAACCAAGACAGGATTGAACGTGTCCGCGTCGACTTGCATGTTGCAACGCTCGGCGATCTTTTCGCCATGAGCCAGCAACACGGCGAAGTCGCGGTTCTTCTTGTACTTGTCGAGTTTGCGTTTGCTCAACTTGGCCGATCCACCAGGTTCAGCCACGTAGGGCAGGTGAGCGTAAATTGGCAATTCATACCCAAGCGACTGAGCGATGAAGACTTGGCGAGCCGTGTTGGGCAAGTGCTCCGCGGCGCGAACGACGTGGGTGATCTTCAGTTCGTGATCATCGACGACACTGGCCAGGTGATACAGCGGGCTGCCGTCTGCACGCGCGATCACGTGGTCTTGTTCGGACGCCCATTCGACAACGACTTCGCCGCGGATCAAATCTTGGATCACGCATTGACCTTCGCGTGGCATCTTCAGACGCACGACGCCTTGTCGACCTTCGGCTTCGAATTTGGCCGCGGTCGCTTCGTCTTCCGCCATCCAGCGTCGATCGTAGACAAACGCCTCGCCCCCTTTCTGAGCTTCTTCGCGAAGCGTTTGCAATTCTTCCGGTTTGGCAAAATCTCGATATGCATGGCCATCGGCGAGCAGCTTCTCGGCAGCGGCTCGGTACTGGTCACCTCGCTCCGATTGGAAGTAAGGGCCGTGGGGTCCGCCGACATCGGGGCCTTCATCCCAATCCATTCCGAGCCAACGAAAACCGTCCAAGATCGGTTTCAGGGCCGCATCGACGTTTCGTCCGGCGTCCGTGTCATCGATCCGAAGAATGAATTGCCCGCCAGCCTGTTTCGCGAGCAGCCAATTAAAAAGTGCGGTGCGGACGCCACCGATGTGCAAGTATCCGGTCGGGCTGGGGGCAAATCGCGTGCGAATCATGGTCGGAAAACAGTGAGGATAAAGAAGTGTGGGAACGACCGGAGGTGCTCGAGCTTGGATTGGTTCGGTTCGACCGGCGTGCAACATCAATGCTAGCAGGCCGCCGAAACTTTCCTAACCCGCCAACCAAAATCATGCCAGCCGCCCTCACCGTACGATGGGCTTCCCCAGCCCGTCGCAAACTCACTCCGTACGATGGGGTTCCAAGCCCGTCGCAAACTCACTCCGTACGATGGGGTTCCAAGCCCGTCGAAACCGACTCTGCACAATGCGTTTCCAAGCCCGTCGATGTGCGACGAAAATAAGTCCAGTGTGCGCGACGGTCTTGGAAGACCATCGTACTGGTCTGAGAACGACGAAAAGCCCGACGGGCCTGCAAGCAGACCGGTCGAGCTAGTCGTGGGGGTGGGTCGTGGATCCAACGCGCGTGTGTCGGACGACAACCACCCAAGCCTCCGCCCCTACGAAGGTGATGAGAACCGTTCCGAGTCTGCCAGCGATCAGCCGGTCAGTGACTCAGACTTGGTTCGTGTTCAGGTGTTTCAGCGAGGGATGGGTTTCCGCCGCACAGGTTGCGGTGCGTACTCGGCGGGTTCCGCAGCCGATGTTGCCGCGGGTGCCGTGTAAGCTGCCGGCTGGACTCGGCGAGCCGTTCCCCACGACGCACCATCGCTGGACGATGCGGCGGGCGATTGAAGTGGCTGAGCCGATTCAATCGAAGGAGCCGGAGTTGGGACAGTCACGGGAGGTGACAGCCGATCGATGGGCTGAGGAGCCTGCAACATTTCGTGAGTACTGTTGCCGTACTCGCTCAGTGGTTGATCGTCGATTCGGATCGGATCGCGAACGATTCCCATGTCCATTGGCAAGGCTTCGCCGTTGGCATCGCCGAAGATGACTTGGCCATCGGCCGCGTTCATCTCGAACTCGCCCGGTGGCAAGATTTGCCCGTGGGTGTTGGCTCCACTGCCGATGATCTGCGAAGCGGAGTCCGCATCACGAACCGGCCCTTGGCGAACCACACCTGGACGAGTCACGCCGTACTGCAGCTTCTTGCCAGCACTTCGTTCGCGAGCACGTTCCAGTGCATCCCAGTAGGCTTTCTTGTTCCAAGGTCCTTCTCGCAACACGATCCCGCTGTTGGCCAGCAAGGTGCCCTTCAAGTAGTCGACGTAGCTCAATGATTTGCTGTACTCAGCCAAGGCACGGTAGTAGTTGATTTCCGCTTGAGCCTTTCGTTGCTGACTTTGAAGGACCACGTTGATGTCACGTGTACCGGCTTCGAATTCAGCCAATCGAGTTTCCACTTCCGTTTCGAAAGCTTGCCACTGTTGTGCGTTGGTTTGCGTCAGTTGATAGTGCGACTGAGCCTTGCGAATCGCATCGGACAACTTGCTGACCATCAGACGTTCGTCTTCTTGCAACTTACTGCGGGCTGCAGCCAATCGGAACTTCGAACCTTGGATTCGAGCAAGCTCTCGGCGGCTACCAATCGCGGGAGGAGTCACTTCGAGGCGAACCGCCCCTTCTTGGAAATCACCACCGGTCAAACTGCCCAGTGCTGAACTTCCAGGTTCAGGAAATTCGCCGGTTCCACCATCAGGAGGACCAAGCGTGTCACCGACACCCACCCAGCGGTAAAGCAATGACAAGTTCACCTCGGGAAGGATTTGGTTCTTTGCTGAGATCAGCTCCAACTCTTGTTGTTTGATGCGGGTCTTCGTTCGACGCAATTCGGGCGACAGGTACAACATCTGTGCAACCGACTCGTTCCAGTCAAATTCAACACGTGCGAGGGTTGGCTCGTCGATGGGACGAATCAATCGACCATCGGTTGCCGCCAATCCCATCAACTCACGCAGACGGTTTTCCGAACCGTAAACACCGAACCGGTCAGGGCCAGGCAGGTTCGATCCGGCAAGTGCAGTTTCGAGCTGAGCCTTGAACTGAAAGTATTGACCTTTGGCTTGCGACAACTCTTGCAGTGTGCCGGTACCGTTTTCCAAAGCGAGTTGAGCAAACTGTGCCGTTGCGATCGCACTGTTACGACCGACCACCGAAGTGGCCACGTTGCGGTAAGCAACATACAGGTCCCAGTAGGCGTTCTCGACATCACGGACCAAGTTGCGAACCTGGACTTCGTATTCGGCAATCGACACGTCTTCGTTGAGGCTGGCCAAGACAACCGGAATTCGGTTGACCAAGGTGCCTCGGTTCCGCATCAATGGTTGCTGCACTTGAGCTTCCATCGAAACGGTGTAGTCACTCGAAACAACTCGCGATGCCGAGTTGGCTGCCAGCGGTGCGGTTGGCAGGTTGTTGTGTCCGTACACCAGTTGATGGCGAAGTGTGGCAACACCACCGGTAGCGAACCGTTTGCTGATCGCGGCTTGGGCCGTCACATCGTCGGATTGAAACAGCGAGGTTGAAACAGCACTGTTGCCCGAGTTTCGTGGACGGTCGGTGTTGCTGTAGCTGATGAAACCGCTGGCTTGAGCATCGAACTCAGCCAAAGCATCTTCGACACCGCCAACTTGGTTGGCTCGCAGAACACCACGAGGCAGCGTGCGGTTGCCATTGCTATCAACGGTCAACGGGACCGACTGAGTAGTTGATTGCTGGATGGCAACATCATAAATGCTGCCTACTTGCTCGAACGTGCTGCTGATGAACTGGTCAGCCACGTTTTGACGTGTTTCTGCGATGCCGCTGGTGGTGACGAAGAACTTCGCATTTTGCAACGCGATGTTGGTCGCTTCTTCCAGCGTCAAATCCCAGAACTGGTAGTCGTGGTTGCCGATCGCCAGCGGAGGCAACGCCTCCGTCGTTTCGGGCAGACTCTCCACGTCCACATCCGGATATTCAATCTGGGTGGCTGAGTTGAGATAGTAGTTCAGGTCCGGAGACTCGTTCAAGAAGAACGGCTGAGTTGGAGCGCACCCACAGGCGATCAGGAGGGTAATTCCCAATTGCAGTTGTGCAGTCAAACGGATCAATGAGCGATTCATGCCCTGGACTTCCCTGGCGCGGTGCCGCCGCAGAACATGCCCCACGAGTGCCGCGAGTGCGGCATGGCATGTCCCCGGTCGGGCCGAGTGTGGAAAGCCCCCCTACAAAAGTCTCGCCCATCATCGTTCCACCGAATGGAACGAGACCTTCATCCGAAAGTAGGTATCGGGTTCCGACCGGGCAAACTTTGACGGCAATCCGAAAAATCGTGAAGTTTTTCGCCAGCCGACTTTCAGGCTCGTTTACAAGCCAAATACGCGAGGATTCAGCCAACTCGCCCCATGAAGATTTGATGGGCAAAGAATGTTTCCTACTGAAGCGTCCAGTACAAAGGACGCTCGTGACGAAACACTTCCGTGAAACTTGCCTCCGCGCAGAACATTTGTCCAGGGACATCCCGTTGAACGGCGTTCCTCCCCAAGCCAATTGACTCGACGCAACAACGTCAGCCGAGATCGCTCCGCGTTTCTCAAATACGATGAGCCTTCACCTGAACCGTTGAAGACAATTGTTCTACTTCGCGACTCCCACTCGACCTCCCGCCAACTCTCTCGCCTGAAACCCACCATGAAACTCTCCCAGTGCCTGCATCGTTGCCTCCTGCCTCTTTCCTTCCTCGCACTTTGCCTCACCATTCCATGTTTCACGTCGCTGTGTCACGGCGATGAACCGGCACCTCAATGGTGGAAGGGAAACATCCACACGCATTCGCTGTGGAGTGACGGCGATCAATTCCCTGAGATGATTGCAGACTGGTACCAATCCGAAGGCTACAACTTTCTGGCCCTGACCGACCACAACGTGCTCAGCGAGGGTTCGCGATGGATGGACTACTCGAAAATCCTGCAACGCAGTGACGATGGGATCCTGGATCGCTACCGAGCACGATTCGGCAACGCCTGGGTGGAAACTCGGGGCACGGAAGGCGAAGCTGACTACCAAGTGCGACTCAAACCGCTCGATGAGTTCCGTTATTTGGTTGAACAGCATCACCAATTCATCCTGATTCCCGCGGAAGAAATCAGCGATCGCGGGGAAGGCAAACCGGTTCACATCAACGCAACGAACTTGGCCGAAGCCCTCGAACCCGCCGGAGGCGATACGGTTCGCCAAGTGATCGAAAACAACTTGCGAGCGATCCTGGAACACGAAAAGGCACACGGCCGAGAAGTTCTGCCGCACGTGAACCACCCGAACTTCCACTACGCGGTCACCGCCGAGGACCTCGCCTCAGTTGTCTCCGAACGTTTCTTCGAGGTCTACAACGGGCACCCGGGCGTCAACCATCTTGGCGATGACGAACACCCCAGCATCGAACGCATGTGGGACATCATTAACGCCCTGCGTCAGACTTCACTGAACGTCCCGCCGATGATGGGTATCGCAACCGATGACAGCCACGAGTATCACGGCAAACCCGGATCGCGTCCCGGCCGCGGTTGGGTGATGGTCCGCAGCCAATACCTGACGCCTGAACACCTGATCCGAGCAATGAAACGTGGCGACTTCTATGCATCTAGCGGAGTCAGCCTGGACGACGTGAAATACGATGCCAAATCGAAGACACTGTCGCTGAAAATCCAATCCAAACCCGACACGACGTACCAAACCAAATTCATCGCGACGCTGGCCAAAGAAGACGGTTTGATCGATGAACACCGAATTGGTGTGACCGTGGGAACGTCCGGCAGCCTTCAGCCCCAATACACGCTGACGGGGAAAGAACTTTATGTTCGGGCGGTCGTGACCAGCGACCAACCTCCCCGAGACCCGTCGTTCAAGGACCAAAAACAGCAGGCTTGGACACAGCCCGTTGGCTGGGAATCGCCCTGATTCGCTGTTTTCCGGCGGTTTGATCCCGCGAGATCCTGGGACCGTGCGTGAACTCTATGTTGATTGGCCGATTGGGGCAGGTTATCGTAGAAAGCATGAGCAAGAACAAAAACCTAAATATCTCCCGGGGTCCCGAAGGCTGGACCGTTCGAATCGTTCGCGAAGGCGAACAGCACTCCAAGTACTTTCGGTTCTCCGATGGTGGGATCCGAAAGTCGCTGGCCAAGGCCCAGAAATGGCGTGATGCCAAAATCAAAGAGCTCGGCGAGCGACAATGGCGCAAAGGGCCTCGCAAGAAACCCACCAACAACACGTCTGGCATTACAGGTGTCAGCCGAAACTTCTACGGCCGCTGGGTGGCGACTTGGCAGGAAGACGGGGTCCAACGTTTCTTGACGTTCAAGACAAAAAAAGAAGCCGTCGCACACCGAAAAGCGATGATCGAGGGAATGGGCTAGCAGGCTGTTGATTTATTGAGCCGCACCGCGTTAGCGGCGGTTGATTAGACGCCAACCGGGGCTAACGCCCAACGGCTAATGATTGTCATTCGGTATGCGACTAAATCAACAGCCTGCTAGCCGTACGACGGACTTCCGAGTCCGTCGGTGCCAAGGACGATTGACTTTGACGGATTTGGAAAGGCCATCGCTCCGCGCCCCAACCCAAGCGTTTTGGCAATCCGTTGTGCGTCCGCCACACGATGCCTGCGACATGGTCTTCGCCGTCGAATGGATCACTCGCCGGTCAGCTTTCCCATGCTGATTCGTTCTTCGACTTGGAATCCGAGCGATTGGTAAAACGCCACGACCTCGCTGTTGTCGGCGATCACTTGCAAGTTCACCTTGGGGCAACCACGACGAGTCAGCTCCGATTCGGCGTGCCGGACCAATCGCGTCCCCACGCCACGTCGTCGGAAGGCAAGCGACACCGCGACGGAATACAGCCATCCACGATGCCCGTCGTAACCAGCCATCACCGTGCCCGCCACGTTCACATCGTCCGTCGCCACAAAGAACAATCCATCGTCCGCAGCCATTTTGCGATCGATCGAGGTGCCAGGATCATTGTGCCCGGTAGATCGAGGGAACACCGCCAACCAAAGATCCACGACGGCGTCACGATCTTCGGCGACGTAATTGCGTATCAGCATGAATCCTCGCCCGAAAGACATTCCATTGACGCCCAAATAACAACTGCTTCGCGATCAAGGTCGCGAAGCCCCGCGACTCAAGGCAGCAAAAAAACCTGGAGCTTGCGGCATCCGTGGGCACCGAGCACCAAAGACTGCTCGATATCGGCCGTCTTGCTGGGGCCGGAAACAAAGACGCCAAAACCGGGACTGGGCGTACCGATTCGGGCATACGCTTCGTGCATGTTGTTCAGCAGATCAGATCTGGAAATCACAATCGCCAAGTACTGCGCAATGAAGATCATGACTCGATGAGGCAACGTTTTGCCATCGATCCAAATCGCTCCATTTTCCGCCACACCAAACTCGCCCCGAACGATTGTCCAGTCCAATGTCGACAATGCATGCGGGTCATCGATGGTTGCCAAATCCACGGTGGCCGTCACCGCATCAGGAACGGTCGAGGCAATCCGGCGTGCGGATTGGAAAACCTCGATGGTTTGCAACTTCTCGTGAATTTCGCTGGGCGAGTCGACCAAGTGAGCTTCGCCACCCACCGATGCCAAAGTTTCTTGAAACTGCTGCAGTCGGTCATCGAACTGAACGACGCGAGCGGGATCGATCGTGGGCAACTCGGGCGCGTCCACGACGCAACCTTTCAACCGATCCAAAATGACTTGCCGACTGTTGGATTGGGGTTCGCTCATGACTGCTCCTCCCGCGAAATCGTTTGCGAACCGGATGGTCGATTCTTGGCATACCACTCGTGAAACGACTCCTTCGGTGGCTCAGGGAGGTCTCGATCCTTCGCCCACGTGTTGAAGCGATTGTGAGTCAGCGATTTTGGGAGCACCTTCAACGCGACTCGGCCAAAGTAACCAGCCGCCGCGAACAAAGGCGGATTGCGGAACAGGAACGAAGCGGCTTTCATCGCCATTCGCTTGTTCCAAGCGACAAGACGCTTGCCCACCAGCACTTTTCGCCATGCAAGCAGCTGATGGTGCAAAGGAATCTTGACCGGGCAAACGTCGGTGCACGAACCGCAGAGACTGCATGCAAAAGGCAGACTCTTGTGAGCCTTGGCGTTTTTCGCCGGCCCCAAAACGCTGCCGATTGGCCCCGGCACGGTGGCTCGATAGCTGTGCCCGCCACTGCGTCGATAAACCGGGCAAGTGTTCATGCAAGCACCGCAACGGATGCAATGCAACGATTGGCGGAATGTCTTGCTGTCGCGAATTTTGGATCGACCGTTGTCGACCAAGACGATGTGCAGTTCGCTGTTTTCGTCGCGAGGCCCGTGGAAATGGGACGTGTAACTGGTAATCGGTTGGCCGGTCGCACTGCGAGCGAGCAAACGGGTGAAGACCGACAGATCCTGGAACCGCGGCACCAACTTTTCGATGCCCATGCAAGCGATGTGGATTCGCGGCAAAGAAACGCCCAAATCCGCATTGCCTTCGTTGGTGCAAACGACCAAACCGCCAGTGTCAGCGATTGCGAAGTTGACACCAGTGATCCCGACTTCACCGCTCAAGAATTTGCCACGCAAGTGCCCACGTGCGGCTTCGGTCAACACTTGCGGGTCGGACTCACCCGCTCGTGTCCCGAGGTGTTCGTGAAAGGTATCGCCGACCTCTTCCTTTTTGATGTGAATCGCAGGCAGCACGATGTGACTGGGGGTTTCGCCACGCAACTGAACAATGCGTTCGCCCAAGTCGGTGTCGACAACTTCGATGCCATTTTCGATCAAGTATTCGTTCAGACCGCACTCTTCGGTCAGCATCGATTTGCTTTTGACGATACGAAGCGTGTCGTTGCGGCGTAGCAAATCCAAGACGATGCGGTTGTGTTCTTCGGCGTCGGCAGCCCAATGAACAACCGCACCCAAACGAGTCGCGTTGGCCTCAAACTGCTGCAAGTACTCCGGCAGCTTCGCGATCGTGTGTGTCTTGATCGTCGATGCTTGCTCGCGAAGGTATTCCCATTCGGGAATCGACTGCGCTTGCTTGTCGCGTTTGCTTCGAACGAACCACAACGAATCATCATGCCAATGCGATCGAGACTCATTGGTCACGAACTCGCGAGCGGCGTTGGGGTGATCGACGATAGGAAGAGTGGATGTCAAGGAAATCACTTCGCTTAAAAATTCATTCAATCAGATAAGAACACCGGACCGGTCAGTCGGTTAACGACTCGCGATCGCCGGTGAGGATCGATCCGATCCCGACGAACCAGACTGCATCGCTTCGACCAGCACCTCAGCAATGTGCTTGACCGACATTGGCATGTTGCGTCGGCGAATCAACCCACCCATGTGCATCAGACAGCTCATGTCGCCGGCGATCATGACTTCGCTGCCGGAGGAGATGTGGTCGGTCACACGGTCGATCCCCATCGCCACGCTCGTCTCCCGTTCAGCAACCGCAAACGTGCCGCCAAAACCACAGCATTCATCGACCCGGGTGATCGGTTTGATTTCGATTCCGTCCAATGATTCCAGAAGCATCCGCATTTTGTCTTCTCGCGGCGTCATGTTTTCACTGCACGCCCCGAGACGCAATTCTCGTAAACCGTGGCAACTGGAATGAATGCTCACGGGGCGTTTGAAAGTTCCTGAAATCGAGCGAACCCCCAACCGGTCGACGACGAATTCACACAGCTCGAACGTGTTTTCACGCAAATGCTGGAATTCCGTGTCATCGGGCCGAAAGTAATCGGCATAATGATTCCGAATCATCGACGCACAACTGCCCGAGGGGCAGACCACTGCATCGTATCCCGCGAACCTTTTGACCCATTGCTTGGCGACGGGAGCCGTGTCAGCATCGCACCCGGTGTTGGCCATCGGTTGTCCGCAACAGGTTTGCCCCGCGGGATACTCGACCTGGACCCCTAAACGTTCCAACAGTGTCAATGTCGCAATCGCGACATCCGGAAAGAACTGGTCGATGTAGCAGGGGATGAACAGAGCAACAGTCATGCGAAGCTGAGAAGTGGGGCAGATGAGAGGAAAATCGCGCATGGAGGCAAACAGATCGCGCTAACGCAAAGAGTATAGACTAACGGTCCAGTGCCGTAGAGAACGCCCTCTGCGGAAATGGTTCCGGTTGATTTGTCGCTCCTCAAGAGTCAGGATGAAGTCCCTCCCCATTCGCTTCCTTCGGATGAAACATGATCTCCGCCGCCAAACCCACCACGTGCACGCTGGTTGTTTCCAAGGGACAATCTCGTAATCCGGCCAAACGAGGCCTGGAATCGGCGATCGCACAGGCCGCGGGACAGCTCGACGGTGTCGAAGTCATCATGGTCCCTCACTTGTACGATTTGCCCAAGGGTGGCGAATCTCTGGAATTGCTCCAGAAAATTGAGGGCGACCTGATCGTCTGCAGCTGGATTTTCTCGCGAGCCGCCCACTGGGTCCTCGACCGCAACGGAATCGGTGGCGCCACCGGCGAAGTCGAACTGGGTGCCGACGACCTGGACGAGGAAGAGGATCCTTCCGCGACCGCTGAATCAGCATCGGAAGAACAAGAGCCGGTCGATCGAGTGACGGATTTGTACCCGCGCCCCGACCGCACCATTCACTGCCTGGACCTGAAGGTTTCCGAGTCCGCTGACGACTTCATTGGCGAAATCAAACGCATATTGAACATCGCTGAAGAGGCCGATCGATCGCTGCCCATCGTGGGCGGCAAGATTGTCGAAGTCGACGAAACGACCAGCCGTCGCTGGTACCCGGTCATCGACTTCAGCCGCTGCACGAACTGCATGGAATGCATCGATTTCTGCTTGTTCGGCGTCTACGGCGTCGATGGAGTCGAAAACATTCTGGTGGAGCAACCCGACAATTGTCGCAAAGGTTGCCCGGCGTGCAGCCGAGTGTGTCCCGAGAATGCAATCATCTTCCCACAACACAAAGCCCCCGCGATCGCCGGCGCGGTGACCGAGGGAGACGAAGGATTCAAGATCGACCTGTCACAGCTCTTCGGTGCTCCCACCGACAAGAGCGACCCGATCGCGACCGCCGCCCGAGAACGCGACGAACAGTTGCTGCTCACCGGTCGTGAAGCGGTCGGGATCGACGACAATCTGAAAAAACGACAGGCTGCCTTGAACGAGAAACCCAAGGACAACCTGGATCGCCTGATCGATTCGCTGGACGAACTGGATCTGTAGAGTATTCGCCGCATGGTTTTCTTGGGCCAGGCGACTTCTATAACGACGGCCTTGGAAGGCCATCGTACTTGGGTGGTTGGTCCCTCTCGGCGGGGACCGCCGAGCGACAGGTTGAGAAACCGGAGCTATGCTTGCGGCTCGGTCATTTTCCAAGGATCCAACGCTTCGGTCAGAACGTCGTCGGCCAAGATCCCTTTTTCTTTGCACAGTTCGCGAATCGTTTGACCGGACTTGAACGCTTCCTTGGCCAGCGCAGCGGCTTGTTCGTATCCGATCAACGGGTTCAGACTGGTGCACATGGAGAGGCTCTGCTCCACCGAGGCTTCGCAAGCTTCTTCGTTGGGTTCCATGCCATCCAAGCAGAAATCGATGAACGCGGTGACACCACCGGCCAACAACTCGATGGACTCCAAGATGGTGTGAGCCATCACGGGCATCATGATGTTGAGCTGGAAGTTGCCGCCGCAGCCTCCGCTGACCGTCATGCAAGTGTCGTTGCCGATCACGCGGGCGGCGACCTGCATCAGCGACTCGCACATCACCGGATTGACCTTTCCGGGCATGATCGAGCTTCCCGGTTGGCGAGTCGGCAGTTTGACTTCATAAAAACCGCAACGAGGTCCGCTGCCCAGCCAGCGGATGTTGTTCGCCAGACCGAGCAACGTTTGAGCGACGCACTTCAATCCACCGTGTGAATCCACCAAACCATCGCGGTTCGCGTTGCCTTCGAAATGGTTGACCGCTTCGATGAAAGCGATGCCGGTTTGCTCTGACAAGCTGGCCGCGACGCGAGCACCAAATTCAGGGTGAGTGTTGATACCGCTGCCAACCGCCGTGCCACCGACGGGCAATTCCAGCACCGCGTCGCGGGCCGCTTCGGCGCGGGCGATCGACAATTCAATTTGACGAGCAAATCCGCCAAACTCCTGTCCCAATCGCAACGGCGTTGCGTCCATCAGGTGAGTGCGTCCGATCTTGATGATCTTGTCCCAAGCCTGGGCTTTTTCCGTCAGCGATTCGTGCATGCGTCGCAATGCTGGCAACAATCGATTTTCGATTTCGTAAGCGGCCGCAACATGAATCGCGGTTGGGAAGGTGTCGTTGGTCGATTGCCCCATGTTGATGTGATCGTTGGGGTGGATCGACTTTTCCTCCGCCATCCGGTCGCCGCCATCGATTTCGATCGCGCGATTGGACAGCACTTCGTTGATGTTCATGTTGCTGCTGGTGCCGCTGCCCGTCTGGAACACGTCCACGGGGAACTGATCCGCCAACTGTCCCTCGGCGACTTCCTTGGCCGCCGACAACATCGATTCGACTTGACCATCGCTAAGCGGGTTCTTGCCCGAACCCGTCAACTTTCCGAGATCGCGGTTGGCGATCCCGCATGCCAATTTGACGCGTCCCATCGCCGCGATCATCGACGGCGGGAGTTGCCAGCCGCTGACAGGAAAGTTCTCGACCGCACGTTGAGTCTGGGCACCGTAGTAAGCGTTTTGCGGCACGCGGACTTCGCCCATCGAGTCGCGTTCGGTTCGAAAATCGGTCATAGCGATAGCTGGATCAACAAGGAGGAAAAACGGGTCGTCAAAAGCAAAAACCGTGATGCCGGTCATGGTAGCAATCCACTGAAACGGCGCGAACGACGCCCGAAACCCAAACTCTGCGATGGTTTCTGCTACTATCTGGCGTTCGGTCGAATCGTAGGAAACGAATCGCAAGACACGGCGGCCGAAAGTTGGGTGGGCAGACTGCACTGCCCCCCAAAACTCTGGTCTTCACAATCGACATTGGATACGAATCGGATGATGCCTTGGGATAATGGGTCGGCGATGAAACGCTTGGCCGCTTGTTTGGGTTTGCTCTCGCTCGTGATGTTCTCGGGCAACCTCGATGCTGCTGAAGCCGCCGCTGAGGTTGGTTCACAAGCTGCTGAATCCATCTCCATGACTCCCATTTGGATGGTCCTGGCAGGCATCGTCAGTGTTTTGGCCATGATCATTGGGCTGAAACTCAACGCCTTCCTGGCTCTGATCATCTCGGCGCTTTTCGTCAGTCTCTTGGTTGGATTTCAATCCGGAGCCGATGCGGGATCCCGGATGGAAGCCGTCGTCTCGGCCTTTGGAGATTCGGCGGGTGGCGTTGGCATCGTCATCGCCATGGCGGCGATCATCGGCAAGTGCATGCTAGACAGCGGTTCAGCCGACCGGATCGTTCGCACCGCGGTCGGTGTCACCGGTGAAAAGAAAGCCTCGCTGGGTTTGATGGTCAGCGGTTTCATTCTCGCCGTGCCGGTGTTCTTCGATACCGTTTTCTATCTGCTGGTCCCCCTGGCTCGCAGCCTTCACAAACGAACGCAATCCAACTACCTGCGATATTTGATGGCCATCGCCACCGGCGGGGCGATCACACACACGTTGGTTCCACCGACTCCCGGCCCGCTATTGGTGTCCGCCATTTTGGGAGTGGACATCGGAATGATGATGGCCGTCGGTGCTGCCGTTGCCATCCCATCAGCGATACTCGGACTCGTGTTTTCAATCATCGTTGACAAAAAGATGCCGGTCCCGATGCGGCCGCTCGGTGCCAATGAAGACAAACACGAACCGTTGGCCGAAGAACAATTGCCGTCGCTTTGGGCTTCGATGTTACCGGTCATTCTGCCAGTGGCCTTGATTGGCGCGGGCACCCTGGCGACGACGTTGGCCGACAAGGAAGATCGTGCGGCGATCACCGCTGCTGACATCGAAAGCTTTGAATTGCTCAGCGAGAAGTTCACCGACGCCAGCGCCATGTCACCGGCCGGTCGTTTGGTCGGCAGCTCGAAACTGACCGACGAACAACGCGAAACGCTGAAGACTCCACCGACCAGCCCTGAACAAGAAGCCTTGTTTGTCGAAGCGATGAACGACGCTTTGCTTGATCCTAATTTTTACGATGCCGATGCCTTTGACGATGTCGATATCCCCGAAGTCAGCAGCAAATTGATGGCTGCCAACCAACTTCGAATGAAACCGGTCGATCGTCGTCGCATGAACCGTGCTCTCTTGGATGCGGCCTACCCGGAACTGCTCGCCGCTCATCGCTGGGACAGCTCGATGCGAAAGACCGCCAATTCACTCGGTCTATGGAGCAACCCGAACTTTGCTCTGCTGTTGGCTGCACTATCGGCGATTCTGACCTTCAAAATCGTTCGTCAGTTGTCATGGAGGGAGGTCGGCGTCGATGTCGAAGAGTCGTTGATGAGTGGCGGCGTCATTATCTTGATCACCGCCGCCGGGGGTGCGTTCGGAGCGATGCTCAGTGCGACCGAAATCGCTGACACGATCCAGCAATTCTTCGAAGGGCGCGAAGCCGCCGGATTGGCGATTCTCTTGCTCGCATGGTCGATCTCGGCCGTGTTGAAAGTCGCCCAAGGCAGCAGCACCGTCGCGATGATCATTGGTGCCGGGATGATGGCCGCGATCCTTGGCGGGCAACAGCCTCCATTCCACTTGGTCTACGTCGCGACGGCCGTGGGCAGTGGATCGCTGATGGGAAGCTGGATGAACGACAGTGGATTCTGGGTGTTCACCAAAATGGGCGGACTGACCGAAAGCGAATCCCTTCGAAGCTGGACGCCGTTGTTGGCAACCCTGTCCATCGGCGGTTTGGTCACCACGATCATCCTCAGCCAAGTCATCCCAATGGCAAGCTAACCGCAGGATTGCCCCTTAGGCCGTCGACCCTACTCCTGAAAGTACGATGGCCTTCCAAGGCCGTCGAAACGGATTGGGCGGAAACCTTCAGGTTTTCCGGAGGTATGCAGCTATGCAGCAACCCTCTGACTTCCCTACCGGGATGAAGAAGACAGAGGCCGAGCAGAAAAGCAGCAAGGAATCGCTTCGACGGACTTGGAAGTCCGTCGTACGGGCGGCAACACGAGGGCTTACTTGGCCGTGTTGGTGAAACGAGCCTCGCGGACCACGGTGACTTTGATCTCACCGGGGTAGGTCAGTTCTTTTTCAAAGGTCGATGCGATGTCGCGGCAGATCGCTGCGGCTCGTTCGTCGCTGACTTGTTGGCTGCCGACCATCACTCGCAATTCACGCCCCGCGGAGATGGCATAGGCCTGCTGCACACCATCAAAACGCTGAGCAATCGACTCCAACTCTTCCATTCGCTTGACATAACGTTCCAACGATTCGCGACGGGCACCGGGCCGGGACGCACTGCATGCATCCGCAGTTGCGACCAACATCGTGTACGGAAACTCCGTCACGATTTCGTCGTGGTGCCCCTTGGCCGCGTGCACCACTTCATCATTCTCTTTGCTGCGACGAAGCAAGTCGGCACCAATCTTCGGGTGCCCACCTTCGAGCTCGTGGTCCGCGGCTTTTCCGATGTCGTGAAGCAATCCGCAACGACGCGCCAGATCACCATCCAGTCCAATCATCTCAGCCATCATGCCGGCCAAGAACGCGACTTCGACACTGTGCCGCAGAACGTTTTGGCTGTACGACGTTCGGAAATGCAATCTTCCAAGCATCTCGATCACTCGATCGTGAAGCCCTGACACATTCACTTCGCCAGCTGCTTCTTGGCCCTTTTGCAAGATAAACGCCTGGATCTCTTTGCCAGCTTGCTCCACCGTCTCTTCGATTTTCGAAGGATGGATTCGACCGTCCGCGATCAGCTTCTCAAGTGACATGCGAGCGACCTCGCGGCGGACCGGATCAAAACCACTGACCACGACCACACCGGGGGTGTCATCAATGATCAGGTCCACACCGGTGGCTTTTTCAAAGGCGCGAATATTGCGACCTTCGCGACCGATGATGCGGCCTTTCATGTCATCGGTTGGCACCCCAACCGTGCTGGTCGTGGTGTCCGCTGTATGCACCGACGCGTAACGCTGCATCGCGGTGAGCAACATTTCGCGAGCCTGAGCGTCGACACGTCGCCCCAACTCTCGTTGATGCTTCAACACCGTCGAGCCGATCTCGTGCTCGAGATCTTGACGCAGCGATTGCATCAACTTCTCTGCGGCTTCCTCCTGAGTCATACCGCTGACCTTTTCGAGTGCTCGCTGACTTTCCTGGACCAATCGATCCAATTCAGCACGTTGCTCGGTCAGGTTCCGCATTTGGGCGGCCAATCGCGTTTGGCTGCTTTCTAGACCACGTTGGGCTTTGCGCAGCGACTCTTGTCCCGACGCGAGTTGATCTTCTCGAGCGTCGAGTTTGCGATCACGGATTTGTTCCGTTTCGCGCATGGCCGCGACCTCACGATCAGCTTCGGCCTTGATGGCCAATGCTTTTTCGCGAGCGTCGACGATGATTTGATTGCCTCTTGTTTCAGCTTCGCGCCGAGCGGATTCGAGCACCGCTTCGGCTTCGGCATCAAGCCGTTCTCGGCGTTTGACGGCCTGACGCTGGATGAAGGCCAGAACAGCGGCGATACCGAGGAAAAAGAAGAATAGGCAATAGAGGATTGTGGAGGCGAGTTGCGGATTCATTAGATTCTCGAAGCCGCTTGTTCATCCCAGGCGTGCACCAGTGGTCGAGCGGGTGCAGGACGCCTTGCATCACACATAATCGCAGCGAAACTGGGTTGGCAAAAGGGACGCCAACCGTCGCAACGCGAGTGAACAGCAGATAAATTATCAGCCACATGAGCAAAACGTCCAATGCGAAGCATGGGATTGAAAGCGGTGGTGTTAAGACGGAATCGCGAGTGTAACCGACCCAACTGACGCAGGAAACGGACACGAGCCCCCTTCGACGCTTCCAACCACCAAATGATCGGCGACGTGCTTCCAACCACCCCCAACGAGTCGCCCAACTGGCACCGCCTACGCCGTGCAATTCGGTCAACCTGGCCCAACCGTCACGGCCGATCATCGGACGTCGCGACGTTGGTTGGATGCAGCGGCGGTGCCGATAGCGTCGCATTGATCTGCCTGCTGGCTGAACTTTGGGCGGAGGAGTCGAACGGGCTCAACCCGGCAAACGAGACCGTGACAAAACCTGTCGCGCCGCTCGTCGTGGCACACTGCAATCACGGGCTCCGCGGTGAAGAATCAAATGCCGACGAAGCTTTTGTTCGTCAGATCTGCGATCAGTTGCAGTTGCCTCTCGTCATTCACCATGTTCCTCCGCTGAACAATTCTGCCACATCTGGCCCGGTGAGCGATGAACGAACGCTTCGGCAGATCCGCCGAGATTTTTTCGAACGCGCGGCCAAGCAACACGGATGCCGTTACGTGGCCGTGGCTCATTCGGCCGACGACCAGGCCGAGACGATGCTCCACCATTTCATTCGCGGAACCGGCCCGCTTGGATTGGCGGGAATCGCGGAGGCTTCCGAATTGGATACCGACATCGTTGTTCGTCGACCGCTCCTGCAGGTTCGCCGTGACACTCTGCGAGACGGTCTTCGCGAAATCGGTCAACCATGGCGGGAAGACGCCAGCAACCGACACACGATCTACACCCGCAATTGGATCCGCCACGATGTCCTGCCGCTGATTGAAAGCCGATACCCAAACGCGGTCGAAGCCATTCATCGCGCCGGGACGTTGCAACATGAGATGAACGAAATGGTTCGTCGATTGGCCGAGCGATGGTTGGAAGCATTCACGGATTTCAGTGGCGATCGCTGGACCATCCATACTGAACGACTGTCGAAATCAGCCACCCCAGAGAAACGGATGGATGATACAAACGCAGCATGCAGCTGGATGATCGAACGACCGGTCATCGTCGCGGCGAGCCAACTGGCCTGGGACCGTCTCGGTTGGTCTCGCGGATCCATGACGATGCAACACTGGCAACGCCTAACCGGTCTGATCAACGATCAATCCTGTTGGCACACTTCGGATATTGACGTCTCGACCAGCCAAGCTGTTGATGGGATCGACCATGGCGGTCACTTTCCCGGCGGCATCTGCCTGTCCGTCGAGGCCAAGCAGTTGGTGCTACGAAGCGAATAGAGAACGTTTCAATACCGAGTGTCCAACTCCTTTGCCACAGCGGCTGAGTGAGTGTTTTGCACCAACGCCTCCGAGAATCGACTTGCATTCTTTGCCAAATCGCGAGCCAACGGTTCATCGACACAATCGGTTTGACCGGACCAGTCCCAACAAACCGCTCATCGCGTCATCGGTTTGACTTCTGCAGCACGCAATCGACCACTGGAACGTCGCCTCGCGCAAAGCTGAGAGTTACGGTTCCCAAAGGAACCCGCATGAACTGTGCGCGGACCTCCGATTGATCGTTTGCAACCGCGACTGGCTGATACCTCATGATTCATGTCCAACACCTGACGAAGGCCTACGAAGATCTTCGCCGGGGACGTTTCTTGGCCGTTGACCACATCTCGTTTTGTGTCCAACCCGGGGAAATCTTTGGACTGCTTGGCCCCAACGGTGCCGGCAAGACAACCGTATTGAGAATTTTGTCGACGGTGCTGCGTCCCAGTTCGGGCATTGCAACGATCGATGGCTACGACGTCTCACACGAACCCGCCGAAGTTCGTCGCCGCATCGGATTCGTCAGCAACAACACCGCGATCTACGACCGAATGACCGCCTGGGAAATGGTGGGCTACTTCGGTCGACTTCATGGCATGCAGCGTGACGAACTGAACGATCGCCTCGAAAAGCTATTCAGCCAGCTTCGCATGAACGAATTCCGTGACGTGCCGGGCAGCAAAATGTCGACCGGCATGCAGCAAAAAGTATCCATCGCACGAGCCCTGGTGCATGACCCGCCGGTGCTGATCTTTGACGAAGCAACTCTTGGACTCGACGTGCTGGTCGCCCGCAACCTGCTCGAAGTGATTCGCGAATTGCGTGAAGCGGGCAAGTGCCTGATCTTCTCCACTCACATCATGAGTGAGGTGGAACGGTTGTGCGACCGAATCGCGATCATGCACCGCGGTCGAATCCTGGACTCCGGCACCCTGAACGAACTGGTGGACCGCCACGAAGAAGAAAACTTCGAAGAGCTGTTCTTCTCACTGCTCAGCGAACACGAAACAGCGGAAACCAACGAACAAAACCTGGCATCGGGCAACTATCAACCACCAACTGAAACGCTCGCCACCACGGAGGTTGTTCAATGAGCGAATCATCCAAACAAAAACGAGAACGCGCCGCGCGAGTCAACCGACCGCGACTGGAAACCATTGGACTGATCTACGCACGCGAGATGCGAGATCAACTGCGAGACCGTCGAACATTGTTCACGATCATCGTCCTTCCAATTCTGCTGTATCCAATCGTTGGGATGCTGCTCCTTCAGATCGCTCAGTTCACTCAACAGCATCCGATCTCGGTGTGTGTGATCGGGATGGAACATGTTCAGTCGGCAGCGACTGGAGACATCCCTCCGCTGCTCGTTGAGAAAGAGATTGAAGAGGAGTCGGACGCACCGACGAAGGCATTGCCCGAATATCGATTCGCCGATGCCGTGTCCGAAGATGTTCGCAACGTAAACGTGACGACGTATCGAACCAGCGAACTCGAACGCACCGGTGACCTCAGCCAGCGAAGTGAAACGTGGGTTCGCGATGGCATCTACGACTGTGTGATCTGCTTCGAGACGCCGCTGTCGGGCGCCAACCCGATGCACCCAAATGAACAAGGCACTATTGGACTCTTCTACAACGTTGCTTCCGATCAATCCTTGGTTGCCCGAGAACGCATGGCATCGATCCTGAATCGCTGGCGAGGAACCTGGGTTCGCAATCGATTGTCTTCGGCGGGAATGGAACTGTCTGTCCTGGACCCGTTTCAAGTCCGTGATGTCGACATCGCACCTGAACGCACTCGTGAAGCCGCTTTCTGGAGCAAACTCCTTCCGTTCATCATGTTGATTTGGGCGATGACCGGCGCGTTTTATCCCGCGATCGATTTGGTCGCAGGCGAGAAAGAACGCGGCACCTTAGAAACACTGCTCTGCAGTCCCACTCTGCGAAGCGAAATCGTTTGGGGCAAGCTCGGTGCTGTCATGTCGTTCAGCATGATGACCGCAATCTTGAACGCCTGTTCGATGTTGGTCACCAGCACGTTCGTCTTCAATCAAATCGCGATCGGCCCCGCTGGTGGATCGATGGGAACGCCACCGTTGATTCCAATGCTTTGGCTCTTCGTTGCTCTCATTCCTTTATCCGCATTGTTCAGTGCATTGGCTCTCGCGGTCGCCGCGATGGCTCGCAGCAGCAAAGAAGGGCAGTATTACTTGATGCCTTTGATGATGCTCACGTTGCCGCTCGTGCTGCTTCCCATGTTGCCGGGAACCACCTTGAGTCTTGGCACCAGCCTGATCCCAGTCACCGGCATGTTCTTGCTGGTTCGAACATTGGTCGAAGGACACATGTTCGAAGCATTGACCTATGTTCCAACGGTTGCGTTGGTCACCGGCATCTGTTTGTGGATGGCTGTCCAATGGGCGCGACGACAATTCGAATCCGAGTCGGTTCTGTTCGGCGATGGCGACCAATGGGAACTGGGTGCGTGGTTCCGACACCTTTGGCGCGACCGTCAATTGGCGGCCACACCCACCGTCGCTTTTGGCTGCGGTGCCGTGGTCTTGGTTGGTTTGTTCTTCGGCAAACTAGCCGTGACCGAGATGCCGACCACATTTGCTGGCATCGCAACGCTGGTCCTGATCCCACAACTTGGATTGATCTTGGCACCAACCTTATTGATGTCGATCATGCTGACTACGTCGCTCCGCACCAGTTTGCGACTCAGCCTACCTAGCTGGCGAACTTGGCCAGTCATCGGCGTGCTTTGCGTCATGCTTCATCCGCTGTACATCCAGCTGGCCGGATGGATCAGCACGATGTATCCACTTAGCGATCAAGCCGCCGAGGCAATGCTTCCGTTCACGCAACAAATTGCATCGGCCCCAGGGACATCCGTGATTTTGCTGATGGCGTTTGTCCCGGCGATTTGCGAAGAGATTACTTTCCGCGGATTCATCTTTGGCGGACTCGTTCGTGGCGGCCATCCACTGCGAGCCGTGTTGGTCACCGCGATCATGTTTGGTATCTCGCACGGCGTGCTTCAACAATCGATCTCGGCAACCTTCATGGGTTTGCTGCTCGGTTGGATCGCTCTTCGAACCGGAAGCGTTTTGCCAGGCATTGCGATTCACTTTTCCAACAACGCACTATCAGTCTCACTTCAACGCGTCGCGGAACTGGATCTGCCGGTTTTGAACGAACTGATTCTGAACACCGCCAATGGACCGGCGTACCATCCTTACTGGACCGCATGTTGTTTCATCGTGTCGGCGGCTTGCCTGGGTGGGATCTATCGGATCACGCAAGACGTGGATTCGATCAACAGCAACGACGCACTGGCCGATCGCGTGATCCTCGGTGGCAATGCAACTGACCCATCGTTGAAACGTTTGACACCGGCAACACAATGACCGGCATCATTGATTACCAATACGCACGCTGTGGTGGCGTGCCGTTTGGTGCGGGAGCGGATTGAAACCCACTGATACGACCTGAGATCCGAGGCGGATTTTCATTCACGGGATGTCCCGCTTCATCGAAACGAGGCAAACTCGGAATGCCACCGACGGAATCGTTCAACGTCAGCGGACCGCGAGGCGGCTGCAACAACCAAAGCATCTCCAGCGTTTGCCCCGACACAGGAACCGATACGCTGTGCGGTGCCGCAAACAGACGCATCAACTGCGTCGCGGCGATCTGTTGTGGGCCGGTTACCACAACCGGCTGACCTCCAGCGCACAACATGGTTCCCGGCGGCATCTTTTCAAATCCGCGTTGCCCGTTGCACAAACCTTCCATCGCGAGTTTGCCGTCATACAAATCAAAGTCGATGGCGATCAAGTCAAACTGGAAATCCTCCGGAACCGTGGCGGTCAATTCGCATCCCAAGTCTTCCGCCAATCGCGGTAACAACGAAGCGGAGATCCAACCGCCAGCAACCTGTATCACACCATCCACATCGACCACGCCTCCCGGTACGATTTGGCAACGATTCAATTGCAGGGATGCTTTGCCGGCCAAACGATGAGGCAAGAATTCCGTCATCCTCGCCAGATCGATGTTTTCGATCCGTGCGCTACTGAGATCCAACATCCAATCCAAGCCAGCGTTCCCGCCACGATCTCGGCTCGGCACCTGAGTGAGCTTTGCTGCGCCATGAAACGTCGCATCACCACCCAGTTTTTCAAACGCGGTGTGATAGCCAGCCAGCCACGCAAGCGGGGCGTTGAGCTCGCCGGTCCGCAACGAGACCGTTGTGCGAGGCAATCCTTCATCGCGGCGCCGCGTGATTTCAATTTCCATCGGCTCGATGTCAGGACGCTCACCGGCCAACATGCAACTCAGCATGGCGGTGACTTGCTTTTCATCCGGCAGAATCGTCCCATCCAAATCACGAATGGTGATCTGCGAATGAGCTGACTGAATGGTCAGGTCATCAGCCGCCAAACGAATCGGATTCAATGTGTGTTCTGGTCGGCACAGGAACCGGTCATGAACCAAATCCCAAACGTCGCCGAGGTACTCAGCTCGAATTTCGGGCTGGCTCAAACGCACGATGGTTCGATTGTCTTCTCGCACCCATGAAACGATTCGCACACGCCCAATTGATTGCTTTGTCTCGTTGTCTCGCAATTGCACATCGCCCAACTGCCACGTCGTCGGGTTGACGCGTTCCAACGAACCGATGCGCACGTCCAATCCAGTCTGCAACGCCAAAGCCGCTTCCGTCGCGAGAACACAACGACGGTGATACCACGGCGACCACATCACCAGGATGATGAGCATCGTCACACAGGTCGGACCCGCGCAGCAGGCAACGAACAAACCTCGAGCCACGGCTCGCATCGTCCGTTCGTGCATTCAGCGAATCCTTCGCACTGCATGTGTTGGGCTGACGAAAACGTTTTCTCAACGAGGCGTTGTGTGCGTCGCCAACCGTGGTTGGTGTCCGCAGACGACAAATTTGCAATTGGCATTTGAGACCTCGTCGAGTCTCCGTTTCACGATTGCGACCATACTCAACTCATCCCGCAAAAGAACAGATCGAAACAGGCTTGAATTCATCGGCTCAATGAACGATTTCGCAATGCTCAACCACCGTGAAACTCGACATTGGCGGCAGAAGCAACGTGAAACCGATCAGCGTGAAACTTGATAGCTCATTCGAGCTCGCCCGCTCAGCCATCAAATATCAAACAAACTGCGGGATAACCCTCGCCGTCGGGTAATGCATCCCGATGCGACCATGTGCCAACACACGACGAATCATGGAGAAACGGCGAATCGCGATCAGACGTTGGGCTCATTCAAAGATGATGCTCAACGGCGAAGCAATCCGTAGCGGAAGATGCACCCGAGTGCGGCGACACCGTCACGCCAGCCGATCTTCTTGCCTTCGTCGTACCAACGATGGTGGTAACGAATGGGCCGTTCTGTGAAACGCAAATTCTTCCGAGCCCAACGCGCAGTCAGTTCGATCTCGATACCGAACCGGTTTTCTTTCAGCTTCGGCAAAATGTCCAAGAAATCTTCGCGGCGAGCCATCTTGTAGCACGTCTCCACGTCACTCAATCGTGGACCAATCGCAACGCTGGCCAACCAAGACAAAAAGCCGTTGACGGCTTGGTGCCACCACGGAGAAACCTGACGATCGCAATGGCCATATCGAGTACCGTAAACCACGTCCGCTTCGCCCGCCAAAAGCGGTTGCAGCATCACGCGAAAGTCACCTGGATCGTACTCGCTATCGGCATCTTGAATGACAATGACGTCGCCCTGTGCGACTTCGATGGCGGTGCGTATAGCCGCACCCTTGCCGCGATTTTTGGGATGGCGAATCAATGTGACCTGATGTTCATCCTGAAACTTTTTAAGGGCTTCCCCTGATCCATCGTTTGATCCGTCATCGACCACGATGATCTGCATCGGCAGTCCCGTGTTGCGTAGCGTATTGAGCACTGATTGGACGGTCGAACACTCGTTGTAGACCGGCACAATCACTGACAAACAAAACGCTTTTGGCAGTGGATAGATCGAAAGTGCACGACACGCATCCGGACCAATCGTCTGCTGCATTCGCGTGACGTACTCGTCGCTGAACCAGTAACCCGGATCAATGGCTGAATCGACGCCCGATGATGCGGGATCCGAATGCGTTTGAGATTCGTCCGACACAACATCGGAAGACGCGTTCAATTCGTTCACGTTGCGTACACCGGGTGTTGCGGCAATGACGAGACATCGTCGTGTTGTTCCATGGAACAACTCTGTCCGCAACAAAGAAAAGGAAACCTGTTAACGCACATCATACGACACTTCGCATCGTCGATGTTGCGACGTCGCATTCACGAACGGCGGTGAGTTGCTTCCGAAGTTGGTCAACAAAAAAAACTTCACTCGAACGAGTCGCAATTTCCAATGTCAAATCAATCGACCGGTCAACGCGAATGATTTTTTGATGACTTTGTTGTTGACATTGATGGTTCACCACGCCAAATTTTCGCTCGCTTGACCCACACATCTTCGATCCCCTCACCACGCTTGTGAGGCGGTTGCATTGGACGTTCTGTTCAACCGATTGTGGTCGATGATTTGTCTCTTCTCACGGAGTGTGTTCGATGCGGTTTGCCAGAGTTCCTCTACAGTCTGTCAAGCACCGATCGCCTCACACTTTCTTCGACGTATCCCCTTGGCAAGCGGGGCCGCCGTCCGACGTCATTTAATTGACTCGGCTATGTTCCATTGACTGAATCATGGCGAAGGGCCTCGCCATTTTTTTGTTCGTCACAACGATTGTGAACGATTCACGGGAGACGGTTTGGACTCCACATCTTAGCTTCATCGCTTCGATTGACACGGACGTCACTCCCTTCATTCATGTTGCCCAACGGTGCTTCTTGATTTCTCTCACGCAATCAAGGTGCATTGATGAACTTGAATTCCGGTCGCCGACAAGGACTGTTCGCGTCGGGTAACAATTTGAATTGGTAACAGAGCGAAGCCAGTCTTGCATGATGCAATACTGGCTTCGTTTTTTTCTTCTCGCCACCTTTCGCGACCGCGACTCTCTCTCGTCGCTCGCGAACGATCGCGCCCACACGATCGCCCCCTCGGACACTCCACCCCGGAACAACACGGAACAACCCGGCGCAGATCACGGGCACCCGCAGATCGCGGCCACCGAAACGTTCCTGGCGGTGCCAAATCACCCGCGTGACTGGTCACAAACGTCGCACCCGCGCCCTCTTGACGCTTCGTCGATGGATGCCACCATAAGCGGACAATTCACCCGCCCGTCCCTGCTCTCCTTTACCCCCAAGAGTCCCCATGCGTCGCGCAAAGATCACCATTGTCGGAGCCGGAAATGTTGGTGCCACCTGTGCTCACTGGTGTGCGGCCGCAGAACTCGGCGATGTTGTCCTGCTGGACATTCCCCGAACCGAAGACATGCCTCGCGGCAAGGCACTGGACCTAATGCAAGCCTCGCCAATCATGGGGTTTGACTCGAACATCGTCGGTACCACCGACTACGCCGACACGGCCGACAGTGATGTGATCGTCGTCACCGCTGGATTGCCACGCAAACCTGGCATGAGCCGCGACGACTTGCTGGCCACCAACGCGAAAATTGTGACCAGCGTTGCGGAAGAAATCAAAGCCACCAGCCCTAACGCTGTGATCATTGTTGTCAGCAATCCGCTCGACGCGATGGTTCAGCAGATGTTCAAAGTCACCGGCTTCGAACCTGCCAAAGTCATCGGCCAAGCCGGCGTTTTGGACACCGCTCGCTACCGCACATTCCTGGCAATGGAATTGGGCGTCAGTGTCGAAGACATCAGCGCTTTGTTGATGGGCGGACACGGCGACACGATGGTGCCTGTCCCAAGCTGCACCAGCGTTGGCGGCATCCCTGTCACCCAACTGATCTCCAAGGAACGCTTGGACGAAATCGTTGACCGGACTCGCAAGGGCGGAGCCGAAATCGTTTCGCTGCTGAAGACCGGCAGCGCTTACTATGCTCCCGCTGCGGCTTGTGCCCAAATGGTCGAAGCGATCGTCAAAGACAAAAAGCGAGTCATCCCTGTCGCCGCATACTGCGATTCCGAATACGGCGTCGGCGGTTACTACGTCGGCGTCCCTGTTGTCCTGGGCAGCGGCGGTGTAGAACGCATCATCGAATTGTCGCTGACCGACGAAGAAACCAAGGCGTTCCAGAACAGCGTCGACGCGGTCAAATCGCTCGTTTCGACCATGGACGGGCTGCTCGCGGAGTGATTTCGCCATACTGAATGCAACTGAAGCGTTCAGGCGGGTCGCACCAGATGGGCTGATTTGGCGATCATCAACGGACCAATCCGCCAGTTTTGACTGGCGGACTGCCTTCTATCCTTCCGCTGATCGGTTAACCTAGATTGGCCCGCACCCGTGGAGGGAGCGGGCTCCTTTACGCTCAAATCTTCTCGGAGTTATCCCGATGAAACGCAGTTGTTTTCACCTTTTGATGGCCGCCGCGTTGGCAGTGGTTTCCGTTTCGGCCCATGCCCAAGACGAGGAACTCCCCAAGGCATCTCCTGCCAAAGCCGAACCGACCAAGGCAGCTCCGGTCCAGGATGCGGGTGTGTCTTCCAAGGCGCGGCCGCTCAGCGTAACGGTTGGGTTGGTCAACGATTCGAAAATCGAAGGCACGCTGACCGACACAACCCAGCTGCAAATGCAGACCTCCTTCGGCACCGCCAGCATCCCACTTTCCGAAGTTGCCGGCATCCGTTTTGCCTCCGCCAACGACGCAACGACCACCGTCGTGATGCTCAATGGCGATTCGATCACCGGAGCGACGGACGTCAAACTCATCACGGTCGAAACCGAATGGGGCACCGCGTCGATCAATGGTCCCAGCATCGCCTCGCTGATGTTCGTTCCCGGCCTCAGCTGGAATCCCTCCGATGGCCTGAACGGAAAACGCTGGAACCTCAGCGACGTCCAAAAGAAGGATGCTCTTCCGCCTCCCTCAACGAATCCGCCGAACACCCCAAGCACTCGTCCATCTGGCGCACAACGCCCCGCGGCTGTCAGCTCGCCATCGTTCAATCAACCGTTCTTTCCGAACCGGTGAACCTCGAGGCCTCGTTCGCGGTCAATCAAACTCCACGACGTCCAACCCAACATCCCATTTCGGCTTCGCCCGGAATGGGATGTTGTCGTGAAATGACTACAATGTTCGCTTATCGTCGGCCCTTCTGACATTCTTCTTCGAGTTGATTCGTTGCAATACCGTCCCGCGCTTTCCAAGATGAAACCGTACGTTCCGGGGGAACAACCTCCGCCGGGCAAATTCATCAAGCTCAACACGAACGAGAATCCCTACCCGCCTCCGGCTCCGGTCGTTTCCGCGATCCAATCCGCCGCGACCGGACCGCTGAATCGCTATCCCGACCCGATGGCAACTTCTTTCCGAAGAGCCGCCGCGAACGCTCTGGGATTGCCCGGACCGGAATGGGTTCTTGCCGGCAACGGCAGCGACGAAATCCTGACGCTGCTCGTTCGCGGTTTTGTGGGCGAGGGAGAATCGCTGCGTCTGCCTTACCCCAGCTACATCCTGTATCGAACTTTGGCTGACATCCAAGGTGCGAATTGGGAACAAGTTCCCTTCAACGATCCTTGGGAACTGCCGCAATCGTTTGGCGAAAATCGAGAGGATCTAAAACTGGTACTGCTCCCCAACCCGAACAGCCCCAGCGGAACGATCGTTTCCAAGCCTCAGATCGCTGAACTTTCCAATTCACTGAACTGCCCATTGGTCGTCGATGAAGCCTACGCGGACTTCGCCGAAGAAAACTGTCTCGACCTGGTTCAATCCGACGAAAACATCTTCGTCACTCGAACGCTCAGCAAGTCATACGGACTGGCTGGCATTCGCTTCGGCTTTTTGGTCGCACAGCCACATGTGATCGCTGAGCTGACGAAAATCAAGGACAGCTACAACTGTGATGCGATTTCGATCGCCGCCGCAACCGCTGCGATGGGCTGCCAAGAATGGCTGGCCGATGTCGTCGCCAAGATGAACGTCACCCGCGATCGAACGACCGATCGCTTGCGAGCACTCGGGTTCGACGTGACACCATCGCATGCAAATTTCGTGTGGTGCCGTCACCCCGAAGGAAAACACGCGGAAATTCACCAGTACCTCAAACAAAGCCAGATCCTGATCCGATACATGGACTTTCCGGATTGGGGCGACGGATTGCGGATCAGCGTCGGTACAGATGACCAAATCGATGCTTGCATGCTGATGATCGAACGTGCGATGCAGTCACTCAACATTTCCCTTCCCGCTCGAGCGGACTCAACATGACCTCTTCCAATTCTAACTCGTCACGTGAAGTCAGCCTCGAACGCAAAACCGGCGAGACGGATATCAAGCTGTCGGTCAACCTGGATGGCAGTGGCGCAGGTAAACGCGACTCGGGAATTGGATTCCTCGACCACATGCTGGACCTGCTGGCAAAGCATGCCCTGATTGACCTGACCGTGGAAGCCAAAGGCGACTTGCACGTCGACGATCACCACACGGCCGAAGACATCGGCATCGCTTTGGGCACTGCCGTCGATCGGGCTCTCGGTGATCGCGCAGGTGTTCGTCGCTACGGTCACTTCACGTTGCCGATGGATGAGTGTCTGGTCACGTCGGCCGTCGACATGGGCGGACGCTATGCGTTTGAATACAACGCTCCCATCGCGGCATCCAAGATCGGGACGTTCGATAGCGAACTGGTGGAACACTTTTGGCAATCGTTCGCCGTCAATGCAAAGTGCAATCTGCACGTTCTATTGCATCACGGCAGCAACGGGCACCACATCAGCGAATGCGTCTTCAAAGCCACCGCGAGGGCGATCCGCATGGCCGTTGAAAGCGATCCACGCAGTGATGCGATTCCAAGCACCAAAGGTGTGCTGTAGGTCATCGCCGCAAATCGCACGGCAGCAACAAGCTCGATGCGATGATCATTTCATTGCAATACATGCATGAATGCTCCAACAGCTTGCTGCGTTGTTTATGAAGCTGCTTGAAGACGCTTCAGAACATGCTGGACCCATTGCCAACGCTCTGGATCAGCACAATGGAGTTGAATCTCGCGAGTCCCAGCATCGGGTGAGTCAGCGAGAATTTCGATCTGCATCCAAACCGCTTCGGGCGGCATCGCATCAGCAAAACGGTCCGCCCATTCGACGACGGTCCATGCACCGGGCTCTTGGTAACACTCTTCCAATCCCAGCTCCCACCATTCGTCTTCATCACCAACGCGATACGCATCCACATGATGCAACGTGTGTTCTTCCGCGTGGTAGGTTCGAAGCAAAGTGAAGGTGGGACTGGTCACTTCGGACGAGTTCAGCCCCATGGCTCTGGCGAGCTCTTGTGTCCATCGCGTCTTGCCAGCCCCAAGTGTTCCGGTAACGGCAAAGCAGACCGGGAACGCAATCGGCTCGCGAACAAAAGCGTCCGCGAGCCGAGCGAGTGTTTTCAAATCAACTTGGTCGAGTGTGACCAAATTCAATCCTCAGGTTTCGATTCTGGTGAACCAGAAACTCAGGGAGCTTCTGTTTCTGGAGTTTCTGCTTCGGGAGTTTCCGCAGTGCCGGTCACATTGTCCGAAGGCATTTCAGCTGCGCCGGTAGCGTTGTCGGTGACAACTGGAGCGGCGTCGGTGTCGACATCCACATCAGCTGGTGGAGCTGGCGGTGGGCAACCAACGGTCGTGGCCAGCAATGCAAGTGCGAATACGCAACGAAGAGTTTGTTGAATCATGGTGACTCGGGAAGGAAGAAGGTGGGACTACTTGATATCGATTCGGCAACCCGAATTCGGTTTCCAACCTCTAGATTAGCAAAACGTTCATAAAATGCACCCTGTCGTTGCAAGAAT
Source organism: Rhodopirellula baltica SH 1 (assembly GCF_000196115.1). Taxonomy (NCBI): domain Bacteria; kingdom Pseudomonadati; phylum Planctomycetota; class Planctomycetia; order Pirellulales; family Pirellulaceae; genus Rhodopirellula; species Rhodopirellula baltica. The sequence continues at coordinate 4,117,102 of NC_005027.1, forward strand.
CCATCGTAAGAGATGATTCGTGGCGATCAGCCAACCCTTGCAACCCGCCTAAACCTAATTTCCTACCCAAAATCATCGATGGATCCAGCTGTCACGACTGTTTTCTCAGTGCAAAACACCGTGTCCGTTCGGTCAATCAAAATCGGCTCGAGCCGCGCGGCGGCCGTCCAATCTGGTGGGATTTGCCCGATCCCCGGTCAGACGGCATCAATCGCAGGACGATACCACCACCGAAATCAGTCCATTCGCCGGGGTTTACCTATGAAATCGACCGTCCCATTTCTGTTTGCTTTGTTGATCGGTGCAACCTTGGCCCCAGCTGCTTCGGCACAGGGATTGGACGATCTCTTTTCGGCATCGCCGCAACGAGACACACCGCAACGGAACGCCGAGCGATTGGCATTGCCGCCAATGACGCCCGCGGTTGCTGATGCAGAATCCGATCCCGTGAACAGCCCATCGGATCGAAAACTCGTTCACGCACCTGGCTCGACTGCAGAACAAATGCCTTCGATGGCGATGCAGCTGCGTCAAGCTCGAGCTTTGGAAGCATCGCGTCAACGTCAAGCTCGCCTGGAAGCTTCCTACTGGGCAAGCAACCCGAATCTGCGTCCAGCTTGGGACAGCAACTTCGGCCAAAACCAATACCGCAATCGAATCATTTACTACGTTCCGGCGTACTATCACAATCGCTGATTGCGAGAGCAGACGAGCCATTTGACTTCGCGGACGTTGAATGAATGCCCGCCGAAGCGAACGGGCTCAACGAGAACTGGACGGGCGATTAATATAGATACACCCGTTCCAGCTCATCGAGGCCAGCTCACCGAGGCTCTCTGCCGTTTTGAATCCGCCTCGCCCAACATTGATCCCCCTGATCGGGTTCACCTTCTTGACCTCGGCAACCTATTCGGTTGCCAGAGCGTTGGGTGTCAGCCTGTTCATCGCGCGGATGGGATCCGATGCGTTGCCGGTCGCACTTGCAGCATCCGCTGTCACCGTGATTGCTGTCTCCGCCCTCACTCATTTGGTCAACCAACGCTTCCCGGCTCGCTACAGCGTCTTCGGCAGCTGGATTGGTTTGGCGTCCATCACCGCGTGGTTGACCGCGATGATTTCGGTCGAGCATCACTCGATTGTGTTGCTGGGTGCTTTGTACGTGATCGCGGAGGTGAGGGGCTGCGTCAACACGATCTACGCCACAACGCTGGTCAACAATGCGTTTGCTTCGTCAACTTCCAAACGGCCGTTTGTGCTGGTGGCCGCCGGTGCTCCGATCGCCGGAATCGCGATGGGAGCGGCGATGGGATTCGGAGCCTCCACACTTGAAGACACAACGTGGCTGAAGATCATCATCGGGTTGGACGCTGCAACAATTGTTTTGCTGCGATGGCTCCCAAAGACCCCTGCGATGAAAGCCCCATCGGAGATCGATCCGCACTCTCAAATCAATCAAACAAAGCAAATTGATCAAAACGGGATTCGCTCGATCAGACACATCCCGTCCAGCCCATCAGCTTATCGCTACCGATACGGTTTGGTCAGCTTGATCGCATTCAACGTTGTCGCAGTCACGATGGTCGACTATCAATGGAAAGTCATCGCCGGCGATCACTTGCTCGCCGAAGCACAACTACTGACTTACTTTGCCGGATTCTATGCCATCAACGACATTTTGATTGTCTTGGTGCAGTTCACCGTCGCGACCAAACTGCTCGACCGATTCGGTATTGGAATGCCGCTTTGTGCCTACCCGCTGCTACTCAGCGTCCTCGGTCTCATTGCGTTGATCAATCAATCCCAGGCAGTTTTGATTCTGCTGTTCACACTTGGACAGGGACTGACTGTGCTGAAGCGTTCGCTGTATGACCCAGGCATGACCTCGGCCTATGCGATTCTGCCGCAGAGCATTCGCAATGAAACCATCTTGCTGATCAAGGGCGTGGTCAAACCAGTGATCGAAGCAGCGGTGGCGATCGGATTGCTGTTGCTCGCTTCCCGAATGACATCGAATCAGATCACATCGACCTGGCTGGCGGCATTGATCCCTTGGTTTTTGCTTTCGAGTTGGGTCTCAAGCACCTACGAGAAATGGTCGCCGACTCGCACTGAAAACGAACCTTCCTCCGGACTCAAACTTTCCGAACCGTGACTCGGGCTCCTTGCTTGCCGACCACGCGAACCTCGGTTCCCGGATCGATGTAGTCTCCCTCGGTGACGACATCGACAGCATCATCGCCGAACTGCACCTTGCCGCTCGGTCGCAGAGGTGACATCGCCGATCCCGTATCACCGACTTCAACTCGCTGCCATGCCGGTCCGCTGACAAGCGTCGCGCTGGCACCACCATCGGCGGCCACCATGACTTGTGGGCGCAAGGTCAATCGGCTCAAACCGGGTATGTCCCCGAGATACTTCGCCATGACGGCCAAACAAACCAAAAATCCGAGGAACGCTCCCATCACCGTCATCATGTCGGTCGCCAGCGAGGTCCACTGGATTTCGTTTTCAGGCAATGCAAATCGTCGTGAGGCCATCACCAATGCGCCCAGCGACAGTGCCAATCCACTGATCCCGGCAACGCCGAAACCGGGGATCACAAAGACCTCTGCCGCGATGAAAAGAATCCCCATCAGAAACAAAACCACTTCCAACCATCCCGATGTCCCTCCCAGGAAACGGGCCCAGAAGAACAACCCAAAACACAGCACACTGGTCAAACCACCAATGCCAATGCCCGGCGCAGACAACTCAATCGCGAGTGCAACCAACCCAATCAACAGCAGCAAGAACGTGACAAACTGACTGTTGAGCAAGAACACCAACGTGTCCGTCCAACTTCGCTCCATCTCGACAATTGGCTCTTGTAGATTCAGCACCTTCGCCAAGTCATCTCGGCTCTCGATGGTTTGATCAACCATCCCCAGTTCGACTCCTCGTCGACCGTTGACCGTGAAGAACATCTCTTTGCCAGCCTCACGGATAGGTGGGCTCAGTTCCCATTGATCGGCATCCTCTCGTGACGCCAAGTCCTTGTCGGACAGATAACGCTTCTCGCCCGATTCTTTGTTGGTCGCCTGGTAAACAACCATGTCCTTGTCCGTCATCTTCTCCGCCAAAGCGAGCGGGCGTCCAGTGGCTTCGGCTGTGTCGCGAACTTTTTGAGCTAACACACTGCGACTCTTCGCCGGTGTGTATCGAAACGCCCCGTCTTCTCCCATGACGATTTCACCCGCGTCACCCATCCGCGCATCAGGTCGCATCAAAATTGTGTCGGTTGACAACGCAAGCAAAGCGGCACCGCTGATGGCATCCTTTTCGATATAAGCCACCGTTTCGACATCCTTGGCCTCCAACACCATGTCCATCAACTCAAAGGTCACCGAGGTAAACCCACCCGGCGATTGAATATCAAGGATGATCACATCGGCGTCTGACTCAACGGCGGCTTCGAACTTGCGTTTCAACAACGCACCGCTCAATGGATTGATGTCCTCTTTGAACTCAATCAGCACGCCACGACGCTTTCCTGATCCAACATCCGACTGCGCAATTGCCGGCACGCACTGAGTGAATGCGACCGCCACCACAACGAAGGCGAATACCGACCTCATCATTGCGATCGGATCAGTGCCGGAGGCCCCGAGCATTGCGTTTGATTTCGTTGTGGTCATCGTCTCACACCCTTCGCCAAAACGACGGAACAAATAGCAATAGCACGCTGAAGATTTCGACTCGTCCCAACATCATCAGCCATACAAACAACAACTTGGCACCTTGGCTGAACCCCGCGTAGTTCCGCGTGGCACCCACGACACCTAAACCAGGTCCGATGTTGTTCAACGTTGCCGCGACGGCGCTCGCGGAGTCGAGCAACTTCTCGTCCAAAGTACCGTGCAACAACTTCTTGCCGGCCTGGGAATGATCCACCACCACGATATCCTCGCCCGATTTCCCCGCCTTGGCAGATTCCTCGATCACTTCTTCGGGCGGCGTGTCAGTCATCACGACACCCCACGTGGAGTTGGGTTCAAACGTGATCAACGCCAACCAAGACATCACGAAAATGGCCAACACCATGCAAAAATACAACAAGATATTGTGGGCCAATTGAGGGTCATCGACCGCAACACCGCTCACCCTCAATGGCCGAACAACACGCGGACGGTGGGCGCGCTCAATTTCCAATCTCAGGATTTTGTAGAACAAAACGTGACGAATGACCTTCATTCCCCCGCCGGTGCTCCCAGCACAACCGCCGACGAACATCAACAACAACAGAATCCCGCGGCCAAAGTTGTTCCACTCGTCGAAGTCAGCCGTCCCGTAACCGGTCGTCGTGATGACCGACACCACTTGGAACAATCCATTTTGAACGCCTTTCGCGAGCGTCCCAAACCCCTCGTCTTCCGCACGCAATCCGAATATCACAACGCCCAATGTGACCACCGCGATCACCAAGCCGTACGTTCGAAATTCGACATCCTGAAACAATCGGCGGGCGGCCGTCAGCGGTCGCCGCGGAATGTCCAACAACATCAGATACAGCAGCGTGAAGTTAGTCCCTGCCAGGATCATGAACAGCACAGTCGTGTATTCGATCAACGGGCTGTCGAATCCACCCAGTGATCGGTTGTATGTACTGAAACCGCCGGTCGCCATCGTCCCAAAGGCATGACAGAGCGCATCGAACGAACTCATCCCTTCAAACATGTAGATGAACGTCAACAACATGTTCAACCCAACGTAGATCGCAGCAAACACCAATGCGGTGTGCTGCATTCGAGGCATGCTGCCATCTTTCGTGGGACCGGGCATTTCAGCTCGCATCATCGCTTTGCCAGCCGAGCCTTGTCCCAGGATCGCCACAAACAAAACGACGATCCCCAACCCTCCCAAAAAGTGCGTCCAGGACCGCCAGAACAAAATGCAGTGCGGGACCAATTCGGGCGTTTCCAAATCGGTCAGCACCGTCGCGCCCGTCGTGCTGAAACCAGACTGCGATTCAAACATCGCTTCGATGAACGTGATCGGAGAGCCCTCCGCGATCATCGTGCCGCTCAAGTAATAGGGCAGGGCCCCCAGCACCGTGGCACTGACCCACGAAAGCCCAACGATCGCCATCGCCTCTTTCTGATACAGCTCGCCTCCTCCACGATGACCGCGGCCGAGAAACCGGAAGAAAGCTCCGACGAAGAAGCAAATCGCCATGCTCGCCAGCAATCCGCTCGCCGCTGCGGATTCAAATTCCGTCGCGGGAGGCAAATGCGTTCGGTCGGCAACGCTTGGAAATGCAAATGGCAAGCTGAACGCCATCGATCCGCCAATCAACAGGCAGATCGTTCCCAAAAAACGAAACAACAAAGGGAAATTCAACGACGACGCCTTCTCGACGAGTTGTGAAACGGTGGCGATGGCAGCGGTCGACAAGTGACCTGATTCATTGCCGACCGCGGCAATTCCGACCTTGTTACCCAACCACCCGTTTCTTGGCAACTCACGACGATTGGCGGATCGCCCCGGTTATCAAATCGTTCGAGGCGGTATTCTCGGCTTTTCAACTGTCGGCGGGCGTTTGCCCAAGAATCACATCGAACTGACAGGCGAATTCGCCGATCTTCGATTCTTTCATCGGCTTGAAATCTGCCACCAACAATTCACGTTTGGCAGGATCCGTCACTCGCCGAAACACACCATCTCGTTTGTTGCCTTCGTGACCACGAATCAGCAACTGGGTCGTCAGCAGATCTTTGTCACCCTGTTTGACTTTGATGTGAATGTGTGGAGCGGGCCGACCAGGGTAGGGCACCGGCTTGATCGTTCGAAAGCGATACCCACCGTCGCTGGCGGTTTCAAATCGTCCAAAGCCCTGGAAGTTCTTGTCCTGCTGATCTTTCTTTCCATCGCTGTCACGCGAATGCAGATAGACCGCGTTGGCATCGCACTGCCAAATTTCGATGGTCGCATTGCGAACCGGCGATCCCGCCGCGGTCAACACGCGACCGGTCAAGTGAGTTACATCGCCAACGGCCGGTGTTGTGTGATCGCCGATGACAATCAGATCGTTGTCTTGGTCCAGCGGCAATCGATCTGGATAGAACGGCCCTTCAGTCAGTGGCGGTGTCGGCTTCAGCAACTCTTCTGCAAACAAACCTGGCGTCGTCCACATCGCCGCACCACCAATCGCCATGGCCGATCGACTCGCGAACCATCGTCGTGACATCATCTTCGTTTTCATCAGAATCACCTGAACGGACTTCGAACAACACTGAAATAGCCAATCCCGCATTGTAACGCTTCTCACGCCAGTCTCGCAGAACCAATCCAGGCCACCCATTTGGACAGCTACCCAGCACCACATTCGCGGCTTGTAGTGATTGCAACGACGAAACAGTCGGCATGCGTCGCCTGGTTTGCCCCACCGTGAAAAAGCGTTTGGAAGACCCGAGATTGTCACCTAGATGTTGTTGTGATTTTGGGGCAACTCTTCCATACGGGAAAACAACATGACCAACGAACGTCCATCAACCGAGCGCAAAGCACTTCAAATCAACTTGGATCCGCGACGTTACGGTTCGTTTGCCGAAATCGGCGCTGGACAGGAAGTCGTCCGTTGGTTCTTTCGCGTTGGAGCCGCTGCTGGCACGATCGCCAAAAGTATGTCGGCCTATGACATGGCGGTCAGCGACGCAATTTATGGCGAATGCCAACGGTATGTTTGCCGACAACGCTTGGAAGACATGCTGACCCGCGAACACACATTGAACATCGAACGCCTGAAAGAACAACGCGGCGACTCCACTGCGTTCTTCGCGTTCGCCGACACGGTTTCCGCTCGCAACTATCACGGAACCAACGAGTGCCACGGCTGGATGGGCATTCGATTCCAAGCACATCCACGTGATGAAGACAGCCAAATCATCATCCACGTCCGAATGTTGGACAACAACAACGCGGCTCAACAAGAAGCCCTCGGTATCGTCGGCGTTAACTTGCTGTACGGTGCATTCTTCCTCAATCACGAACCCGATCAGTTGATCGAATCTTTGCTGGACAATCTCAGCACGCAGCGGATCGAGATCGACATGATCGAATTCTCGGGCATCGCATTTCGACACGTCGACAATCGTGTGATGAGCCTTCGATTGGTTCAACTGGGACTCAGCAAAGCGGCTATGTTCTCGGCCGATGGCGAAGTCCTTCAACCCGCCGAAGTCCTCTACAAGAAACCAATCTTGGTCGAACGCGGCAGCTACCGTCCCGTCACTCACGTGAACATGGACATGATTCAAGCGGCACAAAAAAGCTTCCGCAAAGAAGACGATGTGGATCCAGACCAAGTCGTGACGCTCGCCGAAATCACAATGCGAAACCTTCGGGCCAATGGTGAAATCGACCTGCAAGACTTCCTTGCTCGCGTCGACACTCTCGCCGCCTGCGGGATGACTGTGCTGATCTCAGACTACTTCGAGTATTACCGCCTGGCGGCTTATCTGTCGCAGTACACGAAAAAGAAAATCGCGATCACGATGGGTGCCGGCAGCCTGCATGAACTGTTCGAAGAGAAGTACTACACGCAACTCGACGGCGGCATTCTTGAATCGTTCGGCCGAATGTTCAAAAACGACTTGAAACTTTACGTCTATCCTTTGATGGATCGCGAGACGGGTGAATTGACCACGGTGGAGAATCTGGAAATCGCGCCGGAACTGCGGAAACTCTACGACTACTTAGTTGGCAAAGGCTGCATCGAACAACTGCACGCCTACAACCCAGAACACCTCTCAACGTTCTCTCGGGAAGTGTTGAAGATGATTCAATCCGGAGACGACGAATGGAAGAAGCACGTTCCACCAGAAGTTGCTTCCGTGATCCAAAAACGTGGTTTCTTCGGATGCAAATCTCACGCACCTGAGTCAAGACTCGCGGCAATGGTCGCTGCGAACTCGTCCAGCTTTGGAAACATCCCGGCTCCGGTCGGATTCCCTGTCTGATTGGCGTGAGACTGCCCGCGGGCAGTTCGCGTCAAATCCATCGATCACCGACACATCCCATGTGTCGGTGATTTTTTTAAGCGCAGTCGTCAACAGCTTCCTCGCTGGATCACCTCCAACATTGAAGCGAGCCTGAACGAACGGGACTCACGATCAATCGATCTAAGATTCTCCGGCATTGACTCCAGCGACGCCCCTCCCTCCAAAGGGCAGGCAACCACCTCCCCCACGGCCACGAGCCTCGCGATTTGGGGTGATCCTCGACGTAGCAGTTCGCGAACGGAACGTGTCATTCGCCGACGAAACAGGCCTTCATTTCCAGGCCTTCACGCGAGACTGTTGCACAGAGACCAAAATTGTTTCGCGTCTCGCAACCTTTCTACGGTCCGATAAGCCGCCTCAATCCGGCTACGAGGACCTTGAGCCCAACCACGCTCAAACATCGCGTTACTTACACCGTTACTTCATCGAACGTTAACAACGTCCGTCACGCTTTCTGTTTTAATCCCCGCGCTCGATTTCGGGGACTCAAAGATTTTGGTTCTCCGGCAGCATCCTCATCCAAATATCTCAGCCATTCTTCCCCCCCGAGAACTTCAGAACTACCAAATGAAAATCCAACATCCACCCATGTGTGATCGACCGAACGCAAAGCGATCTGGTTTCACACTGGTCGAACTCTTGGTCGTGATCGCAATCATCGGTGTGCTGGTCGGCCTGCTTTTGCCAGCCGTCCAAGCTGCTCGTGAAGCCGCTCGTCGGATGCAGTGCCAAAACAACTTCAAACAGTTTGGCATCGCACTGCACAACCACATGGCAGCATTCGGCTCGTTCCCGCCGGGCAACGTCAACTACGACGAAAGCGGCAACCGCTTCAAAACCGGTGGCTGGCAACACGGACAGAACGAACTGGGATGGCACTGGTTGCCAATGCTGTTCCCCTACATGGAACAACCCGGTGTCTGGGAATTGATCACCCGCTGCGAAGACTCCGTCACGGGACACACCATGAACCCTTGCGATCACTGCGAGTACTACGCTGAATTCGAACACATCGGCCGCGAGCAACTCGGTTCGTTCGTCTCCTGCCCGTCGGCACCTCGTGTCACCAATCAGTTCACCGATGGAAGCTACGGCCTCGAAGCTCTCGCAAAGGGATCCAACTACGCGGCAAGTTGGGGTTCAGGCGACATGCTGTCGTGGGAAAGCGATCAGACATCCGGTGCATTCGGCACCTACTACGTGCACCAAGACGTGATCATCAAAGACGGCATTGCTGGTGACCGCTTCCAAAACAGAAACGGCATGGGCAGCGAAGATTTTCTCGACGGCATGAGCAACACCATGGCGATGAGCGAGATCCTCAACCACGACTCGAAGACAGACATCCGTGGAACTTGGATGTCACCAGCCATGGGTGCCACGATCTTCTCGGCCTACACCAGCCCCAACAGCCGTGAAAAAGATGTGCTCGCCGCTTGTGACGAAGACATTCCTGAAGATCGCTTGAACCCGTACCTGGCTTGCTTGGAACAACGCGAAACGGCTGAAATCTGGGCCGCCGCTCGCAGTCATCACACCGGTGGCGTCAACGTTCTGATGGCCGACAGTTCGGTTCGTTTCGTCACCGACTCGGTCGACAAAGAAAACGTTTGGCAACCATTGGCAACCGCCAAGAACAGTGAAGTCTTCGAAATGCCCTGATCGATCGGACGCGGCGAAGTTGTCCTCAATGCATCGTCGCACTCCCGCCTCACGGCCCAAACTGCTTTCTTGCACGCCTTCCAACTTTCCTCTCCCAGAGGTCGTGTAGTTTTTGAGGTTTGTGTTAGTGACGTCTTGCGAACCCCGCCCGCGCAGCGGGAGGGGTCGGAAAACGAGCGTTCAGCGAGATTTCCGGGGGAGGGCAAACCTCGCCACCTACCATGCCCGGCCCCCTCCCTCGCGCACGCCTGAACGGCGTCGTTCGACCTCCCCCCAAACTTCGTTTCGGGAGAGGTGCAGTGCGAGAAAGCAGCGTAAATACTTGCATCAACAAACTGCACGATCTCCTCTCAGAGCGAGGGGAGGACTAAGTTCCCAATCTCTCGAACACTTTCAACTCTTTTTTAAACCAGATGAAACTTCAAAACCTGATTCAACTGCTCCCCGCTTTCGCATTGCTTACCGTTATCGGTTGCGGGTCATCGGCACCTCCGAAAGCCACCCTTGAACAAAACGCTTTCGCGAGCGTGGAAGGTCTCGGCGACGTTGCTGGTGACCCTAAGATGTTTGCCACTGCTTTCGTCGATGGTGCCGCTCCCGACAACCACCAAGACTACGCTCAACGAGGCTATGAAATTGCCGGTGAAGCCGAAGTGAACGGCGACCAACTGACCGTTCCCGTCAAAATCTTTGGTGGCGTCGTTGCAACTTCTAGCGCCGACCGCGCCAAAAAAGCGGCGGACGTTGGAACCACCACCCAAAACTGGGTGCTGCAACGCGTCGGTGAGGAATGGAAAATCAAAGACGCTCCTTTGGGCTGATTCTTCCTCAAAGGCATTCCTTGTTCTCGAAAATTCTTTCTGCAAAGAGCCTCCAGTTTCTGGGGCTCTTGATGCTTTTGGTCATCGGCGTCTGTGCGGCCAGCGTCGCACGAGACCTGATGCTAGCGGCGCCTGCGCAACCGTCCGCATCGAGGCAAGCAAGGCAACGCGAAACTTCTCATCACTCCGCTTCACAGGCCGTGAACCAATGGAGCCAATTCGTTTCGTCGCAATTTGCCGGTGACCAAGCTTGCCAGACTTGTCATCCGGCCGAGTACGAGGCACATCTTCGTTCCGGTCATTCGCGAACCGCCACCCCAATGATGAAGTCCGAGTTGGCTCAGCAACTACTTCAACAAGGCGAACACAACGATCCACTTCGCGACCAGACATTTCGCTTTCAAAAGAAAGCCGACCAATTCGTTGTCAGCACTTCCGCGGGGCAGGGCAGGGCGGTTGAAAAAGACTCCGCTGCTCCTTCGGCGAATGCTTCCACAGTGTCCGTCTCGGTCAATTGGCTGCTCGGTTCCGGCACTCACGCACAAACACCGCTCGCAATCCACAACGATGGCTCTCGTGGCATCGAAATGCGATGGTCATCGTTTCATGGTGATAGTGAACTGAATGTGACACCCGATCACGACGAATACAAAACCTTCGCCACAGGAACGCCGGAATGCTTCGGACGCCCCATGGATGCAATGGACGTTCGATCTTGTATCGGTTGCCATTCCACCGTGGTCCCGCCTCCTCCAATTCCACTGACGCCCCAAACGATGATTGCCAACGTCGGTTGCGAACGCTGCCACGGCCCCAGAAAGAAACACGTCGTTCTGGCTGGACGTGGTCTGCCCGAACAAAGCAAACCGATGATCGATCAGCACGATGCCGCCGCGCACATGGAAACCTGCAGCGCATGCCATCGCGACGAACGCTCGGTTTCCGCCAACTCCACCGCCGCGGAACGAGCACGATTCCAGCCCTATGGATTGAAAAAGAGCGAATGCTATTTGCAATCCTCAGGAGAACTCACTTGTTCGACGTGCCACGACCCGCACGACACCACGTCGCACGATCGCCAGCAATACATCCAACAATGCAATAGCTGCCACCAAACACAAGCTTCGACAACCTGTCCCGAAGCACCAAAAGGCGACTGCATCGAGTGCCACATGCCACTCACACCATGGACCCAAGGCATCGCTTTTCGGGATCATTGGATTCGAATTGTGAAAGACACCGCTTCACACGATACCGAGACGACTTCGGAGGCATCCCGATGAGCGTCATCTCGCCTTCGCCCACCACTCGCCCCGAAATTCATCGTCCAGCATCTCGTCCGAAAGAAACCTCGCGGACAAACGCCTCGACCGACACGAAGAGTGGTTTTCTCTTCTCACCGCTGATCGACCTTGTTTTCATCGCGAACTTGTTTTGGCCTCTGATTGTGTTCGTCGACATCTTCGGCGGAACAACCACTCATGAAGGCTTGCTGTTCTGGCAGATCTACTTCATCACAGCACCGCATCGATGGATCACCATCGTTCTGGTATCAGTGGACCATCATAAATCCCAAGATCGCCGTTGGCTCTTTGCCGCGTTGGCTCTCGCGATTGTGACGGTCTGCGTCGGGTTGCAAATCGGCACCGGATCGCTGCTATGTCTCGGAATGATCGATTACGTCTGGAACGCTTGGCACTTCTCGTCCCAGCACCACGGCATCTTTCGAATCTATCAACGAGGGTCGTCGTCCAAATCAAACCTTCGATCATCCGATCCGTTTCAAGCAACTTCGCAGCCTCCCAGCACGATCCAACGGTTCTTCCAGAACAAAGGGTCGCTGCTTCAGAAAGTCTTCTTCCGCGGCTTCTTGCTTTACGCAATCGCACGCGTCGCCGGATTTGGCTGGGTCGACGGACCGTTTCCCGCGGTCCCGGGAATCGAAATCTTTGACTGGGCAATCCTTGGCATTCCCGCCGCATTTGCGATTGCTGCAATCCACCGATTCTTGCGTTCGGACAATCAATCTCTGGCCGGCATGCTGTACCTGCTCAGCGTGATGTCACTATTCACCGCGTTATTGTTAGCGGCCCACTACCAAAACAATCGATTGGTGATACAGCTTGCCTTGGCATCAGCCATATTTCATTCCATGGAATACATGTCCATTGTGACTTGGTCGATGAAAAAATCTGGTTCCAAAGCATCCAATCACCCGCTGGCTCGATTGTCAAAGATTTGGATCCTGTTTCTAGGCATTTTCGTCCTTGTCATTGGACTTGGAAACTATCTGCTTTCCAAAGGCTTCTTCGAAACTTGGGTAACTATCAATTTGGTCGTCGCCTTTTGGCACTATTGCTTTGACGGCATGCTGTGGAAATCACCCAAACGCCCCGCAACAGCATCAGCAGCGGGTGCAACATGACGTCGACAGAAAATACGTTTCAAAGAAACATCCGGGTAAACTGGATCGTTTGGCCAACGGGTTCGGTTTCGATCCTGATGCTCATCCGCCACTTGCTACACGATCAAAACGGCAACCTCGAGTGGTACGGACGAGACGACATCTACGTGGTTTCCATGTTGTCGGCATTTCCAATTGCAGTGATCGCCGCATGGAAGGTGAATCAGCAGTCGCGATCGTCCGCCATCGTGCTAGGCGGCTGCATGTTTCTGGCAAGCCTTTGCCTTGCGGTCATCAGCCACAGTACATCCTTCGGCAGCTTGTTCGCAGCGACATCGGCTCGATCACTACTGGCAATCCTGGCAACTTTCTCGGCCGCCACCCTTTGCCTGTCGATCGCACCGTTTGACATATCAAAACCTGCTATTGGTCGCGACGAAGATTCTGATGGCCAAACAAAAGGGCAGGGCGGAGATGCAATTCTGCCCAATTGGACATGGCTGCTGTTCGGCGTCGCAGCAATCGCAACTCCCGCGACATACGCGCACTCAGTGGCTGAATCACTCGAAAAAGGTCTCGCGGAGTCACTTGGCGGCAAACGTATCACGCTGGCCTGGAAGCAGTGCTCGCAACTTCGCCGCCTGGATCCAACCGCGACCGTCGCAGCCACAGATTTGGCAACTTTGGAGTCCGCCCTGAACGATGAAAAGGCCCGACTGGAACAAGAAGTACGCCGTCCCATGCCTCGCAACATGAACATGGCAATGATCGGACACCGTATCACTTCGCTGGTGCAACTGGACCGAAATCACGAAGCACTTGGATGGATTCGTCCCATGATGTCCGGTCGAAATTTCCATCCCATCAGCCTCGATTACTACGGATTGTGTCAACAACGTTTGGACAAACCCGTCGAGAGCATGCGAGGTTACGAACGATCGCTAAAACATTGGGAACGACAAACCGACAGTCCCGCGAAGAACAACGCGTTGATCAGCGCTTACAAAGGAATCGCCTTCGCAGCTCGTCAATTAGGCGATCGCAAATTGGAAGAAGAAGCCTACCAATCGCTGGTTGAGCTGAATCCGACCGCCGAGCACCACTTCCTTTTGGCGACATGCTTCAAGGAACACCAAAAGACATCACTGGCCGCAGAAAACGCTCAACTCGCCGTGCAGTTAGATCCCCTCTACGCTGACCAGGCCGAGTCGATGCTGTCACAACTCTCACGCGATCACTTCAGTTGCTTTTTGGTACCTCGCTAAGCAGCTGGGCAGGAGCGACGGGGAAGAAGCACGAAAGCCGTTACGTATTCGCTTAGGCTGCAGAATGTTCGATCTTCCAATGAGCGTAGGATCGCGCCAGTAGCATCCCAAAGGGATCGCAGATGGTAGCCGGTGGTTTGAACGCAGTGCACACCACCGGCTGCACGACCCCAGCGATTCCCGACCCTGGAAGGGTCGAAGATTCTGCGACCCTTTCAGGTTGGGTGTGAGGCTATCAGTTTCCGGGGGTGCGCTGCTACACAGCGTCCCCGGCTACCATCCAAAATCCCTACTAGGATGGAAAAAGACTGAAGTCGGTTGGAAGTTTGCTTCCGCTATCAAGGCGTCAGCGCCAATCATTCAAGCAGTTGGGCAGGAATCATCGGAAACAACTATGCAAGGACTGAGCGGAAAATAAGTGGCATAGGCTTCCAGCCTTTTTATACCCCACATCTCGAAACACCAAAGATTAGTGTCCGATCAGAGTGGATTAGTGTTCTTCCAGAGCGGCCAAGGGAACACTAATCTCCGCTGATCGAACACTAATGGTTCTTGGACAGGGATGTTTGGCTTCGTAACGCCTGTATTCCTAACGCGAGCGGCTCCCAAAAGATGTGGGGTACAAAAAGGCTTCCAGCCTGTGATTGCGTGGAACACAGACTGGAAGCCTATGCCGCACCTGTTGTCCGACACTCATTCTTCGCTCGTTGCGAAGCCGTATCGGCGTTCGCCCCGGTTGAGTGCGGGAGCAACAACGCTTGCCAAAACGGTTCAAACGCGGAAAGCCTCCTGCCGACTTTCTCAGCGACACCACCATTCAGCGTGACGCAAGCGAAACCGCATGCCTGAGAATCGGCAGGACGCATTGGCTCATGCCCGTCGTGACCGCCCCAGTCGAACCTGGCAATGCGAAGATAACTTTTGATTTCATGCGTCCCGCGGTGGCTCGGCTGAGCATCGCCTTGGGTCCAATCTCCGCGATTGAAATGGCACGAAAGTGTTCTCCAAATCCAGGCAACGTCACATCCAACACGGACTCAATGACGTCGACCGCCATGTCTCGAGGCGCGATGCCGGTTCCGCCCGTCGTGATCACCGCATCGAGTGCATCGTCTTCGGCGAGATCCCTCAACAACTTCGCAAGCGGTTCCGAATCATCTTTCAGAATCATCCGTTTCGCAACGGAATGACCAGCTTCTTCGAGCAAGCTGACAATCCGATCACCGCTGCGGTCCTCTGCCTTGCCGCGTGTATCGCTGAGTGTAATCACCGCAACGCGAATGCCTTGCGCGGGATCCACGTCCGGGCAACCACACTGGGTGTCTGAGTTGGGTTGATTCACGATGCTGTTTCCTCATCCTGTTCTAGCAAACCAGCTCGTTGCTGAGCGTCCTCGAGGAAGTAATTCACATCGTTAAGATCATCGGCGTGGAGCACTTCGTAGGCGTGAGCCGCACTGCGAGATCGATACAACTGCTCGCGAATATTAATGTCCCGCGTGATCGCGGTCGCAAACGCGGACAGAATTTCCAAATGACGTTTTCGGCTAGATTCAGGAGTGGCCAACAACAATACCGCGTGCACGGCGCGTCCATCGGGCGTGTTGAGTTTGATGCCTTTCTTGCTGATTCCCAATACACCTTTGACTTCGTTGTCGCCAGGTTCATCGATGATCGCGTGGGGAATCATCAACCCGGTTCCCAAACAAGTCGTCTGGGAAGATTCGCGAGCCCGAACCGATTCCAAAAACTTTTCTTGCGGAGTGCTCATCGGTGTCGTTGCATAAAGCAGATTGGTGAGCTTCTGAAAGATCTCTTCGGTGTCACCATCCAGATCGACCATGATGCGGTTCTCTTGCAAGAAATCCAACAATCGGGGTCGATCCTTTCGAGCTTCCCCCGTTTGGGTCAAAGCAAACCGCGTCGCACTGGGTCCGAGCAATTGATTGATCGCGAGAGCGGACAAACCAACCGTCGTCACCATCGACTTGATCTCGTCCGAGAACCCCGATTGTTCGCTACCAACTAAAATGATCAAACCAACCGCGACGCCTCCGTGTGGCAACAATGACATCCCAAGGTACTTGCGGACGTTGTCGGTCGCGCCAGACAGGCTCATCGCGGTGTAGGCACTGATCGTTTTTGCGAACAGACGAGCCAAGAAATACAACGCGACCAAACCGATGACCGGCGGTATCTGAGTGAAATCCAGCTTCATTCCTGCGAAGGTATAGAAGAGCGCAAACAACGCTCCACCAATCGAGTTCAGGTAAGCTTCCCCCGAACGCACCAAATCGTGCCGTGAGTTGGTCAGTGTGATCCCGGCGAATGTGCATGCCAGGATTCCACCCGAAGTACCAAAGCTTGCTGCGGCCCCCCAAGCTCCCAAAACGACCGCGACCATCAACGGCCCAAGGAACGCGGGGCTGACTAAAGTGCGAACCATCACGATCGCCAGCAGTGCGCAAGTTGCACCGATCGCAAGCGTCACGGCAAACTGAACGCCAACGCTCTCGAGTGCATGAACCCACCCGGACTCATCGGCCAAAAACGTTGAGATGAAGACAAAAACGGCGACGGCGACCATGTCAATCAAACCGATCGCCGCCAACAACGTGCGGGTTAAAATCCCTCGTGCCCGAGCTTCTTGAATCACCAACACCGTTGTCCCGGGAGCACCTGCGATCGCAATCGCGGCGAACAACGCGGCAGGCGGCAATGACATCGAAGGGTCCAACCACTTCCCGCCAAAGTACATCACGGATCCGACCAATGTCGGCGTGATCATCGCCTCGCCCAACAACAGCAAACCAATCCGTTTGCCGGTGTTTCGCAAACTGCCAAAGTACAACGAAGCGCCAACCGTGAACGCGATGAATCCCAACACGAAATTCATGTAGGGACCGAATCGGTCCAGTGCCTGGGGATCCAGAACAGTGTCCATCCCCGGCAGTCGCAATTGACGAAGCAAGATTCCGGTAGCGATCCAGCCAGTCACTTTTGGAAGCCGAATCAGCGCGAAAAGCTCTCCACCGAGCACACCGGCGGTGAGGACTACCGCCATGTTAAAAAGCGGGTCGTCAAAGTGAAGGTTCGGAAAAAAATCCATGTCCTGGCCGTCGTTCGCCGAACGGAAATCGTCAAAGCAGCCAGGATACTAGAGAAAATGACTCCCTTTGGGAACGCGGCGCGACCGCGAGCAACCGTGTCACGTGAGGTCATCCTCCACTCCCATCCTCGCCCCCAAAACCCAGGCCACCTCAACGAGTCCTGCCAACCAACATCGAGTTCACCCTCCTGAACGCAGCTGATGAGGGTCAGAATGCGAGCGTCCAGCGAAAATTTCGGGCAGAGCCATTCACGCTGCAATCCAGTGCCCCGAATCCCTCGAACCCAGATAGAGAGAGAAGACTCCTCGTCTTGCCGGCACCAAGCAGGCCGCCAGGAACGACCGGGCACAACGACATCAGCCGTTTGGGCGTTGACCTGGACTGCGAAACGATTGGCGTCATGGGACGCATTCGTTTGTGTAAGTTCTGTTCTACGACATCACCCCAACTGAGCAGCATTATGACAGCCCAGAGCAATGCGTTGGCTTGGAGCTGACCGAACCCGTCCGGACTGCTCAATTTTGCAGCTCGAAACCTTGCGACACGGAATTGAACTCACGTTTGGTATCTGCAGAACGAAGAGTGCTGCTATTTTTCGTCGCCCGATACTTTTTGCTCGCTCTCTAGAGCCCTCAAAATGTGGTCAGTGACCTGTTGACCAATCTTTCGATATCCCTCCTGTGTGTAGTGAACATTGCCTGGACCATCAAAATGGTCGGCAGCAAACGTCTTGGTGAGCGAGTGAAGATCGTTGATCAAAATGCCGTGTCGGTCCATGACTCTCGCGGCCGCTTCATTGTATTTCGCATCGTCACCCAACACCCGCCCCGCTTCATCCTCCGGAACAACGGTAGTATTGGCCCAGACAAGTTTCGCGCCCGTTTTCTCGAGACGTGAGACGAGTTCATCAAGATTCTTCTCATACTGCTCCAACGTAGTGGTGATCGTTCCGTTGACCTTGTCTCTGCGCCCTTGCACCTTGGATTCCGGATGACGGTAACAGAGATCCCACAATCCCCAGTTGAAATGAATGACATCCCAATGGGTATCGCCGACCCACTGGTCTAACTTTTCCAATCCAGTGCCCGTATGCTGCGCATTTCCCTTGTTATGCATAACAGCAGCCTTGTCATCTAGCTGCCGCGCAACATGGGGAGTGAATGCCAATGAGATTGAGTCACCGATGATCAGCACCTTCGGCAAATCGGATTCTTTCGCTTCATCCTGCGCAAGAAGGGTTGGACATAGGATGGTGGTCAGCACCAGCGAGATAAACAGCGATGTTTTCATTTCGTACTTCTTCTAACTCTAGACAGATAGAGAACCCACAAGGCCCGTGATTCGAGGCGAGATGGTTACGTACGCCTGTTGATCAGCCGCCCATCGCTCTCTTGCGAGACATCGCGACCACCACGTTGACATGCTGACACGCCGAACCATGAAGACTTCCCATAGTGACGTCCACTATCGACATTGACAAGTTCAGCAGCACTTGCTGCATCCGCGACCTCGAAACTCAACTGGCAGAATTCCTGTTCATCGCGACCAGGCTTCGCTCATCGAACAACTGCTCGACTCACGGACGGACATCGATCTATCTATCATTCATGGAAGCTTACGGTTCCTGAGCTGGATCCACGACATCAGCCAAACCCAATATGACAACACAACCGTTTGCAGCATCAATGAAGCAGCCTGAAATCAGAAAGCCACCGAACGACAAACTGACCACAGCGGCGCCTTCGAATTCGCTCGCATGACCTACCAAATCATCGCCAGCAAAACTGTACCGGAGCAAACGGCCAATCAGCGATTCAACCGTTCGAAACAGCTCAACCCTGAGTCAAAGAACGAAACCGGGAAGCAATTTCCAGGGGAATTCAATCAACGCCTTTCCATTCACCCCCGGGCATCTTGAACAGAGGACTTGAGCCTCGGCGAGACGACACGTTCTAAACCGCGACGAACGAAGCACGTTGAAAGAAAAAGTGACTCCACCGTCGCATCCATTCGATGTCAAATCCGCATTGATTGTCCGCAAGCATGGGAACGCGTATTATCTGGGCGTCGTCCTGCGAACACGATCGCCGTAGCGACGATTGTGAAGAGTGCCCCCACTGTCACGGTCGCCCAGATCGTATTGTGAGGGACGGCGATATCACTGGGAAGCGCAGAGTAATACGGTGCCATGCTTAGGTAGCCGTGGAGAACGCCAATCAAACCGACTAACGCGGGCAAGAAAACGATCCAGCGAGTTTTGAAGATTTGGTTGTCGGGTGAATGCCACAAGTCCTTCGTGAGAGCAGCAAGAATCGCGAACAGCCCGGTTCCAAATATCAGCGTTCCGTAAAGCATGCCCAAGCTATCGGCGGTGTCAGCGATGAACGACGACGGCATCCGATTCGCCAGCATTTGCATCAGCGAGAAGCTGGCAATCCCGCCGATAACGGAAACGATAAAGAGTTGCGGGAGTTTCATAGGAGTTCCTGCGAGAATCGGATAGGGAGCAGTGGATTCTTCAATCGGGTAGCGAAGTGCGATCGATGGAGGTGCACGTATCGATCGTGCGTTGAACTTTTTCGCCGCACCGGATTGGACGGAGGAGCGAACAGAACGTCTGATTCGCCAGTAAAAGTCTACCAAATACGATTCTCGGCATGTCAGGGAAGCGGTTAGGCCGAGCAAGGACCAATGAATCGATGGTGAGCGTTCTTGCTCGGGTTCCTCTGCACTTTCTACCTGAGTTTCGATGTACCACTCGCAAAAGTCCTTTCCATTGGACTCCGGTTGGTACCTGAGAAAGCTCGCCTGAAGACGGGAGCGGGAAGTCACCGGAGTATTTGCGAAACCCAAAATCGCAGGCCACTACAACCGTTTTCGACGGACCTTGCCAAAGGCAAACTTTCCCATGAGCGTGCTGTTTCAAGACAGCCGCTGCCGTCATCCGTCACATCCCTGCCAAAGATTCCGAATCAGCGAAGCTGTTGAACCATCCCCCTGCAAGGATCCAGCCAAGCACCTGGAAAGTTTGCCAGACGTTGCCCCGGATAGCTCGAAAAAGTTCAACGTCGGACATCAGCGCGGCCCGAGCGTACGAGCAACCATAGCCGAACCGTATTTTCGAATCCGCAGTTGCATGTCACTAATGCCCGAATTCACGAGTGTCAGGAACCCGGCATTTTCCGTGAAAGACGGTACAGATCATTCCTGTTCTTAAGCGACGATACAAACTCGATTGGCCGATGGCGGGCACGTTCACCCTCCAAGCAGATCCATAGATCGTCACCCTCGACTCGGTAGATGCATCGAAGATTCTGAGGCTTGAGTCCAGGGGTATGCGTCGTCGATCGAAGGTCCAGTTTGAGAGGGTCCTCCCCAGGCAGAACGAAGCAATCGAAGACCTGCGTAGGCTCAGGAATGCTAACGTCGAGTCGCAAGATTGCTTGCGATTCTGTGAACTCGATCTCGGATTCGATTTCGCTTGGTGCCGTAACGCCTTGGTTCTGAACTTCCACGACGGTCCATCGGCCGGCCAAGGCCTGGGGTGTTTTGTGCTCGCCCGTGACGACCGAAGGATTCGTCGACCACAATGAAAAATGAATACCCGGGACCTCACGGCGTAACCGCGAAACGCCCTCAGGCGTGATTCCGGTGTTGCGAATCCTCACCTCCTCTAGCTCCGGCATGACCTTCAAAACGCGAACGAGTTGAGGGATATCGTCATCGCTGACAGACGCACGAAAGTCGCCCCAGTCTGAAAGAATGAGTTTCCGTGCATTGCGGCCTTGAATTGCGTCTCTGAGCCAGCTCTTGAATTCAAACTTCCAATTAAGGTCTCCAGACGGCTGCTCAAATCCAGACCCTCCCGCGAACGCGACACCACCACCCATGCGCCAGATTGCCTGGACGGCTTCGCGTTGATCACGGTTTCGCTTCGCCCGGATGTTCAACCAAGCGAGGCAGCACGCGAGGGCAGCAACCAAGGCGAGAATCGTTCGCAGTCGGAATCGCATAATAGTGTCCGATGCATGTTCGGGTAACGAAGTGCGATCGATGGAGGAACAGGAGGTGCATGCATCGATCGTTCGCTGAACCTTGTCGCCGCACTGGGTTGGACGGGAGAGCGAACAGAACATCTGATTCGCTAAAAAAGTTTACCAGATACAGTTCTTGGCATGCTCGGGAAGCAGGGATGCCTACAACCGGCTTCGCCGCATCTTGACGAAGGCATCTTTCTCATGCGCAGGCAGTCTCAACACGGCCGCTGCCGCCATCCATCACGTTCCTGCCGAAGATTCCGAATCAGCGAAGCTGATTGAACATACATGGTTGGCAGCGATGCCAACCATCACCCCGCCAGGAAACGGCCTACCAACAAGTTTACAGTGCCCGGCCAACGTAGTCGGACAGTAGTGACTGGAGGCGTGAACCATCACCTTGAGATAACGCCCGCTTAGGAATAATCAGCATCTCTCGCTGATCGTAAAACAGCGTAAAGAACTCGTCGTCCTGAATCCACCCGGAATACATCGACCATTTTACTTTGGCGTCGATTTCGTCGGTGTGAAATGAGATTCCGGACTCGCAAAAACTCAGCGAGTAGCGATCCTTCAATTTCGGGTGAGCGTTGTAGACGAGTATTGGCTGTACGATGACGGCGAAAACAACCATCGCAGTCAATACGACTCCAGCGAGCAGAGCGACGACGGCTAGGTAAGCGTGCCCAGCAAAGTAAAAGCAGGCACCGCCGACGATTGAAGCAATTCCGAGCAGCAGATCTCGCTTCGATCCAAGTGATGCGACACGGTATCGGCGAAATCCGCGGAGGTACTCAGCGCGGTCATACGTGAACGATGCAGAAACGATTGTCATTAGGGACGCGTCGAGGAGAAGCAGTGGTTTCAGTCAACCGGGGAACGTCCGCCATCACCGTGCGGCGGAGAAAGGCTTGCAAGCAATCGAAAAACGCGTCCACCGCCGCTCCGGCGCATGACACTGTTAACCGCGATGTGGGCGAGTCACCAGAACCGCCACCAAGGCTTGGTGATTGGCGGCGTCCCAGAACGACAGACCGCCGGCAAGATACCATGGGAGTCAGGCGATGTGTATTTCTCGCCGTCGTCACCCACGACTAACGAAGCAACAGGAAAGAAAAATTGACTCAACCGTCGCATCCACACGAAGTCAAATCCTTATTGGTTACCCGTTGGTTTTCTGGGTGATCAACAGGCGTCGCATACGAACTGGAAGCAGTGGATAGGCGACCCAGCATAGCATCAACAGCACTGCGGGTAGTAGCGTGAACCAATACGGTCTTACAATCGGGTTTGGAGTCGAGAACCCCCAATCGCTCACCAACAAAGTCGCAACAAAAAGGATGAATGATGAAAACGCCACCATACCGAGCCGAACGGAAGCCGCGAGAGCGAGAGGTAGGCTAGCGGCGGAATTAAGTGTTGCGAAAGCGAGGATCGCGAGTAGCAGGTGTGGCCGAAATGGAATGAGGCAAGCGAGCGCGATCAATGCTGTAATGCTCACGTAGCGCAAAGGGTGACGCGGCGTCTCCACGACGGTGCAGAGTGAACTCGCCGGAGAATCATATGGATTTGGTTGCTTCAAAATTGGCGTGGTCACAACAGCCTGCAAATCGGGTAACGACCGCCATCACCGGGCAGTGGAAGCCAGCGTGATCGGAAATTGAAGTAGGTCTCCACCACCACTCCGTGCGCATGAGATGGTTACCCATCTTCTCCTGAAGGATCGTCAGTCTACCCGTCTACGCCAACGACGATCAAGAATCCCTAAGATCGACCGGTCGCAGTAACTGATCCAGGTGGCAGAGGTTTTCAGTGCTGTACTTGTGAAGCAAAGCCTCAAGGCTTTCCCGCTGATTAATGGAAAACCGCTTGGTGCCAGGGCGGCCTTCTGAGCGAGTGTCAATCGCTCGCTTGAAGTCCTTGTTGATTTTGTTAATTTGCCGTTTTGCGCGGGACACAATTGCAATTCGGCGTCTCTTGTCGCTGCAGTAGAAAAACTTGGAAGACGCCGCATCAACGATGGCGACCATTTCAGCGTTGATTTTGAAGACATCCATTTTCAGTCGCATAACATTCGATTCAACCCTACTCAGTTGGGTCGTATTCGGGGAGTCGCGTGATACGGGGCAAGTGAACTGGGGCGTTTGACCAATATCACTCCACTCACGCTTGTCCTAGATTTTTTAAGCTTTTCTCGAATCTGCGGCAACAACGCCATTCGAGTCTCGACCCTGAGCCAACTTGCAGTCTCCGGGTTGGATCGGTGATGCCGGACGTCTCGATGCATTGCAACTTCCATTCAGTGAGGAATACCTTTGGGATGCCAAGCCGGCCGGACAGTTCCTCAGTATTCTTCAGTGTCTTACAGCCCTCAGTTTCCTTCCGAGGCCAAGGTCTATTTACACAAGATCGGCCGAATGAACTGCGTCAATGTCCGCTGGGCCGCCCTGTTTCTTCTCCGATCCTCTCGCTTACTCACCGTCTTTCGATCGAGGTTACAATCGAGCCTCGCAATTTTGCAGAGAGCTATCGATTCGTTTTGGAGCGGCGCGTGTTTATGAAAATGAAGTTCTTGCCGAAAGCGGTGTTGCTCGGTGCCGCATTCTGGATCGCTGGTAGCTTCGATTTGCTCACCGATGCCCAAGTTCAGGGACAACAATTCGGGCCCATCGACATGTTGCCGTCGCCCACGCAGGACATTCCACGCAGCCCGATTACGGGCAGCCCAGATACGTTCAAACCTATCGACCGTCCTGGTAGCATCTTGACTCCGAGAAGACCGATTCAACTTCCGGAACCAACCTTCGGTCCAATGCTGGGGCCTTCCCGCTCGAGGCAAACTCCCAACGAGGCGGTGCAACCACCTGCGGCGGCTGGCTTGCAGATTCGCGTCGGCGACCTGATCCATCCCGAGAACGAACGCTTGGCTGTTCGGGATGATAACGGGAACCGAGTCGTCGGTCGGTATCTCGTGGGCAGTGGTTCGGTTCGATTCGTGTTGATGCCGGACGGGCGTTTGAAGGTGTTCGACGATGCGGAAGTCTCACCGACTGAAGATGCGTTCACACCGATGACCATTGACGAAGTCCGTGATCGCTGGCTGGCAGACGAACGACTCGCCAAGCTTGAGATGAAGTCCACTCAGAGCAGACATTTTCTGTTTTTATACAACACGAGTGAGCCTTTCATTCGCGCGACGCGAACGATCCTCGAAACGATGTACCCGGCCGTTCGTAAGTATTTCCAACGCACAAGAATCGACACCCATGAACCAGAATTCCCCTTGGTCATCGTTGCATTTGCAAACGACCATCAGTTTCAAGAATTCAATCGAATGCCCGAGGGCGTGGTGGCGTATTACGACAGCGCCTTCAACAACGTTGCCTTGTACGAGCAATCGCGTTTGAACCAAGTCGCTCCGCAAGTCGCGGTGATGAATTCAATCTCCACCATCGCCCACGAAGGCGTCCATCAAATCCTGTACAACATCGGCGTGCAACAGCGTCTGTCTCAATGGCCGATGTGGTTGAGCGAAGGTTTGCCGGAGTTCTTTGCACCGACATCAACGGGCGAGGGTGCTCGTTGGAAAGGGCTCGGTGCGACCAACGATTTGAGAATGAAAGAGATCTTCGAAGATGTGAAATCCGGCAGGCGTTTGGGCGATGGTTCCCATCTCAAACGGCTCGTCGAATCAAATGAGTTTGACTCGCAAGAATACGCTTATGCTTGGGGCGTGATTCACTGGATGGCTCGCAAACAACGGGAGGAGCTGTTTGCATCGATCCGCGAAGCGTCCACACGGAAGCCGCTCGCCCACCTGACAGAAAACGCACCAGACAACGCCTCCTTCTTTCAAAAACACCTGGGCGACGATTTCGTTGAACATGAAAAGGATCTGGCCAGACACCTGCTTTCAATTCGATGGGTTGATCCAGCGGAGAACCAAGTGCACTACCTAGTCATATCAGGTAGCCGTGTCACGCTGACGACAACGCCCGAACGAGTTGAAGAATTGCGACGCGCGACGCTGCCATTGCAGAAATTTCGGGTGCAGCGGTTTCGCACTCGTACGCTGGCCATGCAAGCGATGAGTGCGATCACACAATGAGTTTTGATTGCACGACAAGTTTTGGTTGAATAATAAATTTTGGTTGCACAGCGAATCTGGTTACTCAATGAACACGACTCCATGAAGCAGCGTCTGATTCTGCGTCCCGTGCATGACTCCCATCGTGAATCCTGTTTGAGATAGCGCTACCTCTTGGCCGCTGTTGCTTGCGTGAACGGCGCGGCGTCTCGTGCCATCGGATTGGTTCGCAGACGAATTGGTGATCATGATTGAGGTGCCAGCAGTCCTGGCGTCATGATCCCCAGCCGCTTCGCCCTGCTTAAAGAACGGTCGAAAAAACGTCTCAGGCGAATGGGTTACTCTGAAATTCTCTCGGGGTCTTTCAATGCTCGGTCGGCTTGATGGATCGCGTCGACCAAGGTCTGCAGTGCCGACGACACTCGATTGAGCGTTGGTGCCAAGTCAGCTAAGCACTGCTCTTCGAACTGACGTGCCGGCTCGTCACGCCAAACCGATTTGGTCTGTTGCCATTGCTCGGCGAATTCACTGAATTCATGTCGCAGTTGATTTTGAGTCTCTTGGATTGTTCCGGTACCAAACGGTTTCATCGTTGCTTCACTCCGTGATGCCGTTGGGATTGAACGTTCGCAGCATCTTGCGACCTTTGTAAAGGTGGAACAAATCCTCGGGCTGCGGCGGACGCAATCTTCCTCCCGTAGGCAGATCAATGGTTTCCAGACCATCGGTCACAACCACGCATTCTTTTTCATTGCGAACCGCGGTGAACACAGCCGCCGTTTCATCCAGGAAGAAACCCAACCGGTCGACTTTCACGTCCTCATAACCAACGCGTTCTAAATAGGTTTGCAACGGTTCAACGATTCGACGTTGTGCTTCGTTGAATTCCTTCGACGGCACCGTGAAGATGTCTGGATGATCCGCGTGCCATCCAGCGTAGATTGCATAGATGTCCTCCGGGGGAAAATCCGCGACATCGCATGAAATGGCGAAGACGGTCGGTCCGGTCAGCCCAACGTTACTGTATTGCCGTTCGCCAAAGTTGTATTCAAAGCGGACCAAGAACACATCGACTGGATCTTCAAAGCTGGGCCACAACATCCGGCGAGAATCCACGACCTCGACACCTGTCGGCGGCACGCCCATCTGCTGAGGCTGAGTCAACCACAATGCCATTTCGGCCTCGGCGATCGCACGCGGTTCACGATGTTCCTCGTCGATCAAATCTTCCAGTCCCAACTCGTCGGCGTAAGCGATCGCGCGGAGCCGAGCGGCTGGTTCGCCTGCCAACTCGGCCAAACGTTCTTTGCCGGTATCGACGCCCAGCTTCGCCAAGGCCCCTGCCGCCTCACATTGAACTCGGCGATGCTTCAGATCCAAGGTTTTATTCAACTCACCGATGGAGCTTTCATCGCCAATCAACCCAATGGCATCGCATAGCGAGACCGCAAGCGCCACCGCTTCGCCAAGAACCGCTTGGACTTGCTCCACCTCAGTCCCGAAACTGCGTGGGTCTTCTTCGAACTTGGCCAAACGTCCTGCGACGTGACCGAGCAAAGCGTTCAGCGATGCAATGCGTCCCTTCGCCGGATGCTCATGGACCAAACCCGTTCGCGTGACGTGCCCAGCCAAGTCCAAAATGGGTGCGGCCAAGGAGGGCTCCGAAATCGAATCCAATAGAGCGGGGAAAACCGCATCAATGGACCAATCGTTGTGTTGCATCAACGGGCTGAGAATCTGCGCCGCCGCCATCCAACCCTTCGGTGGTGACTGCCCCAATTGCGTGACCAAGACACCCAATGATTCCGGTGTCCGGCGCATCGCCAGCAACTGAAGCATCAAGTGCCGGTTGGAGACTTCAGGCGAGAGTGATTCGATGATCTTGCCCAGCGTGGCGGGCTCAATCTTCGACAGAGGATCGCCCTCGGCCCTCAACGTTTTCAGGTGGATCAATCGAAGCAATCCACCCGTGATCGCTGGGTCCGCATCCATCAAACGAGCGGCCTCTTCAGCGAGTGCAGCAACCAACATGGGGCCGTCCAAGTTGGGATCTTCCGCCAACTTTTTCAGTGCCACGCCAGCCTGAACCGGGTCGGCACCGGCGGCGAGAATCGGGTCAAAGGAAATTTCCGACAAGGTCAAGGTTCCAAAAGTGAAAGATAAAAATTGGGGCAGGGGAGGGCAGGGCAGAGCAGGGTGGTACTGAGCGAAACCACTGTTTTGCCGGTTGCGATCACTGGAGTGACAACAGCGAAGCTTGCAATGCCCGCTTATGAATCGTCGGATTCCGGTTGATACGTCAGATCAGGATTCACCGCATCGGACCATCCCAATCGGTCAATGTCATCCAGAGTCGCCCAACGATTGTTGCCTTGATAAAGCGGCGATTGATCGATGGGGCACTTCGGTGTTTCGGCATCGGCATAAATGTGCACGCCTTGAATGTTGGGCTGCAACCAGATCGCTTCGCATTCATCGCAGACCACCAAACCGTGCGATGGTTTGTCGTCGACCAATCCACAGGCACGAATGGAGCACAGCCCTTGTTCACAAATCGGGCACGAACCGACGCTGTGTCGAACATCGGAATTGGAATCAGGGTGAGTCACAGAATTGACTTCCAAACAAGAACGGAATGATTCGGATGGTGCCACTGAGAATTGACTTTCAAAGTGGTGTTTTCGCATGTCGATTCAACGTCACAAGTCGATTCGACATTACGGAATGAGCTCTACAGCGGGAACGCGGTGATCAAGCGATTGCCTTCCAGCACCAAACGCACTCGGCGGGCCATCGGGTTGCGACTTCTCTGCCCGTCGCGTCCACCGACAAAGCCAACTCGTTTTCCCATGTCGACGGTGTAGATCGTTCGCTTGCCATCCACTTCTTTGGTCGTCCGTTGATTCGCTTGTGCCTTCTCGTACGCTTTGTCGATCGTTGCCAGGGCCCCTTCCATGTCGCCATCAAAGACGCCGTGTTTGCCGGAGCGATTGGGTTGGTCTTTGGTGTGACGGCGAAGATGTTCGAGGCGGTGACCTTCGGCACTTCCCGGCGTGTACAGCACACCGGCGGGAGAGAGAAACCGGTCCGGGCTGATTTCTCTCAGCAGACCGTACTCCAATTCGGACTTGTCCGCATTGGCGGCTGCCGACGTGCCCGACTCTGGATCGCCGCGAGTCATCTTGGACGCCAGAGGCCCAGGCGAAGAACCGCGATCGGACGTCACATCGGACTTGGTCGACGTCGCGTCGTTTTTGGATGTTGATCCGGACGTGGATGCCGGTTCACGAGACGAGCTCGATTTGCCGGTGGAATTAGTGTTGGATTGCGGTGAATCCACCGTCGGGCTGGAACGCTCCGCGACCGTTTCCCGCGAGACCTCGCTCGACCGCAGGGCAGGCAAGTTCCACCCGGTCGTTTCGTTGATGGTGGGGCGCAACAGCGAGTAGCCACCGATCAGTACAGCGATGACGATGCCGGCCGTTGTGGTCTGTTTGGCTTTTTTGCCCCCCGACCGATGTGGTCCAGAGCGATTCTCAGCAGCGTTCATTGGAATTGGGTCGCGGCTTCAGGTTCAGAAAAGTACGTCAACAGATGTCAACTTACCAGCCGATGCCAAAACTGGCCAACCTCGCCATTCCCTTTCCATCGGATGAGCCAGAAGACGAAAAACGAACTCTTAACAACATGCACGAACCCTGGATGATCCTGGGGCAAATAGAACCCCACGTTTGTATAGGTAGTTTGTGACCTTTGCCGGCGTGCAACTACTGAGCACCCCTGTTTGCGACGATGTACGCTAACACGAGGGGCACTCGGTCGCATGCTTGAGATCCGGCTATTGATGGATCGGTGGTATGCGACTTCGTTAAAGGTATCGGAACTCTGGGGCATGTCGTATGGATACGGCAAAGGAGATTCTGGGCTACCGCTCGTTTCTTTGATTGAAGACGAGCGATGAAAAAGCGAACCGCGAGACTTGCGTTGTTCTTGGCTATTTTGGGTGGTCCTTCCGCCATGGCCGCTGATTTTGATGTCAGCAATCACAATGATTCTGGTGCTGGATCACTGCGAGCAGCGATTGAGGGTTTGAACGGCGCCGGTACCGGCACGCATGCGATTAATTTCGCAAGCGGATTGGATCCGATCAATTTACTTTCACACCTGCCGACGATCGTGGGAACCGATCAAACCATCACGGTCAATGGAGCGGGCAATACGGTCTCGGGACAAGACACCGCTCGGCTGTTCTTTGTCGCCGATGGCGACGTCACCTTTCAAAACATGACGCTCAAACAAGGTTATGCCGAGGGCGGTGACGGGGGGAACTCTGGAGGCGGCGGAGGCGGCGGCGCGGGTGCCGGTGGAGCTCTATTTGTCAACACGGGAGCCAACGTCGTGATTAGTGGCGTCGCGTTCGATAGTAACAAAGCTGAAGGGGGTGACGGCGGGGATCACGATTCTTCCTCGGACGCAGGTGGAGGGGGCGGTGGCTTCAGTGGGACCGGTGGCTCCACAAGCCATGACGGCGGCGGCGGCGGCGGTGGATTCGACGGCAACGGTGGCATCGCTCATTATTATGGCGGTGGTGGAGGTGGCGGGGTCAGTGGCAACGGTGGAGATACAAGTGGCGATGGCGGCGGCGGCGGAGGCGGCATTGGGAATGGTGCGTCAACTTCCGACGACACCGGGGGCGATGGTGATGGCGGTGCGGCGGGGGGCGGAGACGGTGATCCTGGTGCCACAGGCACGCCCGGTGGTGGAGGGGGCGGTCACCAAGGTGCTGGCGGTGACGGAGCGGTCAATGGAGGCGGTGGCGGTTCGGGCTTCGCCGGTTCCGTTGCGGGAAACGGTGGCACTTTTGGTGGTGGCGGTGGCGGAGGTGGCAGCACTGATGGCGGAGATGGCGGAGACTTTGGTGGCGGTGGTGGTGGCGGCTTTCTGGGAGCAGGCGGAGACGGCGGAGATTTCGGCGGCGGCGCTGGAACCGGCTACAACGGCGGCTCAACCGGCGGATCCGGCGGGTTCGGTGGCGGCGATGGAGGGAGATATTCCTTCGGTGGTGATGCTGGTGATGCGATGGGCGGAGCGATCTTCGTTCGCGAAGGCGGAACACTTTCGATCATCGACAGCACATTCACCAACAACGGCCTGATCGCGGGCACCGGCGGGGCCGGAGATACCGCGCCTGAAGATGGAGCCAACGGCCAGGCAATCGGATCAGGCATGTACCTGCACACCGGTGTGACCGCTGGCTACCAAGTCAACACCGGAACGTTGACCCTTGCCGACGATATTGGTGGCAGTGGATCATTGAACAAAACAGGCACCGGCGAACTGGTTCTCTCGGGAACCAATACTTACACCGGAACCACCACGGTCAGTGCCGGACGTTTGGTCGTCAACGGTTCGCTGGCGGGCAACACCACCGTGGACACCAACAGCGAATTGGGCGGCAGCGGCACCATCAACGGCGACGTGATCAACAACGGTACGTTCGCTGCGGGGAACTCCATCGGGACGATGACGATTGGCGGAAATGCAAGCTTCAATTCGGGTAGTACCACCGAAGTGGAGATTCAAGCCTCGGCCACCCCGATCGCCGGCACCGACAATGATTTGATCACCGCCGACACGGCGACGATCAACGGCGGTGACGTTTCCGTTTTGGGCGCCGTGGGCAGCTACACCAACGGCGCGAAGTACACGTTCCTGCAAACAACGCACGGTTTGAGTGGAACGTTCGATACAATCACCGATGACCTGGCGTTCTTTGATGCCCAACTGGGTTACGATGCGAACTCGGCGTTCTTTACGCTCATGGCCAACAGCACCGACTACGCGTCCGTGGGCGGTTCAGGCAATCGTCAAACCGTCGGGTTCTACATCGACGAGAACTCTATAGGAGCAAGCGGCGATTTCGGCAGCGTCCTCGATGAATTTCGGGTGCTGACCAACGCTCAAGTTCAAAGCGGATTGAGCCAATTGAGCGGCGAGGTTTACGGCAGCCAGTCACAGGTGGTGATCCAAGGCACCAACCAGTTGGTCGGCACGATCGGTGGCCAATTGCGATCGGGGATGTTCGGCGGCGGGTCAGGTGGCAGCGGATCAAGCGGGAGTGGTTTTGTCAACGCAACACGATCAACTCGCCCCAGCGTCACGGGATCGAGTTCCGACATTGCCCTGGTTAGCTACGTCAACGCTTCATCCACACAAACGCCTTGCGACGCACTGATCGCACCGACCTGCCATGCCGCCTACCACTGGAAGGGCTGGATGACGGGCTATGGACTCGGTGGGTCGGCCGAATCCGATGGCAATGCTGCGGGGATCCATTATGGATTGGGCGGGACGACCTTCGGCATCGAACGCTATCTCGGCGACAACGCTCGTCTTGGTTTCTTCGGCGGTTATGTAGGTTCGTCGGTCAGCGCCGACAGCATGGACCAAACCGTGCGTGCCAATGGCGGCAACTTTGGGAGCTACCTGACGCACAGTGCGGGCAGCCACTACGGGATCGCCATGGGCGGCTTGCAGTTTGACGGTTATGAAAGTGATCGTACGATTCAAGTCGGCGCACTCACTCGCACCGCCAGCGGTGAATCGGACGGTTGGCAAGGGTTTGCTTATGGTGAACGCGGTATGAATTTGAATCTGTCACGTTCGCGAGTGCTGCAACCTTTCGCGGGACTGCAGTACGTCTATGCTCGTCAAAACGCGTTCACCGAAACGGGAGCGGGTGCGATGAATTTGGCCATGTCGGGCGTCGACACGCATTCGCTTCGCAGCAACCTGGGTACCCGTTTGCAGTGGCAGTCATGGATGTCGCGTCGCGGTTGGGCGATCACGCCAGAGATTCGCGGCAGTTGGATGCACGAGTTCCTGGACACGACGTCGGTCGTGAACGCTCAATTCGCTGGCGTGGGTGGAGCGGGCTATACCGCCAACGGTTTGGACCTGGGTCGTGACTGGGCGATCCTCGGCGGTGGATTCGAGGCACGTCCAAGTGACCGCTGGGAATTGCGAGCTGATTACAACACTCAGTTCAACGAAAACCAGGTACTGCACATCGGATCGGGAACACTGGCTTACCGTTGGTAAGCACCGAGCGAAGAATCAGTGTCGGATTGAAATGGTGGCACCATTCGGAACCGTTTGGCCGCTTCGACACTCACTTGAGCAACACCGAAACTCGCTTAATGGTCCCGTTGAATTCGAACGGTCGACGTTCGGCGTAGTCAAGCGACACGGGAGCCCCTAGATCGACTCCGACGTCGAAGGTTTCGCTCGCAGTGAACGCGAGCGGCACTGTTCTCTCGACAATCGTGCGGGCAAGTTCTTTCCCATCAACTTTGAGAATGACGGTCGCCGGAGCCCCCGGCTTCGCGAGGGTGGTATCGACCTCAATGGTGTGCTCGCCCGGCGATAGTGGCTCGCTGGTTTCGGCACGGTATCTCTCCAGTAGCAACATGTTGTACTCGTAGACCAACTTGCCTTCGTCCAGGTACAGAGTCAGCCCGGCCCATTCGGAAAAGACATGCTGCGGACCGTGCACGACCCCGAGAGTCCAGTACATCAGAAAAGGCTTGTTGGGCGAGAACGCCTGGTGCCGATTCGGATGCTGAAAATGTCCTGTCCCACAAATTTTCCTGTCAAAACAACTGCGAAGACAGCGGTTCCCTTTCGGACAACGAGCAACCGGAGCAGGGCTCAATGATGGTGGCTGAACGCAAATGAGACCTCCCATGCTTGTTTTACTCGGACACCTTTTCCGCTCACTTGCAAGCCCGCGTCACATCAAAAACGCCTGCCCCCTTTGTTGGCCGGGGCGTTGCTTGGCGACTGAAGAAGAATTTGACGGTGAGACGCGAGAGGCGGTGAGACGCAGAGGAAGAATGGAGAGGAGCGTATTGCACTGCTCTCATCGACAAGGCGCATCTTTGACAGGAAGATTTTCAGGACAGGAAGATGCGGATACTGCAATTTTCCTGTCCCACAAATCTTCCTGTCAAAACAACTGCGAATAGGGCAGTTCCCTATTCGGAGAACGATCAACCGGACCAGGCCTCAATGATAATGACTGAGTGCAAATGCGACCTCCCACGCTTGTTTTACTCAGACACCTTTCTCGCTCATTTTCATGCCCGCGTCAGATCAAAGAGGCCTGACCCCTTGGTTGGCTCTTGCGATTAGCAAACACTTACCTTCCTGCTCCAACTCATCCATCAATTGTGCGTGTGTCAGGTCACGCGTCCACTGAGATATTTCGGCCGTCGTGAGTTTGGGCTCACGAAGCACGTCTATATCGTAGACCTCGACGAGCAACTCTTTGCAGCACGCCCCACATTGATCACATTCAAAATTCATTGGATCCAGACTGCCAGCGGTAGACGCGCAAGTCAAACGATCCCAAGGGAAAAGCAACCAGAGCGTCTGTTTCCGCTTCCGTCGGTTCATAGTCTTAGCGCGAACTAACGGAAGTTAGTCGCACCGTCACGATTCACTGTTCTTGATATCTCGTCTTCAAAAACTGCTGGCTTTTCGTGAATTTCGCGCATCTGGCTTCATCAATATCCAAGTCGATACCATCGAGGACTTGGCCGTCGAGTATGTCACGGTTCAATGTGAGGATGTATTGAAAGTCGACACCGTCGTCCATTAGTTTCTGAATGAAATTCAACGAGTTCACCAGTGTGTCCTGGTCAACTTCAAGGATGTTGTCGTGCAGAAGAAATTTCGGATGGTGTGGCGACGTGAGTTCGTTGAGCATCAATGCGAAATCGTAGATGAAGACGCGAGCATGGTTAACGCTGTGGCTTCCGTCATCTTGGATGCGGACGTCAAATGAGAGCGGTTTTTTGGTGCGTGGGCCGTCGTCGACTCTGAACTTGAATGAAGCTCGGCTGGTCTGCTGGATGCTTTCGTGGATCGCGACAAGTGTTTCATTGAATGAAGCCTCTAGGTCATCGCATTCTGAAATCAGAGTCTGAATATCCCGCAAGTTGTCGCTTCGATCAGCTTTGATTGTGTTTATCTCTTTGGCTTTTCGCTCATACTGATCGAATTGCGATGCAAGCCTGTGGTACTGGTCAGTACGGCGCGTCGCGACCTCCAACCCAGTTCGCAATTCTGCTAGTACGCCCTTGTTGTCAACTTGCCGAACTAGTTCCGCGTGTCTGTCTGACAAAGTACGGATTTGTGATGAGTACTCGGTTCGAGTCTGCTGTAGCTGCGTCAATTCTGATTGACGAAGGGTCTGCTGGAACTTCTCGATTGACTCTTTGAACTCTTTCGCCTGCTCAAGAGATTTTTCGACAAGTTCACCAAGCCCAGAACGAACCCGTTCAAAGACGATCGCGATATCATCGGCAGATATTTGCTCAGGTAGTGGTATA
Organism: Rhodopirellula baltica SH 1; assembly: GCF_000196115.1. Classification (NCBI taxonomy): domain Bacteria; kingdom Pseudomonadati; phylum Planctomycetota; class Planctomycetia; order Pirellulales; family Pirellulaceae; genus Rhodopirellula; species Rhodopirellula baltica. Next base: position 4,151,918 of record NC_005027.1, read on the forward strand.
GAGCGAATCTGATCGATCTGAAAACTCAATTTCTTGCGTTCGCTACGAAGTTGACGCAGCTCCAATTCTATTTCGTTGAGCTCCTCTTCTACCTTTTCAAACGCTGGGTCAACTCGAAGCGTCTCCAGGGCATCTTCAATCTTCTCCGTTGCTCTCTTCTCTTCGTTTAGTTTCGCTGGGATATCCGAGAGTTTGTCTTTGCCCCCGTCGGTGAGATCCTTTTTTAGGCTGTTCGCGAATTTTCGAGTATCGTCGAGACGGCTGACGGTCCGATCAAATTCTGCAAACGAAGTCGAATCGATTCCCATCAAAAAAAGATGTGGAGAATAGTCATCAGGTGCGCGTCGTGCAGTGTCCGATGGATTCACGACACTCTTGAACTCCGACCGCTCATCGCGCATGAGAAGCGATAGGATGCTCCGGAAGCTTGCCTGTCCCGCGTTCTCATCGCCAGCGAAAAGCAACTCACCTAAATATCGCGTCAGTTCGTCTAGATTATCGAAAGCTATGATCGATCCATCGGCTACCACCACGGTAGGTTGGTCGGGGTTCGTAGTTGATCGCCGAATTTGCAAGCGTAAATCATTGATAGAAAGATCTAGCAACACCGACATACCCTCAGGCAAAACTCCCTCAGGAATTCGGCTCAGTCGAGTATCAATAAATCGTCGTCCCAGGGCAAAGTGTAGAAAGTCAACGCAAACGCTCTTACCAACCCCGTTTAGTTTTCGACCTTGAGGATCGGTTCCGTCTGAACGTTCACCAAGTATCAGATTTACACCCGTGTGAAACTCAATCGGATCAAAGCACTCGGGCTCGCTAGAAAGCCGATGTAGGCGTAGCAGCATCAGTTTGCCCCCACTTCGGACTTGTGAACTTTGTAGACAAAGGGCGCGCGGAACTCGATGATCCCGGCGAGGTGGAGGAAAATCAGTGCGAACATGATCGGGCGATATCCCGTAATGTGCTTACGCTTTAAGTTTGACGTGATCTCGGTCAACGAAAGCTGGCTTCCTCCTGTCGCCTCGAACTGCTTTAGAATCACATAACCAATGTGCGGCATGGACGTGGTTAGCAGTTCATCTTTTGAAACCAACGACATGGCTAGACTGAGGGGTTTGGGAAGACGTTGCAGCGAATGAATTCGTCCGCAATCAAAAAACGCACTGCAGTTTCTTCGGCATCATTGCCTCTCACCTGTGCTTTTTCGAGCAAGGTCTGAACCAGGTGACGAAAAGCCTCCCGAGCGTCGCCGTTTTTCAAATCCAGGGCATCAAGGCTATTTAACTTCAGCCAAGCCTGGATTTTGGCCGCGCGAACGGTGTCGTAACCAATCGCTGCACGCGCATTTTGCACGGAGGCGTGTAGATCCTGATTCACGCGAAATTGATCAAGCAGGAACTCAGCATGCTTCTCAAACCGACGAAGCTTCCGCTCCTGATCTGGAGTTCGCTCGTCAACAGAAGCGTCAACCGCCGAAGTATTTTCGGACATGTAAACGATGACATCGATCAGCGTTTCAAGGGTCTGGTCGACTCCCATCTGAACCGCCCGCCCAAGTGGCTTTAGCTCGCTTCGCAACAGGTCGACAAACTCAGTTTGCATCTCCACTGTCATGTTTTGAGCTTTCTTGAGCAGGTGCCCTAGACCAATCTGATCTCGTTTGGCGTCAAAGTCAAAATCTCCGATCAGATCAGACACATTGGCATTGGAAGTGTTAAATTCAATTTCAGGATGGACAAAAATGAGCCGATCGAAAGATGCCACATGGTTTTCCATGAATGTCTTGATCGTGTCCTTGATTTTGGCGGCACTCCGCGTAACGCTGACCTGAACCGCAACTCGCGCGGCTCGATCCGACAAATCGAATGAATCTTGATTTTGCTTGAACAGCGTGTTGTCATTTTCAAGATTCCACCCATAAGCGGCATTCAGCACATCGCGAAAAGTCGCTTCTATTTCAATGGCTGAATTTAGGTGCCGCAATGACCGGTCAGCGCGTATTGCCAATTCCAGACGTTCCATCCACTCTTTGGCTTCTCCAAGCGATTCCTCTCTTTGTCGTGTCACGGATCGTTTCTTTTTTGGGTTGTCCTGGAAAGGCGAGACGCTAACTCAGCGGCACACGCCGCCGAGAGATTTGGCATCATCGAATTCAGCTGCGCCCGCCAATTGCAGAACCCGGTTGAGTTGTTGGTCGTCTAATTGAGCCAAAGCGATAAAAGCTTCAGGGTGTGCGTGGACTTTGTCTGCGAGCGAGGGGGGCACACGATCGGCAAGCAGAATTAATTCTTCCGCGCTCGCATCGAGTTCTTGGGCAAGGGATTCGAGCAAGCGATTTGATGGGGAGTGCCCATGCTCAAGCTTGTTCGTTTCGATTTTGCAGAGGTACGTAAACCCTACGCTTACTCGGTCAGCGAGTTCACGTAGCGTCAAACCTTGTGCGTTACGCAGCTGTCGAAGTCGTTTTCCAAGTTGCACGGACAGGCACCCCCCGGACTTGTTCAGCGAATGTTTGAATCCTATGATTGTTGTTCCAAACGGTCAACAAGTCGCGTTTGTCGCACCGGCTACAAATTAAGGGGGCAAACATGCCGGGGAAAGAGTCTGAATCGAATCCGTTTTTTGCGAAGCCAATCCTGAATTCTCCTTACGAATACCCCGGTATTCATTGGCAAGGAAAAGGTGGTCGGTACCGTTTTGATCTTGAATGATCGAATCTCGGAGAAAAACGCATGTGATTCCGGGATCGGTATGCTAGTGGGCCGACAACGTGGCGTCGCATTTTCTGGCATGCTGGTGGCATGCAGGGGGAAGAGTTGGGAACACTAATTGGCACTGATCTTCACTAATCGAAGTGTGGATGGCAGAGCCATTTTTAAATTTCTGAATTAGCGAAGATCAGTGGAGATTAGTGTTGCTCTTCTTCCAAGCAGCGGTCGTGGTTCCCGGCAACGTGGCATCTCATTTTGGACTGCGTTTGATGCTTTCGCTGCGTGGGATCCTTGGTTCTCTTCGTCTTCCTTCATCGACTCGGCGCGGACGGTGTTGGACTGGAAGCACATTCCATCGTCTTGCACGCTCGTCTCACAGATGTCTTGGATGACTCGCTTGAAATCGCCGGGATCGGGACTGCCGCTGACAAGCAGATCGAGGTCGCGAGCAGGACGATGGATCTGCCCGCTCCAAACTTGAAAGAGCATTGCCCGAATGACACCGTTTCTTCTCCAAGTTCGTGATGGATGACACAGAAGCGGCACAGGGACTGGCCGTTGGAACCTCTGGCAACGTGGTCATCTACACCGACCACGGAAAGGCGTTTCACGTCATCAGCAAAGTCGTCATCCGCATGAACGCTTGGCTCTATTACTTGTTGCCGTTCTAAGAATTCAAGTTGGCAACGCGTGAACAATAACTGACGTAGTGGACGAGGCGACGGGTCCTGCCGCTTGGGACTCGTAACCTCGTCCACTACCAAATTCAGCAGTTATTTCTCGCGCGATGCCAACGCCCAATGGCTCACACGAGCATTCGAAAGTCAACTCAATCAACAGCCCGTTCAGCCTCAGTTCACGACTCCAAGATTTCCTCGACCACACGTCCGTGGACGTCCGTCAGACGAAAATCGCGACCAGCGTAGGGATACGTCAAACGCTCGTGGTCGACTCCAAGTTGATGCAGCATGGTCGCGTGCAAATCGTGCATGTGGACGCGATCGCGAACCGCGTAGTAGCCGTAATCATCGGTCTCACCGTACGTGATGCCGCCGCGAATACCGCCACCACCCAGCACCATCGAAAATCCCTGCGGGTTGTGGTCGCGGCCATTGCTGCCCTGAACAACGGGCGTCCGACCAAACTCGCCGCCCCACACAACCAACGTCTCCTCCCAGAGCCCGCGTTGTTTCAGATCCGCAAACAATCCCGCGATTGGCAGGTCCGTCTTGGCGGCATTTTTCTCGTGCCCGTTCTTCAGATTGCCGTGTTGATCCCACACCTGGCCACTGCTGACGGTGATGAATCGAACGCCGGATTCTGCCAACCGACGCGCCATCAAACAACTGCGTCCAAACGAGTCGGTCGTCTTCTCACCGATCCCGTACAGTTTTTTTGTCGCGTCGGTCTCCTTGGATAGATCCATCACTTCCGGTGCGGTGCCTCGCATCCGGTTGGCCAAGTCCACCGCCTCGATGGCACCATCGGTCGCGCGGTCTCGCCCTGCGGATTGCACATGGCCTCGGTTGAGCTGGTTGACCAAGTCAAACTGGTGTCCCTCAGCGGCATCCAAGTAAGCGATCTTTCCATCGCCAATCTGACCGTTCTTGCCCACCACGGTCGCTTGATGCTTGGCGGGCAAGAACGCGGCCCCGTAGTTGCGAGGTCCACCATGGGCCGTCGCGGGTGCGATCGCAACGTGAGCCGGCAAATCCGGATGGCCGGCTCCCAATGCATAGCTGATCCATGCACCAACACTGGGGCGGACAAAGTTGTCGCTGCCCGTGTTCACCATCCCGACCGCTTGGCCGTGTGATTGACCGCGAGTGTGCATGGACCGAACAACGCACAGCGAATCAAGATGCTTGTTCATCTCCTGCAATAAATCGGTTGCCCATAACCCAGCCTCACCGTGTTGCGACCATTTCCAAGGGCTCGCCAGCAATGTCGGTTTGGCACTGATCTGTGGCGGCAATTCAAACGGCAGATCCTTTCCATTGTCGCGAATCAACATCGGTTTGTAGTCAAACGTGTCGACGTGCGATGGGCCGCCATGCATGAACAAAAAGATCACCCGCTTGGCCTTTGCCGGATGATGCTGCACAAGCGTCTGCACACCCGAGTCATTGGCCCACGCACTCGAAGCCGGCAGCGCCGACGCGGTCACAGCCAACGCCCCAGTCGTCCAAGTCGATTGGACCAAGCAATCTCGACGGTTCAATTTCATCCGTTTCGCCTCAATCCAAAAATCGAAATTCGGTGCTCGCAAACATCGCCGCGATCCATTCGCGATAGCGTTCTTCGTCGCTCGACATGGCCTTCGCCACATCGCTATCCAACCAAGTGTGCAAGATTTCTTCATCGAGCGGTCGAGGGTCACGAGAGAACAACACCGCGCAAGCCCACCGGACACGCTGCGTCTCGTCGGTCGTCTCGCTCATCATTCGCTTCGTCGTCTGCATCGCCCACTGGCGTACTTCGGGACTGCCGATCAACGTCAATGCTTGTGACGGCACATTCGTCGTCGGTCGTTTCCCAACCAACAAATCCGGATCCGCCGCGTCCAGGTTCGACAGGAGCGGTGGCACTTCGGATCGAATCAGCGGCAGATAGAGGGTTCGCTTCGGATCATCCAGTCCAAACTTGGTCGTTGCTTTTGAGTTGGCGTTGTTTTGACTGACCAAGGTTGCGTAGCTGTCCATCAAGTCTTCACGACCGCTGGGGTCGAGCGTGCCGGCAGCAACCAACATGGCATCGCGAATCGCTTCGGCAGGAATGCGTCTGCGGACAGCCCGACCTCGCAATCGGTTTTCAGGATCGAGCGAGACTCGCGGGTCATCATCCGAAACCATTGCTCGCGAATACGCGTCGCTGCAAACGATGTTTCGTATCAAACGCTTCTGACGCCAACCGTTGCGGACAAAGTCGATCGTCAACGCATCCAGCAACTCGGGATGAGTCGGTTTTTCACCCCGAACGCCAAAGTTATCAACCGTCCGCACCAATCCTTCGCCCATCAGGTGCATCCAAATTCGATTGACACTGACGCGTGCGGTCAGCGGGTGATCCGGATCGGTCAACCACTGTGCCAACTCCAACCGACCACTTCCTTCCAACGGCTCAAACGCGGTGGTGGATTCGCTGAAGATCTGCGGAATGCCTCTCGGGACGATGTCGCCCAAATTGCTGACTTCGCCCCGAATATGAATCGGGCAATCCTCCCGCTCATCGCTTGGTAAATCCGCGAGTGCCATCGCGGTGGGAACCGGGGGCGGAGCATTGGCGAGCAAATCGGCACGTTGTGACCTCAGCTTTTTGAGTGTCTGAGTCAACGCGGTTCGCATCGCGATCGTTCGTTCAATCTCCGCGGCCGAGTCACCCTGGTCCGCTTTGCCATCGATCTGAACCCACTGCACGGCATCGGCAATCACATAGCCATCCGTGCCACGGTTCGAGAGCGTGACCAGTGCCTGGGTCTCGGCGTCGCAGTCAAACTCTTTGAGCACGCTGTAGGTGCCAGTTTTCGGTGGCACCGTCTGATCCAGAATCAGATCGTGAGTCTCGTCGTTCAATTGGACCGAAACAGGCAGATTTGACGCCCGGTTGCCACTGGCATTGTAGTGAACGCGAAGTTCATATCGTCCGGCATTGGGCAAGACCGCCGCAAACCGGATCGACGCCTCGCCTTTGTTGCGGTTTTCGTCGTGCACATAACCTTTGCCAACAAAACCAGATTTGTACGTTGATTCAACCCAGTGGCCTGCGCGAACCGCATCCACATCATCGATCGTGATGCCTTCGAGTTCCGTCTTCTCTGCCAGAATTTTCAGTTCCGACTCGACTTCCTTGATCTCTCGATCGAGGCCTTGCAGCGATTGCTCATGCTTGCGAATGGACTGCTCGTGCTGTTTCGAAATTGGAAGCGGAGTTTTCTTCCAAGTGCTAACGTATTGCTGTGACTCACCATGCAGTGTTCGCGTGCTTCGAAAGATCCCCGCCATCGCGTAGTAATCTCGCGTGGTGATGGGATCAAACTTGTGATCGTGGCAGCGGGCACAACCGAACGTCATTCCAAGAAAAGCACGACCGACCGTATCGAGTTGTTCGTCGACCACATCCATTCGCAACTTGGTCTTGTTGCGTTCACTCAGCATCTTGGTGCCGATCATCAAGAACGTGGTGGCGACCAATTTGTCACGTCGATCTTCATCCGAGGACGCCGGCAACAAGTCACCCGCGATTTGCTCTCGAATCATCCGGTCGATTGGCATGTCGTCGGCAAATGACCGCACCAAGTAATCACGATATCGCCATGCGTCATGATGCGTCGCATTGAAATCGCTGCCGTTGCTGTCGGCATAGCGAGCCACATCCATCCAGTGCCTCGCCCAATGTTCCGCAAACTGAGGGCTGGCGAGATAGCGATCCACCAATCGCCGCCAATGTGTGTCGCTCGGGTCCGCTTGAAACTGACGAAGGGTTTTCGGATCGGGTGGCAAACCGGTCAGATCAAATGCCAAACGGCGAAGTCGCACACTCGGGGGTGCGATCGGTGTCGCGGTCAAACCTTCCGCGTCCAAACGTTTTTGCACAAACGCATCGATCGCCGAATCGGAATCAAACGCAACCGGAGAAGCACTGGAGCGTGGCGGCTGAAACGCCCAAAACTCGCGAGCTTGGTCCCAATCGAATGCCTGATGCTGCGAGCGTGTAAGGTGTTCGTCCTCGTCCATCAATCTTGGATCGGCGGCGCCATCGCGAATCCATTTTTCGAAATCTCGCACCACGTGATCGGGCAGCTTTCCCGAGGGCGGCATCTCGGACGACTCGTACCGAATCGCTGCCATCAGTTCGCTCGCCGCTGGATCGCCGGGTCGGATGGCCGGCCCACTGTCACCGCCGATCATCCATCCTTCCTTCACATCCAACCGCAACGAGCCGCCAAGCTCTTCCGAATCTTCCGCATGACATTCGTAGCAGTGATCAATCAAGACCGGACGAATGCGAGTTTCGAAGAAATCAAAGGATTCTTCGTTCGATTCATCCGCGGCGAGCATCGCGGCGCACCCAACAGTCAACCACACAAAAGCGAGCAACCATCGAGCGGTCGGCCAACAATTGGTGATCGAACAACATCGATCGCCAGATCGTCCTGCGATGACGTCATCAAACGAGAGCGGGGCGAACGGACTCTTCATTACAGAACCGTCGATCAAAAGGTGGGGGGAGAGGCGGGTCCTATAGAGTACACCATTCCCAACGATGATGCGAAGTTGCACACATCCCGTTCATTTCCAGCGTTCCAATCGCTGAAAACCCCACTTACAAACGACAACGGCTCGCAAACTCAACTCTAGATAGAGCGTCGATTGCGAGCCGGTCGAATATCAATTGCGTCGAGTGACGTCGAACTCAGTTCTCAGGATCAGCTTCGGTGGTGTCTTCGTCGCCTTCCGTCGCAGCAGCCTCATCTTCTTTCGGCTGGACGGCGGGAGCAGGCGTCGCCTTTTGTTCTTGCTGACGACGTTCTTCTTCGCGTTCCTTGCGTTCTTTTTCCAAAGCCGCATTGGCTTTGTCCAAGTCGGCCTTCGCGTTGGTGAGTTGTTGTTGCAATTCACCCGATTGAGCTTCCATGTCCTTCTTCAACGTTGTGATTTCCTGCTGAAGCCTTTGACTTTGCTGCAGAGCTAACTTCTCAGCTTGCTGGGCTAATTTACGAGCCGCGGTCGACTGTTGTTCAGCTTTCTTGGCTCGCTCAGTTTGGGCTGCGACATCGGCTTTCAAAGCAGCGATTTGCTCTTCCAAAGAAGCGACCTTCTCGTTTGCTTCCGCGATCTCGGCGTCTTTTTCTTCCAATGACTGGTTGGCCGCCGCGACTTCATCTCGCAATGCAACCAGCTCGGTCGTCAACGCGACGTTCAATTCGCTGGGATTGTCCAATCCGCCCATGTCGTGAGCGGTCATTCCACCGGCAACGGACGAGCAGCTCGTGACCTCAGTGGGGCACGCGGTAGCGGTCACGCATTTTGGGGCACAGGTTGTTTTGCGAAAACAATCGCCTGCGAAACTAGGTGCGGCGAACGAAAGGGCCAGCATGAAAGCGGCCGTCGAAGTCTTCTTCATCATGGTGTCGATCTTCTAAGGTGGGTCAAAACAGGTGGGATCGGAGACGGTCGCTCCTATTCGCGACATCTCCGATTTCATCCTAGTTGCGACCGCCGATCGCACAGCAAAAAATCCGCCAAACCGCCATCAACGAGGGCATCCCCTCAAAACAACTCGTCTTCACGCGCCATTTCGACCAATCGTTCAAGCTCCGCCGGATGGTCTTTTGAAACATCGTTTTTTTCGCCCGGATCGGACGCCAAATCAAACAGTTTCCAACCGTCCTCGTTGACGACGGGTTTGCTATTTCCGCTGCGTCGCTTCTTTGTTCCGCCCGGATAATTCACCGCTTTCCATGTTCCGGAACGAAGTCCAACCGACGTCGGCCCTTCGCTGCTGGCCCAGTACAAATAGCGGTGCTTGGTTTGCTTCTTCGGTTGATCCAGCAAAGCGGGCAGGTAGGAAATCCCATCGATATCGGCAGGCGGTTCCGCACCAGCCAACTCGCACGCGGTCGGTAAGAAATCCCAAAACGCGGAAGGGTGATCGCTGATCGTTCCCGGTTCAATCGTGCCAGGCCACTTCGCGATGAAAGGCACACGAATACCTCCTTCGTGCATCGAACGCTTGCTGCCTTGAAGTGGTCCGCTGCTGTTGAAGAACAGATCGCTGTGGCCGCCTTCGTGATGCGGCCCGTTGTCGGACGTGAAGATCACCAACGTCTTTTCGGACAATTTGAGTTCCTCAAGCAGATCCATCAGACGGCCCATGTCACGATCCATTCGTGTGATCATCGCCGCGAATCCTTTTTCTGGGTTGGGCCATCCTTCATCGGCGTAAATGCCATAGTCCGGCACCTCCATTCCGTCGCCATTCAATCGACCGCCCTCGTTGTTGGCATGAGGAATCGTCCAATGGACGTGCAACAGGAAAGGATCGGACCGATGTTCGCGGATGAAATCAAACGCCGCGTCCGTCATCACGTCGTGTGAATAGCTTTCTCGTTTGACTGCAACGCGACCGCGAGCGATCGGATCGGTGCTGATCACATTGCCGGGGAAGAACCGCCGTTCGTAATTCTGCCACAGAAACCTCGGGTAGTAATTGTGGGCGTTGGATTGATTCATGTAGCCCGTCCAAGCATCAAATCCGTTGGCGAGCGGATGACCTGGGTTCTCGATCTCCTCGGGAACATCCACGTTGCCGAGAGCCCATTTGCCGACTCCACCGGTTGCGTACCCAGCATCCGAAAGCAACGAAGCCACGGTCGGTTGCTCGCCCGTCAAATTGCGAGCCGCATTGCCAATCAATCCGGTGCTGCCGACATGTTTGCCCGTCCACAGCGTCAACCGAGAAGGGCGACACACCGTGTGCCCGGCGTAGTGATCGGTGAACCGAATTCCATCCGCGGCCATTTGATCCAGATGCGGTGTCTGAATCCGAGTTTGGCCATAACACCCGAGGTCGCCATAACCAAGGTCATCGGCCATCACGTAGATGATGTTGGGCCGCAATGCGTCCCCACTGGCGGGCGAATCGGCTTTGCTCGACTCGTCGCCTGAGACGACTCGGTAACTCACGGCGATGCAGCAAAACGCCAACGCCAAACGCGACAAAGATCGCAGGAATTGAGACGATGTTTGGATTGGGGCGATCCTCGCGAGGTTCATATTTCGGTTCTAATCAATGGTCATCAATTGAGTTCGGCAGGGGTGCCACGATCCATTTCAGATTAACATGCCGACGAACACAATGAACGACGACCTAGGAAAACACGCAATGAACGCTCGGCGAATCTTCTGCAGCACCCTTCTGATGCTCTGTTTCAGCGTCGCGAATCTTGCTGACGGTGCAGAGAATGAAAGCACTCAACCAACGCGTCCCAACGTGCTGTTGATCATGGTTGATGACCTCGGGTACTCGGACCTGGGTTGCTACGGCAGTGAAATCGAGACACCCAACCTGGACGCGTTGGCGGACAACGGATTGCGTTTCTCGCAGTTCTACAACACCGCGAAATGCCACTCCTCACGCGTGTCGTTGCTGACCGGGCAATACTGCATCGCCGCGGGAGACACCTCGCTGTCGCATGCCGTCACCAGCGCCGAAGTGCTCGCAGCGGACGGGTACTTCACGGCCATGTCCGGAAAATGGCACCTCGACAAACAGCCCACCGATTTCGGTTTCCAGCGTTACTTTGGTCACCTCAGTGGCGCCTGCAACTACTTTCGCGGCGACAACACATTCCGTTTGAATGGCGAACCGTGGACTGTTCCTGACAAGGACTTCTACACCACGGTTGCGGATGTCGACTACGCGATGCAGTTCCTCAACGAAGCCGAAGAGACCACCGATCCGTGGTTTCTCTACGTCGCTTTCAATGCACCGCACGCACCGCTGCAAGCCTTGCCTGAAGACTACGCCAAATACAAAGGTCGCTACGACGAGGGTTGGGACAAAATTCGCGAGCGACGTGTCCAGCGTCAACACGAACTCGGTCTTCTGCCGAAGAGGTCCGAACCCAGCGAGCGACCTGCGCACATTCCCGCTTGGGAAACTTTGTCCGAGAAACGACAAACGTTTGAAAAAAAACGCATGACGGCGTTGGCGGGCATGATCGATCGCGTGGACCAAGAGGTCGGCCGGTTGATTGCCCACCTTGAAGAAACCGGTGAACTCGACAACACGTTGATCTGGTTCGTTTCGGACAACGGTGCGTGCCCGTACGATCGAATCAGCCAAAAGATTGAAGCGGAACCCACCCGTGGCGATGTCTCCTGGAGCGATTCAACCGGATGGGCCTGGGCTCGCAACTCACCGTTCCGGCTGTACAAACAAAATCAAACCGAAGGCGGCATCAGCACGCCGGCGATCGTTCATTGGCCAGCGGGTCTGAAAACCAAACCTGGCAGCATCCAGCGCAGCCCGGCTCACTTGATTGACATTCTGCCCACCATTGCCGATGCCACCGACAGCACCATCCCAACGACGTTCGCCGATCGTGATCTGCGACCGGTGTCGGGCCGATCGTTGCTGCCGATCTTCGAAGGTGAAACCATCGAGCGAGAGCAACCGATTCACTTGTTGTTTTCATCGGACCGAGGCCTTCGCGATGGCGATTGGAAGATCGTCAGCTTCCGCAAAGAACCATGGGAACTTTACAACATCGCGACCGACCGGATGGAGCAGCACAACCTCGCTCACCAACATCGTGATCGTCTGACGCAAATGGCTCAGAAGTGGAACGAAATGGCAAAGGAGGTCCTGCACACTCAAACCTTCGATCCCAAGTTCGGAGTTCCGTCAGACAAACCGATCTCGATGACAGCCACTCACCCTGAGTGGACGGATTTTTCCGTTGATCCCCAAAACAATGTTCGAGGCGGCACCGGCCGCAAAAAGACACCCAAGTCCGCTTCCAGCAACAAGCAAACAGCAAGTGGTTCCATCCGAGCCCGCAAGAACACGCAGCTACAACGACGCGAATCGGAATTGCATTTGACGTTCACCGGTGACGATCCAGGGATCGCGATTGATCGTCTGCCGGAGAACCTGCCACCGGGACCCTATCGATTGGCGTTCGATCTGTTGAGCGAAGCCGAAGGCAACGGCGAAGTGTTCTACACAACCACGCCTGACCAGTCCCTCCCCAAGGGCCAACACATCCCGATCGAAATTGAATCCGATGGACGATGGCATTCGCACACAATCTCCCTCGGTGACACGACCAAAATCTATCGATTGCGGTTGGACGTTAGTGAAGGAAAAGGACTGGCTCAAATCCGAGGCCTAAGACTGCTGTCATCCCAAAATGAACCCGTAATTCGCTGGCCAATCGCGAAAATCAAGGTCCTGAAGTGAGTCTCGTTCGGTCGGGAAAATCCTTGCCGCCAGCCCGTGAGATGGGCGAACAAAAAGCCACCTTTGGCTATGCTATTGGGTTCCCCATCCCACCTTGCAAACCCACCTCACAACGAGAAGCGACCCCTGGAATGCAGTACCACCAGAGCTCCCGATCATCGGATTTGAACCGTCCATCCGCCCCCGTTTGGCTTCGCATCGCGTTGACGGTGTTGGCCTCCGTGACCATCGCGACCACAACCGCGCAAGCGGCGGATGTCTTTGTCGAAGCCGAGAGCTTTGACACCCACGGCGGCTGGAAATTGGACACCCAATTCATCCAGCAAATGGGGTCGCCCTACTTGATCGCTCATGGACTGGGACAACCCGTCGACGATGCGACCACCAACGTGACGATTCCCGAGTCGGGCAAGTACCGAGTCTGGGTCCGCACGATTGACTGGGTTCGTCGCTGGGACGCGTCGCCTTCCCCGGGAAAATTCGAGGTCCACGTCGATGGCAAAAAGCTCAACACCACCTTTGGAACGAAGCACGCGACTTGGGATTGGCAAGATGGCGGCTTGGTCTCGTTGGACAAAGGTGACCACACGCTGTCGTTGAAAGATCAAACCGGTTTTGATGGTCGCTGTGATTGCATCTATCTGACCACCGAACTGAACGAAACACCGCCCGCCGTGGATGACGTTTTGTCCCCGTGGCGTCGTGACAAACTGGGCCTTCCCGAGCAACCGGTTACCAAGGGCCCTTATGATTTGGTCGTCGTCGGTGGTGGTTATGCCGGAATGGCGTCGGCGATCTCAGCGGCTCGGATGGGATGCCGCGTGGCGTTGATTCAAGACCGCGGCGTGTTGGGCGGCAACGGTTCCAGCGAAGTGCGTGTGTGGGCGATGGGCAACATCCGTCGCGGCAAATTCCCTCGCATTGGCGAGATTGTGGAAGAGTTCTCTGACAAAGCCACCAAGTCACCCGGCACCTATGAAGAATTCGGCGACGAGCAAAAAGAAGAAATCGTCCGAGCCGAACCCAACATCGATCTGTTGCTGAACCATCACGCTTACGCGGTGAAGATGAAACCAGACAGCGAAACCAAGCAGATCGAACACGTGCTGGCATTGAACACCCAAACCGGTGAAGACCTGCGGGTTGCTGGCGATCGATTCGTCGACTGCACCGGCCACGGCTGGATCGGCGAATGGGCGAGTGCCGACTTGGACATCACGGACAAGGGCCGCATGGGAATGAGCAACATGTGGCGTTGGGACGAAGTCGAGCAGGCACCAGAATTTCCTGCCACGCCTTGGGCATTGCCACTGAACATGGACGACTTCCCGTACCCGCGTGATCACCACGGCCAATGGTTCTGGGAAAGCGGTTTTGACATCGATCCGCTCGGCGACGCCGAAGCGATCCGCGATTGGAACCTGCGAGCCGTCTACGGCGCGTTCAACGCGATGAAGAATGGCGACGGAGCTGCCGATCATCCAAACGCCCAATTGACCTGGGTCGCTTACATCGGTGGGCCTCGAGAAAGCCGTCGACTGCTCGGCGATGTGGTCTTGAACCAAGAAGACATTGTCAGCAAACGCGAATTTCCTGATGGCTGCGTTCCCAGCACTTGGTCGATCGACTTGCACTATCCCAAGAAAGAATACGCCACCAAGTTCCCCGAGAACCCGTTCATCAGCATCGCGGTGCACGATCGCCGCGTGGACCGCTCGTATGGTTACCCGGCTCCGTATCGCTGTTTCTACAGCCGCAACGTTGACAACTTGTTCATGGCCGGCCGCTGCATCAGCGTCACTCACGAAGCCCTCGGCACCGTTCGAGTGATGAAAACGTGCGGCATGATGGGCGAGGTCGTCGGTAAAGCCGCTTCCCTCTGCACGCTGAATGACTGCACACCACGCGACATCTACGAAGAACACTTGGACGACCTGCTGGAACTGCTCGAGTTGCCCGGCAAGGCTCGTCGCAGCACGCCATCCGCGTCGATCGAGATCCCAGAAGACGCGATGGAAAAAGCCGGCCCATATGGCCCGATGTCCGGTTTGGATCCCGAGAAATTGCCCGGCATTGTGATCGACGATCGCCAAGCCAAGACGACGGGCAAATGGGCAAAGGGACAAGGCCTCAAGGGATACGTCGGTTGGGAATACCGCTACGCATCGGCCAATTCCAACGCCACGGCGACCTTCCAAACCAAGTTGAAGGAAGCCGGTCAGTACGAGTTGCAGATCTACAGTGCTCCTCATGAGAACCGTGCCACGACTTTGGCAATCACAGTCGCTGCTCCCGGACAGGAACCCAAAACCGTTCGAATCAACCAACGCGACACGCCAGGCGGTGCGATTCCGGCTGGCAAGTACTTCTTGCCCGCGGACGCCGAGGTGACGGTCAGCTTCTCGACGAAAGACTCGGGCGGCACGGTGCACCTTGATGCGATTGGATGGGTCAAACAACCTTGAGCCAATCTGGCCCAAGCCTGCCCATCGCGGACGCATCCCGCCGACAACCTGCGTCTCGTCAGACAACTGCCTGGCGAGGACGCGGGCTGCATGCAATCCGAATCGCAATGCTGATCGGTTTGCTGGGCTGTTTGCCGTCGCCGCATCAACGCAGCGAGACGGTTGTCCGACCGACGCTGGAACAAGTCCAACAATTGGAACCCGCCGCTCGTGCGATCGCCGACACCGCGGACGAAAGCGGACGCTGGGCCATCTCGGATAGCGATCGGATTCCGTTGGGTTCCGTGGCCAGAACTTTGCCTGAAGCCAACGCGCTGGTGGGATACCGCGGGCCAACCGAAGCTCTCTTGTTGCTCGATCAACAGCACGTTGTTCGCTCGGCCGCGGTTTTGCAAAGCCATGACACTGATGAGCACGTCGACGCGGTCAAAAAATCGCCCGCATTCTTACAGCAATTCAGTGGGCTGACCTGGGATGGAACGCTTGCGGACGGAAGCGTGCCCAAGATCGATGGTGTCTCCGGTGCAACGCTGACCAGTCTGGCGATGGCGGGTGGTATCCTCAAGCGTCTGGGCACCGCCCCGGGATCGCTCGTTTTCCCGGAACCGCTGACCTTGGAAGAAACACGGATCTTCTTTCCCGACGCCACCAAAATCCATGGCGAGCGAATCGCCGTGGTCCTGGCGGACAACGAAACTCGACTCGGGTATCTGATCCGAACCGGAGCATTTGTTGATGACGAGATTGGCTACCAAGGTCCAACCAGCACATTGGTTGCGTTGGATCTTGAACAACGTCTGTTGCGTCCCAAGATCCGGCATTCCTTCGACAACGAACCCTATGTCGACTATGTCCGCCAAGAACGATCGTTTTGGAAACGATTCGAAGGCATGACGCTGGAAGAACTCGCGGCGTTTGATCCTCTCGACGAAGAGGTCGAAGGTGTCTCGGGAGCCACAATGACCAGCATGGCCATCGCCTACACGCTTCCAAGATTCGCGACGGAGTTGTTGGCGGATGAGGAATGGAAAACGCTCGGGCAAACACCCTTTCAAAAGCGATTGCATGCTCTCCGAGAATCCATCCAAGCGACGCGTCTGTCCAACGCTGACATCGCCACGCTCGTCGCGTTGGCTCTGTTGCCGCTGCTGATTCGCTTTGGAGCGATGCGGCAAACCTGGCTGCGTCGCTTGTGGCTTTTCGCCGTCTGGTTGGTCATCGGCCTTTACGCTGGCAACCTTTTGTCACTCGCCTTGCTGGCCGGTTGGGCCACGTCAGGAGTCACCTGGCAACTCGCCTTGGGCTTGGTCGCCCTGGCGATCGTCTCTGTGGTGATCCCACCAACTCGGCGAGGCAATCCGTACTGCAACCACCTTTGTCCTCACGGTGCCGCCCAACAACTGATCCGGCCAAGCAGTGATTCTCGTCGAAAGTGGAAACTCCCGTCTTGGCTTTCCAGACCATTGGGATTTTTGCCCGCGATGACGTTGCTGTTGGTCTACCTTGCTTTGCTGATTCGTCCCGCCACCGATGTTTCTTTTGTCGAACCATTCCACGGGTACCTTTGGCATTTGGCATCGTGGTCCGCGATCGCTTGGACGATCAGCACGCTTGCGATCGCCTTCTTCGTTCCGATGGCCTACTGCCGGCTGGGATGCCCGACAGGTCGTCTGCTCGACTGGTTGCGACTGAAGGGAACCAGCCACCAAATCTCGCGAATGGACCTCGCCGTTATGGGCCTGCTGATCTTCGCCTGCGGCTATCGTTTCCTCATTCGTTAGCCGCGTTTTCAAAACCGACCAATCGCGAGGTCGCCAGAGACTCGGCGATTCCTTTGACCTGCATTGGCTCGTTGGCTTCCAGCACAAACGAGTTGCTGAGTTGTTGCGAGACTTCGCCGGAGACCACGATTTCGCCCGCCAAGGCTCGATCGCACAACCGGGACGCAACGTTCACCGTGTTTCCAATCGCGGTGTATTCCATCCGCTGTGGCGTGCCGACGTTGCCAACGACAGCCTGCCCAGTGTGGATCCCAATGCCAATCGACAAACCACTTTTGTGTGAACGCAACGCTTCTTGAATTCGCCAAGCAACACGCGACGCACGCTCCGCATGATCGGTTTGGTCCAGCGGTGCATTGAACAGCACCAAGATTGCATCACCGATGAACTTGTCGACCGTGCCTTCCTCCTCAAAAGTGCAACGAACCATCACTTCCAACAATCCATTGAGTTCTTCCAATACTTCTTCCGGTTGCAGACGTTCAGAAAACTGAGTGAAGCCGCGAATGTCGGCAAACATGACGGTCACTTCGCGAGTCACACCTCCGACCACAATCGACTGCAACTCGGACTGTTGGACCAATTGGTTGACCACCGCCCGCGGCACATAGCGACCAAATAAGTCGGTGATTCGTTGCCGCCACCGGATCTCTTCGAAGTATCGAATGCCGACCCCCAGCACTCCCGCCACCAAAATCGAAACTGGCGTGAAGGCCATGTCGAGAAACCATCCGCCGCGAAAGGCGAACGTGCAGATTGCGAAGTATGCGAGTAACAACAACGCCACGCACAGCAACGCCCAACGAGCACGAAAACTGGCCGCGATCACGCAAGCTAAAACGCTGAATCCGATCAGCAGGGCAGGAGTGACGTACCATGCCGCCATCTGCATAGTGATGCCATTGAGCAGCGTTTCAATCGCGACGCCGGTGACATCCAATGCGTCCGCCTGCCGATCGCGAATGGGAATGTCGTATCGATCCGATGAAGGCACAAAAGACATTTCTAAATCGATCAGCACCGCCTTGCCGCGAACCAATTCCGGATCGAAATCGCCTTCAGCCAGATCGCCGTACTCCAACCGAGTCAAGTCGCTTGGATTGAACCCGTAGTCGACCCAAATACCAGCCGGTGAAACGGTCGGAAATTCGCTTCCAAAACCGATCCAATTGACCTCGTTGTGGCCAACTTGATAGTCGGCCAATTTCGGATTGGGTGCGATCGTTTCCTCTCCGCTGGGTGATTGCAGCAGGTTGATCATTTGGGGAAAGAACTCCAACCAATGATGAATCAATCCCGCCTGATCGAGTCGCTCGTAGAAACCCGTCTGGCCACCGTTGGGCTGGTCCGTTAATCGCTGCACCACCCAAAACGGAGTTGTTTCGCGAAGTGCAAAGTAGTCGTGCATCGCGATCGGAAAGATTCGCGAATGGCGATTGACCATCGTTGGTGACTTGAAGCTCATCCCGTGATGCACGATGCAATCGTGGTAGCTCTCCACAACTTTGTAGTCGACATCCAACGTCAGATAGACATCGCGAACCAAGTTGCGTTTTGGAGCAACCTGTTGAATCAAATCCAATGTCGGCCGCACACTCGCTTCGAAATCATCCGGATCGGTGCAGACCAAATTTCGCAAATCCGCCACCACTTTCGCGTCGGCGTTCATCAAGTTCTCATACAGTTTCCGGTCGGTCTCAAGGTCGGGCTTCTTCCCCAATCGCTCCGCACTCGATGTCCCGAAGGACACCAGCACCACGTCACCTGAAAGTTCCCGTGCCCCCAGACGCGGCCCACCCTCACGCAGCATCACCGCATCGCTGACCATCCGAGAAAATTCGAATGCGGTCTGGCCTCCCAAATGCATCGCCGCGAAAAAGAACAGCGAACACAACACCCCGCTTCCAATCGAGACCAGCGGTCGCCACCAACGACGATTGGACTTGGAGATTGATCTCATTGGTTCGGTCCCAATTGGCCGACTCCGCTGATCGCATACAGACCAAACGTGGCCAACCAATGGTCGCCTTCGTAGTGACCGCTGTTGATGTAGGCCAAACCCGCGACCAAGTGTTCTCTTGCATTCGTTCGAATGGCGACGACCAGCGGATGCTGCTCCGGCAAATGATTCGCAACCGATTGCAGACACCAGGCACGATTGAGGTTCAGCCCGGCGAGGTGAACCAGTTTGCCGTCAGTGAGGTCGCTGACACTGACGGGCGAGATCGTCCCGTCGGTGAGCTGCTGCTGCAGATTCGGCACAAACGCATCCAGCCAGCTTGCGAAATCTTCCGGCGAAAGCACTCGCCGCATCAAGTCAGCTTCGTTCCATGCCGACGAGAAGAAATCGTGACCGGACGGTTCGTACTGGACCGGGTAATCGGTGTCGGCCAGATAGAAATCACGAGCCCGTGTGATCACCAACTCTTCCAACTCGTTGAGACCACGAGCCCTCGCGTAATCCAACACTTGCCCCAGCGCAAACCCCGTGTCCGGATGCTGGCCCGTTCGAATTGGAAACGTCAGCAGCGGCAGGTAAGCCGTGATCCGTTCAACCAACAACTCTTCGAGTGGCTCAAGAGCCCCACGCCACTGAACGGCATCGTCATCTTCGAACGAATCCAACTCCATCGCCAAACGCAGAAACCAGGCCCAGCCATACATGCGTTCGAAAGACTTGTTCTCATCGCGAGCAAAGAATTCCGCTTCGTGCTTCAAGTTCTCAGCCGTCAAATGCCGAGACAACGTTTCGCGAATTTTGGTGGCAGCAGGCATCTCGGGATGTGTCTTCAGCAGACGCACCAACACCCAGTGACCGTGCACACTGCTGTGCCAATCAAAGCATCCATAAAACGCCGGGAAGTGTTCTTGGGGCGTGCCAATTTGATCAGGATTGGAATAGACCAACGACAGTTTGTTTGGAAACTCCGTGTCGACACCATGCAGCACCAACTCTGCCCATTGATCCGCCATTTCCGACGTCAAAGTAATCGTGGCGTTTGAGTCCAGTTCAACGGACTGATTCCCGTCTGGCGACTGCGTCCACGCTGGAACTGTCATGACCGAACCAAGCAGCAAAATGGAGAACAATTGGCGAAAGAATGGATCTTTCCAGGCAAACATGAAGCTTCCTCAATTCGGCACGGGCAACTTGCGACCAGGATAAAAAACACCTGTCTATCGCAATCATCTGATAACATCTTAACGATGAGCAGTGAATCGGTGTCCGGTCGGAATGGCACTTCTGCCGCGGCAAAGCACTGCTTTTCGCCTCCCGCTTTGACTGGATGTGTTGGGTTGTTTTTCGAAAGGCGTGATTGTCACGCGTTCTTTGAACTCGTCTTGCTTCAAGGTCTGCAATGTTGTGCTTCAGTCGATGGTCGAACTCAGTGGTGTTCTGGATGGGCATCACAGCCGTGATCTGCGCACCAGGATCGTTCAGTTGGTCGGATGACGAGATTGACGTGGATCCCACCAAACCCAATCGATTGATTCTGCACGTTTGCAAAATGGACGGGACGCCAATACGACCGCTCGTCGCTGACAAGGCAATCCGGCATGATCTTGATCGACAGGGAACACCTAACGTTTCACCCGACGGAAAGCGGGTGGCTTACGACGCATGGTCAACGACTCCGACAGATCCAGATCGCGGCCCCCGGGTGTGTGTTTGCGATTTAGACGGCAAGAATTTCATCGATGTGATCGACGGCTACATGCCTTCCTTCGCGCCCGACAACAAGCGTTTGGTTGTAAGTCGGCCAGCCGAGTATGCCAAAGCAGACGGCGCCAAAGGCCAATCCATCTGGATTGTGAACTGCGATACCAAAGAGAAAAAGTTAATTGCGGATCAGGGTGCCTGGGGTGGGCGTTGGTCCGCCGATGGTGCGACGATACTTTTCCAAGGTGGCGTGGATGAGAATGGTGACCCAGTGCCCAAGTCTTGCTTGAGAGTATACGACGTGGCTGCCGAAAAGCCATCTCTACTGTTCCCGCCGGAAGGGTCACCGTTTCAGGAGATTAGCTATCACTTTGCCTGGAGCAAGAGTGACCGTCGGTTGGCAATCGGAGGTCGGCTGATCGCTGGGCTCGGTGAAGGTGCTCCGAGTTCTGCGACGGTGATCATGAATGCCGACAAGGGCCCTGATTCCGTGATCATCATGTTGCCGCCCGCCAATGGGGCTCGCGTATTCGATGGTTTGTCACTCGATTGGCACCCTGACGGGAAGTCCATTCTCAGTACAGGCATGGTGGACAACCGATTTGTTCCTGTCGGGTTGTCGACGGATGGCACGGCTTCCGAGATCACGTTCTCTGGCATTCCGGACTCAGTCAACGTACGCGATCCAGCCTACTCGCCCGACGGGAATCATTTGATCGCATCATTCGGTGCTCGGCCGTAACCCAAGAGGACCGTTCCGGGTACTCTGCTCCGCGGTTGTCGGCTCCGACCCCAACACGCACAACCAGTCGCGGCGCGACGGCAGCCGAAAGCCTTGGGCTTTCAACCCAAGGTCATCCGTCGACCCCCAAGCCCCCAAATCGGTGAGCATTCACCGGCCATTCCGCATCGACAAAATCCTTTTCGCGAGCGCCTCATTTGGGTTGGGTCCGTGCCCTTCTGTGTTGGAGGAACTCAATGATGAAAACAACACATGAAAACGTCACGAATGACGCGTTGTGGCAGAAGATTTCTCATTTTCCGATTGGAGGCGAATCAGCGGATTGGACCGCGACTCCGCCCGCTCAAGGCCTCTCGTTTTCACAACGTTTGGCCCGAGAAAACGATTGGAGCATCCAACACGCCCGTCGCTGCATCGACGAGTACCGAAGGTTTCTGTATCTGGCCGCCACCGCGGGTCACAGTGTGACTCCATCGGATGCGGTCGATCAAGTTTGGCATCAACACCTGGTCTACACCGAGAACTACTGGGTGGACCTGTGCCAAGACGTTTTGCCATCACCGCTGCATCACGGACCGACCAAAGGTGGCTCCCAAGAACGGGTGCGATACCAAGACCAATACGAACAGACGCTTGCATCTTATGAGCGGGCATTCGGAAGCGTCCCGGTTGAGATTTGGCCGCCGACCGAAGAACGCTTCGCTCAATCGATCTCATCGCGTCGCATTGACCGACGCAAATTCTGGCTGATCCCCAAGCCAAACCTGACTGGCAAGTCATTGCAAGGGTCGCACCTCGCGATCGCCGGATTGGCAGCGACACCTTTCGCGGCGCTGTTCCCGTTCAACTTGGACGGACCAACGTTCTTGGCGTTGTATGGTGCGGCAATCGTGATCGGGCTTGTCTACCTGTTGGTTTGGTTTCACATCACCAACGGTTGGTCTTCCAATCCGTCGTCGCCTCCCAAACTTGGCTGGGGACAACTGTCGATCCTGGCAGGGGGCAAAAAGCGATTGTTGCAAACAACCTTGGTAGCGTTGCAAAAGCGAGGCATCGTCCAGTGCGATCAACACGGATTCACCATGCTTGATCGTGGGGCATTGCAGGCCCAACACGACGACGATCCCGTTGCTGTCAGCGCCATGAAGGTGACCACTGACTACCTGGCCTCCAGCAACGCCCCGCAATCGTTCCAACGCTTGCTGGTGGCGATCCATTCCACCGCGACCAATGCCGAATCGCAAATGCGAGAATCGGGATTGCTGAGATCGACCGAACAACGCAA
Source organism: Rhodopirellula baltica SH 1 (assembly GCF_000196115.1). Lineage (NCBI taxonomy): Bacteria > Pseudomonadati > Planctomycetota > Planctomycetia > Pirellulales > Pirellulaceae > Rhodopirellula > Rhodopirellula baltica. The sequence goes on from NC_005027.1 coordinate 4,174,532, forward strand.
TCGCTTTCGAGTGGGCGGGTTCAGCGTTGCTGGCATCTTGTTGGCCGTCGGTGGACTCCGGTGCCTGCAGGGAATCCAAAACGACCGTCCGATTGGGTTTCTTGTTTTGGAAATGATCCTCGCGACGGTTGGGTTGGCGGTCGCGTTTCACATGGCGGGTCATGAGCGTTTGACATCTCTTGGTAAATCGGTCCAAGAACGATCGCAGCGGAGCTATCCTGAAACGGGGTTGAAGTCCGCTCAACAAACCGACGGAGGCGACTTGGATGAGTTGCCCAGCTTGGCATGCTGGGGTCCTGCGGTGGCCGCCTATGTGCTCACCGATCCCTCTGAGCTTTTCACCAATGACATGTTGTACGGGGAAGAAATCCAGGCTGCCCAAAAAGCGTCCAGCTCAACGGGATGGATTGACTGGAGCAGCAGTGACGGGGGCAGCAGTTTCGACTTCAGCGGTGGTGGGGGCGATGCGGGCTGTGGAGGCGGATGCGGAGGCTGTGGTGGATGCGGAGGGTGAGAAGGCCTCCACCACTTGCCGCGTGACCAGGCTGCTATCTTGGGAGGAACGCTTGCGGGAATCCAAACGGCTCTCGCAGACTCGTTCGTCCCATGCACCAGGCCACCTCATGAACCCCGGCACCATCGAGGAACCATCGACTCATCCTTCTTTGCTCGAACGGGCCCGGTACGGCGACGACGAGGGCTGGCAGATGTTGGTCCAGGTCTACGGTCCGATCGTCTACCGATGGATCCGCCGATGCGGCGCTCAGTCGGCCGACGCCGCCGACGTGATGCAAGAAACGTTCCTCGCCGTCGCCAAGGCTCTCCCGCGGTTCAACCTGGACCAAACGGGCGCCACTTTTCGCGGATGGTTGTGGACCATCGCTCGCAACAAACTTCGCGATCGCCAACGTGCCGACCAACGTTCTCCGATCGTGCTTGATGGCGAAACGCTGCAGTGGGCGGAACGAGAAAGCTCGGATCCGCCCAGCGAACTGGCCGACGACGTGCAGTCGATTCAGAACCGCATGCTGCAAGTTCTGAGGCAATCAACTGATCCCAAGACCTGGCAGATGTTCTGGCGGACCGCCGTCGAAGGCTGTGATCCAGCGACGGTGGCAGCCGACCTGAACGTCAGCCGGTGGACGGTCTACAAGGCTCGCGCTCGGGTGCTGCAACGACTGCGAAAAGAATTGGAAGATTTTCATCGCTGAGGTGTCCAATCGCCGCCCATCCAAGCGTTGCGTGGTCAACCAATCGATCCCTCGCACCGAAAGCCCGTCATGATTGCCACTAGCACCGATTGTCTGAGCGTCGAAGAATTGAACCGTTTGCTCGACGGCCAACTGTCCTCCGACGAGTTCGATTCCGCATCCAAGCACGTCGATGAGTGCGAACAATGCCAGTCACGCATCCCAGACAAATGGGACGCGTTGTCTTCGGTTGCAAAAGCCGGTACGGAGGAAGACTCCGTCCTAGCCGAATCGGCCTGCCAATTCGCGGTCGCACGTTTGATGACCGCCCATATCGCGTCCTCCCACGTATCCGCCGACCTGCCCATCGACCAAATTGGTCCCTACGAGATCCTGGGGAAACTCGGGCAGGGTGGAATGGGCATGGTCTGTTTGGCTCGCCACAACCGACTGAAACGGCAGTGCGCGATCAAGTTGCTGCCGCCTCACCGAGTCATGGAACCAGGATGGCTGGATCGTTTCGATCGAGAAATGACAACCATCGCGGCACTCGAACATCCGGGAATTGTTCGTGCCACCGATGCGGGCACCCATTCCGGTTGGCACTACTTGGTGATGGAACACCTGGACGGAATGGATGTCGGCAAAATCGCCTACCGACTGGGATCACTGCCGGTCGCGGATGCCTGCGAGATCGCTCGCCAGTCCGCCGTGGCACTGATGCATGTGCACGAAACGGGTTTGATCCATCGCGACGTGAAGCCATCGAACTTGATGCTCACACGAGACGGAACCGTCAAACTATTGGACCTTGGTTTGGTTCTGGCGGGCGACGATCCGCTGGCCACCGACGACCGGCTGACCACGGTGGGGCACCTGATGGGCACCTTGCCCGCGATGTCGCCCGAGCAGTTGCTCGACAGCCGAAAAGTCCAACCAGCGTCCGACATCTATTCGCTCGGCGCGACCCTGTACCGTTTGATCTCAGGCCGTTGGCCGCATGCAAACGAAGGCGGTCTGGCGGCACGAGTGTTGGCAATCACGAGCGAGTCCAATCGATCAACTCCGCCTCCGTTGAGCCGTTTGGAACCGTCGGTCGAATCGGAACTGCAAACGTTCGTCGATCAAATGATGCACCGGCAACCTGACCAGCGTCCCAGCGGATCGGTCGTCGCCGAGCGACTGGCAACTTGGTCCGGCGACGCCAACTTGAAAGCGTTGCTCAAGCGAGCGGAAGCGACCCCGGTGTCCGACGCACCGATCACACCATCATTCTCACTGGCAACGAAGCCAGCTTCACCACCACCGGGCGGCGGCAAGCATAACTGGACCGCGTGGTTTGGGCCGTTGGGATGGTTCGCGGCAGCCATCTTGCTGGCAACGGTCGTGATTCAAATCAAAACCGACAAGGGTCTGGTGACGGTGACCACGGATGGCAAAGACACGCAGGTTGCGGTGGAAAAGAACGACGAAGATTCAACGGAAGATACCGTATTACCCTCAGCCGAGAAATCGCTGGCGATAGGTCTCGAATCAACTGACGGCGAGAAGATTTATCTCGGCGAAAATCTCGATTATTGGCTGGTAGTCTTCCGTCGCGAACAACAAATGGAACGTATCGGCCAAGCCATGCGAGCGGTTGAGTTGCTGTCTCGCAACACGCCCAAACGCGAAGAAGCCGCTCGAGTCACGTTGGAGTTGGCAAATGAGTACGGGACTCAAATCATTGATGACACTCCAGACCAAAATGGAGGCGGCTTTGGGGGACAAAGCCCTCCGAACCAACGTTTCATGGGCTATCTGACGCAAACCTTTGACAACTACCTTCCAACCCCTGGCCTTCGACCACTCGGCGAGACGCTGGTGGATGGTAATGAGAAGGCTAAAATCGCAGCCATCACGTTGCTCAACCAGTATCTTTCAGGCGTCCAAGGGAACACTTTTTACGCAGAGCGAGAGGAATCCGTGACTGAATTTTTCAGTCAGTCTGGAGCGACCGTCGATGGCCGATCGAAAACAGAGACTTTGCTTCAACAGCTCGGAAAAGCTTCCGACGACTTAAGGATGTCGGCTTCGAAGGCTAGTCACGAAGACCGCTCCATGAACAATGCTGCGGGAGAGGCCTACTACGCTCGCCTGTCAGCTTGGTCAGTTGCCATGCGGATTGTAAAGATGACCGGCCCGCATACTGCAACTCCAAATTGGATCGCCGAATACGTCCAAGAACAGGTCGATGAGGCGGTTGCTGTTTACGAACAACGTGAGATCGATCCAGACACAAGGCAAACCAAATGGGACTACACCAATCCCAATGCAGCCTACGGTTTTTCAATGGGCGGTTTCGGCGGAGGCTCGCAAATGATCACCAGCCCGACTGCCCCTGACTGGCTGTTGTCGCGTGAACTGATCATTTCGGCAATCGAAATGCAAAGGGAAGGTCGGCTCGATTTACCTATCCAGTTCGCAGCAGAGACGCTGGCCCATCCGAGTTTTAATTGGTATCCATTGGAAGGCGGAACACTTGACGACGTGGTTCAGACATTGACGGCGATTGATCCTAAAGCTCCTTTTCTGATTGCATTTCATCTCGACCGAAGCTTCCAAGAAATGGATCGCCAATACCAAGCCAGCCAGAACGCCGAATGGCTTCGTCCGCTGACGTTTCTTCGCCAACGTCTCCAGGAAGGACTGGCATCCGTCTACACCACTCACGTCGAACAACCCAAACAGGCCCACGATCGACTCGGACGGTTGGTCAACTCATTGCCAAAGCTGTCGTCACTCCAACTCACCACCGACCACGACAAAGACTTCTGGCTCTCCATGCTAAACGACCTCAAACAGCGATCCGAAAGCGAGTGACGGCGTTGGCCATAATCTCCCCGACGAAGACTGTTTCAGGAACGCTGATCGCACACTAATCCCCGGGGTAATCCGCCCCAATTTACAACCATTAGTGTGCGATGAGAGAAGATCAGTGTTCCCCCACTTCCAACACCTCAGCAACATATCATTCCCCTAGACAACCAGACGTGAAGCAGCAAACAACAACGGTACATCTCAGCAACAAGGGCTCTCGAGATCACCTTCGATCTCCTGCCGGACGAATATAAAGAACACTAATCGACGCTAATCGCACACTAATTTCGAAGGCAATTACGCTCTCAGTTCACAACGATTAGTGTGCGATGAGAGAAGATTAGTGTTCCCCCCGGCGTCCACCATCTCAATGACTTCGTTGGGTTTGCAAATCATCGATCACGAATCGCTTCCATTCCAAGTCACCCTTCTTTCCAAAGTTGATGAGGTAACCAACTCGTTTCCGGGCGATTCGCATGTAGTTGAATAACTGAGCTTCATGATCAGGGCAAAGTTCTTTCAAAGCCTTCAGCTCGACCACGATTCCTCCGAAAGCCAGCAAGTCTGGGCGGTACTTCGGAGTAAGAAGGTGTCCCTTGAAATACACACGCAGTTCAGTTTGAGCAACAAATGAGATCCCCCTCAATCCGAGCTCCACCTCCAAAGCGGACTGATAGATTTCCTCTGCCATTCCATAGCCAAGTTGGTTGTAGACCTCGAATGCGGCCCCCATCAGGTCGTAGCCTTCTTGCTTGAACATGAATCCCACCTAGAAACTGCGGATCGCACGGTTCCCTTGGCCCTCGAACCTCAAGCGTGCGTCCGAAACGCCTTCGGTCAGAAGTCTTCACGTCAATCTATCAAATCACCCGACCTTGTTCTGGCAGCACCTTTTGGAGTTGCTCGATGGCGGTGGGAGAGTTGACTGACAGAGCGGTTGGTATTTGAAGTGGCAGGGTCACCGATCCATCGCCGCGGATGACCATCGAGTTCGTCCAAGGATTCGCGGGCATGAATGCTTTCGCATGCTCCGCGCCAGGGTCACATCCACCAATCTGCAGATCGACCGAACGATCGCCGGACATTCGATGGCCGATCCCCGCCAACCGAATCACGGGAGTGGAATCGGTCTCTGAATCAGACACCATCGACGCAAGTGATTCATTGGTCTGCCAAGCATGCACGCTTCGCAGAGTCGCCGCGAGATCCAAGGTCACGCAAACACACCGAGCCGAACCGTTGCGGCGGCGAGTGATTCTCGCGACCATCGCGGCGGTCATCTCAGCTTCCTCCGCATCAAACGCTCCCGGACCGATCACGATTGCCGCGTACGCGCTTTCGTGAAAATGCTTCGCCCGGGTTTGAGACTCAGAACCTGGTTCCGTCGCTTCCAGGTGCTCGATCGCATGGTGCATCCGACCAGCAAAATCGGCGGTCCAGCGTTCCCAACGTTTCACCTGTCGCTTACCATCCGCTGCACTGGAGACAGCGGACTCCAAACGCAGTTTTTCTTCCAAACGAGGCCAAGCCGGATCGACTTCACCAATCAACCAAACCAAATCGGCATGCGTGACGACTTCAGAAAGTGTTGCGGCAACGATCCCGTCACGTCGCGTGACCGTTCCAATGGCCTGGAGGGACGAATCCGATTCGATTTCAACTTCGATTGCCCCGTCGGATTGCCATTGGACCAACTGCCGAGCCGCCACCAAATCCACACCCGAAGTGATCACGCGAATGGGTTGCTTGTCGGCAGCGATCCGGGCCAACGTCGCCTTGTCCGTGCGAGCCACTTGGTTCACCAACGAACCCGCCGACTCAGCGATCTCGCACCTGTTTGCCTGAACCGATCCGTCCGCGTTCACCACGACATCGTCGCAGTGCAGTGGACAGAGCGGACAAACAACACGAGACGGTTCGCTCACGAATCCGTTCCACCATTCTCGGCTGAGAAATCATCTCGCACCGAGAGTTCTTTCACGGCTTTGACCAATTCAATGGCATTTTCAACCGGGGTTTGTTGCAACACGCCATGACCGAGATTGAAGATGTGTCCGGGGCGCCCGCCGGCCTTGTTCAAAACATCTTGCACGGCCGCGCGAATGGTCTTGGCATCGGTCAACAACACCGACGGGTCCAGGTTGCCTTGGACGGAGATGTCATGCCCGACGCGTTTCCAAGCCACGTCCAATTCGATCCGCCAATCGACTCCCACCACCGTCCGGCGATCGCCACGCAGCAAAGGCAATAGCTCCGGATTGCCGGTTGCGAAGTTGATCAATGGCACGCCAGGAGTCACACCTTCCAAGATGCGTTTCATCCAAGGCAGGACAAACTCGCGGTAGTCACCTGGCGACAAACAACCAGCCCAACTGTCGAACAATTGCACGCACTGGGCTCCCGCTGAGATCTGCTCGTTCAGGTAGACGATGATCGCGTCGGTCAACCGATCCATCAACGCGGCCCAGCCCCCATCGCCGGCCCGCATCAAAGCTTTCGTGCTGCTGTACTGGCGGCTGCCGCCGCCTTCGATCGCGTAACTGGCCAGCGTGAACGGAGCGCCAGCGAATCCGATCAACGGAATCCCCTCGGGCAGGTCCGCTCGCGTTTGCTTGACCGTCTCATAGACGAACCCAAGATCCTGAGGGTTGTCGAGTCCTTTGACTCGGTCGACATCCGCCGCCGACCGAACCGGGTTGTGAATGACTGGTCCATCGCCTTTGACGAACTCCAAGTCGAATCCCATGGGGACCAAGATCGGCAACAAGTCCGAGAAAATGATCGCCGCGTCGACGTTCAGCTTTTCGACGGCCGTGCACATCACTTCGCTGCACAACTTAGGATTGGCGCAGAGTTCCAAGAACGATTGCTGCGATCGAACTTCGCGGTACTCCTGCATGTAGCGACCCGCTTGCCGCATCATCCAAACCGGGGTGCGGGGTGTGGGCTCACCGCGACACGCACGCATGAACAAACTGGACTGGGAGGGATGATCGTCGATGGCGGGCATAGGTGTCTTGCTAGCAGAAATGAGACTGGAATCATCTGCCCGCAGAGAGACAGACGTTTGAGAAGTGGATGACTGGGAGCCAGACGATCTCGCGCGAACTTCGTCGACCAAACGTTTGGCATCGCGAGCCGACTCGCTGACAAGATGCCCCATCTTTGGATGCGATGGTTCCATCGCGATGGCCAAATCGTGTTCTCGCAACATGTCGCTGGTCGTTGGCCCGATCGACACGATCGCGGTCTTTGACAAACCGTCGCGAAGCGAATCGCTCACGCCAAGGTCTTCGGCCATGCGGAGCAAGTTGACGACTTGATGAGCACTGGTGACCAACAAGATGTCTCGTTCGCCTTCGGCCAAAGCCAGCGTGTTCGCCTTTAGCGGCTGAGTGTCTTCGGGGAATTCCCAACCGTAGACTTTGACGGATTCGGCAATCGCACCGCGAGCTTCCAAGCCGGCGATCAACTGTTTGTTGCTGACGCCGTACTCTTGAATTCCAATCGTTTGATTCGCGATCGGGATCCCCGCGTCGATTGTTTGCAACAATTCTCGCCAAGTGTTTGGCTCCGGCACGCGGTGGGTCGGCTTCAACCCAAACTCTCGCATCACCGCGACCGGTTTAGGGCCGCGGCAGATCGTTGTGATGTCGCTCAAGGCGTCGATCAACCGTTGTTGGTCGACGTGTTTTTCAGTCGCTTTGAGCAAATATCGAAAACCAACGCCGGTCATCACAATCACGATGCCAATGTCACCGGTGATGATCCGATAAGCAAAATCAATCGCTGCCCGGTTGGGTTCGATCGGCACTTCTCGCATCGATGGACTGACAAACGCTTCGCCCCCGAATTTGCAGATCAACCGCGTCATATCGTCCGCCCGTCGGCTTTCGAGAGCGGCCACGCGAAGGCCGTCAAAATTGTTAGTTGTCGCGGCCATGCGGGTTTGGAATCCGGAAGAGGGTTGGGCAAATCGAGTCGGCAGAAAGCGGGAAGGGAAGATTGTAGAGATTTTGCGTCGCGTTACGATGACGGCACACGGTCTTTCGCACTTCCCTCGACAGCTTCTTCGCATGCCTCGCGCCGCCCTCCGAAAACCCAACCCCGCCTTGGACCTGGATTCTTGGCTGAAAACGCCCGAGGACTTGCCAGCGACAATCAACAGCCAAACGCTGTTCGGCAACGATCAACCATTGGAAATTGAGGTCGGCAGCGGGAAAGGGTTGTTCATCCAAACGGAATCCGATCGTCGTCCCGAGCACAATTACTTCGGGATTGAAATTGCTCGCAAATACGCCGCTCACGCTGCCGCCAGATTGGCCAAACGCGAGCGTGCCAATGCGAAAATGTTGGCTGGCGACGCCACGCCGCTGTTCGCGGTAACTGACGAGGGAAAACGAATCGAAGATGGGTCACTCGACGGCGTGCACGTTTACTTCCCCGATCCGTGGTGGAAAAAGCGACATCGCAAGCGACGCGTCCTCAGCCACGACAACATTCTCAACTTCAGCCGTTGCCTTCGCGTGGGTGGGCGACTGCACTTCTGGACCGATGTGCTGGATTACTTCGAGCTGACCGTCGAATTGATCGCCGAGATCGCACCGGAACTGGGCGTGCCGTTGCCGGAAACTCAGCGAGAATCGACTCACGATTTGGACTTCCACACCCACTTCGAACGACGCAGCCGCAAGATGGGCATCCCGGTCTACCGAGTCTGCTACCGCAAACGTTCGTAGTTTGCAGGCTGAATTTGTACGTTGGGCTTCCAAGCCTTTTTGTACCCCACATCTTTTGGGAGCCGCTTGCGTTGGGAACACAGGCGTTTTGAAACCAAACATCTCTTGTCCAAGAACCATTAGTGTTCGATCAGCGGAGATTGGTGTTCCCTTGGCCACTCTGGCAGAACACTAATCCACTCTGATCGGACACTAATCTTTGGTGTTTAGAGATGTGGGGTATAAGAAAGGCTTCCAAGCCCGACGGAAGAGATGGTTTCGCCGGGCTTGGAAGCCCAGCGTACGCTTCGAAAGACACCAACTACGGCCAGCTCGGCTTGCGTTTTTCAAGAAACGCGGAAACACCTTCGGCGGCGGATTCGGTCGTGCACGCCGAGGCACTGTCCGCCGCTGCAGCGGATATTTGAGTCAGCAGAGCTTCACCGACGCTTTCGTTGAGCAATCGCTTGGACGCCTGCACCGCTTCGGCGGGCCCTTCGCTGCAACGAGCTGCCCACTGGCTGGCCGCCACCCAAACTTGATCCGACGCCACCGGCGATTGGCACAGCAAATTCAGTCGCTGGGCTTCTTCCGCGTCGATGTTCTCACCCGCCAAAGTCAACCTGGAAGCGGCCGCTGCACCGATCCGGAACGACAACAACGCGGTCGTCACTCCGCCAACCAATCCGCGTCGCGCAGCATCGGCGGCAAAGGTGGCTCGCTTGCTGGCCACACACAAATCGGAAGCTAGCATCAGCGCGAACCCCGCCCCAATCGCCGCTCCATCCACAGCAGCAATGATTGGCTTGGGAAACCGAAGCATCTTCTCGCAGGTTTCGGAGACCGCCCGCCAATATTCGAACCACTGCTGCATCCGTTCCGACTCAGGCAAATCCGCGATCTGCTGAAAGACTTGCAGGTCGACTCCCGAGCAAAAGTGATCGCCTCGCGAAGACAGAACGACCGCCCGAGCCCTTTTTTCTTGGTGCACATCACCGAGAGCTTCGTTGAGATCAAACAACAGGCTGGGACTGAGAGCACCATGCTTTTCCGGCCGATCAATCAAAACGGTCGCCACGTTGTCGTGAATTCGAACATCCAGATGTTGCATGAGAAAAGCCTGTTGAGAACATCGGCAGAGAAAAACATCGCGTCGCAGATCTTCAATCCAGAAGCGACAACTGTTCAGGAGATTGTGGAGGGCGGGGCAGGGTAAAGTCCACACCCGGCATCGCATCGGACATTTTTGAAAGCAGCAATTCCGCAAACAGCGGAGCCAAACGATCGTCCGGCGTGTGCGTGAACACAATTGGTCGCAGTCCTTGAGCCAACCAGCCAACCACAATTGGCACCCATTGGTCCAAGAACGCTTCGGCAAGCTCCACCCGATTCCGCCCGACAATTCGTAGCATCGGACGTTTGGCGGTGACCGTTTGGCGAACCGGGGTACGCGGCTTTCTTGCCTGCGACTTTTCCTCGATGGCATCATCGGGCGGCGATTGAAACAGCGGCCGACTGTCAAACGTGACCTTGTCGATCTGCAAGTCCCGCAGCAGATCATTCACGCGAGCCTCATTGTCCGCTGAATCAAACCAATCGTGATGCCGAAGCTCCACCGCCCACGGCAATTCTCGTGGCAAACGGCGGAGGAACTTCGCCAGAATAGGCAATCGATCCGGACCAAAGTTCGGCCCGAGCTGCAAAAACGTCGGCCCCAAACGATTCTCCTTGGCAATCACGCGCAATCGAACCAAAAACTCTCGCACCTCGTCATCGCAGTGCTGCAGCATGCTGTCGTGCGAAATTCGCTTCGGGAATTTGAAGCAGAACTCAAAACCATCGGCCGCTTGCTCGGCCCAACCGCGAAAAGTCTGCTCGCCGGGGACCGCATAAAACGTGCTGTTTCCCTCGACCGTGTTGAACGAACGCGTGTACCACGAAAGCCACTCGGTTCGAGGTGTCTTTTTGGGATAGACCACGTCACCCCATCCGTCGCAGGACCAAACTGGAGCACCAATCGACATCGGCCAAGATGGTGACGAAAATGTTTCGTTGGGCTGTTTCACGCGGCGAGATTCAGGCGGCATGTTCGGGACGCGGTGGAAAGAAAACCATCAGAACCAGAGTAGAGCAATCGTCCGACAAGCAGAGCGTTTTCCATGTGAAATCCTCTTGCCCAGCCGAAGAAAACTGGGGAACATTTCACCGTCAGACGAAAAGAGATCATTCAGAAGCCACACGACTGACCAAACTCTGCCGCCGCATTTGGGACATTGGAAGTGTCGACAGACACCCCAGAATGCCACTCGAATGCATTTCACCTGCAATTCGGCCTTGACAGGAATGGCACAGCCGCCATACTTCGCCGCTTGCAAAAATCTCGGCCCAAGTTGCGTGCCGCGACACATCACCGTCCAATTGCATTGTTTTCATGCCAACGATCAATCAACTCGTCCGTAAAAACCGGAAGCAGAAGAAGAGCCAGAGCAAGTCGCCGGTTCTCGAGAAATGCCCTCAAAAACAGGGTGTTTGCCTGCAAGTCCGGACCATGACCCCTAAGAAGCCAAACTCGGCTTTGCGGAAGATCACCCGGGTTCGATTGAGCAACGGCAAAGAAGTCACCGTTTACATCCCCGGCGAAGGCCACAACCTGCAGGAGCACTCGATCGTGCTCGTTCGCGGTGGTCGTGTTCGCGATTTGCCCGGTGTTCGTTACCAAGTTGTCCGCGGCTCACGCGACGCATTGGGTGTCGATGGCCGTAAGCAATCTCGCAGCCGTTACGGAGCCAAGAAGTAAGGCTTCACCCTTCACTTCTCGGCCTCTGTCGTTTCCAAATCATTCACTTCCCTTCGTAGCTCGATCAGACATTCATGGGACGCATCACTTCCAGCCGCTCGCAACTCATCGGCGACCCGCGGCACCACTCGTTGCTGGCTAGCAAATTCATCAACTGCTTGATGCTGGACGGAAAGAAGACCACCGCGCAGCGAGTCTTCTACGATGCCTTAGAAGAGATCGGCAAACGTCACGAAGGCGAAGAGACCCCCATCGAAGTCTTCGAAGCGGCCTTGGAAAACATCAAGCCGTACATCGAAGTTCGCAGCAAGCGAGTCGGTGGTGCGAGTTATCAAGTTCCTATGCAGGTCAACAAAGCTCGCCAACAGAGCCTCGCGATCCGCTGGATCCTGGCTGCCGTTCGCGACAAAAAGGGCCGCCCAATGGCTTTGAAACTGGCCGATGAATTGCTGGCTGGCTTCAAAAAGGAAGGCGCCGCCTACACCAAACGCGAAAACACGCACCGCATGGCTGACGCCAACAAGGCATTCGCTCACTTCGCATGGTGATCCACCACGTACGACTGAATTGATTTTCAGCCGCTACGCGCGATGCACTCTAACGTTCACAATTGGTCGCGATTCGGTTCTGCCGGATCGCGATTTTTCTTTGCGCCTTCGCTCCAAACCGCTTTCCAACGCACCGACCCGCCATGGCCGCCGACATATCCAAGATTCGCAACATTGGGATCATCGCCCACATCGACGCTGGCAAAACCACTGTCACCGAGCGAATGCTCTACCTCAGCGGCGCGAAACACCGGGTTGGACGAGTGGACCACGGCACCACCGACACCGATGATGACCCCGAAGAACAAGAACGCGGCATCACGATCTTCAGCGCCTGCGTGAAGTACGCCTGGGGCGACTATAACGTCAACCTGCTGGACACTCCTGGCCACGTGGACTTCACCGCCGAAGTCGAACGTTGCCTCCGAGTCCTGGACGGAGCAGTCGTGGTGTTCTCCGCTCGAGAAGGCGTCGAGGCCCAAAGCGAAACCGTGTGGCGACAGGCCGATCGCTACGAAGTCCCTCGCATCGTGTTCATCAACAAAATGGACCGCGAAGGAGCAAGCTTCGAGACAGTCTTCAATGACATCGGACCGCGACTGGGCGGTCGCCCCGTTGCGGTTGAACTGCCCGTCGGCGAAGGCCCCGCCCACGTCGACAACCCGTTCCGAGGCGTCATCGACCTGGTCGACATGAAGCTGCTGCAGTTCGACCCGGAAACTGAGGGCAAACAGGTCACCGAAACCGATTTGCCGGACGAACTGGCTGACGACGCTGCGATCTGGCGAGAGCAAATGCTGGAAGCGGTCTACGAGATCAGCGAAGACGCCATGAGTCTTGCAATGGAGGACAAAGAAGTCCCTCGCGATGTGATCCTGGCGGCACTGCGAAAGGGCTGCCTCGACCGAACCATCCAACCTGTCTTCTGCGGCTCCGCCCTTCATGGAATCGGCGTGCAGCCGCTGATGACGGGCGTCGGAAACTTCCTCCCCAGCCCACTCGATCGACCGGCGGTCGAAGGCCACGACCCCAAGAAGCCAGACAAGACACTTTCACGAAACCCAGACCCCAAAGAGCCATTCTGCGGTCTCGTCTTCAAGATCCTGCCCGCCAAAACAGGCGACAACTACTGGATTCGAATTTACAGCGGCGAGCTGAAACAGAACTCTCGCGTTCAATGCCCCAATCGAGACAAGAAGGAAAACGTCGCCCAAATCTGGCAGATTCACGCGACCAAAAAGGACCGCGACGGCCAAGTCGACTCCGTCGGAGCGGGCGACATCTGCTGCGTGATCGGACCGCGCTTCGCCATCACCGGCGACACCGTCTGCGACACAAAGGAACTGATCGAACTACCCAGCATCAAATTTGCTGAGACAGTGCTCTCGATGGCGATCGAACCTGAAAGCACGGCGGACCGGAAGAAGCTGGAGGAAACCCTCGACATGCTTCGCCGCCAAGACCCAACCTTCCGGGCGGTCGACAACGAAGAGATCGGCCAGACGATCATCAGCGGAATGGGCGAACTGCACCTGGAAGTCATCCAGCACCGCCTGACTCGCGACTTTGGCCTGAACGTGAAGTTCTACAAGCCCCGAGTGAACTACCGAGAGACCATTGGCGGCAGCGCCGAACTGGTCGGCCAATGCAACCGCGTTGTCGGCTCCACCCAGATGTTTGCACGCCTGAAAGTGAAGATCAGCCCAACCGATAACCCATCCGATCCAGTGATCGTCTTCGACCGACTTCCTCCCGACGTCGGCTTGCCCAACGCAGTCCGCAGTGCAGCGATCGACGAAATTCGCGACCGAGCCGAAGGCGGCGGCATGATCGCCGGATTCCCGCTCTCGGGCGTCCGCATCGACGTCATGGACGCCGAAATGGCCGAAGAAGGCAGCGACGAAGTTGCCTTTCGAATTGCCGCTGGCGATGCCTTCGAAAGCGGCTTGCAAGCCGCCGGGCCCGTGCTCCTGGAACCCGTCATGCGAGTCGAGGTCACCACACCAGAAGACTACATGGGCGAGATCGTCGGCGACCTGCAACAGCGTCGCGCCATCATCGCATCCACCGAAAGCCGCGGGGCCATGACCGTGATCACGGCACACGCTCCATTGAAAGAAATGTTTGGCTACTCCGGAGCCGTACGAAGCCTCAGCCAAGGCCGAGCGGGAAGCAGCATGGAACCCTACGGCTACCAGGCAGCCCCCAAAGAAGACGCCGACAGCTTCCAGTACTAGAACTGCCGCTGGCCAGCAAACGACAGAGCGACGGCCTGGAGCGACGACAGAGCACCCGGCCTTTGCGGGAACCGCCAGGCACAACCCAGTTCACCGCGACCTCGCTGCGACCAAAGATCAGCCGAGAGCAAAGACCAGCGACATTCAACTCTGCGCTAGCCCGATAACAGGCTGCCGAGGCAGCTACGGAGCCTCGACCTGAGTGGGAGCAATCACCATCGCATCCTCGGGACCGCCTGACCAAGCAGGCAACTGGACCTGCGTAGCGACCCATCCGCCATGCACGACCTTTCCCTGTGAGGCCCCGGACGCCTCGCCAACCCAACGCAAACGAGCAGACGACGCATCGGCCTCCACCGGGATCACCCCGCCGTTTTCGGCATCAACGAGTGGCTTGATTGCCAACAACCGATCCAACGTTTGGCGACACTGCTTTAAACAAGGCCGCGCTGCGGCACCGACCTGATCATCACCATACTGGTCCAGATTTTCGTGGATCAAATCCACCAGCCGACCGTCTCTTTGAAGCGCCCCCAACAACGCGATTGCGTCGCTCTGCGTCGGCGCCTGCCGAACCGGCTTCGCGGGCGCCTGCTCCACAGCAGCCGGCACGGATTTCGCTGACGACGAAGACGCCAAATCGACGCCATCCAAAGCCAACGCCACTCGCTCAGCGACCTCCCGGTCAAACATTGCCTGCCAAAACGCTCTCAGAGCCAAACCCAAACGCATCTCGATGCTACCTCAAGAACCAATTACGACCAGAAAACGCCGACAAACCTAGCTGACCGCCAAGCCCAATGAACACGAATCGGAGACTGAACTACGAAGCCGACGAAGCGACAGGCCCCGCATCGGCCTTGCCGGCCGCCAGACACTTCCCAATCTGGCGAACCGCCTGACGCAAGCGGTGCTCATTCTCAACCAAAGACATCCGCAAATAGCCTTCACCCGCGGCACCAAAACCACTGCCTGGACTGACCGCCACGTTGCCGTCTTCCAGCAACATCATTGCGAAATCCATGGTGCTCATCTGGCTCTTCCAAGGCTCGGGAACCTCAGCCCAAACGAACATCCCCGCCTTCGGCGGATTGACATTCCAACCGAGTCGCCGCAAACCGCTAACCAACACATCGCGCCGACTTTGATAGACCTCAGACTGCTTTGCAACAGTCGCTTCGGTTTCGCGAAGAGCCACAATCGCGGCGATCTGAATCGCCTGAAACATGCCGTAGTCGTAATAGCCCTTGATCGTGCCCAAGCCACGAACCATATCCGCGTTCCCAGCGCAGAAACCAACACGCCAACCAGCCATGTTGTACCCCTTGCTCATCGTCGTGAATTCAACCCCCACATCCTTGGCACCAGGAGCGGAAAGAAAACTCGGCGGCACATAACCATCGAACGCCACGTCGGCATAGGCGAAGTCATGAATGACCATCAAACCGTACTTCTTCGCCAGCCGAACCACCTCAACAAAGAAGTCACCCTCGATCACCGCCGACGATGGGTTATGCGGGTAATTGACAATCAAAACCTTTGGCCGCGGCGTCAGGTTTTCGCAGGTGTAAGCCACGTTGCTGAGAAACTTATCGGGATCCGCGACATCGAGCGCTACCACATTGCCGGATGCCAAAATCACACCGTACATATGAACGGGAAAATACGGCGATGGAATGATTGCTGTGTCGCCTGGCCCCATCAAAGCCAAACACATGTGCGAAAAACCTTCCTTACTGCCCAAGCAGGCGATGATCTCGCCCTCAGGGTCCAATCGCACGCCGTATTTTCGGTGATATTTGCTAGCCACCTCGCGACGAAGATTTGTAATCCCGTTTGACTTGCTGTAGCCGTGGTTCCCGATATCAGCTGCCGCATCATTCAGTTTCTGAACAACGATCGGATCCGGCGGGTCCGACGGATTGCCCATCCCCAGGTCAATGACATCATCCCCAGCACGCCGCTTTTGATACAGCAGGTTATTGATGCGTCCAAACATGTAAGGAGGCAAACGGTCGACCCGCGACGCCAACTTCACTTCGAATTCTGCTGGCTCAGGATCCGTCGTGGGCGAATCGATTGCGGGCGCGTCGATGTTGGGCGTGTCGGGATTGAAGGTGTCACTCATTTTGACGCCAAGGTGGAAATTGCCAGGAAATAAACGAAAACCGCCAGCCCTCTCGAGACCAACGCGGGCCGCATTCTCACACGCATCCGCCACATTCGTGTAGGGGGAATCAAACTTTTGGGTCGAATTTTCAATCGAACTGCAATCGAACCAACCATTCCGCGACGCTGAGAACGCCGAGGAACACGACACCAAAACCAACCCACCAGTTCACCCTGCGAGACAAACAGCGGCCATACCAAACCAACCTCAAACCCAACACCAACAACACCAAAACGAAAAAACCCAGCAACATCCCAGACAAATTGGCGGAAGCGGAGGCAACCAAATCACCCCGCGTCAACCAACTCCAAGAAGTCGTCATCCCGCACGCAGGGCACCGAACCCCAAACAACATCCGCATCGAGCACGGGGGCAGCCCCAACTGCTGATGCGTCCCCAGCCCTGCCGACGCGGGCGATAACGAACGAGCCACACCGAGCAATCCACCGCCAACCAACACCCAAACGGCAACAAGCCCGCGAACACCAAAACCGCACGACTCCCCCGACAAACCGACGAGCGGCCGGGCACAGCCAACATCAATACAATCGGAATCAACACCACCTGAAGAAGCAGACGGTTCGCCTTCAAATTCAACGCCCAATCGACCATCCGCCCCGAAACAAGCCCAACGAAAGCAAACCAACAAACCCTCTCAACCCACTTTGCCCCGCCTATTCAAGGCAAGTCAACCAACACCGACTCAAGGGAACGAACAATCGCGTCGATGACCATTGCCTTGGAGAATTGAAAACACGAAAGACAGAGAGCGCAAAAGAGGCGAATCCACGCTTCCTAGCACGGATCAGGCCGCGACACGTCGCTGCCAAGATCAATCCAGGCAAAATCAACGGCTTTTTTTAATCAATTGTTCAAAAGCCGTTGACGCTCAATGACGTCAACCGTACATTCTCGCCTCCCCACGGCAAAGTTGCTGTGAGGAATGGACTCGTTTCTCGTTCCCGACTTGGAAGTAAGCAGTGTCAACCGGCCCCAGCGAAGTCATCCGCATTCGAATGGAAGCGTACGACCATGCCGTGCTGGACCAGAGTGCCCGCGACATTGTCGACACCGTCAAAGCGACCGCCAGCATTGTGCATGGCCCAATCCCTTTGCCAACCCGAATCGAACGATACACGGTTCTGTCGAGCCCCTTCGTCAACAAGAAGGCTCGCCAACAATATGAAATCCGAACGCACAAGCGTTTGGTGGACATCGTTCAGGCATCCGCCAAGACGATCGAAGCACTCAACAAGCTAAGCCTGCCGGCTGGTGTCGATATCAAGATCAAGGCGTCCGCCCGCTGATCGGTCGACAATCGCACTTCGCAACCCCGGCACTCAACTGACAAAGAGCCATCACTGACCTAGCCACCGCGAATCACTTCGCTGGCAAAACCAGTCTTCAACCGGCTCCCCAGTCAGAACAAGATCGGACCCCACGGCAACATGCCACCTCACCGGGGACCGACTCAAGTTACCCCATCACACACACGAATTGGTCACGGTTTTCCGCATGGTCGGATGTCGCGGCGAAATCACTCAGGCTCGGCGTCCGCCGATCACTTGAGCAGATCGCTTCGAAGGTCTCGGAACTCCTAACGAATCGCACATCGCTCGCTAACCGCGAGCAGGAACTGTTATGTCACCATCTATTCTTGGCCGTAAAATCGGGATGACTCAGATCTTCCTGGAAGACGGAACCGCTGTTCCCGTCACGGTCGTGCAAGCTGGCCCTTGCCACGTGCTTCAAGTACGCAGCAAAGACCGCGACGGCTATGAAGCCGTTCAAATGGGTTTCGAAGACAAGCCTCGCCGCCTGGCAAAACGCAGTGAGCGTGGCCAAGTTGCTACCATCGAAAGCAAACGTTCAAAGAAACGTTCGGCAGCCGGAATCGAAGCTCCAGCCAAGGCAGATTGCGAACCACAACGATTCGTTCGCGAATTCCGCGGATCATCTGAAGCAAACGTCGGCGACACACTCACCGTTGAACAGTTCAACGATGTCAAGAAGGTCGACATCACCGGAACCAGCAAGGGCCGAGGCTTCGCCGGGGTCATGAAGCGACACAACTTCGCCGGCCAACGAGCAACACACGGCGTCAAGAAGTGCCACCGCCACGCTGGTGGTACCGGGATGAGTGCATCGCCTAGCCGCACATTCAAAGGCAAGCGAATGGCTGGCCAATACGGCAACGCCAAAGTCACCACCCGCAACCTGGAAGTCGTTCGCGTCGACGCAGAAAACAACCTGCTGATGATTCGCGGTGCGGTTCCCGGACCCAACGGCGGCTTTGTCTCGATTCGTCAAACCAACAAAGTCGGCTGAGGAAAACAATCATGGCAAACCTACCTATCCTCGACGCCTCCGGCAAAGAAGTCGGCCAGTACGAGATCGACACCGAACAAATCGCCAACCGAGTCAGCAAACAACTGCTGCACGATGTGGTGGTCATGTACCAAGCTAACAAACGCCAAGGCTCGCACAACACGCGAACTCGCGGTCAAGTCAGCGGCACCAACAAGAAGATGTACCGCCAAAAGGGTACCGGCAACGCACGTGCCGGCTCCAAGCGAACCAATGTTCGTCGTGGTGGCGGTGTTGCACGAACCGTCAAACCTCGCGACTACAGCTATCGCCTTCCCAAGAAAGCGATCAAGATCGCCACTCGCATGGCAATCCGCTCGCGAATCGACGACGGCGAAATCGTTGTCATCAACGAACTGAAGCTGGACGCACCAAAGACCAGCCAAATTGCTCAGATCCTAAAGAACCTCGGACTGGCGAACACGACCACTTTGATCGCAACCGCTGGCGATGACCAAATCATCTACAAGAGCGGTCGCAACATCAGCGGCGTGACGGTCGAACCCGTTCGCCAACTGAACGCACTGACCCTGCTGACTCCAAAACGAGTGCTCTTCACGCAAGAAGCACTGGACCGAGTCAAAGACGGCACATTCGCCGGTTCCACCCAGAACACCAACGAAGCGGAGGCAGCGGCCTGATATGTCTGCGATCCAACCACCCAAACCTGTTGAACGTAAGATCGAACTGGAACCCCACCAGATCTTGCTGAAACCGCTCGTGACCGAAAAAGGCGTGCACCGCGCGACACGGAACAACCAATACGCGTTCCAAATTCACCGCGATGCCACCAAATTGGACGTCAAAAAGGCTGTTGAACATTTGTTCGACGTCAAAGTCCTCAAGGTCCGCACCCAGACCCGCAAAGGGAAAGCCCGCCGGTTCAAATACAAGATTGGACGAACCAGCGACTGGAAGAAAGCAATCGTCTCGCTTCACGAAGACCATCGCATTGACTTCTTCTAGGACACTGTGAAGGTCTTTGGGTTCACCAAAGACCTGAAACCAATCTCAACGCAACACTTCCCCGCACAGAAACAGCTCGCAAGAAAAAGCGATACTCATGGGCATCCGAATCTACAAGCCGACCAGCGCCGGCCGACGCAACGCGTCGGTCAGCGACTTCAAGGAACTGACGCCTGGCTACACGCCAGAACGTTCCTTGCTGCGTCCAAAGACAAAAACCGGCGGACGGAACAACCAGGGCAAAATCACTTCACGTCACCGTGGTGGCGGGCACAAGCAAAAATATCGTGTCATCGACTTCCGTCGCGTTAAAGACGGCGTCGTTGCAACGGTCGACTCGGTTCAGTATGACCCGAACCGCACCGCACGCATCGCTTTGCTGAAATACCCCGATGGCGAGAAGCATTACGTGATCGCACCTTCGGGAGTGGCCGCGGGCGACAAACTACAAAACGGACCTGACGCACCTCCAGTGGTTGGCAACTGCTTGCCGCTGAAAAACATTCCGCTGGGAACCTCGGTTTGCTGCATTGAAATGCGTGCCGGCCGCGGAGCAGTGATGTGCCGTTCGGCGGGAACGCAAGCGACCCTTCAAGCTCGCGAAGCTGATTGGGCCCAGTTGCTGCTTCCATCCGGCGAAGTTCGTCGTGTTCCTAGTGCTTGCCGTGCAACCATCGGCCAAGTCGGCAACAGCGACCACATGAATATCGTACTCGGTAAAGCAGGTCGTTCACGTTGGTTGGGTCGTCGACCTCACGTTCGTGGTACTGCCATGAACCCGATCGATCACCCACACGGTGGTGGTGAAGGTCGAACCAAAGGTGGACGTCACCCAGTCAGCCCATCGGGCAAGAGTGCTAAGGGCGGCCGTACACGTCAAAAACGTAAACCAAGCAACTCGTCGATCGTTCGCCGACGCAAGAGTCGTCGCTACGGTCAGTTGAAACTCCACAAGTAGGCCACCCTTTCAGCGGCAACTCCGGTAAAAAATCATGAGTCGAAGCAGTAAGAAGGGTCCCTTTGTTGACCCGAAAGTCTTTTTCAAAGTTCAGAAGGCAGCCGAAACCGGCTCGAAAGAACCGATCAAGACATGGGCGCGATCTTGCACGATCGTTCCAGAATTCGTGAACGTCACGTTCATGGTTCACAACGGACGCCAACACATCAAAGTGTTGGTGACCGAAGACATGGTGGGTCACAAACTCGGTGAGTTTGCTCCCACGCGGACCTTCAAGGGTCACGGCGGCAAGGGCAAACGCTAGTCAGTAGCGTCCCACCATACGGTTGGTGAATTTCACGAGTCAAACGATTTAGCGACAGACATGTCTCAATTCAACGCATATCATAAGAACGCCCGCATCAGCGCCCAAAAGGTGCGTCTGGTTGCCGATTTGGTTCGTGGCATGTTTGCCGACGAAGCATTGGACACCCTGAAGTATCAGCCCCAACGTGGAGCTCGCATGCTTGAGAAGGTGATCAAAAGTGCTGTCGGAAACGCTCAAGATCCAGATCAAAACAGCGGACGCAGCCATCGCATCGAAGAGCTGGTCATCACCGACGTTCGCGTCGACGGTGGTCCAATGTTCAAACGCATCCAGCCTCGTGCTCGCGGCATGGCGTTCATGATCAAGAAACGTTCCAGCCACATTCGTGTGGGTCTGACACACATCGAAAACGTCTAGTTAAGGTTTGCCGAGGGGCACCCTCGAGCATTCAAACGACACCAAACACAACACCGTTTATTTAACTCCCTGCCTTCAGCACTCAGCACTCTCCCATGGGTCAAAAAGTCAATCCGATTGCGTTTCGTACCGGCGTCACCCGTGGTTGGGGAAGTCGTTGGTATGCCTCGAAGCAGGATTTTGCGGACCTGCTGGTGGAAGATCGCAAGATTCGCGAATTCATCACCAAGCACCCCAAGAAGTCACAATACAAGAGCGCGGGAATCGATCGCATTGAGATCGAACGTACTCGCGATGAAGTTCGGGTGATGCTTTACGTCGCTCGCCCAGGTCTGATCATCGGCAAGAAGGGACAGGAAATTGAGATCCTGCAAGCCGAACTACAGAATCTGGTCGGACGTCGCATCAACCTGAAAGTGGAAGAAGTTGGACGACCTGAACTGCAAGCACAATTGGTTGCTGAGGACATCTCGCAACAGTTGGCAAAGCGATCCAGCTTCCGCCGCACGATGAAACGAATGCTCGAACAGACGATGGACGCTGGTGCAAAGGGCATCAAAATCCAAATGGCCGGTCGACTGGGCGGTGCCGAAATGGCCCGTCGCGAAAAGCAAAGTGCTGGCTCGATTCCATTGAGCACGCTACAAGCCAAGATTGATTACGGATTCACCGAAGCGATGACGCCACAGGGGCACATCGGGATTCAAGTGTGGATTAACCAAGGTACTTACGGAGACGACAACGATGGCGCTGATGCCCAAACGGGTCAAGCATCGAAAAAGCCAAAGAGGTCGTATAAAAGGTAACGCGACTCGCGGCAATACGGTCGTCTTTGGTGACTACGGTATCCAATCATTGGATGCTGGCTGGATCAAAGCAACGACGATCGAAGCCGGACGAATCGCTGCCCAGCAATACGTTCGCGGCCAAGGCAAGCTCTATATCCGAATCTTTCCCGACAAGTCTGTGACTAGCACACCGCTGGAAACACGGATGGGTAAAGGTAAAGGGGAGCCTGACTTCTGGGCCGCGGTTGTGAAGCCGGGAACCATTTTATACGAACTCAGTGGCGTGACCGAACAACAAGCCAAGGTGTGCTTTGCACGTCTGGCGAGCAAGATGCCGGTCAAAGTCCGATTTGTCGAACGCCGCTCAGCGTGATCGCTTAGCGGTCCGACTGATTGGCGGGTCGATGAGAAGGATTGCCCGCGACACTTCAACATACATCATCAACGTGAATGATCGAAACATCGATTGTTCCGTTCGTTGGGGTTGAGAAGTCGATTGGTAAACAATCCAAACCATTCTGACCCTTTGTACGATTCATCCCCTTTGACCTTTGTCTAATTCGATGACCAAACTGACCGAACTTCGCGAAATGAGCGACGAACAGCTCGATGCGACTGCGAAGGAAGCTGCTGAAACATTGTTTCGCTTGCGTTTCCAATCTCAGTCGGAGCGTTTGAATACGCCCAGCGAGATCAAGAAGAACCGAAAAACGATCGCTCGTGTCAAGACGATCCAAACAGAACGTCAACTTGCTCAACCGCAAGCTTAATTGACGCCTCAACCTCACCCATTCATTCACTGCACGTCCAACTAGCACCATGCCCAAACGCGTCGTAGCCGGAATTGTGACCAGCGACAAAATGAGCAAGACGCGTCGCGTCGAGATCGCTCGTTTGGTCAAGCATCCAAAATACAAGAAGTACATTCGCCGCCGCACGGTGTGTCACGTTCACGACGAGAACAATGAATCGGGCGTAGGCGACAAGGTCGAGATCATTGAATCGGAACCATTGAGCAAACTCAAACGCTGGCGTTTGGTCCGCGTGCTTGAAAAAAGCACCGCAGTCGACGTTGTTGCTTTGCGTGCCGCTCGCAAGAATGCCGAGGCTGAAGGCTTGGCCGCAGCTCACGCTGGTGAACCCGAAACAGAATCGGCCGCCACGGACGCTTAATCGCAACCTCCTCCACACAATCGTCCAACGTTTTTGTCGTTGAAGTAAACAGATATGATCCAACAAGAATCCCGCCTCGATGTCGCCGACAACACCGGTGCTCGAGAAGTCATGTGCATCAAGGTGCTCGGCGGCAGTCGGCGTCGTTTCGCCACCGTTGGCGACGTGATCGTATGCAGCGTCAAGAGTGTGATTCCTGGCAGCGAAGTGAAGAAGAAGGCCGTTGTGCGTGCCGTCATCGTCCGGGTGAAGCAACCAACCCGTCGTCCTGACGGAAGCTACATCCGTTTTGATTCCAACGCGGTTGTGTTGGTTGACAAAGACCGCAACCCACGCGGAACACGCATCTTCGGTGCGGTCGCCCGTGAGTTGCGAGAAAACAACTTCATGAAAATCGTCAGCCTGGCCAACGAAGTGGTCTGATTCGGTTTCTCGGTGACATTCACCGGGACATCGGGCCTAACCACCATTTGCAAACAAATTACCGATCAAAGTTACTACCATGAAATTTCGCGTTGACGATGAAGTCATTGTGATTGCCGGAGCTGACAAAGGTCACCGTGGCAAAATTTTGAAAGTCGATCGCGACAAAGACAAGGTTGTCGTCGAAGGTGCTGCACGCGTGTGGAAGCACGTTCGCCAGAGCCAAAAGAACCCTCAGGGCGGTCGCTTGAACAAAGAGATGCCCATGAGTGCGAGCAACGTGATGTTGGTCGATCCATCAACCGGCAAACCAACTCGCATCGGCGTTCGCTACCTGGAAGATGGAAGCAAAGAACGTTTCGCGAAGGCTAGCGGCGAAAGCCTCGGCCAAATCGCACCGGCGAAGGCGTCCAAAGCAGCTAGCTGATTGACGACTACCACCACACACACCTTACCCTATTGGCCGTTACTTCCTCGGCGGCACAGTGCCTAACATGTCCAGCAACATTCCACGAATGCAACAGCGTTACGACGAATCCGTTCGTGCCGCTCTGACAGAAACTTACGGCTACAAGAACGTGCACCAAGTGCCACGTCTGCTGAAGATCAGCATGAACATGGGTGTTGGTGCCGCTGTTGGCGACAAGAAGGTCCTCGACTTGGCCATCGATTCGATGACCCAAATCACCGGACAAAAACCAGTCACCACCATTGCTCGTAAATCAATTGCAGGCTTCCGCTTGCGTGAAGGCATGCCAATCGGCTGCATGGTCACGATGCGTCGCCAACGGATGTATGAGTTCTTGGACCGTTTGGTTTCAATCGTTCTCCCTCGTGTCCGTGACTTTCGCGGTATTAGTCGTAAAGCCTTCGATGGCAACGGCAACTACACACTTGGTTTGAACGAGCAACTGGTTTTCCCAGAGCTTAACCCAGACAAATTCGTTCGTCCCCAAGGGATGAACATCAGCTTCGTTACTTCGGCCAAAACCGACGACGAAGCTCGTGAGATGTTGCGGTTGTTCGGCATGCCGTTCAAGCAACCCAAAGAAAAAGAGCAGGCCGGCGCGGCCTGATTCGGTTCCCCTCCCGGAACCAACCAATCGTTATATTTCAATTCGTCACATGTCTCTCGCTTGAGACGCTCCCCGATCCGTACACCGCAGGTCCTTTCGTGGCAAGCAAATCCAAGGTCGCCAAGGCGCTTCGCACGCCTAAATTTTCAACTCGAAAAGAGAACCGTTGCAAGTTTTGCGGTCGTCCACGTTCGGTGTATCGCAAGTTCGGCTTGTGCCGAATTTGCTTCCGTGAGAATGCCAACGCGGGATTGATCCCAGGCGTTCGTAAGAGCAGCTGGTGAGCTTGGATAATTAAAGGGAAACCACAGCCATGATGACCGACCCCATTGCCGACATGCTCACCCGAATCCGCAACGCCGTACGCGTCGAGCGTCCGTTCGTTGACATCCCCGCCAGCCGCGTAAAGCGTGGTTTGGCCGATGTTCTCAAACGAGAAGGATTCATTTGGGACTGGAAAGAAGAGAAGCTGGAAGAAGAACCAGTCGGCTACCTTCGTTTGGAACTGAAATATGGTCCCAACGGAGAACGAGTGATTCAGTCCATCCGACGAATCAGCAAGCCAGGCCGTCGTTTGTACAGCCGCAGTAAAGAACTCAAGCCTGTGTTGGGCGGTTTGGGAATCCGAATCATCAGCACCAGCAAGGGTGTGATCAGCGATCGCGAAGCACGCCGAGACAAAATCGGCGGCGAAGTCCTCTGCGAAGTGTCGTGATCGACCGTCGTTGACGCCCCAATTGCCAAACCATTTATATTTCCCCCGTACATTTGTAATCAGCCATGAGCCGCATTGGTAACAAGCCAGTCGCGATCCCCTCCGGTGTGACAGTTAGCATTGCTGACCGCAACATTGATGTGGAAGGTCCCAAGGGCAAACTGTCGTTCAAACATCGTCCTGAAGTGAAGGTCGCCGTTGACAGTGACACCAACCAAGTGATCGTTTCGCGTGATGGGGATGATCGTCCCTCCCGTGAATTTCATGGTCTGACCCGTGCGATCGTCGCCAACATGTTGGTTGGTGTGAAAGACGGATACGAAAAGAAGTTGGAAATCGTCGGCGTCGGTTACCTGGCATCGATCAGCGGTGACACACTGCAATTGCGTGTCGGCTATGCCAACGAACTGCACCGCAAAATCCCAACTGACCTGACGGTCACTTGCCCGGACCAGACTCACGTTGTGATTCAGGGCTGCGACAAACAAAGCGTCGGGCAATTCGCGGCTGAGATTCGCTCGCTTCGCAAACCTGAGCCTTACAAGGGCAAAGGGATTCGATACCAAGGCGAACAGGTCAAGATCAAACCAGGTAAGTCGGCCACCAAGTAGGTTTGCCGTCGCAATTGGCGGGGCGTCGCTCCGCTGTTTCCATTCATTTCATCCGTTCACAACGATCATCGTGGGTCGTCACTATGGACAAGAACAAAAAACTCCAAAGCAAACGCCTGCGTCGCCGGCGCCATGTTCGCAACAAGTTGCGAGGCAGTGCCGACCAGCCACGTTTGTGCATTCAGCGTACGCTGAAGCACTTCGCTTGCCAGGTCGTTGATGACCAAGCTGGCAAGACCCTTCTCAGTGCGAGCACACGCGACAAAACTGTCCGTGACCAAGTGAAGGCTGGTGGCAACTGTGACGCCGCGGCATTGGTTGGTAAGCTGGTCGCAGAAAAGGCTGCTGAGGCGGGTGTTAAGACCGTCAAGCTTGATCGTGGTCACAACAAGTACCACGGCCGAGTCAAAGCATTCGCAGACGCCGCTCGCGAAGCTGGTTTGCAGTTTTAATTTTCCCATCCCGCGACATTCATCGCAACGAATCAACATAGTCCGCCATGAGCAACGCACGAAACAAACGCAACAACAAGAACGAAGAGCAAGGTTTGGAAGCCGGTCTTCTGGACCGTGTCGTCAAAATCAAACGTTGTGCGGCTGTGGTTAAGGGCGGTCGCCGTTTCAGCTTTGCTGCGATGGTTGTCGTCGGCAACGGCAGTGGGCAGGTTGGTTGGGGCTATGGCAAGGCCAACGAAGTTCCACCAAGCGTGCAGAAAGCACAAAAGCAAGCTTCACGCAGCATGATCCATGTTCCATTGGTTGAGGGCAGCATTCCTCACCAAGTTTGGGGCCGTTATGGTGCCGCTCGCGTTGTCTTGATTCCAGCTGGTGCTGGTACGGGTATCATCGCTGGTCAAGCCGTCCGTGCTGTTTGCGAAGCCTGCGGAATCCACGACATTCTGACCAAGTCCTACGGAACCAATAATCCCGTCACGCTGGTCAAAGCGACCCTCGACGCGATGAGCAAGTTGCGAACCCGCGAGCAAATCGCTGCTTTGCGTGGATTGAACCCAGACGATTTGATCGAAGCCTAACAAAGCTGGCGGAATGCATCCGCCAAGAAGAAATTGCTTGGTTCCCATCGCTTTGAAGCGACCGACTTCGGATACCTTTGGCAAAGACACTCATTCAAACACTCGGGCAGCATGACTGACGCCCAACGCTCAGTCTCCCGCCCCCAGCCATTCCATCACTACTATGCAACTCAACGACGTTCATCGCGGTATTACGAAACACCGCCCTCGAAAACGCATCGGTCGTGGTCCTGGTAGCGGCACCGGCAAAACGTCGGGTCGTGGGCACAAGGGACACAAGAGCCGCAGCGGTTACAGCCGCAAGCCCAACTTCCAGGGCGGTGCGATGCCAATGTTCCGTCGCGTGCCAAAGCGTGGTTTCAACAACCGTTGGGCGTTGACCATCTTCGCTGTCAATGTTGGCAAGCTGAACGATGCTTTCAACGAAGGTGAAACCGTCACCCTCGAAGCACTCGCCGCCAAGAACCTCGCGAAGGGAAACTTCGACGAACTGAAGGTTCTCGGTGATGGTGAATTGACAAAGAAGCTGACCATTCAGGCTCATCGCTTCAGCAAGTCGGCTGAAGAAAAGATCTCGGCCGCGGGCGGGACAGCAGAAAAGCTGGCTCCGAAACGCACGCCAGACGAACGCGTCGAAGCCCTCAAAAGCGAAAAGTAATCCGGAGAATTCGCGGCCAATGACGGTCGCGACTTTCCACCTAACCGACAAAACAACAGGCCTTGGCGATTTCGTCGGGCCTGTTTTCTTTGAATTGGCACCAGTTGAAAAAGCTTCGCGGCAATCGTTCTTCCGTGATTTGGCTTTGGTTGCTAGTTTGATTGCCGTGGCGATGGTAATTTCCTTCGCCAAGTCCAGAACAACCTTTGCGTGCTCGCCATTTTTGCTTGGCGAGACGACATGAATTCACCCTGCACGATCGACGACGGACGGATCGATGTTTGAAAAGCTGCGAATCATTTTCTCGATCCCTGAACTTCGCAAGAAGGTCATGCTGACGATCGGGTTGCTTGCTATCTACCGGATCGGGTTCCATATCCCGTTGCCGATGATCGCCACCAACTTGGACAGCGGTGCTGGCGGCGGTGCAGCCGACTTTTTCGAAAAGGTCAGCGTTTTCGCGGCTAGCGATCTTCGTCAAGCGACGATCTTCGGCCTCGGAATCATGCCGTACATTTCGGCGTCGATTATCTTCCAATTGCTCGGCAGCGTTTACAAACCGCTGGAAGAGTTGAAAAAGGAAGGCGAAGCTGGCCGGAAGAAACTCAACGAATACACGCGTTATCTGACTGTGGTGATCTGCTTGGTGCAGAGCTACATGTATCTCAAGTTCATGCTGATGGCTGGCTCTAATGGCCAAAGCAGCATCAACCCGAACTTCATGAATGCGAACGAACAATTGTTCTTCGGCTGGCAAATCGTGGCCGTTCTGGTCATGACAACAGGAACCGTGTTCCTGATGTGGCTGGGTGAGCAAATTGACGAATACGGTATCGGCAACGGGATCAGCTTGCTGATCATGGCCGGCATCCTGGCTCAGATGCCTAAGGCACTCTACGAATTGGTGCTGGGGATGAAGACCGAACTGACCGGACTGGCAAAAGGCCAAGTCGGAATTGAGACCCTGATCATCTTGGTCGTGCTGTTTGTTGTCGTCGTCTTCGGTGTGGTGTTTATCACATTGGGACAACGCAAAATCCCAACTCAATCGGCCAAGTTCACTCGCGGTCGTCGCGTGTATGGTGGCACACGGCAACA
Organism: Rhodopirellula baltica SH 1; assembly: GCF_000196115.1. Classification (NCBI taxonomy): domain Bacteria; kingdom Pseudomonadati; phylum Planctomycetota; class Planctomycetia; order Pirellulales; family Pirellulaceae; genus Rhodopirellula; species Rhodopirellula baltica. The sequence continues at coordinate 4,203,641 of NC_005027.1, forward strand.
CTTGCCGCTTCGAATCAATCAAGCCGGTGTGATGCCCATCATTTTCGCCAGCTCGCTGTTGATGATTCCAGGTGTTCTGTTTGGGTTCCTTGCCGGTCAATTTGCGTCTGACGGTTCCTTGTTCCGCGGATTCAACCTGATCAGCTTGACGATGAGCGATCAGACCTCGTACTTCTTCAACCTGTTGTATGTCGGTTTGATCTTCTTCTTCTGCTACTTCTGGACAGCGATCACTTTCAACCCGAAAGAAATGAGCGACAACCTGCGTGATTCAGGAACCTTCATTCCTGGTTACCGTCCTGGTCGTCGCACGACGGACTACCTCGAAAAGGTGATGGTCCGGATTACGTATGTCGGTGCTGCCTTCTTGGGTTTGATTGCGATTGTTCCAACAATCGTTTACGGATCCCTGGGTGTTCCTTACTCGATCGCCGGTTTCTACGGTGGTACGGGTCTGCTGATCGCCGTCAGCGTCGCGTTCGACTTGGTTCAAAAGATCGACAGTCACTTGGTGATGCGAAACTATCGCGGATTGCTGGAAGGTGCCGGCGGCGGCACTTCACCCGTCGTTTGATCCTGGCAGTTTTGTGCGAATTGTCTTTATCGGCCCGCCTGGCGCGGGCAAGGGCACTCAGTGTGAACTGCTAAGCAAAGCTCTCAAGGTGCCTCACATTGGCACCGGCGGAATGCTGAGAGCTTTGGAGCCAGAAAGTGGCGAGCAGATTCATCTTCGAATCGATCGCGGCCACTTTGCACCGGATGATTTCGTGCTGCAGATGGTTGCGGAACGACTCTCTCAACCGGACAGCCGCACCGGTTATCTGTTGGACGGTTTTCCGCGAACGCAGGTCCAAGCCAGTGCATTCGACAAGCAACTCGTCGCGGCTTCGCTGAAACTGGATCACGTGTTGCACCTTCAAGTTTCGGCGGACGTTCTGATCGAACGTCTCCGCAAGAGGGGTGAAACCGAAAACCGTGCCGACGATTCCGAAGAGTTCATCCGAGAGCGTTTTCGCATCTACGAAGATCGCACTGCACCGTTGCTGGATCACTATCGGTGTCAGGGGTTGGTTCGGGACATCGACGCTTCCGATTCAGAGTCGCTGGTGCACGCATCGATTTGCGAATGCCTGAATTTCACACTCGCCTCGCCAGCTGAGTCCTAAGCGACGGCCTTTCCCAGAGCGGCGCGGACCAAGGTAGAGCCGACCCACTGCAGATGATGTTCTCAACGTGCTCGTCGAGAACGGCGTTGGCGTTCCATCCGGATCCGGCAACCAACTGGAACCGTCTCTGAAACCGTCACAGGTTTGCCCGCCAATACATCATCGATTGCATCCCGCAGGTACGGCTTGCTCACATTGCGGCCATCAGGACTATCGTCCATCGCCCCCATGTAGGCGATATTGCGATCGGCATCGAGCACGAAGAACTGTGGTGTGTACTTCGCCCCATAATCGCGAGCGATCTGTTGGGACTCGTCGTAGAGATAAGCGAAAGGGAACTGCTCTTCCTTCGCTTTCTCTTTCATGGCCGGCATCGCGTCCTCTTCGATCCTGTTGACGTTGACGGCGATCACCGTGACCGTCTTCTCTGCGTAGTCCTTCGTCAGTGCGATCAAGCGTTCTTCCGCGTCGATGGCGTAGGGACAACTGTTGCAGGTGAATGCCAGAACCACGACCTTCGAATCCGATAGATCGTTCAGGGACGAAGTCGTGTCCTCCGTGGTCGGCAACTCACTCCATTCGGGAGCCGGATCACCAATCTCCAGCACGGTGTTGAACTCTCCCGCAACAGCGTGGCCAGCCAAATGGATCCAGCAACAGGTCGTCAGGAGACCGACCAGAACGCAGCAACTTAATTTCATCGAGACTCTCTCGGACGAGGCGAAGACACCAACGATCAATGAGTTTAGCTGAACCACCTTCATCGGTAGCCAGGTTAAAAGATGGAATCACCGTACATCTGGTGAATCGCGTTCGCGACGTGTTGTGCGATCGCCTTGCTACCGCGAGCGTTGCTGTGGATCCCGTCATCGCTGAGACGAGAGTCTGGCATCCATCGACCAGGCGGAGCGTAGGGACTCATCAGGACAATTTCCCGCAACCATGTGTCTGAAACCAATTGGACATCGGTTTCATAAGCGATCTCTCTTTCCAAAGCCCAGAAAGGATCGAACATGAATCCGCGAGGGATCTCCATTAAAACCACCTCAGCATTTTGCAGACGGCATTGCTCGATGATTTGCAATAGATTTGCCTTGGTCTGATCGCGACTCTTTCCTTGCAAAAAGTCATGACCGCCCAGTTCAACGATCACGAGCTGTGGATCGTGAGAAAAGATCCGCTGCATCTGACTAAGTCCTTGGGATGTTGCGATCCCGGATGTTCCAAGATTGATGACTTCAACCTCAAGCATTTCGCTTAGCGGATCGGGGAAACCGTGATCCGGTAACATCCCGTCGGTTAGGCTGTCTCCCAAGCAAACGATCGAGCGAAACGGGTCAAAGGTCAATTCGCGACCACAATTTTGAATGACTTGCCATTCGACATAAAACCAAGTCCAAGTCGCGATCAGCGCAAGTGAAGTGCAGAGAGTTGCCCGCCGTGGCAACGTCATGCTTGTACGCATCCGAATGACGATCAACGCCAACATCAGACCGCTAAGTGTTATGGATGCCGGGGTGCGAGGCAGAAACTTCACGAGCAAGATGACGAGTCCCGCTACAAGCGGCAAATAGGCGGGACGCTCACTGTGAACCAGAACGAGATGCCAAACAATCCAGACGGCGACAACGAACGGGAGCACACTCGGAAACGCTAATAAAGAAACCGCCAGGATGCTGCCAATACAAAAGACTTTCAAAATGCCAGCAAACGACGACTTCTGTCGCTTGGTCGGTTTCGGTTTTGTCTCGTCGCTCTGAATCGAGCAATTCACGTCGCTCAAGTTCGCTTCGCCTCCATTTTGTTTCATCCTGCAGCCTGCTCGATTATAACGGCATCGATTGCTGCCCCGTTCATCGATCCTTCCCACCTAATTCATCCCCTGAACCCAAAGGATCAAAGCATGCCACGGCCTGCCTTTTACAGAGTTCTTCTCTCACTATGTGTCGCCGGTCTTCTATTCAGCAGCGGATTGGTTCTCAATGCCGAGGATTCCGGTCCGGTCTTTCGGGCCGGAGCTGCCACCAGCAACATCACACCGCCACTGGGCGAGATGATTGTCGGCGGTTGGAAACCAATTCCAGCCACCAATGTGCATGACGAACTTCACGCTCGCTGCCTGGTGCTGGATGACGGCAACACGAAGCTTGCTATCGTCCTTTGCGACAATGTCGGCATCCCTGAGGAAGTCTTTGATCTCGCCAAACAGCAAGCCTCTGATGCGACCGGGTTGCCATTCTCGAACATGCTGTTGGCATCCACGCACACTCATTCGGCAACAACCGCTCGCGGTGGTTTGAAGACAGCCAACGAAACCGAGCTGACAAACTATCAAACCTTTGTTGCTCATCGGATCTCGGACGGCATCCGTCGTGCGTTGGCAAATCTGGAACCGGCCAAGATTGGTTGGGGCACCGTGGAGGAACCGTCCGAAGTCTTCAACCGTCGCTGGTTCGTCACTGACGCCAGTCTGTTGGCCAATCCTTTCGGTGGCATCGATCAAGTCCGGATGAACCCACCTCGGGGCAGTTCCAAACTGGATCGACCAGCGGGTCCGACCGATCCTGAAATCAGCTTTGTCTCAGTTCAAAGCCCTGACGGCCGCCCGATCGCTTTGCTGGCGAACTATTCCCTGCACTATGTCGGCGGCGTTCGATCTGGCGAAGTCTCAGCGGATTACTTTGGCTACTTTGGGAAATTCATCGAAGAGAAACTTGATGCAACCGACCAGTCGCCACCGTTTGTCGGCATCCTATCCAACGGCACCAGTGGCGATGTGAACAACATCAACTTTGCTGACAAATCGCCCCAAAAGCACGAACCCTACGAGAAGATGCAGGAGGTTGCGGAGAAGGTCGCCAGCCGCGTGTTCGAAGCCCACCAACAGATCGTGTTCCATGACTGGGTGCCACTCGCCGTTGAACACACGACCTTGACGCTGAAGACCAGACAGCCGACGCCGGAGATGATCTCCCACTTTGAACAGATCAACCGTGACGACGATGAGAACCCCAGAAGCGGCCATCGCCGTGAAGAGATCTATGCGGATCGAATCACGAAAATTTTGGCTGGTCCCAAGGAAGTGGAGATTCAACTGCAGGCATTGCGAATTGGCGATTTGGGAATCGCGGCGATCCCGTTTGAAACGTTCACCGAAACGGGACTGGAACTGAAGGATCGCAGCCCCTTCCAACACACTTTTACGATTGAACTTGCCAACGGCTCCTTTGGGTACCTGCCGACGCCGCAGCAACATCGCTTGGGCGGCTACGAAACATGGCTGGGGACCAACTACGTTGAGAAGGAAGCGACCACGAAGATCGTTGCCTCCCTGCTTGAGATGTTCCAAACCCTCCAAGAGGACAACTGATGCGTTGGCTTGTTGGTTGGATCATGGCGACGCTCACGATGTTACCGTTGCTCGGCACTGCAACGGCAGCCGAAACGAGCCAATCGAATTTCATCATCGTCTACTGTGACAACCTTGGTTACGGCGACATTGAACCATTCGGGTCGACGCTGCATCGCACCCCCAACCTGAATCGCATGGCAAGGGAAGGGCGAACGTTCACCCATTTCTGCGTCACCGCCGGTGTCTGCACCCCATCACGTGCCAGCATCATGACTGGATGCTATGCCCAACGGGTCGGCATGCACTTGAACGATCGAGACGGTGCGGTTCTGCGACCTGTCTCTCCCTATGGTTTGCATCCCGATGAGATCACGATCGCGGAAGTTCTCAAGCAACAGAACTACGCCACCGCACTGGTTGGAAAATGGCACCTGGGTGACCAACCAGAGTTCCTGCCAACTCACCAAGGGTTTGATTGGTTCTTCGGCGTTCCTTATTCCGACGACATGACCGAGCGAATTTGGAAACAAGACGGATCGCATTGGCCACCGTTGCCCTTGATGGAAAACGAAACCGTCATCGAAGCCCCCTGCAACCGAGACGGGCTAACCAAGCGGTACACCGAACGGGCGATGCAGTGGATTGCCGAACACAAGGATGAACCGTTCTTCCTGTACTTCCCACAAGCCATGCCCGGCAGCACCAAGACGCCGTTTTCCAGTGACGCGTTCCGCGGTAAGAGTCGCAACGGGCCATGGGGTGATGCGGTCGAAGAACTGGACTGGTCGATTGGCCAGATGTTGGACCAACTCGTCAAACTGGGCATCGCGGAAAAGACGTTTGTGATTTGGACCTCCGACAACGGCGCCCCCATCAACCGCGATCCAGATGACTTGAGCCGAGGTTCCAACCTGCCACTTCACGGTCGCGGGTACACGACCAGCGAAGGTGCCTTTCGTGTGCCCACGATCGCCTGGCACCCCGGAAAAGTCCCCGCGGGAACTCAATGCGACGAACTGGCAACCACGATGGATTTGCTGCCCACGTTTGCGAATTTGGCCGGTTGCAAACTGCCGACGAATCGCAAACTTGATGGTCACGACATCGCACCAATATTGTTTGGTGCCCCCAACGCCAAGACGCCGCACGAGGCGTTTTACTACTACCATCAAGATCAACTGCAAGCCGTCCGCTCGGGTCCCTGGAAAATGTTCCTGCCGGTCGATGCGTCACCCGGACATCCCCACTTCAACGCGACGCAGGAACCCACGACGCTTTTGTTCAACGTGGTTGATGACATCGCGTGCCAGCACAACGTTGCCGACGCACATCCCGAGTTGATCACCCGACTGACTGCATTGGCAGACCAGGCACGCAATGACCTAGGGGACAAGGACCAACTCGGAAACGGCCAACGCCCAATCGGAAAATCCTCGCATGTTTCGCCTCAACGTTTGGAAACGCCGCCGAACGAATCGAGCCAACCGGACTCGTGATCTCGAACGACCGGGTTCCATCTCGTGAGCCGTTTAGGCGTTTGCCCCGGTTGTGCGTGGAAACCGTGGCTCGTGGAAACCGTTGCTAGCACCAAACAGCTCAGATCCCCCATGACACCTGCGTACCTGTTTGACTTCCTCAAGGATCCAACATGTCTCTCCTCCATCTCGGTCCCCGTGTCTTTCCGCTCACCGTTTGGATGCTTGTCGCTCTCTGCTCTCATGCCTGCGTTCCAACGTTACTGAGAGCCGATTCGAACGACCGACCAAACATTGTCCTGATTCTGGCTGACGACCTCGGCTATGGAGACCTGGGTTGCTACGGCAATGACGAGCAAGCAACGCCGGTCTTGGATCGGTTGGCCACTCAAGGTGTCCGCTGGACGCAAGCCTATGCCAACGGTCCAGAATGCTCACCCACTCGAGCAGCGCTTTTAACGGGTCGCTATCAACAACACGTGGGCGGTTTGGAATGCGCGATTGGAGTTGGCAACGTCGGTCGCTACGACGATGCGATTCGATTGCACTTGGTCAACGAACTGGGATTGCCCGCCAACCGGCCGACGTTGGCGAAGCGACTGTCCTCCGTCGGCTATGAGACCGCATTGTTCGGCAAGTGGCATCTCGGGTACGAAGCCAAGTTCTCACCAATGATGCACGGGTTCGATGAGGCGTTGTACTGCATCGGCGGTGCAATGGATTATTACCACTACCTCGACTCCGTCGCCACATACAACCTGTTCCACAACGGTCGACCGATCAGCGGCGAAGGTTACTTCACCGACACGATCACAGATCAAGCAGTGCGATTTATCGGCGACCGAAACGCCAACGACAAACCATTCTTTCTGTACTTGCCTTACACCGCACCGCACACTCCTTACCAGGCGCCCGGCGAGTCTCCCGTCGATCCACTGCCGATTGATTCCCCGCTTTGGAAACAGAACGCCGATCCGCCGGGTGTTTACCGAGCCATGGTGCGTCACATGGACGAAGGCATTGGAAAGGTACTGCATGCAATCGAGGAATCGAAAATGACCGATCGCACACTGGTGATTTTCGCTAGTGACAATGGCGGCACTTCCGCGAGTCGTAACGAACCACTGCGAGGATTCAAAGGCCAGGCGTTTGAGGGAGGAATCCGTGTTCCGCTGATCGCTCGTTGGCCCGGACATTTGCCCGAGGGCGTGGTCAGCGACCAAGTCACGATCACATTCGATCTGACCGCGTCGATGTTGGCCGCCGCTGGGATCACGCCCACTCAAGAGGACGCGATGGAGGGAATTGATGTACTTTCACTCGCCGCGAACGATGAACCGGTTCAACCTCGCACGCTGTATTGGCGAAAGCCTCGCGACCCTCAAGTCTGGAGCGGCATGCGTGACGGGAACTGGAAATATGTCCGTCAAGAAAAAGCCACCGTTGACGGTCGAACCTCCATCCAAGAGTGGTTATTCAACCTGGCCGACGACATCAGCGAGCAAACCGACTTAGCCTCTCAATCCACCGACGAATTGGACCGTCTGAGAGGCAGATACCTGGCCTGGGAACAATCGGTGAGAAACAACCGCCGAGGCCGACCAGGATGGGCGCCGTCAAAAGAGTGAAGCCTCTCCTTACCAGTGGCATGATTGATGATTGAGATCGTTTCGTAGAACCAGCGATCAGCCGATGGGCGATAGCCTACGTTTTCGGGAGACGAACCGAACACTATCGCATTTCGGATGACGAAATCAACGAGCTGCTATGCCACAAACGGCGAACAAAACCTCCACGATTCGGGCAACCCTGCCGATTGCGAAGAATTTCCCGGCCGTCCCGGCGAATCGTTTCCTCTCTCGTGAGAACCAATCAATCTGCCTGTTCACCGAACGATGATCCTGGTGCGATGCAGGCCTCGCGCGGTAAGTTGGGGCCATGAACACGCCCACCGCCACGACCGCCCAGCCACCTCGCATCATCCGCCAATTGCCGGCCCACTTGGTCAATCAAATCGCCGCTGGCGAGGTGATTGAACGGCCCGCCTCGGTGGTCAAAGAATTGCTCGAAAACAGCATCGATGCCGGTTCGACTCGGATTGAACTGAGCCTCGAAGGGGGCGGCGTGGAGCTGATCCGGATCAGCGACGATGGTTGCGGAATGACGGCCGAGCAATTGCCACTGGCCGTGACCAGCCACGCGACCAGCAAGCTGCCCGACGACGAATCGCTCTTTCACGTCGGCACCCTCGGTTTTCGCGGCGAAGCTTTGGCGTCGATCGCCAGCGTTTCTCAAATGACCATCCGCAGCCGCGCCGAAGGCCAAGACGGCGGGTGCCAAATCGACATTCGCGGCGGAGTGATCGAAACACCTGGCCCCTGCGGATGCCCGGTCGGCACGGTGATCGAAGTCCGAAACTTGTTTTTCAACACGCCGGTTCGCCGCAAGTTTTTGAAGACCCCGCAAACCGAACGCGGGCACATTGTCGAAGCCTTCACACGATTGGCCCTGGCCAACCCGAAGGTTCACTTTGTCCTTCGCAACGGCGACAAAGAGATGTTCGATCTCTTGCCGACGACACGTTGGGCGGACCGGATCGAATCGTTCTTCGGAACCGAAATCTCAGAAGCGTTGATCCCCATTGAGAACCAGGACGAGACGGTTCAAATTTCCGGTTACGCCTGCGATCCATCGGTCAGCCGAGGCAACAACCGAATGCAGTACCTGTTTCTCAACGGACGGCACATCCGAGACCGGGCCTTGCAACATGCGTTGGGGGAAGCTTACCGAGGCATGTTGATGGTCGGCCGCCATCCGGTTTGCTTCCTGCGAATGCGGATGCCGGCGGACATGATCGATGTCAACGTGCACCCCGCCAAACTGGAGGTTCGCTTCACCGACAGCGGACGCGTGTACAGCCGATTGCTGCAAACGCTTCGCCAGCGTTTTCTTTCCACCGACATGACTCATCGTGTGGGTTCCAACCCTGTCCCCGCACCGATGAGCGAAGAGGAACAACGCCAGACCGTTCCCGAATCGGTCATGGGCATGCGTCCCAACGAAGTCGACCAACAGCGTCAGTCCGTGATCGAATGGGCCCGAACCGGCGGGCCTCCATCGGGACCAACCGCAACCTCCAATTCTCAAATGCTAGGTGGAGCAAGCGGCACGCCGGACTTTCGACCATTCGGCGAATCCAATTCCATCGGCCATGGTTCGCAAGCCTCCACAGGCATGACAGCCCCATCGGCGCCGCTCGCTTCGCCGAACACTTGGTCACCGGGATCCGCTTCCGGAATCGATTCGCAACGGCCATCGACAGCCGCCGAAGGCATTGAGATGACACCGTGGGACGGTGACAACGCAGGTGAGTCAAACGCGAATGATTCGGGAACAACTATATCACCGCACGATGCTTCACAGTCAGCCGGAGTTCCCACACCCAGCGTGAGTCACCTTGGATTTCAGGTGCATCAGCGTTATCTCGTCACGCAAGATGAGAAAGGCATGGTTGTGATCGACCAACACGCTCTTCACGAAAGAGTGTTGTACGAACGAGTCTGCCAAAAAGTGCTTCACGAAGACGCTTCCTTGGAAGCCCAACAGTTGCTGGTTCCCGAACCTGTTTCACTGACTCCGGCCGAGCGGGCTGCGGCTTTGGAAGTGAAGGACACGCTCAGCCGAATCGGATTGGAGATCGAGGACTTTGGCGGCGAAACGATTTTGATTCAGTCCTACCCAGCGATGCTGCCCAACAAACCGCCTGCGGACATGCTGCGAACGGTTTTGGAATCCGTGATGGGAGCCGGCCGTGATCCCAACCCGAAGGATCTTCTGAATCACCTGCTCAGCACCGTTGCTTGCAAAGCTGCCGTGAAAGCGGGCGATCCGCTGTCGCCGGAAGAGATCACCAGTCTGCTGGAACAAAAAGACCTCTACCAAGAAACGCATCACTGCCCACACGGTCGGCCAACGGCGTTGTTCTTCAGCCGCGATGAGCTCGACCGGATGTTTGGGCGACTTGGACCGCGCGGCCGAGCTTCGGTGTCGCCATGACGGACGCGAATCAGACGCGTCCCAAGCTGGCGATCACGATGGGGGACGCCGCTGGCATCGGCCCCGAAATCTCGCTCAGAGTATGGGACTCACCGGAAGTCCAATCGCAGGGCTACCCGCTGCTGTTTGGCGACGCGGCGATCTACCACCGAGCCGCGAAAAAGCTGGGCTGTGATTGCCCCGGCACGATCTCGCTGGCCGAGTTTCTGGACATGCCAAAGCAATCGATACCAAGCGATGCACCACACGGGGTGATTGTCGATTGTGGGAAACTCACCACGGAGGAACTCGGCTCCTTCACCCCAGGAAAATTCAGTGCCGCCACCGGGCGAGCCTCCTATCAATCCGTCACCGACGCGATTGACGCGGCGGTGTCGGGCCATGTCGACGCCATCGTAACGGGGCCCATCCAAAAGGAAGCCTGGCATCAAGCCGGGATCGACTTCCCTGGTCACACCGAATTGTTGGCCGATCGAGCGGGCAGGGCAGTGCAGGGCGAACCAGCGGATGTTCGCATGATGTTGGCCAGCGACACGATTGCCTGCGTTCTTGAGACGATCCACATTCCGCTGGCCGATGTGGCGTCGCAGCTCAATACTGAATCGCTCGTTCGCACGATCAACCTGGCCGGCGAAACGGTGCAGCGTCGCAACCAAAACCGCGGCAGTTTGCTGCCACCTCGCATTGCTGTTTGTGGCCTGAATCCGCATGCCGGTGAAAACGGTCTGTTCAGCCACCAAGAAGAAGAACAAATCATCCTGCCCGCGATTGAAGCAGCGAGGCAATCGGGATGGACGATCGAAGGACCGCTGTCACCCGACACCGCCTTCACGCCCGCGATGCGAGAGCGAATCGACATCTACGTTTGCATGTATCACGACCAGGGATTGATCCCGCTGAAAGCGTTGTCGTTTGATGACGCGGTCAACGTGACGCTGGGACTGCCGATCATTCGGACCAGCGTCGACCACGGGACGGCCATGGACTTGGCTTGGCAAGGCAAAGCCAGCATCAATAGTATGTTGGCGGCGATTCGGTGGGCGGTGCCGTGACGTTGCCTGCGTCGCGACAGGAAACCAGGGACAACTCCTCCCGATGGACTTTGGGTTGGAGCTGGCTAGCATTGATGGGTGTTTGCTTTCTCTACGCTGGTGATGCGGCCCCTGGGGTCAATGAAGCACACTACTTCGTCAAAGCCAAAAATTTCTGGCAACCGGACTGGTGTGCCAATGATCTTTTTGCCGCATCGGGAAAGGCACATGCAACCTACTATTGGCTGTTTGGATGGCCGACCCGTTTTCTTTCGCTGAACGCCACCGCCTGGGCCGGAAGACTGGTCGGTTGGTCATTGTTGGCGGCAGGCCTGCTTCGGCTGACCCGAGCGATGAGAATGCCGCCGATGAGCAGCGTTTGGGTCATGATCCTTTGGATTCTTGGGATCCAGCATGGCAATTTGGCTGGCGAATGGGTCATCGGTGGAATCGAAGCCAAGGTTCCCGCCTATGGATTGGTGCTATTCGGCTTGGCCGAAATCGTCCAACGCCGATGGTCGCGAGGTTGGATTTGGTTCGGAGCGGCCGCAGGATTTCACGTGCTGACCGGAGGTTGGTCGGTCGTCGCCGCTGCAATCGCATTTTGGCTGGCCGAACGAGGCCCAAAACAATGGCGAGTTTCACGATCGATCGCCGATGATCGATCCTCTGGCGGGTATCAATCGCCCGGAAAGCAATCATCCCAAGACAATGACGTTCATCCGCTGTTCTTCAGCAGAGGTTTGTTTGTCGGAGGAGCGTTATCGCTATTTGGACTGATTCCCGCCGCGGCGATGTCGTGGGGAGCGACCGATGCCGAGCAGATTTCCGCCGCCCGGATCTACGCGTATTTCCGAATCTCACATCACTTGATGCCGGCGGCGTTCCATTTCGATTGGTACATCCGGCATTCCATCCTGACGATTGGCTGTTTGGGATCTCTGGCGTTTGCGTGGTGGCGAATGCCAATTGCGGGGATCAAACAACCCAAGGAATCCGCGACTGATTCATCCCGATCGGAACAAGCCGTCGCGTTTCGAATTTTGGGTTGGTTCGCGATCGGTGCGATGACGATCAGTCTCGTCGGATTGCTGATCGGTCTGCTTCCGGCGATTTATCCCGATCAAGCCGCCAAATTACTGCGATTTTATTGGTTCCGATTGGCCGACGCGGTCACGCCGCTGGTATTCGCGTTTTTGCTAACTCATTTCTTCTCGCCAAGAAACAACATCTCGACGACTGCGGACCAACTCGGAAGCCAACCTTTCGCAGTGGTTTGGCTGGGTCGAGCCGGAATGGTGGCCGCGATCGTGCTGTTCGCCCAGGCCAGTTGGGAGCGGATTCAAACCGGAGTGCCCGTTTCGGTCAGCAATCGAATGCTGGGGCTCAACGCAGATGCCAACTACGCCGAGCAGCGACGCACGATGGAAGACTGGGTTGCCGTGTGTCAGTTCATCCGATCCAGCACGCCTGAAGACGCGGTATTGCTGACACCGAGGCACCAACAAACGTTCAAGTGGTACGCCCATCGGGCCGAAGTGGTCAACTGGAAAGACACGCCCCAAAACGCGGTTGCATTGCGAGAGTGGGCCAAACGATTTCTGGAGGTTTACCCCGCGCGATTGTCGACCATGCGAGTCACGATTCGGTACGACGACCTACGAGCCATGCGGGCCAAATATGGCTGCGACTGGATCGTGGTGGACCGACGAGTCGTGGGTCCTGAACTGCCCTTGGTGCAGATTTACCCGGCGTCAAATCAGCGGAATTCGACCTATGCGGTCTACGAACTCCCTTGACGGATGGACCATTTGGCTTTTTGCGACAAAATTCGCCCAAGAATTTTGTGGGGAGCCCGATTTTGCCCCAATTCCGTCTTGTCGCCTGTTCGCGGATCGGTACACTCTGCCTTCCCCATCGCAAGGCCGGTTTATCGGTTCTCGCGCGGGGTGAACTTGAGCTGGCCAACGTAGCTCAGTTGGCAGAGCAGCTGATTTGTAATCAGCCGGTCGTGGGTTCGAATCCCTCCGTTGGCTCTTGCGAAATCGATTCAACGCCGATGGCGAGTGAACCGAACAACAGACAACCGAAACAGTCTGCCAAGCAAGTTCACAGAAGTAGACGAAGAAGGAGTGCGAAAGCACTCAAAAAAAGAAGTCATTCGAATCGCAAGACACACTTTCGATTCGAAAAACAAGATTTGGGGGTTTGCCCGAGTGGTTAAAGGGGGCGGACTGTAAATCCGCTGGCTATGCCTACACAGGTTCGAATCCTGTAGCCCCCATTCGAAGAACATGGAAGATGCTGTTAGCTGCAAGCTACTGGCTGCTGATTTCCCTGCCCGGCGACGGGTTTCCCCGGAAAACCAGCAAATAGTGGCCGGTCGCTGGCAGTGAAAGACGCGGGTGTAGCTCAATGGTAGAGCAGCAGCCTTCCAAGCTGAATACGAGGGTTCGATTCCCTTCACCCGCTTCGCTGCTGTAGCTCAGGGGTAGAGCGCCTCCTTGGTAAGGATGAGGTCATGGGTTCAAATCCCATCAGCAGCTTCAAGTCGCTCAAAGTTGAGTTCCCACTGGGGAGCTGATTTTGAGTGCAACATCGTTTTTGTTTCGTTTCGATTTTCAAGTAGATCGAATGCGATCAACACGGCCGAATTGCCGGCGAGTAACCGTGGGTGTGAACGCGGTCGACGGCAGCAAGGGTTTTCGAGGAGCGTATCTCCCCGAGAACAGTGGTGCGGATCGCGAATGCAGGTGAACCAGAATGGCTAAGGACAAATTTGAACGTACCAAGCCCCACGTCAACGTAGGTACGATTGGTCACATTGACCACGGAAAAACGACGACGACGGGTGCTATCCTCGCTGTTCAAGCCGCTAAGGGCTTGGCAAAAGCGAAGGGTTACTCTGATATCGCCAAGGGCGGTACTGTCCGTGATGCAACGAAGACTGTGACCATTGCGGTCGCTCACGTTGAGTACGAAAGTGAAAATCGTCACTACGCTCACATCGATTGCCCCGGCCACGCTGACTTTGTCAAGAACATGATCACCGGTGCCGCCCAAATGGACGGTGCGATTTTGGTTGTGTCGGCAGCTGACGGCCCAATGCCACAAACCAAGGAACACGTGTTGCTCGGTCGCCAGGTTGGCGTTCCTTACATCGTTGTGTACTTGAACAAGTGCGACTTGGTCGACGACGAAGAATTGCTCGAACTCGTCGAACTCGAAGTTCGCGAATTGCTCAGCAAGTACGACTACCCAGGCGACGACGTTCCTGTCGTTCGTGGTAGCTCGCTGCCTGCTTACAACAACCCAAGCGATCCAGAAGCCAGCAAGTGCATCACTGAGTTGATGGAAGCACTTGACTCGCACATTCCTGAGCCTACCCGTGAAGACGACAAGCCATTCCTGATGGCGATCGAAGACGTCTTCTCGATCGAAGGTCGTGGTACGGTTGCTACCGGACGTATCGAGCGTGGTGTCGTGAAGGTCGGCGAAGAAGTTGAAATCATCGGCCTTGGTCCAAACTCGACCAAGACCACCTGCACCGGCGTTGAAATGTTCCGCAAGGAAATGAACGAAGGTCGTTCGGGCGACAACGTTGGTTGCTTGCTTCGTGGTGTTAAACGCGAAGACATCCAACGTGGTCAAGTTCTGGCAAAGCCAGGCAGCATCACGCCTCACACCAAGTTCGAAGCAGAAGTTTACTGCTTGAGCAAAGACGAAGGTGGCCGTCACACGCCATTCTTCAGCGGTTACCGTCCTCAGTTCTACTTCCGCACGACTGACGTCACCGGAACGGCCAACTTGGTCGGTGCCGACATGTGCATGCCTGGCGATAACGTCAAGGTTGAAGTTGAATTGCACAAGCCAATCGCAATGGATGACGGTGTTCGCTTCGCTATTCGCGAAGGCGGCCGTACCGTTGGTTCAGGCGTTGTGACCAAGATTCTCGAATAATCTGCGTTTGCAGAAAGTTGCTTGTAAGCGATAAGCTGGTAGCTGATAGCTAGTAGCTTATCGTTGTTTCAGGGGCGTAGCTCAATTGGCAGAGCACTGGTTTCCAAAACCAGCGGTTGTGAGTTCGACTCTCGCCGCCCCTGCTGTCCAGAATTCTGGTTTGCCCCCGCGATCAATAGGATGTGACCGCGGTAGAGGTCTGAGCAAACTGGCCCATGACCAATTTGGCTCAACACCAGAATCAATTCACGAAGGAGTCCACGGGTGTCCAAAGATCTAACCCAATCCGGCACGGCCGGCGCCGGAGGCAGTTCGCTGAGCAGCGAACTGTTCCATGCTGGTGTGTACAAAGCCAACCAAGGCCGGATCGTTCGCCAACTGACGGCCCTCGCCGTTTGGGTGATCGTTGCGTTGGGTTGCTGGCGTTTGTATTCGTTCCTGCCTTCGGCCATGGGAGAATCCTCCCTCGCCGCACGTGCTATCCCGGCCGCCTTGCTGGCTGCTGGCCTGTGGTTCGGATTCCGTGTCGTCAACTGGCCTCGATTCGCCGATTTCCTAATCGCCGTCGAAGCGGAAATGAACAAGGTGACTTGGCCAAGCAAGGATGAATTGATCCGGGCTTCCGTGGTCGTGATTTTCACTATCTTCTTCCTTGCCATCACATTGTTCCTGTTCGATGTTCTCTGGCAATTCATCTTTAACTTCATCGGGGTAACATCGTGAGTGATGAAGACGTGCAAGACGTCGACTCGCCAGAAACCGAAGCCTCTCCCGCCGCTTCGGAAGCTCCCGCGCCCCCGCCTCCGGCTCCCGTTGATCCCAACGCGCCGCCCAAACCAGAAGTGGACGATGAGTCCCCAATGGATTGGTACATCCTGAAAGTCGCGTTCAACCGCGAAGATTCCATCGCAGAAGCCCTTCGCAAGAAGGTTCGTATGGAAGACATGGGTGAATACTTCGGCGACATCGTGGTGCCTTCCGAGGACGTCGCCACATTCACCCGCGATGGAAAACGCCGCGTCAGCAAACGAAAACTGCTGCCCGGTTACATCATGGTGTACATGTCGATCAACGACGACACCTGGTTCCTCGTTCGTGAAGTCGGCGGGATCAGCGATTTCACCGGTTCGGCTGGAAAGCCCCAGCCGATGGAACCGGAAGACGTGGAGCGATTTATCAATCGTCCCGCCGTCGACGACGAAGACGAAACTCCGATCAAAACGGCGATTCCTTTCAAAGTCGGCGACCGCGTTCGTGTCAAAGAAGGCAACTTCGAAAACCAAGAAGGCGAAGTCGATGTGGTCGACGAAGCCAACGGCCGCGTGACGGTGATCATCAACATCTTCGGACGCAGCGTTCCGATGGAATTGGATCACTGGCAAGTAGAGCCTTTGTAAAAAACCGCTAGCTGCTAGCTATTAGCTGCTCGCGTTATTATCTTCACCCATCCCAACTTCAAACACCTCAGATTGCGTTGGCCTTCCAGCAGAACGCTGCACCTCAAGAGCTAACCGCTAATCGTTAATCGCTAAAAGCTGTTTACCCATGGCAAAACAAGTCACCGGCCAAGCCAAGTTCCAAGTCCCCGGCGGTCAAGCCACTCCTGCACCTCCTGTTGGTACATCGCTGGGTAAATACGGCGTGAACTTGGGACAATTCGTCCAACAGTTCAACGATCGCACCAAGGAATACAACGGCACGCCGATACCTGTGATCGTAACGGTTTACAACGACCGCAGCTTTGATTTCATCACAAAGAGCCCACCAGCGGCCTCGATGTTGATGCAATCAGCCGGCATCGCCAAAGGCAGCGGCGTCCCCAACAAGGACAAAGTTGCAACGGTCACCCGAGCACAATGCGAAGAGATCGCTCAAAAGAAGATGGAAGATCTCAATGCTCGCGACATCGATCAAGCGACTCGCATGATCGAAGGCACCGCTCGCAGCATGGGCATCATCGTCGACGGCTGATCGACGACCACGATCGTCCCGACTTTTCATCGGGACTCGACTATTTCTTGCTTTCGGACTTTGCCTCGACGAATTTCATCGAGGCACTGTTCATGCAAAATCGTTTGCCGCTTGGCGCGGGGCCATCATCGAATAGATGCCCCAGGTGAGCCTTGCAGCGTTTGCAATGAACTTCCGTTCGCGGATAGATCATCTTGTAGTCCGTCTGATACCCGACGGCATCTTTCTCAATCGGCAAGTAGAAGCTCGGCCACCCTGTTCCTGACTTGAACTTGGTCTTGCTATCAAACAGTGGCTTGTCACAGACGATGCAGTGATACTCGCCCGTCTTCTTGTTGTTCCAGTACGCATTGCTGAACGCAGGTTCGGTCGCTGCATTCTGAGTCACGTCGTATTGAATCCGGTTCAGGCGACGACGTAACTCGGCCTTTGTCGCCGGAACGTAGTCCTCTTCCGAAGATTCATCCGCACGCTTTTCCTGGGTGACCTCAAGCGGCGATGCACTTCCACGGGAGCGAGACTCGTCGGCTCGTAAAGCCAGTCCACCTAGTAGGAGACCACTCGCACTGAGCACGCTCAACGAGATTGTCCGAAACGAACGAGAGTGTCGTGAATAAATTTGCATCGCGTCGTCTCCAAGATCAGTCCGTGTACCAAAAGCTCACCGTGTCGAGACCGTCAAATTGACGCGAAACATGGGTCCTTCCGTCAGTCCTATCCTGCTGCAGCGAAGAAACCCAGCGGGTCGCCCGTCGCGTCAAACGCCCTCCATTGTAATGGGCTGTCACCTCTGTTGGCCGCCAAAACCCTGGCCAGCCTCGCTCCAATGCGACTGGCACAGCGTTTTTTCCGCTGATTGATCGTACGGCGGCCGGCAGATAGCGGAGCTTCGAAAGTCGGTTAGTGGACAATTTGCCGATCCAAGGCAACGACCGGCGAGTCGAATTCGCGATCAAACACACCGAAATCGACGATTTTGACGTTCACTTTGAATCAGGCAGTGACGGTGCAAGGCAACCGAACCCCATCGTTTCGCCGTGCTCGGCAATCAGCCTCTACAATGCGTGCCTCACAAACTTCACGCCACATCTCGACGCCAACTGATGTCCACGCATTCACTTGAGATCAACGGGCTGGCTATCGATCGAGGGTCCACCCGGATCGTGGATGACTTTGATCTGGCACTTGCCCCAGGCGAGTACTGCGTTGTGCTCGGACCGAGTGGGTGTGGGAAAAGCACGTTGCTGCACTGCATCGCGGGCCTACTCGATGCCGCTTGCGGATCAATCTCGATTGACGGACGAGACGTGACCCACGTGATGGCAAGAAAGCGAGATGTTGGGCTGCTGTTCCAACATGACACGATGTACCCGCACCTGACGGTCGAACAAACGCTCCAAATCGCATGCCGAGCCAATCTGAATGGTCGCCCATCGGCGACGGAGACGAATCAAAAGATTCAATCGATGTTGCGGACACTCAACCTGGATCCCGCATGGCTGCCGCGACGGCCAGAAACTCTCAGCGGTGGACAGCGACGGCGGGTTGCCCTCGCGAAGACTCTGATCC
This sequence comes from Rhodopirellula baltica SH 1, assembly GCF_000196115.1. Taxonomy (NCBI): domain Bacteria; kingdom Pseudomonadati; phylum Planctomycetota; class Planctomycetia; order Pirellulales; family Pirellulaceae; genus Rhodopirellula; species Rhodopirellula baltica. Next base: position 4,222,221 of record NC_005027.1, read on the forward strand.
GAGAACCGTCGGTTTGCTTACTTGACGAACCCATGGCGGCGATCGACCGTCTGGCAGCCGAAAATTTGATGCAGCACCTAGCAGACGTTTCGAGGCAAACTGACTCGACGACGTTCGTTCATGTGACCCATGACGGCGACGAAGCGATGCGAATGGCTGACAAAATTGTCGTCATGTCGAACGGATGCATTCTCCAAACCGGGACGCCGCGGGAGATCTATCAATCGCCGAATTGCACGGCCGTCGCACTGGCTCTCGGTTCACCCTCGTGCAATCTATTGCCGATGGACGAAGTGCTTCGGTCTTCCCCAAAACTTGGCGAGGCACTGCAATCACCACCGGGCTACTCGAACAATGAACTCGCTTTGATGATCCGCCCGGAAGCGATCGAATTGGTAGAGCCAGATCTCAATGGACAAACAGTGCCCACCGTCACCGAAACGGGCATGTGGCGGTTTCCGGTGACACTCTTGGAACAACGCGATTTGGGCGGTCGCCATCTCCTCCAGTTGCAACGCATCGGCCTCGAGGACTCACCGCTCCTCTCAGCAACCACTTTTCAAAACTCGATTCCATCAGAAACCGGGACTCGGTGGTCCTGCCAAATCCCGGTCGCCCAGCTTCGTGTGGTCGCCGAGTCGCTCCAACACTCCGCCCTTGGCACTTCAACGACCTGTGGCAGGACGGAATCGTAGGTTACGATGTCTCGATGAAATCGAAACGCACCAACAATCGACGCGGCAAGCCCAAGCAACGAAACCTCAAGGGCGGAACCGACGACGGCAAGCCCACCAAGCTGAGAATCATCGGCGGTGACATGCGTGGCCGTCCCGTGACCTATCACGGCGAGGAATTCACTCGCCCGATGCGGGACAGCGTCCGCGAAAATCTGTTCAACATTTTGGGCCGAGCCTGTCGGGGCACGATCGCGTTTGACCTGTTCGCCGGGACCGGTGTGTTGGGACTGGAATCGATCAGCCGTGGTTCCACCAGCGCCGTCCTCGTCGAACCGATGCGAAAGGCGATCGCACAAATTCGCGACACGACCGAGCGTTTGGGGATTGAAGACAAAGTCCGCTTGGTAATGGGCGACGCCTTCGCGTTGGCGGATCAATTGCTGAAGCCATCCAGCCCGGAAGACGACACCGCCTGGATCGTTTTCCTCAGTCCGCCCTATCGCATGTGGACCGACCCTGAGTTCTACCCCAAGTTGAAATCGATCATCCTCCGAGTCCAGCAATACGCCCCTCCCGGCAGTGTCTTAGTCGTGGAGACTGACAACACGTTCGACTTGGAACAACTGCCGCCGGGCGACTGGGACATCCGAACCTATGGCATCACTCACCTGGCGTTTCTAGAGCCCGGCAATGTCTGCGGCTTGGTCACTCCTTTTCCAGTTTCTGAATGAACCGCAGCAGCAACGGATGTGATGGCTCGTCCATCTGACCGTGGTTGTATCCGTCGAGTTCCATCAACTTGGTGTGAGGGTGCCCGACGACTTGCATCATCCGCCAAAGGTAAGCGTTCTCCTCATAACGACCGAGCATTTCGAGTTCGCGATCTCCCGTGATCAATAGCAACGGCGGAGCATCCTTGCGAACATGGAACAGCGGTGCCATGTCATCGATGATCGGCTGGCGACCATCAATACCGTTCTCTTTGCGAACCGTGAAATGCGTGATCGTGTGACCGCTGTAAGGGATCAAACCTGCGATCTGATTGGCGTCGATTTCGTGTTCCGCGAGCCAACGCTGATCCAGTCCGACCATGCTGGTCAAATAGCCGCCGGCCGAATGACCACTGACATAAATGCGTTTCGGGTCACCACCGTATTGCTCGATGTTCTTGAAAACCCAAGCGACCGCAGCAGCCGCGTCTTCCACATAAGCCGGTGATTTGACCTTCGGATGCAAGCGATAGTTCACCGCCGCAATGGCGATCCCTTGATCGAGCAGACCTTCGGGAAAGGATTTGCTTCCACCGGTCAATCCGCCACCGTGGAACCAAACCACGGTCGAGAATCCGTCTTCATCGGTTGGATGAATCAGATCGAGACGGCAACGTTCTTTTTGGTAATCCGTCAGATCGCCCCCGGACCGATAAGGAACGTCTTTGTGGGTTTGAGTGGATCGTTTGGGGGCGGTCGATTCTTGGGCGGTGACCGAACCGGCGCAAACAAAAAGAATCGCAACGAGTGCGATTCGCGAGTCGACAATTCTTTGCACTTCAAAACCTCATGCAGCGGGACATTGGAACCGCTGCATGATAGTCGATCGATGGTTCACGAACGTGTGAAGCTGAGTCCACCATTGGTGCCGCCGCCAACTCGAAAGACGAAGCCACCGTTCTGGCTGGCCGTCCAAGTGCCTTCCATTTTTTGAAGATCTTGCGAGCGGACCAAGGTCAGGCTGCCACCATCCAAACGGTACTGGCCGGAGAACTGACTGGTTTGTCCCGACTTGGAAGCGACCCAAACGAATGAACCGTCGGAGTTCAACTTCAGCGACACCGATTGCTCACCAGGCAAGGAAACGTTCCACGATCCCACGTGAGGTTGTGCCGGAGTGCTGACACTGGAAGCCGACGTGGCCGATCCAAACGTTGGGATCTGCGATGGAGTGGCTGCAGGTTGAGTTGCAGGTGCGGAGGCTTGTGCTGGCGTCGTGGTTTGAGTTGGTGCAGTCGCCTGGGTTGGCGTGGTGGTTCGCTGATTGATCGAGGCCAACATGGCGAGTGCCGATGCTTCCGCCGATGCAGCGGGCTGAGTTGAAGGAGCAGCCTGAGTCGCTGGCTGCGTTTGAGTTTGTTGCGGAACAGCGGCTTGTTGCTGGACAGGAGCCTGTTGCTGAACGGGAGCCTGCAGCGTTGGTGCAGCTTGCGAGCCTTGGACCTGCTGGTCGACGAAATTGTTCTGAGCAGGTTGCTGAGGAGCAAACTGTTGCTGAACGGGTTGCTGTGGAGCGAACGATTGACCGGAAACAGGTTGGTTAGAAACAGCCTGACCGGAGAACGACTGCGAAGCGACCGGCGAAGGCTGAACGCTGACAGGAGCGTTGTGATAAACGGGAGCCTGACGATAAGTGGGCTGGATCGATGAGTAGTGAGGCGTCGATGATGGGTAGCGATTGGTCGTGCGAGACGAGTGGATCTGCGACACGATTCGCGAAACGCCACTGCGACGGGCTCCGCCACAGGCTTGGGCATCAATCGCGGGTCCAGCAACGGTGCTGATCACGGAAGCGGCCAAGATCCATTTTTTAGCTTGAATTTTCATCGTTCAGTCTCCGGTCATTGGAAAGTTTGGATTTGCGTCGCGGCGATGTCTTCGCCTTACAAACTGCCAAGCGGCAGACTTCTGAATGCGTTACAGAGAAACTTTGAGTTTTTCAAACGTCCGGGAATTCACTTGGCCAACCACGATGCCAGCGTCTGGGTCGACGACTCCGGTTTGGCCTCCTCCTTCGTCTTGGATTCCAGTTGCTTGCTCATCGCTCCCGCGATTCGGGCGACATAGTCGATCGAGGCGGCGACGGCTTCATCGGGTGCAGTCGCATCCAATTTCGCGACGTACAGGATCAAAAACTCGCCCGCCCCGTTCTTTTCCACCACCCAGCCACCAATCTTGGTCGCCGAGTTTTGCCGCATCAGTCGCATCATCAGCTCGGCCGTGGGCTGCTCGCTGCTGACCGAAACCAAGGACCAAACCTTTCGCACGTCAGCTCGCTGGAAGTACTCAGTGTCTTTCGCGACGAAGACCGACTGCGTCGCCCCTGAGGAAAGCTTTTGCTTGACCTCGTAGTGACCAGTCGAATGCAATTCGAAATCAACCTCCGCGTTTTTCAAAACCACCTTGGTGCCCAACGGAGCCGCTTTCCAAGGACTTTGGATGAACGCCTTGATTTCCTGGACGTCCACGCAGTAGCTGACCAGGATCTGCGACGGCGAGAACGACTGGGCAATCGCGATCAGCTCGCCGGCTTGGTTGACCACGGGACCACCGCTGTCGCCGGGCTTGATCGGCGTTTGAGTCTCGACAACGCGAAAATCGTGCTCGCCGTGATCCGATTTGAATTTCTTTTGATAGACCGAGCGGACCGTGCCGCTGGTGTAGACCCACAACACGTCAGATCCACCGGGATTTCCGATCAAATCGACTGATTCGCCAACCGTTACACTCGATTCGGCCAACGTGATCGCTTCGGCTCGCTCGGGCACTTCGGACAACTCGATCAAAGCCAAATCACGTTTGCGATCCACCGCGACGATCCGGCCCGGCTGAGCCAACTTCAGCACCGAATCCAGGTACTGCTTGCGTTTGACCAACGTTTCACCGTTCTTTTTCTCGGGAAAGAACACCACGGCAGTCCGACTGTCACCGACCACATGAGCGTTGGTCAGAACCAGCTTTTTGTCCGCGTCGACGAAGACGCCCGTTCCGGTGGACGTTTGGTCTTCCCCGTTTGCCGTGATGATCCACACGGTCGAAGGAAGGACTTTTTTGTAGGTTTCCCCGCCCGCCATGGCGCTGGTCGCTTGGAGCGAGATGACCAGCATGATGGCTGGGCAGAGCAACGACATCCAACGGTGAAAAGCAATTCGAAGCATTCGAGTCAGGCGGCAGCGAAACATTGGATCACCTCATCAAATCAGGTGTGGTGTGAAGTTGGGAACAAACGACCAAGCGAAAATTCCGGCCAGGTGTTACCGAAAATCATTTCTGACGTTTGAAATTGACCTTCACCGTCCCGATTTCCAGCTCGAATTGGTCAGCATCGCTCCACGTCAGCGGAAAAACCAACGGATCTCCCGATTCCGCGGCCAACGAGAATTGGCCGTCTTTCAGCGAGTATTTGCCGGATGACACCGTCGATTTGGAATCCTTGACGTGCACCAATTGAAACGCCCCCGAGCCATTCGAAACGGCTTTCAAATCGATCGCGTAAGCTTCGCCGGACACCGGAGTCGCCAGCCATTGCCCGACCAACGAGAACTCTTTGACAGCCGCTTTCGCCGTGTTTTCCGTTGGTTTGGCTCGAAATTGCGACCAAGCCGATGAGTTTTCCACGGCGAATTGGCTGAGCGATTGCAGCTTTGAACGCAACGATTCCGTGGTCAGCCCCACAGCCGACATCGTCGAACGCAGCACCAATTGGCCTTGCTTGCCATCCTCTGCCGTCTCGCGGTTGATCCCGAAGAACGTTGCCCGGCTCGCTTGCCCGGCCTCCATCAGCGACAGCCAGATCGCTCGTTCGTTTTCAATCGGAGCCTCGTCCAGCGTCACGAGCGCCATTTCAAAGACCACCTTTGGCGAATCTCCCTGAATGGTCATCCGAGTCGAGAAGCTCCATTTGTCAGATCGACTGACCAACCGAATCGCACCAAATTCGCGGACAGCGTCATCATCGATTTCTTTGGCGAGTGGAAAGAGTTCGTCCAAATCATCGATCGTTTCCACCTTCGGCGATCCAGCCTCGATCGAGATCGAAGGGCTCGATGACTCGCTGGTCTGTTTCGACGATGCCGTCGTGAAAACGGAGTCGATGGCAACTTTCGAAAACAGCTCGTCATCCGCCCGAACTTGAAGAGTGGGCAAAACAACAAACAACAGTGAGAAGCAGAGACTGCGGTGAGAAAGTCGCATCGGTTCACTCGTTGGTCAGAAGGAAGAAAGGATCACGCACGCGTGTGGGCGATGCTTTCCAAGCGAATCTGCAGTCAAGTTGTTACAGATTCGATGTTTCAAAAACAAATTCGTTTTTTCCAGTAACAACTTTGGACCTCCTCCGCTTAGCCGTTCAGTCACAAGACGAACGACAGCGAACGACGCGGCAAACTCGCTGGCGACTTTCTTACAACGCCGCAAAACAAACTTCCTGGAGACTGAACGATGTCCAAACGAACTCTGATCACCGCTGCAATGGCCATGACCTTCTGCTTGGTCGGCACCGCCGTGAAAGCTGACGACAACTTGCTCGCTCGCTTGGCCGCCGCCGAAAGCAACAACACCGCCGACATCGAGAACATCGCCGAAGCTTCGGCTGACGACATGGAACTCGGGCTGGCTGATGTCGAATCGCTGCTCAACGACGGTGAAGACGAAGTGGATTCCGAAGAAGCAGTCGCAGCCTGCTACCGTCGCTTCCGCGGCAGCTACGGGTACCGCAGCTATGGCCATCGCAGCTACGGCTACACCCACTACAACTCGTACTACAGCCCCTACAGCTACTCGTCTTATCACTACACACCCGTCGTGCACTACAAGCCTGTCGTGCACCACTACTACACCCCCGTCTACACAAGCTACTGGGGTTGCTGGTGAGCCACTTCACGGTGATCCATTTCACCGAGTGATCGAACCCAAACAACGCATCACGCTCATCGCACGGCATGCCCGGTACATCCCAACAGTGGATTGCCGGGCTTTTTCATGAACCTGCAAAATTCTCTACGAGGCACAATCTCATGTATCGCACATCCTTTTCCGTGAAGGCACTCAACACGGCTATCCTGTTCATCGCCTTTGTGACCATCGGCATCGTCGCATGCCAAGGCCAAGGCTTCATCGTTCCTCCCGACGACATCGGCGATTTGGAAATCGTCGAGGTCAAACAACTTCCTGTCGTGGATCGATCCTGTGGCCCTCGCTTCGGGATCGTGATCGCCAACAAAAGCAATCGCTGCGTCGAAGACTTCCATGTCACCGCGATCGGTTCGCTTGGCCAAGCGTTGCCGCATTCACCTCGCACCACCGTGGTCGCCGGACAGATACCCGCCAATGGAGCCCTCCAAGTCGAAGTCTCCCTGCCAATTGAGACGCTCGCCATGGGCAATCGCGGTGGGCTGATCATCGGCCTGCAACACTTGACCGTGATCATCGACAGTTGGGATGAGTTCTTCGAATGCAACGAGTTCAACAATCGCAAATGCTTCTCGATGGATTCCTTGCCGATCGAAACGGTCGAGTCGGTCACAATCGAAACAACCACGGAAGTCGTTCCCGAAGCGGCGACGTTGCAGCCAACCGTGCAACCCAACACGGCACCTGCCGTCAATGTCGCCCCACAGAACGGTGGCATCACGCAACCGGCTCCCGCCACTTCCGCGGTTTCACCTCAGGATCCGCTGCGTTCAGCAATCGAGCAGATCACACCGAATGGCAACAACCTTTCGCAGTGATTCGTCTCGACACCATCTTCATCGAACCAACGGCCAGGCCTCAACGCGGCGTGGCCGTTGTTTCGTTGGAGAGCACCTCCGACAGAACGGCCCAGGTTCGAACGATGATGCGATAACTTGCGAACGCGCCGAGCAAACCGATCATGCCAGCGATGATTGCAATCAGCAAATACTCCTTCGTCTGCCCTTCGCTGAAGACCATCAAGGCAGCTCCCATCAACGGGATGACAGCGGCGATGAGCAAGAACGATTCGCTATCGCCGATCATTTGTTGCGAATGGCGTTCGAAGTTTGGATCCCGCATCGTCTGTCGAATCATCTTGGGATAGTGCACACAAGTCGCAACCACGTTCAACGCGAACAGCGGGTACACCATCGCCACCCCACCACAAATCAGCAGTGAGATGAAGAAGTGAACCGCCTGACCATCGGTGAACTCATCAAACCTCGCCTTCAACAACAGCGGATAAACCAATCCCGCGATCAGCCAGCACGTACCTCCAATCGATGCGGCCCGGTAACCCAGCCGCAACATGGAATTGAGCTCATCTTCTCCCACGGATTCACCCTGCCGAGTTGCCTTCAACGCTCTCGCGGACGCACGCGTGTAGCCGACGATCAATCCAACTCCCAACGGAAACGCAACTGAATTCACCCAGATCGCGAATTCATCCAGGCTTGCTCGCATCTCTGCCGGCATGATCTCGCTGTGGTTGTAAAAGTAGTTGATAAATCCCGCCGCGATGTTGGGCAGCAAGATTGAAACAACGGACAGCCACCATGGTGAAACCTTTCCCAGCACATGCATCCAAGAGCCAGGTTTTGGATCAAACAAGCGTGCGGCTTCTGGGTGCATCGCCAAACGCAGGCTACCACTCATCGCCGCGCCATTCTCCGGACGATCCCCGGGATTCACCGACAACGCGGATCGAAGCACGCTCTCCAGAACTCGTTCCGACGGTGTGTCCAACCGATCCGGAACCAAGAATTCGCGTTTCCGCGCCGCATGCTGTTCCTCCAACAACTCCGTCCAAGAATGAGTCTCATGCGAACAGTCAAACGGTCGCTTCCCTTGCCATAATTCCCACAGCAAAACCGCCAAAGAATACAAATCCGCGGCCTCACCGACATCTTCTGGACGCCCGTCCCGCGTGATACTCATCGCATCGAGATGTTCGGGAGCCATGTAACCGACCGAACCGCCCAACGAGGATGCGGCACCGGCACGGCCGGCAGTCCCCGCCATCGACACGTTGAAATCCGCCAACTGCGGCAAGCCTTCGGCGGTCAACAAAACGTTGGCCGGTTTGACATCGCGGTGCAGCACCCCGGCTTCGTGTGCGGTATGCAAAGAGTCTGCCAATTGCAAACCAACCCAAGCGACCACCTTGGGCCATTCGCATCCAACCAACCATGCTCGAGTGGTCGAGCGATCCGGCACGACCTGCGCCGATTCCAACAACGCTTGATCCACCGCCCGCAAATGGATGTCCCCGTCGCGTTGGACAAGCGGAACCGAACGAGCCAAACGGACAACGTCCGCCAATGTGCCACCGGGATGAAATTGCATGTACAGCAAATACAACTCGGACAAGCGACCTGCCGCTTCATCATCACGAACCGCCACCTGACGCTGATCAAACACTCGCACGATGTTCGGATGGTCGAACTGGGCAAGTGCTTGCGGTTCGTCCCCGGTGTCGTTGGCGACTTTCAACGCGACCAATCGCGACATGGAATTCTGACGAGCCAAATACACATGAGCGAACGCACCCTCACCCAGTTTTTGAATGATCTCAAAATCATCCACCACCGCTCCAACCGCCAACTCGGTCGGCGTCCCACGACGAGGTGTTTTCGCGATGGACGCGTGTTGATCGCCCGAAGAATCGAACAGTGGCTTCAAAACCGATTCCAAATGAGGGAACCGGTTTCGATAATGCGCGTGTTCTGGAGTCTGCCCGCATTCGCGACGAAGTTGAATCTCTTCCATCACCAAATCAAACGGAGCCGACTCAGCGGAAAACCATTCGGGAAAGGTATCAAAGTAATCGTCCAACCATCGTGGGCATTCATTCTGCACCGCGATCGCCATGCTCATCTTCACCATTTCCACCAAGACGAAGCGGCCTGATCGATCGCCCGCCGCCGCATCGTTTTGAAACCGAGCGGGAAGCAACTCCCAAACTCGCTGAGGATTGCCACCCTCCTCATCCTCTGCCAAACACTCCAGGCACGCCAGCAAGATCTCGTCCAGATCCAGTGTGGAATCCTCCGCGGTGGTCGATGCACGACGTTGGGCTGACTGTCGAGACGTCATGACACAGGACGTTTGTTTCGAGATTCGTCGAACAGGAAAACGGTACACGAAAAAGGTGCCGCGTGCCCATGATAGCGAGCACCTCGGTAAGATGGCATGCACCGTCTTTGTTCCTCTTCGGCTATCACGATGAACGACGAAAGCTCAATCGACTCATCGAACTCACCAGCGGATGATCCGCTCATTCAGAAAATTCGCCAGCGAGACGTCGACGCGTTGGGCGAATACATCGCTCAGAATCGCGATTCTCTGTTTCGATTTGTGAAATCCATCACCGGCGAACACCTGTTGGCATTGGTCGAAGTCGACGACCTGATCCAAGAAATCGCGACGGCCGCCATCTCAGGTTTGCCGACCGCACCGCTGGACCAGTATTCGGTGATGCAGTGGTTGCAACAACTCGCCCGCAGACGCGTGGTCGACGCCCACCGATTTCACTTTGATGCCAAACGACGCGATGCCGGTCGGCAACAATCGATCCACGGTGGCGGTGCGTCAGGCAGCGATGACGGTGCGATGGGAATGGAACAATTGCTCGCCGCCAGCATGACGTCACCCAGTGCCGTGGTCAGCCAAAACATTCGGCTCAACGCGATGTCCCAAGCAATCGGGCAACTGAGTGAAGAGCAGCAAAACGTCATCCGGCTTCGCTACGTCGATGGCATGCCGACCAAACAGATCGCGGAACAACTCGGCAAGACCGATGTCTCCATCCGAGTCCTGCTGTCACGCAGCATGCGACAACTCGAGAAACAACTCGAAGCCAACCGCCCGACTCGCTGATCCAAAGGTCGGTGATCATGAAGCCGCCTGAACGTCAACTTAGCAATGAGCGAAACATCACAAACTGCCAATCACTCGATCTAAACGTCTGATCAATGGTAGATTCCAACGAGAAGAACTTTGGATTTGAAACAACGCAGTGGAGTTTGGTGCTTGCAGCTGGCGATCAGGTTGGGAAGTCACACAACGATCTGCTAAGCGATCTGTGCCAACGATACTGGCGTCCACTCTATGGGTTTGCTCGCAGAAGTGGTCAATCAACGCAAGCCGCGGAGGACTCCGTTCAAGCGTTTTTTGTCCATCTACTTTCGAGCGATGCCCTTTCGATTGCGGATCGGAAACGTGGACGTTTTCGCACGTTCCTGCTGTCTTCATTGCAAAATTTCATGCGAAACCAACACGCGCGAGACAATGCCTTACGGCGTGGCGGTGGCCGGCGTTTGTTGAGCCTGGATGTGCGAGACGCGGAGGGCGCACTTATCGCTGAACCAGCTACGGCGATATCACCTGAAGCGGAGTTTGAACGCCGCTGGGCTCTCACGGTCCTGGAAGAAGCGTTGAGTTTGCTCGCGAGGAAGTACGCTGCCCGTGGAAAACCCGAGTTATTTGATGTTTTGTCGACTTACCTGAGTTTGGAAAGTGGTCACGTCAAATACGAAGAGACCGCTAGTAAATTGGGCATGACACTCGGGGCCGTGAAGGTGGCTGTCCATCGGTTACGGCGAGAATATCGTGAGCAATTGCGACATGCCGTGGCGGCCACAGTTGAAGACGAGAACGATGTCACCGATGAGCTAGAAACGCTGTTGAAGGCGATCTCCTAGGTTTAGCTCCTCAGCGATAGAAGAACCTCAATGACTCGCTCGAAGAAAACCGTCCAATTTACTGTAACCATCTGTCCGTTTTTCGTTACCAACTCCTGAGCCAGCCTTTTCAACAGGAGTTTGGATGATGAACAACCGTGACGACTACAGCGGCCGGTGTCCGCAATGTGGCAAGGAACTGACAGTGGCGGCAGGGCAATTGGCGTGCCCCGCCTGCATGATGCGGTTAGCGATGCAGCCAACGCCGTCCGAGGTTGCTGCTCCCACACTCGACGTCACCCAGTCAGTCGTGCTCGGTGTCGGATCGAGTGACGACATTGAATTTCCCGATCTAGTCCCTGACCAAGCATTTGGTGACTATCAAATCGTGGGCCGACTCGGGCACGGTGGCATGGGAGTGGTCTATGAAGCCGATCACATACCGACCTCTCGACGAGTGGCCTTGAAGGTGATGGGACACTCACTCGAAGATCGTGACTCACGTGCCAGGTTTCTTCGCGAAGGACGTCTGGCCGCATCGATCAATCACCCCAACACCGTTTACGTTTATGGAACTGATGAGATCGAAGGTCGACCAACGATCAGTATGGAACTGGTTCGTGGCGGCACACTTCACCAATTTGTCAAAGCCAACGGTCCATTCCAACCAAAAGCCGCCGTTGATGTGATCCTGCAGGTCATCGACGGGATGGACGCGGCCTATGATGCAGGCATCCTGCATCGCGATATCAAACCAAACAATTGCTTCGTCGATGAAGATGGGCACGTCAAGATTGGCGACTTTGGATTGTCTATCACCGCGGTGGGGCGTGATTTACCGGCTGGCTCGGAACTGGCCCAAACGCAAACTGAGATCACACAAGTTGGCACGTTCCTAGGCACGCCGGCCTATGCCTCGCCAGAACAATTACGCGGCGAACCTCTTGATCACCGCAGCGATATCTACGCGATCGGTGTCACAATGTACTACTTGGTGACCGGAAAAGTTCCATTCGCCGCTGACAACATGGTGCAACTGCTTGCCCGTGTGCTCGACAACGCGGCGCCATCGCTTCGTGATTCTGGACTGGAAGCCCATACGGAACTGGATCGTGTCATCGCCAAGTGCTTGAAGAAAGCACCGGGAGATCGTTTCGCCAGCTACGACGAACTACGCACGGCGTTGCTGCCCCTAAGTTCACGAGTACCAACACCAGCAACGCTGGGCAGTCGCACGTTGGCGGCAGTGTTGGACTACCTCGTCTTAGCAATCGTGTTGACTCCGATCAGCTTGTTCCTGTTTTCAAGCCAAGCATCGGTAGCCCAGGGCGAGCCGTTTCCTGGGTTCAGTGCGGTGATTGCATCTGTGTTTGGGATATCAACCCAATTCTTCTATTTCGCACTAAGCGAATGGCGCTACGGGAAAACGCTTGGCAAGCGACTCTTGGGATTGCAGGTCGTCCAAGCAGGTGGTCGTCCCACGCTCGCAACCGCAGCCATGCGTTCGTTGCTGTTTACGATTCCACCAGTTCTTCCAGGACACATCGGTCGTTATGCGTTGGGCGACGTGCTATTCAATCCTGTCACGTCCTTCGGCACGTTTGCTGTTGCACTGCTGCTGGGTTGGGCTCACTACCTGATCTTGGCGGGCATGTTCCTGACCGCTCGAGCACGCAATGGCAATGCGGCCATCCATGACCTGATTACGGGAACGCGTGTTGTGGAAAAGATGAATATTGTCATCGAAAAGCCACGTTCAGATGCTGGCGAATCATTCGATCGCGGATCCGGCACGGAAAAGATCGGCCCCTACCACGTCCTGCAGTCGCTTGGCCGGACCGACCAGGGGGAACTGTTGCTCGGGTACGACACCACGTTGCTTCGCCGAATCTGGTTGCACGTTCGACCGAGTGGTGCTTCGCCTCTGACATCGATGCAAAAAAACTCGAGTCGCCCCTGTGTTCTGCGATGGCTGGGTGGACAAGCCGAACCAACGCAAACCTGGGACGCCTTTGAAGCCCTTTCAGGTTGGTCGATCGCCGACGAAGAATCAAAATCACTTTCATGGTCGACTGCCAAGAACGTGCTTCGACAACTTGTAGATGAGTTTTCCGCCAGCTCGCAAGCGGACGATCAAACAAGATCTTTGTCAATCAATCAAGTGTGGGTGACACAAACCGGCCACGTCAAACTGCTGCCGTTTGGAATGGTCGATCCATCGGAAGGCGAAAAAGTGAGGCAGCCGGAATCATCAGCTGAACTGACAACACAACTGCAAAGCACAGATGATTCCGCCTGGTTAAGCACGCTGTCCAACGTCGCAAGCTTATTTGCCGACCGCTATCGCACGACGCAATCCAGCAGTCACGCGATGTCGCTTTCCGAAGCAAAATTGATTGGCGAACTACAGCATGCCTCTTCCCTCACATCGGTGACGAAGACTTTGAGTGCCCTGCTCACGAAACGGCCAATCCGCGTTTCCAATCGAGTCGCTGGCATGATCGCGGCAACCCTTGTGTTGCCGATGTTCACGATTTTGTCGAGCGTGATGATGACAGTCGTCGTCCAGCAACAAGAGGCATCGATGCCCGAAGCACGCGAGTTGCAGGAGGTGTTGGCTCTGACCGCACAAGAACGCGGAGCAGGCCAACCAGACAAAACGTTGCGTCTAAACGCTTTGAAAACGTACGCCAAAGCCAACTACGAACACCTGATACACGATGACGAGGTCATGCTATCGGTCTATGGTCAAATTTTGTTCGCGGCGCACCGAACAACGCTGAACGAGATTGATGCCTTACCCGAACTTAGTGAATCGGAAATCGAATCGGCAGAAGCCTTGGTCGCAGAGATCCGATCATCTCATGACGAACTGCCTCGCCTAGGAAATGAGTTCATCGGACTCGGCGGCGGTGTTTTTTGGGCAACCCTGACGTGGTTGGAACTGATTTGGGTGCCAAGCATGGTGACCGGGCTACTCTTTCGAGGCGGAATGATCCTACGACTGTTCGGCTTAGCGGTCGTCAACAAACGAGGCGAACTCGCCTCCGGGTTGCGAGTCTTCATTCGCATGTTTGCGACAGGTTTCACTCCCGCCTGTGTGCTGATATTGCTTTGGACTTGGCGAGGCGAAGTCAGTGCTCTTTGGCCGATTGAAACGGTACAACGATTCTCAGCAGCCGGCACCGTAATCACGGTCTGTCTCGCGATCGTGATTTACCGAAGCCGTCGCCGTTTGTTCAGCGACCGTTTTGCCGGCACCTACTTGGTCGCTCGCTAATTGCAATGTCCACCAAACCACCTGCCCGGCCTCAAGAGGCCTATCATTCAGCCAGCCGAAACATATGGCCGTGTGGTCAGCAGTTCGAATTTTGCGTGTTTACCATCTACCACCATCATCCATTCAGACTCGAGTCGGTTGTCTAGGTCAGGAACGCGAAGTAGGGCAGTGGTGTACCAACCGAAGCTCCACCGTAGTGACCGTCGTAACGGGCGGACGAGCGGATGACCATCAATTGCATTCAGAAAAAGCACATCCGACAGTTCAGATCGCAATTCTTCGGGTGGCTGCACAAACTCGCTGTCAACCTCATTGGACGCTCGGTCAAAATAGCGAAACGGCTCGCTCCGCTCAGAGCAGAAATCAACTTTGGTAGCGTTTGCTCGATGAGCCCAGATCAGCACCGTGCCAAGCACCTGCATCCGGTATCGCCATTGACGATGCGACCGCGTCGTACCACGTACAGGATCCAAACGCAGGGTTCTCATAACACAAATACCAAGTTGAATGCTTCAAAAACCATACCGGAGTTGACCAGCCACCGTCGGCTATCGCAGACAGCAGAGCAATGGCCTTCGGTTTTCGATTTGCAAACTCGAGCAGCGCCAACAGAATTAAAACGGCGTCCTCGTTTGCCATCAGACATCATCCAGCAAGCTTCACGTCGCCTCGCGCTTGAGCACTGCCGATTGCGTTGATTGCTACGAGCACATCCTGGCAACCAACGAAACAAGCAAATCGCGTTTGGAATGCGAATTCAAGGGACAACGCCGAGTTCAAGAAGCGTCCAGAACAAACCGCCAGAACCCAAAGCAACGAGATTGATTGCGGTGGCCAACCGCGGTCGCCGTATCCAGTAAAGCCAGCACGAGCACGCCCAACAACTGCCAAGCAAAGCGAAACCAACCGCGACAGTCAGCCCTTTGGCAATTTCTACATTGTAGCCCTGTCGCTGTGCCATATTGAATGACTCAATCAAAACCAGCAGAGCGAGGCCAATGCTTGCTACCCCGAAGATGCTTGCCAGCAGCAAGAGTAATGGGTGTCGACTCGGCGTCAGCCGCTTCGCACCATCGCAATGAATTGGCGAATCGTAGGGATTCAATTCGACCGGTCGATTTTGGGAAGACATCGACAACCCCGACTAGACAATGGCCAGTTTTCCTTGAAGGTGAAAGCCGACTTGATTGAAAAAGAAAGCCGCCGCAACCACCGTTCGTCGCACATGCGTTGCGGTGTGCTCCCATTGAATCGACGAAGGCCACCGTACCCATAATTCTAAGGTGCCAAACCGACGGGATGTGCGGTCCAGGGAACAACGCTCCGAACATGCACGCTATTTGGCATCACTAGAACGCGAAGCCAACCTCGCGTACCACCCACCCAAGTACCCGAAGACGCACGCGAAAAACAATTGCCCCAACGGCATGACTGACAGAGCATTCGCTTGCCGTAGTGCAGAATCCGACTCCGGAGAGATGCCAAATACATATGCAGGCCTGAGCATGTACTGCAAAAGCTCTGTGGTAGGCAGGATTCCACCCCGAGCGGCATATTCCGTACTGCCGACGGCGATCGTGGTTCCGAGGTAGACAAGAGACGGCAGTAAAAAGCCAATTGCAAACGAGCGTCGCCGAGGCGACGCAACAAACGCATCAATGGCGATTGCGTTCAAAAGCATGATCACCATTATCAAAGCAACCCATGATATAGGTGGACCAAACATCACACCGGCAAGGGCAAGTCCAACCAATGTGGGTAGCATCAAAAGTTCACGGATTGAGAGACTCATGCTTAACCTCATGTGCTACCCGAGACGGAGTTTCGCTTCGTGGACAACTGGCCGGCATCAGTCGACGGGAATGGCCGTCATTTCATTTTCAGACAACGCATCCCCTCCTTCGCTTGCATGTCATGGCTGTCCGTCCACATGTTCTTCCAATCCGTTGCAAGCACATTCCAGTCGATTGGATCAGGCAGGGCATCGATCCTAAATCATCTTATCAATTTACACGCCAGGACGGCATATAACACAAGCCGCTTCGTTCAGATCGCACGAAAGAGAATTGCTATTGCACGCTGAAGGAAAATCGCCATTCCGACGGCGATCATGATTCGGATCATTCCGCGAAACCGCGTTTGCGGAGCAAGGCTTCTGTATCGACATCTCGACCGCGGAAATTGCGGTAGGTTTCGACGGGGTCAATCGTGTCGCCGACGCTGAGAATGTGATCGAACAACTTCGCGGCGGTTTCCTCGTCAAAGAAGCTTCCGGCCTCAACGAACATCTCCGCCGCATCCGCCGTTAGCGCGTCGCTCCAAAGGTAGCTGTAGTAACCGGCCGAGTAAGCGTCGCTGCTGAACAGGTGACTGAAGTGAGGCAGACGGTGACGCATCGGCAATTCGTCTGGCATGCCGATTTCTGCGAGTGCCGACTTTTCAAACTCACTGATATCAATGTCGCCAGCCTGCAACTGATGCAGCTTCATGTCCAGGATCGCACAAGCGAGATACTCAACGGTTTCGAACCCGCTGTTGAACTTTGACGAAGCTTCGATCTTGTCGAGCAATTCCTTCGGCATGGGCTCGCCCGTCTCGTAGTGCGTCGCGTAGCGAGTCAACACTTCAGGAGTCGACAACCAATGCTCCAGCACCTGCGACGGGAACTCAACGAAGTCACGAGCCACGTTGGTGCCGGACTGCGATGGGTAATGCACGCGACTAGAAAGCCCATGCAGAGCATGCCCAAATTCGTGGAACAGTGTGGTCGCATCGTCCCAAGAAATCAAAACTGGCTTGCCGTCCGCAGCGGGAACAAAGTTGCTGTTGTTTGAAACGATGGGTGTTCGAACAGGAACGTCCGCGGAGGCGGGATCAAGATCCCATCCCGATTGGCCTCGGTAATCCATCATCCATGCGCCGCTACGTTTGCCTTCGCGAGCGAACGGGTCGAGATAAAACAGTCCCACATGGCTTCCGTCGGACTTCTGCACCACTTCGTAAACGGTGACATCGGGATGGAAGACCGGCAAGTTGCCGATCGGACGGAACTGGAAACCGAACAATTCGTCCGCACACCACATCATCGCTTCGACCAAACGATCGAGCTGCAAATAGGGACGAACTTCCGCCATGTCCAAGTCGTATTTTTTCGCCCGGACTTTCTCGGCGTAGTAGCGATAATCCCACGGTTCGATTTTGATCTTCGGTTTGCCAGCCGCTTCCATCTCGGCGTCCGCAATCGCTTGCATGTCCGCCACTTCGGTCGCGACACGCTGCACAGCGTGAGGCCAGACTTTCATCATCAAATCCATTGCACGGTCGGGGGTACCCGCCATCGTGGATTCCATGCGCCAATGGGCGTGGGTTGGATACCCGAGCAACTTGGCTCGCGCCGCTCGCAGGTTCAGGATTTCGCGAATGATGCCTTTGTTGTCGTATTGATCGTTGTTGTCACTGCGGAAGTAATAGTTTCGCCAAACCTCTTCCCGAAGCTCACGATCGTCGGCATTGGTCAAGAACGGGTCCATGGACGAACGCGTGTTGGTGACGGCCCACTTGGCCTTGCCACCCTTTTCTTCAGCCGCGACCGCCATTGCGTCGCGAGTCGATTGGGGCACACCGGACAATCGCGACTCATCATCAATCCAAGTGACGTGTCCCTTTTCTTCTTCGAGAACGTTCTGGTTGAAGTCTGTGAACAACCGAGCCAATCGAGTGTTGATCTGGGACAATTTTGATTTGTCCTCAGGACTCAACCGAGCCCCTCGGCGAACAAAACTTTTGAACGTTTCATCGAGCAGACGTTTTGCATCGTCGTCCAGCGTCGCAGTCTTCTTCTCAAAAACGTCATCGTGAATCGCTTCGATCCGAGCGAACAACGCTGCGTTTTGGGTGACGGAGTCAGAATAAGCCGCCAGCTTCGGCGTGATGCTGCGTTCCAAATCCGGGATCGGCCCGAGATTTAGGTTACCGGCATGAACATCGAACAACACCTCGACCCGGTGCAGGGCTTCGCCGACCGTTTCCATCGCGAGAATGGTGTTCTCGAACGTGGGCGGTGCGGACTGATTGGCGATTTGGTTGATCTCCTTTTCAGCCTGCTCAATCGCGGCGTCGAAGGCGGCATCAAATTCATCAACACGAACTTCATTCCATGGCGGCACTCCGCCATGCGGTCCCAACCAGGGTTTCAGAAGCGGTGAGGAGGACAGAAGAGATTGCGAGCTGTTCACGGAAGATTCTTGTGAATAGGAAGGTTGGACCAACACGATCACGGCAAGGAAGCTTGCCGGAACAACACACCATCTCATTTGATGAACCCTTTTAATTTCAGAAGTTCCACCACCGCATCCGCACATTCGGCGATGGAAGTGGTGGAGGCATCGACGGCCAAATCTGGATTGGTCGGAACGTCGTATTTCGCAGTCACGCCAGGGAAGTTGGACAACTCACCCGCATCTGCCTTGGCATATTGTCCCTTTGTGTCACGCTCGCGGCAAACGTCCAAAGGAGTTGCCACGTGCACGACCAAGAACTGATCTTCACCGATCAACTTGCCGACTTTTTGACGCACATCATCAGACGGTGCCACCAAAGACGCCAAGCAAATCAGCCCCGCGTCGTTCAGGGTATGAGCCAAGTGACCGCTACGACGCAAGTTCTCGCTGCGATCGTCCGCGCTGAAGCCCAAGTCTCGGCTTAGTCCGCGACGAACAAATTCGCCATCGACCACGGCAACCGATCGTCCCGCGTCGAACAACTTGCGCTCAACCGCCCGAGCGATCGAAGTCTTGCCGCTGCCGGTCAGACCGGTCAACAACACCGTGGCGGGTTTCTGACCAAATCGAGCCGCTCGCTCTTCCGTGGTAACGGTCGACAGTGCATCCGATGAATCATCGGTGGAGACTTCATCATCCCAAACGGATTTGTGACTTCCGGTCGTCCCGCGATCCAAAATCATGCCCGCAGCGACCGTCGCATTGGTGATGCGGTCGACCAAAATGATCGCTCCCGTCGTTCGGTTGCGACGGTATGGGTCGTGGTGGATTGGCGCGGACAACGACAATCGAACCCGTCCGATTTCATTCAGTTCCAACGTCGGTGCTGGCATGCGATGCAGATCGTTGACGTCAACTTTGTAAGCCAACGTCTCGACATTCCCGGGAACCGTTTGCGTGGAGTGTTTGACCAAGTAGGTTTTGCCAGGAACCATCGCTTCTTCGTTCATCCAAACCAACATCGCTTCGACGTCGGACTCACTTCGCGGTAGGTTGCCACTGCGGACGATCATGTCGCCGCGACTGGCGTCGATTTCATCTTCCAACGTCAGCGTGACTGCCAGCGGTGCGTAGGCTTCATCCAAGTTGCCGTCGTAGGTGACGATCTCTTTGACCTTGGACTTTTGACGGCTTGGCAGAACCGTGATCTCTTCGCCTTTGCGAATGATTCCCGACGCGATCGTTCCACAGAAACCGCGGAAGTTAAGATTGGGACGATTGACCAATTGAACCGGCAATCGGAAGTCTTGCAGGTTGCGGTCCGAACCGATGTAGACCGTTTCAAGGAAGTTCATCAGCGTGCTGCCGGTGTACCACGGCATGTTCTCGCTGCGGTCAACCAAGTTGTCGCCGTTGAGCGCACTGATTGGAATGAAATGTAGATCGGGCAAATCCAAACGTGTCGCGAAACTGCGATAGTCGTCGCAGATTTCGTTGAAGCGATCTTCGCTGTAGTCGACACCATCGATGTCCATTTTGTTGACTGCCACGACCACATGGCGAATACCCAACAAAGACACGATGAACGAGTGACGACGGGTTTGAGTCAGAACGCCATGCCGGGCATCGATCAAGATGATCGCCAGGTCAGCGCTACTGGCACCGGTCGCCATGTTGCGAGTGTATTGTTCGTGACCAGGCGTGTCCGCGATGATGAATTTGCGTTTCGCGGTGCTGAAGTAGCGGTACGCAACATCGATCGTGATGCCTTGTTCACGTTCTTCTTTCAGCCCGTCCATGAACAACGACGGGTCGAATCCACCAGCCACGCTGCCTTGGCGAACCGAGTCACTTTGGACTTTTGCCAATTCGTCTTCGTAGACCAGCTTGGAATCATAAAGCAGACGGCCAATCAACGTGCTCTTGCCATCGTCCACGCTGCCGCAGGTGATGAAACGCAGCAATTGCTTTTGCTCATGCTGCTTCAGATAAGCATCGATGTCGGTAGCGATCAGATCAGATTGATGGCTCATGAAAGTGTCTCAGTATTTCAGTGTCGCAGGGCCACAGGTTGGCAAATGGACGGGTGCATCGGAAAGCAAATCGAAGTGATTTAGGAGCAAGTGGCATCGGCGCAGACCTGTGGTTCTGTGCCTCTGTTTCCCTTTCAACCTTCCTAGAAGTAGCCGCGTTCTTTTTTCTTTTGCATGCCGACGCCGCCTTCGTCTTGGTCGATGATTCGACCTTGGCGTTCGCTGGTTCGGGTCAGCAGCATCTCTTGGATGACTTCGGGCAACGTTGTCGCCTCACTTTCGACGGCCCCGGAGAGCGGATAGCAACCCAGCGTTCGGAAACGCACCATGCGGGTTTCTTCCTTTTCGCCTGGCAACAATGGCATGCGATCGTCATCTCGCATCAGCAACAATCCGTCACGATTGACGACTTGGCGAGGCGCTGACAGATACAACGGGACGATCGGAATGTTTTCCATATGGATGTACTGCCACACATCCAACTCGGTCCAGTTGCTCATCGGGAAGACGCGAATGGACTCGCCTTTGTTGACGCGTCCGTTGTAGAGATTCCAAAGTTCGGGGCGTTGGTTCTTTGGATCCCAGCGATGCGATTTGTCGCGGAAACTGAAGACGCGTTCTTTTGCACGGCTCTTTTCTTCGTCACGGCGAGCCCCACCAAACGCGGCGTCGAACTGGTATTTATCCAAAGCCGCTTTCAGAGCGTCCGTCTTCATCAATTCAGTGTGACGCTCGCTGTCTTCCCACGGGGGAATATTAGCTTTCAGGCCTTCTTCGTTGATGTGGACCAACACATCCAGCCCCAACTTCCCACGAACAT
The DNA here is from genome assembly GCF_000196115.1 of Rhodopirellula baltica SH 1. NCBI lineage: Bacteria > Pseudomonadati > Planctomycetota > Planctomycetia > Pirellulales > Pirellulaceae > Rhodopirellula > Rhodopirellula baltica. Next base: position 4,243,656 of record NC_005027.1, read on the forward strand.
AATTTTCGCGGTGCTCGATCATGTCCTTGAACTTGTACGTCGTGTCGACGTGCAGCAGCGGGAAGGGCAATTTAGCGGGGTAAAACGCCTTCAGAGCCAAGTGAAGCAGCACCGCGGAATCTTTGCCGATCGAATACAGCATCACCGGTTTTTGGAATTCCGAGACCACTTCTCGGAAAATATGGATGCTCTCGGCCTCGAGCTGTTTCAGGTGAGTGAGGCTGTAATCGGACATAGATATTCGAAATTAGGTGAAAACGATTCGGGTTCGCCGCGTCATCGAGCGCAGCAGTATAAACGGGGTGCGGAATCGATCCAGTCGGAACTCGATCCAGCGAACTCAGCCCTTGTTTTTCTTCGTCAGCTCCAAGATCACACCACGACTGGCGTCGGCGGCCTCGGGCGAGTCTCCCTCTTCGGCTTCCGCCAATTCGGGGGCGACACTCCCCAACGGGTAGGTCGCAACAACGCGGAGTTCAAGACCTTTGAGCACTCCGTGATGACGGGCTTCACCCCGTTCATCGACCCACTTGGGACCTTTGATCAGCAACAATCGATCAAACTGGCTCCAGTGAGGCTCGACCCAGCGGCAGAACTTTAGAAGGCTGCCAACGGCTCGGCTGACGATCGTGGTGAAGCGAAAATCTTCCAGCAAATCTTCCCCGCGAGCCGCATAGACCGGGACGGGAAGATTCAGTTCGGTCACCAATTCGTCCAACACCTTGGCTCGTTTGCCAACCGATTCCGCCAAAGCGACGTCGATATCGGGCCGCAACATGGCCAGTGGAATACCGGGCACGCCATTTCCGCTGCCCATATCCAGGACTTCTTCGCCAGGCTGGATCAACTGAGCCAATTGCAAGCAATCGCGTAGATCACGCGTGACGAACAAATCCCACGTCGTGTGCCGGGTGAGGTTGATCTGCTCGTTGTACCGCCACAGCGACTGCGCGTATTGCTGCAGCGACATGCCCAAAGGCTCATCGAGCTCGAGTCCGAATTGTTCCAAGGCCGTTTTGAATTCTGCGTCAATCATGCCCGCAGGTCATACCAGGGGCGATCGAAGCTGGGTAGCGGAACAGTGGCCCAGAAACCCCGAAAGGCGACAAAAACGGCCACGCAACGAACTTCGAGGGCCGAAAACGGGCCGGCGGCGTTGGCGAATGCAAGCCGCGGCGATCCGGCGGCTGATTCTATCCTCTTGCGAGAACGCTCCGATACAGTCAGGCCGATTCACTCGGGAAGACTGAAATTGATCGGTGGAGCCGATTCCTTCGATTCCGTGGCTGGAGCGGCTCCTTCGGCCTTCGGTGCATCCGCCTTCGGCGATTCCGCCGGTGCAGCGGCACTCGAGTCTTGGTAGCTCACCGCGGAGTTGCTGCCAGGAACAACAGGTTGCTGTCCGCTTGGCTGGGTCGCACCGGGCATTGCGTAGCTCGGTGGAGCGGCATAGCTGGGCGGTGTCTGGTTGGCGAGGTGAGCGGGTGCCGAAGCAACCGTGGCCACAGGGCCCGCCGCCGCACCAATGTTTTTGCCAGGAGTCGCCGCGGATGCGATGTTGGCCGCCGGCGAAGTCCCCAGACCTGGGTTCAACTGAGCCAGCATTTCGCGAGAACGGTCAATGGCACGTTTGGTCGCCGGGTCGCCTGCCGCAGCTGCTTCATGCGTGACAGCTTGCTGCAGGTGAATTTGGGCGTCTGCGTTCTGGCCTTTCTTGTAGTGCAAGAACGCCATGTTGAAGTGAGCCACAGCGGGTTTGTTGTTGGCCGCCAAAACCTTGAAGGCCTGTTCGCTTTGTCCCGATTCGAAGTGCACGCTCGCCAAGTTGTTGGCGTAACGCGAAGTTCCGGGAGCCAGTTCCAACGCACGTGCCAAGGTTTGCACGGCCATCGGGTGCTGCCCCAATTTGCCCAACGTCAGCCCCAAGTCGTTGTAGAGGGCAGCGTCGTTTGGATTCTGTGCAATTGCTTTTTGAAAGAATTCAGCCGCTTTGGAGTGATTGCCTTCACGAAAGTGAAGACGAGCCACACTTGTCAACGCGGAGGCATGATTTGGCGCATCTTCCAATGCCTTGGAATAGCTTTCCATGGCTTTGGTCAAATTGCCGGTTGATTCCCAAAGTTGTCCGTTGGCAACCAAGACATCGGGTTCCAACTGTCCAGGTTCGTTTTCCAACGAGAGCGGATCGCTGTTAACGTCGGACGAACCTCGGTTGAACCAACCAGCGACCGTTCCGGTGGTCTTGCCCCAAGCGTTCTTGGTCGCGGTGCCGACGCCGCCGGCAGCTTTGCCCACCGAGTCACCTGCCGAAGCGATGAAGCTGGGACCTTTGTTGGGTTCGCTAACTGTTGCCGTGCTTTTGCTTGCGAACGGATTCATTGATGCCAAGGACATCGAACGAGTTGCGCAACCGGTTGAAGTCAACGTGAGGCAACCACCCACAACCAACGAGAAAACGAGTTCACGCTTGGCTGGGCGAGTCTTGCGAGTTGCGTTTGGCTGACGTGTGGCGTCCATGTTTCACACTTCGATGAGGAGCATTCGTGACCGGCCATTGCAACCGGCTCCGCCCGTTTCAAACGTATGTGAAACGGACATTTCGATGGAAAATCCGATCACAGCAGATCATTCCATTGGCAATGATCGACCATTCACTTGACCAACTTCAACGACTTTAGCGTCCACAACGATTTTTCTGAAAATACTTCTTCAGACACATGTGAGCGTTGCGAGACGAACGCTGCTGTGCAACCGATTCAACTCAACGTTGCGGATTGTGAAGCCACTGCGGCATTCTTATCGGCCAGAACTCGTCATCGATTCGATCCAATTTGGCCCCAACGCCAGGTTCTTCGATCCACCATGAAACACGGTGAAACCCGATTCGCGATCGCGACGCGTGACCGGTAGAGACCCTCGATGACAACCACTCGGCGAGTTCAGATCTTTGAACGGGAGCGATCTAAACGAAGCAGGTGAGCAGCAAGTCCGCCCCGCGTTCGCTGACTTGACGTTGGCCACAGCGTTGAGGCTCGAACGACTGATGGTTTGCTCTCAATCATTCCGTCTCCGCGTCTCGACAGCGAATCAAGAACGCTCGGGCAAGGCTTCCATCAGCATTTGATACAACACCAAACGTTCGTTGCCGTTTGCCAACGCTTTGGACTCAATCAATCGCGACTGAATGACATCGGCCGAGACATTCAACCCGGCCAATAATTCGCGAACTTGTTGCCAGGTCGGCAACCAGACCATCGACGCGATCAAGTGATCCATCGATTCGCTACGACGCAAGAAGTGTTTCAGATCGAGGATAAAAAAAACCCGATCGTGAAACGGTGAATCGTGTTCGATCAATGGTTCGCCGTCCCACACAAAGTGCCCCGGCTCGGGTTGCCAAGGCAACCCGGCCGCCTTCAGTTCGTGGGCCAACTGGATCTCTTCGGCAGAGTATCTCACGACGACTTCTTGATGATGCCTTTCTTCTTCGCGGCTGCTTTGGCAGTTTTCTTTTTAGCGGCCTTCTTCTTCGCCGTTTTCTTTTTGGCCGCCTTCTTAGCCGTCTTTTTCTTGACCGCCTTCTTCTTCTTTTTCTTCTTCGTCGGCCCCTTCGCGGCACGTTCCGCTAACAAGTCGAGAACGCTTTCGAAAGTCATCTCTTTCGGATCAGTGCCGCGTGGGATCGACGCGTTGGTTTCGCCGTCAGTCGCATAAGGACCAAAGCGTCCTTCCAAAATCTTGATCTCGTTCTCGGTGACCGGGCTTGGCTTTTCGAACTTCTTGATTGGTTCTTTCGGTGCGGCGCGTCCACGAGTCTTGGGTTGCTTGAGCAACTCAATCGCCTCATCAAACGTCACATCCAAAGGCGACTTGTCAGCCGGCAAGGAGCGAGTTTCCTTGCCACACTTCACGTACGGACCATAGCGTCCGTCGTGAGCCAAAATGGGCTCTTTCATTTCCGGATGCTCACCGAGATCCCGCGGCAACGAAAGCAGCTTGCAAGCCATTTCCAAATCGACGTCTTCGACCGCAATGGTTTTCAGGATCGACGCGTTCTTCTTTTCTTCGTCGTCCTTCTCGCCCATTTGGACGTACGGACCGAAACGACCGGCCTTGATGTAAATCGGTTTGCCTGTTTCCGGGTGAACCCCCAAAGGCTCATCTTCGCGAGCGGCATCCTCGAACAATTCCATCGCACGGGCGAGAGTCATCTCGTCAGGTGCCATCCCCTCAAGGATCGGAGCCTTGCGTTCGCCTTGTTCCAAGAACGGCCCATACTTTCCGACTCGTACAAAAACCTCTTCGCGGTTTTCGCCTTCGGTTGGAATCCCCAACGAGAACTTCGCCGTGACGCGTGGATCGATTTCTTCGATCTTGCTTTCCAGACGAGGTTTCAAACCAATCGCAGCCTTCTCGTCTCCGGTCGGTTCTGTTTCGTCACCGAAATAGAAGCGTTTGAGATATTGCAAGGACTCAGCCTCTTGGCGGCTGATCGTGTCCAGGAAATCTTCCATCTGGGCCGTGAAGTCGTAATCGACCAATGGCTCAAAGTGGGTCTCCATCAAACGAATGACACTGAATGCCGTCCAACTGGGGACGAGCGCGTTGCCCTTCTTGTACACGTAGTCACGACGCTGAATCGTATCGATGATCGACGCGTAGGTACTGGGGCGACCAATTCCTTTCTCTTCCAATGTCCGCGTTAGCGATGCTTCGCTGAAACGCGATGGTGGCTGAGTGGTGTGGCTTTTGGGATCCAAAGTCGCGACCGACAAACCATCGTTTTCATTGACCGCTGGAAGCAAACGCTCTTTGTCCGCGAGTTCGGCTTCGGGATCGTCGCTGCCTTCGACATAGGCTCGTAAGAAACCTTCGAACAAGATGCTCGTGCCGCTGGCGGTGAACGTGGTGCCTCCGCCTTCGATCGTGACGCTGATGCGTTGCTTTTTTGCATCGGCCATCTGGCACGCAACGGTTCGCTTCCAAATCAGTTCGAACAAACGGAATTGGTCTCGGTCCAATTCGTTCTGAACCGCACCAGGAACACGGAACGGAGTACCCGCGGGTCGAATTGCTTCGTGAGCCTCTTGCGCGTTCTTGACCTTGCCTTTGTAGACTCGAACCGAGTCGTGCAAAAATTTCTCGCCGTACTCACTGCGTACCAAATCCCGAGCCGCGTTGATGGCTTCCTTCGACAACGTGGTCGAGTCAGTACGCATGTAGGTGATGTAACCGTTTTCGTACAACCGCTGGGCCGCTTGCATGCAGCGACGAGCGGTGAAGCCGAGCTTCCGGTTGGCTTCCTGCTGCAACGTACTGGTCGTGAAGGGAGCCTTGGGGCGTTCGGTGAACGGTTTGACTTCCACCTTCGCGACGCGGAAGTTTTCCTTTTCGAGCTTCTGCTTCAATTCCTTGGCCTGTTGCTCGTCCATTTGCAACAGTTCGGGATTGATCAACTGGCCGTTGGTCGAATCAAAATCCTTCCCGGTTGGAATTTTTCGACCATCGACGGTCGCCAACATGGCGGGCAGCGAGTCGCCATTGTCGGTCGTAAAGATCGCTTCCAGATCCCAATAGGTCGCATCGTGGAAGGCGATTCGTTCACGCTCACGTTGAACGATCAATCGAACCGCGACGCTCTGAACGCGTCCGGCCGATAGACCACGCCCAACCTTTTTCCACAGCAACTGGGAAACGTCGTAACCGTACAAACGGTCCAGAATCCGGCGGGTTTCCTGTGCACGAACCAAACCATCGTCAATTTCACGAGGGTCTTCCAACGCGTGTTGGATCGCTTCCTTTGTGATCTCGTGGAAAACCAAACGGTGAACGGGCACCTTCGGTTTCAGCAACTCAAAGAGGTGCCAGCTGATCGCTTCTCCCTCGCGGTCTTCATCCGTCGCGAGATACAGGCTATCTGCATCCTTGAGCGCGGCCTTCAATTTGTCGACTTGTTTCTTCTTGTCCGCCGGCACGATGTAAACCGGCTCGAAGTCTTTTTCGACGTTCACTCCGAGGTACGCCCAAGGTTCTTTCTTGAACTTTTTGGGGATATCCTTGGCCCCGCCTGGCAAATCCCGAACGTGTCCAACGCTGGCTTCGACCTGGTAACCGCTTCCCAAAAACTTCGAGATCGTCCGGGCTTTCGCGGGCGATTCGACGATCACCAAACTTTTGCTGGTCGATTTGGCCATGAGCAAGAACGAACCGATTCGAGGTGGAAAGATGGGGGTTTCAGAAGTGCGTGACTCGGGTTTGTCGCTCAAACCTGTCGCCTCGTCAACACGTCAGGTCGAGGACCGCGTCCGATCCAAGTGCGTTTTCAAGAACGTCTTCAGCTTTCGACTGCGTGCATGATCCACGTCAGTCAAATGAAATGTCAGCGTCACGCGTTCAGCATCGCTGAGGTCCAACGTGCCGGTGTCGGAGCGAGATTGAAGCACATCCAAAGCCAACAATTGCTCCAAATCGATCGCGGATTGCGGCCCGCTCAATTTCAGCCGGACACAATTGCTCACCTTGGTTTCGACTTCCGCCCAGTGAGGCAACGGAACGTCCTCTTCGCCCGATTCTAGCCGAACCGACACGCGGTCCGGGGCAGGGTACTCGACCGCACCCTCGCCGGCGACGTTTGACAACATATCTAGCAAACCCTCGACCAGCTCGAGCGGCCACTGAGGCGGTGCGTTCTCAGGAAAACCTTTCGGCAACGTGTGCCACCGACGTCCTAAGGCTCGCCAAGGTTGCAGCAAGGCGTTTGCCGAATCGCTTTCGGTTTCGACCTCCGCATCGTCTGCCAGCAACGAAATTGGCTCGGGCGAATCCACACGAAGAACGGCTTTGGGTTCCCTTGCGATCTCGTTCGTTGTCGCTGCAGCGGAATTGGACTCCAACACTCGGCCGTTCACTGCGGGTTGCCAATCTAGCACCTCACGCGGCTGAGCCGTTCGCGTTCCCGCCAGTGCATCCGCCAAGAACGGCGCGGTCGCGGAAACCCATTCGTCGCTTTCGCGATTGACCGGGTCCGCCTTCGCAGCCAAACCTTCTGGGGTTCCGGCAAAGACGACCTGCCCACCATGGACTCCGGCACCAGGCCCAATGTCAACCAACCAATCGCAGCACTTGATGACGTCCAAATTGTGCTCAATCACGATCACGGAATTTCCGAGCTCGACCAAACGCTGCATCACAACCAGCAATTTTTCGATGTCACCGAAATGCAAACCCGTTGTTGGCTCGTCCAACAAGTAAATCGTGTGCCCGGTTGCTGGACGAGCCAACTCGGCCGCCAACTTCACCCGCTGGGCTTCTCCACCAGAAAGAGTCGGAGCCGATTGACCGAGCGTGACGTAATCCAATCCAACATCACAAAGCGTTTGAATGACGCGAGCGATGCGTGGATGCGATGCAAACAACTCGACCGCTTCGCCGCATGGCATCTCCAACACATCCGCAATCGATTGCCCATGCAGTTTGACTTCCAGCACATCCTCGTTGTAGCGTCGTGCACCACAATCGTCGCAAGGCACCCAAACATCTGGCAAGAAGTGCATCTCGATTTTGCGTTGTCCGCTGCCTTCACACGATTCGCAACGACCACCAGACACATTGAAACTAAACGTTCGCGGCGTGAATCGGCGTTCACGCGCGGCTGGCAGTTCCGCAAAGAGCCCACGAATCAAATCAAACACGCCGGTATAGGTCGCCGGGTTGCTGCTGGGTGAATTCCCCAGCGGTGATTGATCGACCTGGATGACCTTGTTGACGTACCGCAGACCATCGATCGCATCGTGCTGACCGGGTTTCACTTTGGCCCGGTGCAGACGCCTGGCCAAAACCGGATAGACGATGTCGTTGATCAACGAGCTTTTGCCGCTGCCGCTGGGGCCCGTGATCGCAGTCAAAACGCCCAACGGAATGTCAACGTCCACGTCTTGAAGATTGTTCTCACGAGCACCTTTGACAGACAAAAACTCCACCATCGGCTTGCCCGATTCAGAGAGCACCGGACGGCGAACCGCGGGCAACTCAATCTGTTTATCGCCCAATAGGTAAGGCGCCGTGACAGATTGGTCGGCTGGTTCCACCGCGTCGGGTTTTCCCTGTGCGACGACGCGACCACCGTGGCGACCGGCTCGAGGCCCAAAGTCACACAAATAGTCGCTTCCTGAAATCACATCGTGATCGTGTTCCACCACCAACAACGTGTTGCCTTGATCTCGCAGTCGGTGCAGCGCCGCGAGCAATCGTCGGTTGTCTCGCGGGTGCAATCCAATCGTCGGTTCATCCAGCACATACAACACGCCGCATAATCCACTGCCGAGTTGCGATGCCAAACGAATTCGCTGAGCTTCACCGCCCGACAAGGTTGGTGCACCGCGATGCAAGGTCAGATAGTCCAGTCCCACGTCTCGCAAGAATCGAACGCGCGATTGGACTTCACGAATGAGCTCACCCGCGATCTTCAATTCGCGACGATCCAGATCCCAAGAATCGACTTCTTCGGACAATCGATCCAGTGGCATGTGCACCAAGTCGCCGATCGTCAAATCTCGAAAACGAACGGCCGCTGAGTCATCTCGCAAACGCGAACCGTCACAAACCGAGCAATCAATTTCGGCCACGAACGCTTCCAATCGCATTCGCAATCCCGGCGTCAAACGAGACGCTTCCTCCAATGCGGGGTAGAACCCTTTGAACTGGAACCGAAACAGCACGTTGCCTTCACCAAAGTGATCGCGTACCTCTTCGGCGTGTTCATTTTCAGAAGATGATTTTTCATCGGTCGTGTCGCCTTGCCGAACTTCGACCCAACGCGGCCCCAAACCGTGGAACAAAAGACGACGCTGTGACACCGTCAGCCGATCAATTGGTTGATGGATCGGGATACCCGTGGTGCGAGAAAGAGCCCGCAACATCCACCGACTGACCGCGTGATCGACCGACGGCCACAGCAATGCGGCACCGACTGCCAACGTTGTCTGAGGCGTTCCCATCAAAGCAGCCGGATTCGTGCCCGTCTGCGTCCCCAATCCTTCGCAACCGGGACACCAACCAATGCCAGAGTTGAACGAAAAGTGGTGCGGGGTCAATTGCGAGAACGAACGCCCGCAGGACTCACAAACCAAATGCTGACTGTGTCGAAGCACATGCCAATCCCGTTCGGGTTGGTCCGAATCCGCGATCGCCACATCCAACACACCGACACCCAGCGACAACGCTTGTTCGACGCTATCGCTGATCCGGGACTGTTCCTCCGGAGCGATCTTGATTCGGTCGACGACAATTTGCACCAAGTGAACCCGTCGAGGATCGAGAGCTTTCGCATCGTCCAGTTCCACCGTTTCACCATCGATACGAACGCGGGAATAGCCCATCGCACGATAGCTTTGCCACGTTGCAAGCGATGCTTCGCCGGATTGAACCTCGATCGGCGCCAGCAACAAAGCTCGTGTGCCCTTTGGCAATCCCATCACCTTGTCGATGATTTGATCGGGCGTTTGCGTTCCCACCGGCACCGAACAATCAGGGCAGTGCATCGTGCCGAGTTTGCTGTACAAAATCCGCAAGTAGTCGTAAACCTCCGTGACCGTACCGACGGTACTACGAGGCGAATGGCCGAGGTTCTTTTGCTCCAGCGCCACCGCGGGAGACAGGCCTTCGATGCGTTCCGCTTTGGGCTTTTGAACCTGCCCGATGAATTGTCTCGCGTAACTGGACAACGACTCGACATAACGCCGCTGACCTTCGGCGTAAATCGTGTCCATCGCCAGCGAACTCTTGCCGCTACCGCTGGGACCACAGAACACAGTCATGGCATCGCGAGGGATTTCTAAGTCGACCGACTTCAAGTTGTGCTCGCAAGCACCTTCGACCACGACGTGGGTCCGTGACTTAGCCGGAGGAGCCACAATGTCGCGGATCGCTTGGGCACGCTTCTTGGCCTGTCGTCGTTTGATACCGAGCACTTCGGCGAGTGCAGCACCAGTGTAGCTGTCGTCAACTTTCGCGACCTCAGCGGGACGCCCCTCGCCGACCACTCGACCGCCACCGGCACCGCCCTCGACACCGATGTCGATCACCCAATCCGCGGTTTTGATCACGTCCAGATTGTGCTCGACAATCACAATGGTATTGCCACGATCGGCCAAACGGTTGATCACACCCAGCAACAAATCAATGTCGGCAAAGTGCAAACCGGTCGTTGGCTCATCCAGCACGTACAGTGTGCTTCCGGTATCGCGTCGACTCAATTCTCGCGAAAGTTTGATGCGTTGAGCTTCACCACCGGACAGAGTCGGCGATGGCTGGCCGAGCTTCAAATACTCCAGCCCCACGTCGACCAACGTCTGCAACTTTTCGGCGATCTTCGGTATGTTTTGGAACAGATCCAAAGCCTCCGAAATATCCATGTTGAGAACATCGGCGATCGACTTGCCTTTGAACTGAACCGACAACGTTTCGCGATTGTAACGTTGGCCTTGGCAGACCGGGCAAGTCACCCAGATATCGGCCAGAAAGTCCATCTCCAACTTGGTCGCACCGTTTCCATCGCACGCGGCGCATCGCCCGCCGTCAACGTTAAAACTGAATCGACCAACCGAGTAACCACGAGCCTTTGCTTCCGGCAACTTCGCAAACAGGTTGCGAACCTCGTCGAACACCTTCACATAGGTCGCAGGATTACTGCGAGGCGTACGGCCAATCGGCGACTGATCGATCGCGATCGTTTTGTCGAGATGCTCCAGACCCTCGATGGAATCATGATCGCCGACTTCCGCTTCGGCCCCGTTGAGCGCATTGCGAAGAGCGGGTTCAACGATCCCGCCAATCAATGAACTCTTGCCGCTGCCGGAAACCCCGGTCACGCAAGTCACCACGCCCAGCGGAATGGAAACATCGATGTCCTTCAAGTTATGAAACCGCGCCCCACGAATGGTGAGTTGTTTCTTGGAATCGACCGGACGTAGCTTTTCACTCGGCGTGATTGCACGAGCCCCCGACAGGAACGCTCCCGTAACGCTTTCCTTGGATCGATGCAGATCATCGATCGATCCAGCCGCCACGATGTGACCGCCTTTGACGCCAGGCCCCGGACCAAAGTCCACGATCGTGTCCGCCGCACGCATGGTGTCTTCATCGTGCTCAACCACAATCAAGGTGTTGCCCGCATCTCGCAAACGGGTCAACGTCGTGATCAAACGATCGTTGTCACGCGGGTGCAAACCGATCGAAGGCTCGTCCAAGATATAGAGCACCCCCGACAAACCCGATCCGATTTGACCGGCCAGTCGAATCCGTTGGGATTCACCGCCGGACAAGGTTGGAGCCGTTCTGCCGAGCGTCAAGTATTCCAAACCCACACCGAGCAGGAACCCAATTCGCCCGCGAATTTCTTTAAGAGCCTCACCGGCAATTTGCGTGTCGGTTTTTGAAAGCGGAATGTCGCCGAAGAACTCCATCAAGGAATCAATGGAGAGCTCGCACAATTCTGGCAGCGATTTGCTTTTCGATTCGGCAAAGTCTTTCGAGCCCGTCGAGATACGAACCGCGCAAGCCTGATCGTTCAGTCGCTTCCCATGACAATCCGGGCAATCCATCGTGTTCATGTACTTTTCGAACTGACGCAACTGCATCTTGTTGCGACTGGTTCGATAGCGATCGAGCAACTCGGGAATGAAACCCTCAAAATTGCCGACGTACTTCTTCGCTTTGCGTCCGCCTCGCCAAGTGAACTGCATCGAATCATCGGCACCCCACAACCAAATGTGGCGAGCGATCTCCGGCAATTTGTCCCAGCGGGTTTCCAGCATCGTGCCGGGTTCGAGTTCCAACTCCGCGTCCATCGCGTCAGCAACGCCGCGATAGATGTGACGCCGATAGCGTCCCAGGTCTCCCCATTTGCCGAGCAACGCGATCGCACCTTTGCGAATCGACAGCGACTCATCCGGGATCAATAACTCGGGCACAAACGTGTACAGACGGCCGATCCCGTCGCACGAAGCACACATCCCCTGTGGGCTGTTGAAGCTGAACAACTGGGGCGTCGGTGGCCGGAAGCTTCGGCCGCAATTACCGCACGAGTACTTCGACGAGAACAGCTGATCATGGCGAACCGGAGGCACATCCTCTCCGTTGGGCGGCCCCACCGAAGCGATCAAGGACGACTCGCCCAACTTCAGTGCCAACTCAACCGCCTCGATCAATCGCGGTCGTTCAATTTGGTCCGCGACGATTCGATCGATCACGACTTCCACATCGTGACGGCGAGTTCGATCCAGCGGAGGAGGGTCGCTCAGCCGGAACGTTTCCCCATCAACTCGGGCGCGGTTGAAACCTTGTTTGCGAAGGTCCTCAAACAAATCACGGAATTCACCTTTTTGGCCGCGAACCAGCGGAGCCATCACCCACAAGGTGCCGTCTTCGATCGCGGCTTCGGTATCGGAATCTTCGGACGATTGCTCGTCTTGCCAACCATCGGATGCCAATTCCAACAGACGGTTCACGATGACATCCGTCGTTTGAGCCGCAATTTCGACGTCACATGCCGGACAGTGTCCCGTGCCGACACGAGCGTACAGGACTCGCAAGAAGTCGTAGATCTCCGTGATCGTGCCGACGGTACTGCGAGGATTGTTGCCGGTCGACTTTTGGCTGATTGAGATCGACGGGCTCAGCCCGGTCACTAGATCGACATCGGGTTTGGGCATCTGCCCCATGAATTGCCGAGCCGAATTGCTCAGGCTTTCGACGTATCGACGTTGCCCCTCGGCGTACAGCGTGTCAAACGCGAGCGAACTCTTGCCACTTCCCGATACACCCGAGAAACAAATCAGCTCCCCTCGCGTGAGCGTCAAATCGACGTCGCGCAAATTGTGTTCGCGAGCGCCTTTGACGATGATTTCCCGTTGCAACTTGTCCACTCATTGGGTCGGCGTTTGATACATCCATTCAGTCAGACGCATCGTCGAGAAAGTCAGTTCAGTTCGTCGGCGCGATCGGCTGGCCCACACAAATGACGTTGCAAGTAGCTGGCTCGCTGGACGTTCCGATCGCTGGTCGTCAACACTCGGCCATGCAACTTTTGCAAGTGAGCCGGCTGAGTGTGGATGAACAATTTGTTGATCGTTGCCAATTGCACGTCGTCGATCAGCCCCAGGTTCACGCCCATGCGAACCTTGGACAAGTAATGCATCGTCTCTTCGCTGCTGATCTTTCGGGCGGTGCTGAGAATTCCGAGCGCTCGGCTGACATCGTCATGCAGATCCTGCTGGCCTTTGTCAATTAAAAATTCGCGAGCCTTGCGTTCGTAATCGATGATCCGTGGCACGACCTCTTGGCCGACCATTTCTAGCAATTCTTTCTCGGTGTGCCCGAGCGTCACTTGGTTGCTGACTTGATAGAAATCGCCCGTGTACTGCGACCCTTCGCCGTACAAACCGCGGACGGTCACGTTGATCCGCTGCATACTGCGGAACACTTTTTCGATTTGCTGGGTGATCACTAAACCGGGCAAATGCAGCATCACGCTGACACGCAGCCCCGTGCCGACGTTGGTCGGACAAGCCGTCAGGTAGCCGAATTTGTTGTGAAATGCGTACAGCACCTCACCTTCGATCGCATCGTCGATTCGGTCAATTTGTTCCCACGCACTGACCAGATCCAGTCCGCTGTGCATCACCTGAATGCGCAAGTGGTCCTCTTCGTTGATCATCACCGAGTATTGCTCGCTGGGATCGATCGCCACGGCGCGGCTGCCTTCGGAGTCCGCGATTTCTCGACTGATGAGCTGGCGTTCGACCAAGAATTGGCGATCCACTTCGCTCAACGTCGCGATGTCGACGTAGGGAATTTCGTCCCAATCGGGCAAATTTTCCAGCCGCGAACGAACCTGACGTTCGATCTTTTCACGATCCTCAGGGCTGCATTTTCGGATGAAGGGGAATCCCGCCAAATTGCGGGCCAAACGAATGCGGCTGCTGATCACGATATCGGATTCCGGGCCCGTGCCACGCAACCATTCACCGCTGTTTTTGACCAACACCGACAAGTCGGTGGCTTCTTTCATATCGCGTTTCCTCGACGTTTTGGCTCGCCTTGGATCGCGTTGATCTGATCTCGCAATTCGGACGCTCGTTCGTATTCTTCTCGTTCCACCGCGGCTTCCATTTCTTTTCGCAAACGGATCAGATCCGCCTGAGAATCCGCGGTTGCGGCCGCTCGGGTGGGCCGCTTTCCGGTGTGTTCCAATGAGTCGTGAATGTTGATCAACAACGGTTTGAGATCCGCTTCGAAGTGGTCGTAGTCCAGGGGGCAACCCAACCGTCCCGAATTGCGAAATTCAAAGAAAGTGATTCCGCAGACAGGGCATTCTTTCTGGTCCAGCTTCCGCAATTCTTCCTTGGTTTGGCCCAATTGCAGTTGCTTGGCCAACGCACCGGCGACGCTGGAAACCGGAGTTGGCTCGCCTTTTTGCAGCACGTTACGAGCATGCTGCTCGCACAAGTGCAACACTTGCGGCCCATCGGGTTCGGTCAATTCGGTGATGTGGAAAGTCGCCGGTTTATCGCAGTACTGGCATTTCATGAGAGTCTCGCAGGATGGCTCGCTAAATTCGTGACACTGGTTCCGTGTCCTTGAACGTCCCGTGTTCAAGGCTCTCTGCTCTTCCGAGCTCTTTCACCCTTGTTCGGGTCAAAGATACTGCTCAGGAATCTTGCTCTGGCTTCCGTGGCACGATGCGGAATTCGCGATACGAAGCGAACTTCGCGGCACGATTGCTGTCATGGTCGGCATCACGGCTCCGTGATGACCGCCCGTGGAGGCGGACTCGTTCACGCCTTGGAATTCTATCGCTGGCCAACCCGGTTTCCAAGCCCGCCGTCGCACTTCACACTATCGCAACGTCACAACGCGCCGAAACTTCATGCTTGGAAACCTCATGCACCAACCGCCGCTTTCGTCGTTCGAATCGCTGGCCCGTCGGTTCGACTTCGTTCCCGTCTACCGACGCTTGCTCTCTGATACGTTGACCCCCGTCACGGCGTTCATGCACTTGGACGATGGAGGCCCCGCTTTCCTGATCGAAAGCGTGATCGGAGGCGAAAAGGTGGGACGTTTCAGCTTCCTGGGCTCTCGACCACTGGCCCGATTCACGGCCAAAGGCAACACGGTTCGGCGGACAAACATGTCCACCGGCGAGGTCGTTGAATCCCAGTGCGATGATCCACTGAACGCTTTTCGCGAGAGCTTTCAGGACCGCACTGCCACCCTGGACGGGTTGCCTCCCTTCATCGGTGGAGCAATCGGGTACGCGGGTTACGATGTGGTGCGTTATGTCGAGAATTTGCCGGACACCACCGAGGACGACCGAAACCTTCCCGATCTGAACTTCGCCTTTTATCACACCCTGTGCGTGTTCGATCACGTCGATAAAACCATCACCGTGGTCTCCCTAGCCGATTGCCGCGGCATTGACGAGGAAACCGATTCAACCGCCATTTCCGAGGCTCGGCAAGCCGCGGCCGAAGAAGTCGACCAAACGATCAAACGCCTGATGACCAGTCCACCCGACCTCCGGGTGGACGAGATCATCGAAGAAGACCAACGCCAGCCGCTGCCGGTCGAGTCCAACTTCACCCGTGAGTCGTTCTGTGACGCGGTTCGCCACTGCGTCGAGTACATTCGTGCCGGCGATATCTTCCAAGTCGTCCCCAGCCAACGACTGACCGTCAAAAGCGACGTCGACCCGTTCGCGGTCTACCGCTCGCTCCGCGTCGTCAATCCGTCGCCGTTCATGTTCTTTGTCCGCAACCCGGAATGCGTCCTGGTGGGTTGCTCGCCGGAGATCATGTGCCGGGTCAAAGACCGTGAGGTCACGGTGCGTCCACTTGCCGGAACGCGGCCCCGTGGAGCAACTGAAAAAGAAGACAAAGCTCTCGAAAAAGACTTGCTGGCCGACCCCAAGGAACGTGCCGAACACGTGATGCTGGTCGACCTGGGTCGCAACGACATCGGCCGGATCGCCGAATTCGGCACCGTGGACTTGACCGAAATCATGGTTATCGAGCGTTACAGCCACGTGATGCACATCAGCAGCGAGGTGCGAGGCAAACTGCGGGAAGGCCTCGACGCCTTTGACGCTCTGAAATCATGTTTGCCCGCGGGGACTGTTTCAGGTGCCCCCAAAGTCCGGGCGATGCAGGTCATCGACGAGATCGAACCGCATCGTCGCGGCCCCTACGGTGGCGCGGTGGGCTACATCGACTACCGAGGCAACATGGACACCTGCTTGGCCCTTCGCACGATCGTGCATCAAAACGGGGCGTATCACGTGCAAGCCGGCTGCGGAGTCGTCGCCGACAGCAACCCCGACTCGGAATACGAAGAAACCCTCAACAAGGCCCGCGCCCTGATCGCCGCGATCGAGTGGACCATCGCCCGAGAATCCCGCAACGCCTGAACTACCTTCAGCGATAGGCTTTCAACCTGTTTTGACCACAGGAGCGCGACCACGTGCGATTACAATCGCCGCAAGCATCGCCCGCCATGGGCCTGCTACCGCGACGCTCAACTCCCCAAAGGAAAATGCATTGAATCCCAGATTGCTAACCGGGTTCGTCCTATCAACGCTCATTGCAGTTTGCGGATGCAGCGAGTCGCCCATCGCTGATTCTTCGGTACCTCCGGTCGTCAGCATCGAAGACGACGACTCAGAAATGAACGCGGCAATCGCTAAGGCACAGGAGACGCTTTCATTCTTCGAGAACAACTGGAAGACAATGGATAGCGATGGCTACAGCCTCAAATTCGCGATGCCAACATCAGGCGGCGAACTGGAACACATCTGGTTCTCACCCATCAAATTCGAAGGCGATGAGATCACCGGGGAGTGTGCGAACGACCCAGAGGATATTCCCAACCTTAAGCTTGGTGACGTGCGCACGGTTACTCGCAACGATGTCTCCGACTGGATGATTATCGTCGGCAAAAAGTGCTACGGAGGCTACACGATCCGAGTCCTTTCAGAGCGTGAACCTGACGTCGCTCCACCACTTGAGTTCGTTGACCCACCAACGAACTAGGCTCGGCCCAAAGAGAAGCCTCCCAAAAGAAGAGGCAACAATGCCCGCTGGCCAAACCGTTCTCTGCGACACCCTTCAGGGTCGGTGTTCGCGAGCGACCGTCAACCGTAGGTGCGCTGTCGCGACCTACGGCTACCATCTTTCATCCCGTCGGGATTCTTTGCACAGAACACAACTGCCAGCAGGGCAATCGTTTTATGAGCCTTTCACTCACTTCCGTTGCTCGCCTCACGAAAGCCCCATCCCAAAGGGATGAAAGAAAGTAGCCGGGGGTTTGAGCGACAGCGAACACCCCCGGATTCAAAACGCGAGCATCTATTCGACCCCGGAGGGTGTCGCAGATCGATCGCTACGACGCCCTCCGGGGTCGGTGTTCGCGAGCGACCGTCAACCGTAGGTGCGCTATCGCGACCTACGGCTACCATCTTTCATCCCGTCGGGATATTCGTTGTCATCAACCAACCGTTCGCCCTCAACCAACTTGGCAGCGTGAACCGGTTCGTTCGCGCTGCCAAGATCGATCCTCAGCCTGCATCAAAGCCGACTCACTTTTTGCGGACTTCGATGATGTACTTCAACAAGTCGTTGAACTCTCGACGATTCTTCATCTGCCGCATCAGGTTCTCGGGCATCAACGACACCTCCGACTCGATCACATCCTCGACGTCGTATTGCGAAATCGTGATGGGTTCCGGTTGAGCGAGATTGCGTAACACAATCTCGTCGTCGTTTTCACTCACACGAATGCCAGTGAAGATCTGACCATCCGCCGTCAGCACGCTGACCTGTGCGTAATCCTTGTCAATCAACTTGGACGGGCGGAGCAGGGCGTCGACCAACTCTTCCCTCGAGCGTTTGGTCGTTGCCTTTTCTAAATCTGGCCCCATTCGCACTGTGCCGGCCGGCGGCGAGTGACACGCAAAGCAAGCCGCTGACGATTCATGGAACAACCGTTTGCCACGCTGAAAATTCCCCTTCGCCAAAGCGACCTGAGCCAGCTTGGCTGGTGAAGCGGCCAACAACTCCTTTTCCAACTCTTCGTTCGAGAACACCTCCGTCTCCGGTGTGACGCTCTCATCCATCAGCTCCTTTTCCAGCGGATGCAACTCAAGAATTTCTTCCGGTTTGTAGAACGTCGTCCGGCCTTTGGTCTCCTCGCGAACACGCGAGACGGCCTCTGGACTGACAACAGACGCTTCATTCCCCCAAGTATTCCGAACAAAGGTCAGAACCGCCGCCATTTCGTCGTCCTTCAACAAGGAACGGAACGCGGTCATGGGCGGCACACCTCGGGCGGGGTCATACGTCTTCCCTGCCACGGTCATTTTGCCCCACACACCATGCAGAGCCATCTTGATCAGCCGATCTTCGCTCCCGTTGACCCAGGGACTACCGACCAACGGTGGGTAGACGTTTGGTGTTCCCTTGCCGTGAGTCATGTGGCAGGTTGCACAATGCGATTCACGCTGATAGATCGTTGCACCCAACTCGTAAGTCTTCCGATCGGCGCCGCTGAGGTGCTTGGGAGGATCAAACTTGACGAACTCAAGTTCTGCGGGCGCGGCAAACTCGCTTCCGCCCTTCGTATCGACGTTTTCCCAAAAGTGGCGAACCGTCTTGGCTGCAACAACCGCATGCCGGACATCCGATTCCAACAACTGATTCAGCAAAGCCTCATTCTTGACGCCATTTCTTTGATGCAACCAAAGTGCTTCCAACAAGTGATGAGCTTCTTTTTCATCGTTGGGATCGAAACTCGCCATCCACTTTTGCGTCGCCGCGATGACTTGGTCGGAGTCATGCTTGGTGAGCTCGACTCGAGTCCGATGCCGAACGCCGTTGACGGGGTGTTTGAGATTTTCAAGCAACGCTTCGATAGACTGGCCCGCGATTTTGACAGGTTTTTGCAGGGGCCGATTCTTGACCGTCAAACGAAAAATCCGCCCGTGAGCGTGGTCACGATTGGGGTCACGAATGTTGTGCTGCATGTGGCCGATGATCGCGTTGTGCCAATCGGAAACATAAAGAGCACCGTCTTCGCCGACGACCGCATCGGTGGGCCGGAAATTGCGGTCGTCACTGTTGAGCAACTCCAATCCTGGCGTTCCCCAAACCTCACCGAACTCGCGGTGTTGCTCTTCCTGATCAGCGGAAACGATTTTGATGTCCACAGCAGCGACAACCTCATCGCCGTCAAAGAACTCGATCTTTCCGTTGTTGAAACGATCTTCGAAGCCTTTGCGATTCCAGACCTTGAACTCGGAGATCTGCACGGGCGACGGGAAGTCACCTCGCATCCAAGGGTTGTTCTGCTGCGACGTGTGAGCAAAGTTTCCCTTGTCTCCATCGACGAGCCGTTGCACAGGAAAGGTTCCGTTGTTGTATTCGCTCGACTGCGCCAGCTTGGCCGTTTTCGCAATATTCCGGCCCCCGCTGATGACCTCCACTTCCGAAAGGTTCATCTGTTGCCGACCATTCACACTGAGTTTGAACCCGGTGATTTTGGCGTCCTTCAGAGCAGGGTGGTCAACAGTGATCAACCCGCCATTTCGAGTGATCTTAACCGGCCCCGTCTCCTCCTTCAGAGTCTTCTCCGCGGCAGCCTCCTCTTCAACGTCACCTTCTCGATCGAGCTTGTATTGCTTCACCCCCAAGAACCCGATCGTGTTACAGATCAGGATGTCGTTTTGAAGTTCTTCAGGAAAATGCTCGGAAGATAGAATTGCATTGGCTGCCACCGGTCGAAATTCTTTCTCCAGCAGTTTGTGCATTTTAAAGCCATTGCCTTCGGGCCGAACTTGAT
Organism: Rhodopirellula baltica SH 1; assembly: GCF_000196115.1. Lineage (NCBI taxonomy): Bacteria > Pseudomonadati > Planctomycetota > Planctomycetia > Pirellulales > Pirellulaceae > Rhodopirellula > Rhodopirellula baltica. The sequence goes on from NC_005027.1 coordinate 4,263,543, forward strand.
AGCAACGCCCACCGGTCCCATCGCTGGCATAGCAATAACCCCAGTAGTCGAAACTGGTGCCGTGCGGATTGGGGGAGTTACCCGCATGTGGAGTGATCGCGAACGTCAGCGGGTCAAATCGGTACATCCCCGACGCCCCAATGTTCAGGTTCTGCTTCCACGGAGTCTCGTGGTTGTGAACGAGGAAAATCCCGCTTTGCCAATAGATCCCACCGTCTGGTCCGTAAACCAAATTGTTGGCGGCGTGGTGAGTGTCGGAGGTACCAAGCCCTTGCAAAATGGGGTATCGCACGTCCGCCTTGTCATCGCCATCGGTGTCCTTCAAGAACAACAGGTCAGGTCCGGACGTGACAACCACACCGCCGTTCCAAAATTCAAACCCGAGAGGGTTGTGAACGTGTGCGAAAATCTTGCGGACATCAGCTTTGCCATCGTTGTCAGTGTCCTCCAATATCATCAAGGAGTCATTCATCTCCTTGCCAGGTTCCCACTTTGGGTAAGTGTTCCAACTGGCCACCCACAATCGTCCATGAGCATCAACTTGCATTTGGACGGGGTTGGCTAAATCGGGAAACTGAACTTCCGACGCAAAGACGTTGAGCTCGTAACCTTCCGGGACGTTGATCTTCGCCAGAGATTCCTCTGGACTTAAGTAGGCGACGCTGCCCTCTTTCATAGCATTGGAACTGGCACTCCCACCACCGATATTTGAGGTCACTTTGACCGGCGGTGGAACATTGCTGTCGTCAGCCTGCAAGGTTCGCCCATCTGCGGCTGCCCAAATCACTTTGTCGCGATTGGCGGTCATCACGTCGAGCATCACCAATTCATGCTTCAGCACATCTGCGTTGCTTTGCCCATCCACGAACGTCAACGTGGAACGACTGCCCCAAATGTCATTGCCGTCGGTCGCTCGATACCGGTTGTGCCAGTGCCAGTTTTTGTCCTCAATCGCTTCGTACAAATCCTGAAGCTCTGCATCAGACGCTGGCTTTTCGCCTAGCAATGCCTGTGAAATGATACCAGCGAGTTGCTTGTAACCAGCCTCATTGAGGTGAACTCCGTTGAGCGTGAGTCGCTCGGAACTCGACTGAAACAACTGGTAAGTCGGCGAGAACAAGTCAACAAACTTCGCGCCCGTGATTTCGGCTGCCTCACGAGTCGCCTCGGTGTAAGCGGCCAAGTTGACATTCAGTTCCGCCCCATCGGGCAGACTCGCGTCGCCTGTGTTCTCGTAGGCGATCGGACTGAACAGGACGAAACGCAGATCCTTTCCGTCATCTTTTTGCACCTGCGTGTAACGCTGAACCAGCTTGATCAATTCATCGCGATGCTCGCCGGCTTTTTCCGGTCCGGCAAACGACTCGTTGAAACCATAAAAGGTGAAAACAACATTTGGCGCGACGTGCTTCAAATATTCGGTGTCATTGGTGAACCCCTGGTTTCTCGGGCGTTGATTAACACGATCCCCCGAAAAACTCATGTTTCGAAAACTGACGTCGAGCCCTTTCAACTGATGCTGAAGAAAGGTTTCGACCCAAGGATCATGCTGCATCCGATCGGCCAGGCCGTTGCCATAGATGGCGACGACATCGTTCGATTGGAACTCAAAAGCGTCCTGTGCATCAGCTCGTTGCGCGATGCCCGGAATGACGCCGGCACATAGAAAGAAAAGGCTCCATTGGAGGACAGTCGTGATCCTTTGCGGCATTGTTCGCTTTCTCAGTTGTCGAATCTTGGAGTGCAGTTTCAGCTTTTGTTCTGCAGGCCAGCGAAACTGGCTGCAAACGAAGCATCCTAACGTGGAGTGACGGAACGTGCACACGTTTTCCGCTGGGGTATCGCGGACTGGTACTGTAACTTCGTAAAGAACAGACAACAGCATCAAAGAACGACGTAAGCTGTTCACGAAAGCGAATCCCCTGTCGATATGCGACAGCCAACGAACACTTTGCGACGTTCACTGAACTGGGGCGTTAAACACCGTACCACCGTCTGGACAAGTCGCGGATTAAGCTTTCAGCTCGGAACGCTCCCGCGAGTCTTCAAGCCGTGGCTCAATTTATCATGCAACGGATTGGTCGCTTTTCGTGTCTCTGGTTTCCTCAGCATTCCCTATCCGGCGGTCCCTCATAACCGTTCTAGGTCGAACGCGTGGCCTTCGGCACAAGGAGTTTCTTCGCTTCTCCCATTGACGCTCGTGCTCCGTCCGATTGTTGGTGCAAAAGTCTCTTCAGGCAGCGAATGGATGGCGGTCGTCGGACCGTTTCTTTGAAAACCAGCGCCGAGCAGTGGCACAGGAGCGGAACGCATGAAGACGACCAACGTGGACCATTTGAAGAATGATTTGGCACTGAACCAGATCATCGAATCGTGCAACTCGATTCAGACAACCGTCCACAAGGCTCAAATGCTTCCAGTCTCGCGTGGAGAAACCGGACCTCTCCGATGGCGTGAATCCTGTGACAAGAAAATCGCGATCGCTGGAGACATCCTTCAGTTCCAACTCACGTTGGAGATGCCACAGGTCACTGACGAGTGCGACGTTGTGCAACTAGCACTTTCGCGAAGCTACGGTCCCAACTTGATGTTCGATCAAATTGTATCGACCCACATCGATGGAAAGCCCGCTCGGCCGACAAACCATTCCATGCACCGGAGTTTGGATCTTCATTTCAATGCGATCCAAAGTGGTTCGACCGTTGTCATTCGGTACCAAGTCCGCGTCGACCGCACCGCGGATCCATCAATCGTCGCTCTCGACAACATCGATGTCCGCTGGGCGTTCCGCTCACAAAGCAAACGCGATGCTGCCCGCAAGGCACACACGGCTTCACCAGGCGTCTCCGCCCCACACGTCACCGGCCTCGTTCCGGCTGCCCGTGCAAAAGCGTCGGCTTTGACTTCAAGCGTTGTTTGAAACGTCTTCCGAACAGAAACGAAAGATCTGGCAATCGGCGTGCTCCATGCCAGATGCTCAGCGTCTCGGGGGGCTTTTATCGACGTTGACTGACGCGAGAGTGTACGCATCCTCTGAACGTCCTTGTTCACGAAGTCGGGCGGCAATGCGTTCTGCCCGAGCCGCGCGTTTAGATTCGGCTCGTGCGAGTCGATACGCCTGAACATCCGCCTCACTTTGCATCAATGCTAGCCGCTGCTGCTGAGTGTTCCGATACGCCGAGCTCGCGATTTGACGCTGGCTTGCCAACAGTTGTTGCTGATACTGCGACGCGATCAGGTTGTTTTGTGGATAGCTGCTGACCAATGCGTTCTGCCCATATGGATTTTGGGCATACTGCGAGCCGCTCGTGAATGAAGTGGGACTGCCTGATGGCGGTCCTCCACCTCGAGAACGACACTGGCCAAATGCTTCACCGCCAAAGAACGCAACGGATAACAAAGTCGCTGTAGCGACTAAAACGCCACGTCGGAAATCTTTCGCACCAAAATCATTTGTACCGAAATTCATTGTGTACTCCATCGCGTCGTCGAAGAATCAAAGGCAACCGACGCCGCCAACGCGACGACTCGTCCTCTACCTAACCAAGGACACTTTCGCGAAAAAACGTCACGTGAAGTCGATCCAACGCGGGCAGAGCTTATTGAACCGAGCCGGAAATCGAATGAGATTGAACCGGGGATGAGCGACGTCTCCCCTTTCGGCTGTTCCCTCACCGGTGGAAAATGGATTCGATGTCCCTCTCCTAATTTGTCAGTGACGCTGAAGAGCTCGTGCCATGAATTTTAAGACAACGATCCTTGCTGCGGCCGTTGCGTTTGCGTTTGTCGCCCCCCGAACAATCCAAAGTAAAGAGCCTGCCATGAAGACCAAATGGGCCATTGTGATTCATGGTGGAGCCGGCAGCTCACCGGCTCAACTTGGCGACGCATCGAGTAAGCAACGCACCAAAGGTCTGCAACACGCGTTGCAAACCGGTCGCGATATGCTGGCGGACGGCGCGACGGCCATGGACACGGTTGAAGCCGTGATTCGAACCTTGGAAGACGATCCAATCTTCAACGCTGGACGAGGTTCAGTTGTGACGAACGAGGGACGCGTCGAGATGGATTCATCGGTGATGGATGGCAAGACACTCGCGTGTGGCGCAGTTGCTGGGGTGACACGGGTCAAGAACCCGATCTCACTCGCACGCCGGGTGATGACAGAGACGAAACACGTGCTGCTGGTTGGTCCCGGTGCCGACGAGTTCGCGGAAACTCAGCAAGTGCCTCTCGTCGATCCGAAATACTTTCTGTCCCAACGCGATGGCGATGACGCATCCAGCATTGCTTCGGCAACTCAGGATGAAGACGAATCGCATCTTGGAACCGTCGGCTGCGTCGTGCTGGATTCCCACGGCAACCTCGCGGCTGGAACCAGCACCGGAGGCACAGCAAACAAACTGCCAGGTCGAGTCGGTGATTCACCCATCGTTGGGGCGGGCACCTACGCGGCCAATGGATTGTGCGCCGTTTCAGGAACCGGCGTTGGCGAAGAGTACATCCGCAACAGTGTCGCGTATGACATCGCCGCGCAAATGCGGTACGCGAATCAGTCGCTCGAGTCAGCAGTCACCGACATCATGCTGAATCGACTCGATCCGGGTGTTGGCGGATTGATTGCTGTCTCTCAGCAAGGCGAGATCGTGATGCAGCACAACACCCCTGGCATGAGCTGCGCAGCAGCCGACAGCACCGGACGTTTCGAAACGCACTTGATTCTCGACAACGGTGGAGCACCGGCGGAAGCGACAACCAAATCAAACCCATCCGCATCCGACGAATCAAAGATCAGGGAACTGATTCAGCAACAGGCCAGCGATTGGAATGCGGGCAACATTGACGCTTTCATGAAGGTCTATTGGAAGAGCGATCAACTCACGTTCTCCTCCGGTGGTGACGTGACACGCGGATTCGACGCGACATTGCAGCGATACAAAGAACGCTACCCCACTTCGGAAAAGATGGGAAAGCTCACTTTCACAGACCTGGAATTCCTTCCGCTGGGTAACTCCGCCATGCAAGTCCTCGGCGTTTGGAAACTTGATCGAATGGAGCCGATGGAGGGCAAGTTCACGCTCGTTTTCCGACGCTTCCCCGAAGGTTGGAAGATCGTCCACGACCACACCTCAAAGTCCCCCGACTCGCAATAGGAGTGAACGACCGCCGATCTTCAAAGCAGAAAGGGAACTCGCTGATTCGTTTCCACCCGGCTCGGGTGGTAGACTCTTCCGTCACGGATCAGTGCCACTTCAATTCCCCTTCGATCGTGACGAGCATGGTTTTCTGCTTTGGAAAGGGCTTCCCAACGCGCGTCGGACTGCTGACGCTGGCATGGGTGATGTCGATCTCAACCAACGCATTCGCTATCGATTTCAATCGAGACGTGCGGCCCATTCTCTCAGAGAACTGCTTCCATTGTCACGGGCCGAATGCGGAATCACGCGAGGCCGACCTGCGACTGGACACTCAAACCGGCTCCCGCCAAGAGCTCTCGGGAAGCCCCGCGGTCGTGCCAAATGAGCCGGACCAAAGTGGACTGATCGAGCGGATTTTTTCCGACGACCCTGATAGTTTGATGCCGCCGCCCGAGTCGAAACGCAAGCTGTCGGCTCATCAAAAGTTCATTCTCAAATCATGGATCGCCGAAGGCGGTGATTACGAACAACACTGGGCCTTCATCGCACCGACTCAGCCAAGCGTTCCTGAGATTGATCAAGCCGCGAGTTCTTCTCATCCGGTGGACCGCTTCATTTGGAACCGATTGCATGAACGAGGTCTTGAGCCTTCCAAAACCGCTGATCGACGCACACTGATTCGCCGAGTCTCACTTGACCTGACGGGACTCCCGCCGACGCCGGAACAAGTCAATTCCTTCGTCAATGAGTCTGCTCTGAATGCCTATGAGCGGTTGGTCGATCGGCTGCTTGCTTCCGAACAGTTCGGCGAACGTTGGGCGAGACCTTGGTTGGACTTGGCTCGCTATGCGGACTCCAATGGGTTTCAAGCTGACCAATTGCGAGACAGTTGGGCCTATCGGGATTGGGTCATCAACGCGTTGAATGATGACATGCCGTTTGATCAGTTCACGATTGAACAACTCGCCGGTGACTTGTTGCCGAATGCGACGATCGATCAAAAATCGCAACAGGCTTCCATCGCACCGTGCCGTGCAATGTCGAAGCCGGCGTACACCCAGAAGAAAACCGGGTGAACCAAGTCATCGACCGCGTCAATGCGACGGCGACAGCATGGTTGGGAATGACCATCGAATGCGCGCAGTGCCACGATCACAAATACGACCCGGTCAGCCAAAAGGAATATTACAAGCTCTTCGCGTTCTTCAACAACACACCAATGGAAGTCGAAAACCCAAGCGGCAAAGGCGTGTCGTTTGACTTCTGGGGTCCCAAAATGGACCTGCCACTACCTCCAGATCAAGCGAGCAATCGAAGCCGCCTGCAAGCCGAAATCGCTTCGCTCGAAGCCAAAAGAAACGCGGTGTTAGAAGCAGGTGATTTCGAGAACTGGACACAGCAACTCTCAATCGCGCTCGACAACCAACCTGAATTCAAAACGCTTTCAATCGCCTCGGTCAGTTCGACCGGTGACGAAGAGATGAAGATTCTCGATGACCAGTCGGTCTTGTTCACAGGCAAGCTTCCCGACAAGACTGTCTACGAGATCCACTGTGATGAGATTCCCGCAGATGTCATCGGATGGAAAATCGAAGCGTTGACTCATCCGAGTCTTCCCGGAACAGGCCCGGGCCGCGGCGATGCCGTCCGGTCCAACTTCATCTTGAGTGAATTCGAGGTAGAGATTGTTTCGAAGGAAGGCAGCCCCACCCAACGTCTGGACCTGCATTCAGCATCCGCCGACTATTCCCAGCCCGCATGGAACGTCGCCAACGCCATCGACGGTGATCTCAAAACGGGTTGGGCGATTGCATCGAAATTCCAACAATCGCACTGGGCACAGTTTCTACTTCAAACGCCACTTCGCCAAAGTGAAGACTCAACGTTGCGATTCCGCTTGGAACAACGCTACGGAAGAGGCCGAACGATTGGTCGCGTGCGTCTTTCAGCGCTGTGCGGCAATCCACTCGCAATCAACGTCCCCGAACAAGTCGCGAAAGCGGCCAAGAAACCTGCGAAAGATCGATCCCCCAGTGACTTTGCAACGCTCGAGAGTCACTTCGAGAAAACCAACCCGAAGGCGAGGGCACTCCAACGAAAGATTCAAAAACTGACGAAGCAACTGGAATCAACCCAGCCCGCCACCACGCTTGTCATGGTGGAGATGGAAGAGCCACGCGAAACCTTTGTGATGCAACGTGGCAACTACTTGTCACCTGGGGACCGAGTTTCACCGGGGACGCCGATGGCTCTTCATCAAATGAACGAGGACCTTCCAAAGAATCGCCTGGGGCTAGCACGTTGGTTGGTCGATCCCGCGAATCCGTTGACCGCCCGTGTGACGGTCAATCGCTGGTGGGCTCAATTGTTTGGTCAGGGAATCGTAGACACGCTGGAAGACTTTGGAACGCAGTCATCGCCACCGACGCACCCCGATTTGCTCGACTGGCTGGCCCTTGAATTGGTCGAATCAGGTTGGTCGATGAAACATGTCCTGAAAACGATCGTGATGTCGGAAACCTATCAACAGGACTCCAAAGTTCGGGCAGATCTGATCGAGGCCGACCCGGCGAATAAATGGTACGCGAGGGGACCGTGTTTTCGCATGTCAGCGGAGATGATTCGCGACAATGCTTTGGCGGTCAGCGGATTGCTCTCCGCAAAAATGCACGGTCCTCCAATCATGCCGCATCAGCCGACGGGAATTTGGCGTCAAGTAGGGCGGAACGAACCGAAGTGGATCGCGGCAACGGATCAAGACCGATACCGACGCGGCGTTTACGTGGTTTGGCGACGCGCCGCACCTTACCCCAGCTTTGTGAATTTCGATGGTCCCGATCGAAGTTCTTGCGTGGTGGGTCGGCCGAGAACCAACACGCCGCTGCAGGCACTGACATTGCTCAACGATCCGGCTTACGTCGAAATGGCTCTCGCTCTGGCAAATCGCATCTTATGTGAACACCCTGACGGGAGCGACTCCGATCGACTTTCGGCGGCATTCGAAATCGTTTTGTCGAGACGACCAGCCCCCCAAGAATCCGCTCGGTTGATGACGTTCCTTGATGAGCGAAAGCAGCACCTTCATTCCAATCCCGAGCTTGCCAAGTCGCTCGTTCGAGAGCAATCGTTTCCGAACAACACTGTTTATCCATCCACAGAAGAATTGGGCGCATGGTTCTACGTCGCGAACGTCCTGTTGAATTTGGACGAGACAATCACGAAGGACTGAAACCTCCCCGCAAATCCCTCGACTCATTGAGATGATCGTCGAAGATGAAAACCTATCGATCCAAACAACGAATCAATGTGTCCGCTGCGGCAGCAATGTCAGCGAACCAGACGCGTCGACAACTCTTTCAGCGTGCCGGCATGGGCCTCGGAGGATTCGCTCTGACATCGCTGTTCCAGTCTGAACAAAACGCAGCGTTCGGACAGGAGAAAATTGGATCCGCGGTTGGAACACACCATCCAGCTCGCGCCAAAAGTGTGATCTACATCCACATGGTGGGCGCCCCGTCGCATCTGGATCTGTTCGATTACAAACCGGTTTTGCAGGAGCGTTCGGGACAACTATGCCCGGATGAGTTCTTCAACGGAAAGCAATTGGCATTCATTCGTGAACAACCGAAGTTGTTTGGCACCCCAACGGACCAAGCTTTCCAATTCCAACGTTGTGGAGAATCAGGAGCACAAATTTCGAACCTGATGCCCAACCTACAGACGGTCGCCGACGAATTGTGCTTCATCAAAACGCTGCATACGGACCAATTCAATCACGCACCCGCCCAAATGTGTTTGCTCAGTGGTTTCGAGCGATTCGGCCGGCCCAGCATCGGTTCGTGGGTCAGTTATGGGATAGGAAGTAAAAACAAGAACCTACCGGACTTTGTCACGCTGATCACGGGTCAAGTTTTGGGAGCGGGCAACAGTGCATGGGGAAGCGGCTTTCTGCCAACCGTTCATCAGGGAATTGAATTCCGCAGCCAGGGTGACCCGGTCCTTTTCTTATCTAATCCCGAGGGCATGCGGCCGTCGGACCGTCGAAAGGTTGTCGATGCCGTCAAGGATCTCAATGCTTTGCGGTTGGATGATGTTGGTGACCCTGAAATCTCGACCCGCATCAGCCAATACGAGATGGCCTATCGGATGCAAACCTCCGTTCCCGAGTTGATGAACATCGATAATGAAACGGCCGACGTTCATCAGATGTATGGCACCGAACCGGGAAAAACGAGCTTCGCCAACAATTGCTTGCTCGCCCGCCGTTTGGTCGAACGTGGAGTACGTTTTGTACAACTGTTCGACCAAGGATGGGACCACCATGGAAACATCGAGAATCGCTTGGCGGCAAAGACGAAAGAAGTGGATCAACCGATCGCTGCGTTGATCAAAGATCTCAAACAGCGAGGCATGCTGGACGATACGCTCGTGGTCTGGGCCGCTGAGTTTGGTCGCACTCCGATGGCACAGGCGAGCAACGGTGGTGGCACGCCGACGAAAGTCGGACGAGATCACCACAAAGAAGCGTTCACGATCTGGATGGCGGGCGGCGGAACCAAACGTGGTCACACCCATGGTGCGACCGATGAACTCGGCTACGGGATTGTAGAAAATGGCGTGCACATCCATGACTTGAATGCCACCATTCTTCATCTGCTAGGGATCGATCACCAAAGACTCACCTTCCGCTACCAAGGACGCCAGTTTCGACTCACCGACGTACACGGAAACGTCGTCAACGACATCATCAGTTGATGCCTTTGAAACGGTCATTCCGGAGAGTGCATCATTAGGGCAACTGCCGAGTGATCGTAAGTCCGTTCAATTCAATCATGGCACCGGCTTGGTCGGTTCGCTGCAAAGCGATCGTTGAGACACCGGCGGCAAGGTCAACGACTCCGAGTGAATGCTGTTGAAATGTCAGCATTCGCCGAGGAGTCGCCTTGGAATCCAAATCAGGACGGACAACGCTCTTCATCGTGAATCGCGGCAGCGTTGTGGTGGCCTCCTGGTCGCCGGCCTTCAGCACAATCTCGGCCGAATCCGAATCGCAAACGTAGTGAATCACGACTTCGTATCGACCACTCTCTTTCACCTCAATAGGCCAAGTGATTCGGTCTCGCGTCGTTGTCCAGCGATCAGCCCAACTGTGTGCCCACGAAATTCCATCCGCAAACCCGACGCCGCCTTCCAGCTTCGCATCCACAGCGGGCAAGTAAACGGACCGCATCGAATCAATGGGCACCGGCCGAATCGCTGTGATACTGGGTGTAATTTCCTGAACATATTTTTGGATCTGCGATCGCAACTGCTTCGTCAGTTCCGGATGACTCGACGCGATATCGGTGGTTTGGCCGGCGTCGGTCGTCATGTCGAACAAAGACGCCTTCGACTTCTCAATCGTCAATCGGTGAGTATTGGTTCGCACCGCCGCCTTGCCAAACTTCTGCAATTGCATCGGATTGGGGCGGTAGGTCAGGATCGAACGATCGGCAAGTGTGGGATCGGCCCCATCGCGTATCAATTCGACCAAGCTCCTGCCGTCCAGCGGCACCTTTGTCGGTAAAGGAATATCACACCACTGCATCAGCGTCGGCAACAGATCGATGTGAGCCGCAACTTGCGAAATGCTTTGCGGCTGAATGTTTCCTGTCCAACGGATGAAACAAGGCACGCGGCAACCTCCTTCGTGAACGCTGCCTTTGGTTCCTCGCATGCCACCGTTGAAACGCTTCCCATTGGGCCCGTTGTCGGTCAGAAACACGACGATGGTCTCCTCATCCAACGAATGGTCCGAAAGACACTTTAGCAATCGAGACACATTGGTGTCGATGTTCTGCACCATCGCGTAGACCGCTGCTGTTTTCTCGTCGATCGAACCGTCGTTGTATCGATCGAATAAATCTCGTCTCACCTGAAACGGACCATGCGGCGCGTTGAACGGGACGTAGCAAAAGAATGGACGGTCGTGATGGTTTTGAATGAACTCCACCGCGGCATCGGTCAACACGTCCGTGATGTATCCCTTGGTTTGCACTGGCGTGCCGTTTCGTTCCAACAACGCATCGTCGTACAGATTGAAATGGCCGCCGCAGAAACCAAAGAACTCATTAAACCCTTGTCCGTTCGGGTGCAGCGGCATTTGGGCACCATTGTGCCACTTCCCAAAGCAGCCCGTCGCATATCCGGCGGAACGATACAATTCGGCGAGCGTTGTCTCTTCCGCTCTCATCACTTCACGCCTTCCGGTGACACCGGCGACTCCCGAGCGTTCGGGATAACGTCCCGTCAGCAAAGCCGCTCGTGTGGGAGCGCAAACAGGAGAGACATAAAAGCGGTCCAACCTCGCACTTTCATTCGCCAGAGCATCGAGCGTCGGAGTTGAGATCTTTGGATTCCGGTGCGCCGCCAAATCACCCCAACCTTGGTCGTCCGTCAAAATCAAAAGCACATTGGGACGATCGGAAGCCTCTGCTTGGATCGAAGTTCCTGCACCGATCACGAAGAGAACCATCACGACGGTACGACAAATCTTCTTTGCACAAAAAATCGTCTTTGCCATTCTGATTCTCAGTGTGTCCAGGATTGGTGGGGCGGGGTGGTTGTGGCTTTCCGGAACCAACGTCGCGACGGATTCCACGCCATGATAACTGCGCCTGGGCGAGCACAGTGTTAGACTTTCAACCACTTCCTTTGGCTCACACACAAGCAACCAACCATGGCTCTCGAATTTCCCGAGTTGATCGAATCCGAAGCCCAACTTGACGCACTGCTCGCCCGGCCATCGGACGAGTTGGTGAAGTTCATGCAACAACTCGATGGCGACCTGATCATCTTGGGCATTGCCGGAAAAATGGGCGTCAGCCTGGGACAACTGGCTGTCGCTGCCATTGAGAAAGCAGGCCTGCAAAAGAACGTTCTCGGGGTGGCTCGCTTTTCTGATGCGGACGCTCGCGCTCGCCTGGAATCTGCTGGCATCAAGACGATCCAGTGCGATTTGCTCAACCGAGAAGCGGTGGCCAACCTTCCTTCCGTGCCCAATGTCCTGTTCATGGCCGGGCGTAAATTTGGCACCGAGGGCGACGAACCTTTGACTTGGGCCATGAACACGATCGTTCCCGCGAACGTCGCCCATCATTTTCGCGATTCCAACATCGTTGCGTTTTCCACCGGGTGTGTTTACCCGCTGGCTCGTTTGGATCAACCACCGAACGAAGACACTGCACCGGGGCCGATTGGTGAGTACGCTCAATCGTGCCTGGGGCGAGAACGGATGTTTGAGTACGGCAGCCTCGAGTGGGGAACACGCGTTTGCCTGTACCGGCTTAACTATTCGATTGACCTGAAGTACGGCGTGCTGCATGACATCGCCACCAAAATCTGGAACGATCAACCGGTCGACAATTCTGTCCAAGCCTTCAACGTGATTTGGCAGGGTGATGCCAACCAGCAAGCGTTGATGTGTTTGGGGCAGTGCACTTCACCGGCAAACGTCCTCAATGTCACTGGTCCAGAAACATTGCTCACCGAAGATGTTGCGATGCAACTCGGGGAACTGTTGGACAAGCCCGTTCGCTTCACAACCACTCCAGGCAATGCGTCTTACTTGAGCGATAGTTCCCGAGCAACCAAGCTGTTTGGGGCTCCATCCGTCAACGCCGAACAACTGATTCGTTGGCAAGCCCATTGGGTCAAGACCGGTGGTCGCTCGCTGAACAAACCCACCCATTTCGAAGTCAGCGACGGAGCGTATTGAACCGATGCAGATCAGTGACTTATCACCCACCATTCGCGAAAATGTTCGTCGGGGAGTCGTTATCCCTGCGCAACCGTTGGCACTGGATGCCGATCGGCAATTCGATTCGCGATACCAAACCGCGTTGACTCGTTATTACATCGACGCCGGTGCCGGTGGCATCGCCGTTGGTGTTCATTCCACCCAGTTCGCCATTCGCGATCCGTCGATTGCTTTGTATGAACCGGTGCTGCGTCTGGCGTCGGACGTCATCGATGAATACGCGGGTGCTCAGGGCCGAGAACTATTCAAGGTCGCTGGTGTTTGCGGAAAAACAAAGCAGGCAATTTGCGAGGCGGAGTTCGCCGTTTCTCAGCGATACCACGCGTGTCTGTTGAGTCTGGCGGCATTAGCCGACGAATCAATCGACGAGTTAATTTCTCATTGCCGAGAAGTTGCCCAGGTCATGCCGGTGATTGGCTTCTACTTGCAACCGGCCGTCGGTGGTTGTGTGTTGCCGTATGAATTCTGGCGGGAGTTCGCTGAGATTGAGAACGTCATCGCAATCAAACTGGCTCCCTTCAACCGCTACCAAACTTTGGATGTGGTTCGTGCGGTTTGCGACGCCGACCGCGACGATGCAATCACTCTTTACACCGGCAACGATGACAACATCATCGCGGACCTGTTGACTCCCTATCACATCGTCACGGACCACGGTGAGAAACGGGTCCGAATTCGCGGCGGTTTGCTCGGGCACTGGTGCGTGTGGACTCGAACGGCCGTTGAACTGCTCGATGAAATTCATGCCGTACTGGATCGCGGTGGCGACATTCCGTCGGAACTGCTCAGCCGCAACATCCAGGTCACGGATTGCAATGCGGCTTTCTTCGATGCGGCCAACGGTTTTGCTGGTTGCATCCCTGGAATCCACGAAGTGCTTCGTCGCCAAGGCTTGCTGGCCGGAACATGGTGCCTCGATCCAAACGAAGTCCTTTCCAGCGGTCAATCCAAAGAAATCGATCGTGTGATCGCCGCCTACCCTCACCTCCATGACAACGCATTCGTACGCGAAAATCTGAGCCGGTGGCTGCGTTGAACATGCCCACCACAAACAGAACAACACGAAACGCCTGACACCTAGTTTTCACTGGAACAGCGAGATGCAACCGATCCGATCCTGGACGAACCACCTTTTGATGACGCTTGTGATGCTGCTGGTTGCCACCGCGGCTTCGGCGGCCGATCGCCCAAACATCTTGCTGATCGTTTCGGATGACCAGGGGTACAACGACTTGGGTCAACTCGGCAACGGAATCATCACACCCGCTCTGGATCGACTTGCCAAGGAAGGCACACGACTGACAAATTTCTATGTCGCTTGGCCCGCCTGCACACCGTCACGAGCCAGCTTGCTGACGGGCCGCTACCCGCAGCGAAACGGGATCTACGACATGATCCGCAACGAGGCCCCCGACTACGGTCATCGCTACACGCCCGAAGAATACGCCGTGACCTTCGAACGCATCGGCGGAATGGATGAGCGAGAAGTCATCCTCCCGGCCGTGCTGCGGCCGGCCGGTTACAAGAGCGGGATTTTTGGCAAATGGGACTTGGGTGCTCTTCAGCGAATGCTGCCAACATCGCGCGGCTTTGATGATTTCTATGGGTTCGTGAACACTGGCATTGATTACTTCACGCACGAGCGATACGGCGTGCCCTGCATGGTTCGTAATCTCGAACCGACAGAAGCCGACAAGGGCACCTACTGCACGTACCTGTTTCAACGCGAAGCCCTGCGGTTTTTGGATGAGCACGCGGGCAACGAGCCATTCTTTTTGTATGTGCCGTTCAACGCACCGCACAATTCATCTTCTTTGGTTCCGACCATTCGTTCGTCGGTGCAGGCCCCGGATCAATTCAAAGCGATGTATCCGCCGGTTGAGGTGGAAACCAGAGTCACCGACCGCTATCGCTACGGCTCGCCCGCAACGGTCGCGACACCGCAAGCTCGTCGCCGCGACTACCGGGCAGCGGTCACCTGCATGGACGCGGCAATTGGCGAAATACTGGACCGCCTGGAAGCGAAACAAATGCTCGACGAGACGATTGTCGTTTTCTTCTCTGACAACGGCGGCAGTGGCGGTGCGGACAACTCGCCGTTACGAGGCCACAAGGCTCAAACCTGGGAGGGTGGCATCCGTGTGCCTTGCCTCGTTCGTTGGCCGGCGGGACAAATCCCTGCCGGCGTGGTGAACGACGAATTCCTGACCAGCCTGGAATTGCTGCCGAGCTTTGCAGCAGCCGCAGGTGTGGAACCACCGCCCGGCGTCGTCCTCGACGGATTTGATTGGTGGCCCACTCTTCGCGGCGAAGCCGAGTCTCCTCGCAAGGAAATGTTCTGGAAACGCCGCGATCAAATCGGAGCAAGGGTCGGCCAATGGAAATGGGTCCAAATGGGTGAACAAGGCGGCCTGTTCAATCTCGAAGAAGACATCGCCGAAAAGAACGATCAGTCTCAAGCCAAACCAGAGATCCTCGCGATGGTGAAGGAACGCTACGCCAATTGGCTTCGCGAAATGGAAGCCGCTGACCCTCGTGGCCCCTTTCGAGATTTCTGACAGCCCTCGATTTGCTTCTCGCGAGAGCGAAGGACGCGGCACTCCTGGACCAACCCCGGGTCGCTCACTTGGGACCGCCCCCGTTTGGCGGTGCCTGATTGGTTCGCCAACCGCTGGTGAAAAGTTGCACTCATTTTTGAGATTCTCGCGAAACAATTGCATCGCAGGAGAACTTAATCCCCTTAGAAGTGGCACAACGAGCACCAAGCGATTCTTGGAAGACGTTGTCTTGTCTACCACTCCGGCACCACAGTCGAATTCTCGACTTCAGCATTGGCTGGTGCCATCCATTCGCGATTCAGCTCTCGGGGAGAGTCTTATGAAGAAGATGCGCAGAAACGGTTTTACATTGGTGGAACTATTGGTGGTCATTGCCATCATCGGCGTTCTTGTTGGATTGTTACTACCAGCAGTGCAAGCAGCTCGGGAAGCGGCTCGACGAATGAGCTGCAGCAACAACTTCAAGCAAATCGGCCTCGCACTTCACAACTACCACTCGGCTTACAACAAGCTGCCGGCACAGAAAGGTGGCACGAACAACGCCAACGACGGATCGCTGGGCGGAAACCAATTGCGTCTTGGTTGGTTGCCTACGATTTTGCCCTTCATCGAACAACAAGGATTGTGGGAACAAATCAGTCATCCGTTGGCAATCAACACGGACGGAACACTCCGTACCACGCCTTGGCCGGGCATGGGACCAGCACCATGGCGAACGGACTACACGCCTTGGATCACTGAATTGGCTGCGCTTCGTTGCCCCAGCGATCCAGGAACCGGTCTGCCCGCACTGGGCCGAACCAACTACGCCGCGTGCCAAGGCGATGCCGTCGAATACAACGAAGTCGGTGCGTGGAGCGGTTCCAATCCACTCGTCATGAATTCGGGATACGCGGAACAAATCCGCATCTCGGGTCGCGGCATGTTTGTCGCTCGTCAGTACACCGGCTTCCGTGATGTCTTGGACGGATTGTCCAACACGATCGCCGCCGGCGAAATCGCGACCGATTTGGGTGACCGCGATATCCGAACCGCACCCATCGACGGTCCTGGATCGGCTGTCCTGAGAGACAATCCTTCTTGGGCTCGCGACAACGACAAGATTGATCCGGAACGACCACAGTTCTGGCGTGCCGGCGAAAACTTGACGACTGACAACGCTGCCGGAGACGGTGCCCGTGCAAGCTGGGCACGTGGTTTTCACTGGGCCGACGGCGAAATGCAGCACTCCGGTATGAACACCATCCTATCCCCCAACAGTGAAACCGTCTCACGCACCACGGCCGACAGCACCTGGGGCATGTACCCGCCCAGTTCGCGTCACCAAGGTGGGGTGCACGTCCTGATGGGTGACGGAGCGGTGAAGTTCATCACCGATTCAATCGAAGCAGGAAACTCGCGTGCTCACACGGTCTACAAAGATCACAACCCAGGCAACGCAGGAACTCAGAGCCCCTACGGACTGTGGGGTGCTCTTGGCACCAAAGCCAACAAAGAAACGGTCTCATTTGACTCGCTTTGATAGCCGGAAAGGCATTTGCTCCGGCAAATGAGAATTAGAAGCGTTGTTGCAATCTCGCAGCAACGCTTCCTTCCTTTCCGATTTCTTCACGCTTCTCTTCATTCAATTTGCAACCAGATGACCAATACCAAACACTCCAACCGATTGATCACCTTTCTGTCCCTGATGTGCCTCTCGTTACTCTGTGCTGGATGCGACAACAACGAATCGACTGTCATCCAGCAACCCGCTGATGCGGCACAGGAGATGGAAGACTACGAATCGATGATGAACTCATCGGCGAAAGAAGCTTACGGAAAGTAGGCCATTCGCTCACATCGCCATCAACGCTGGATCCGATCACGGGTCCAGCGTTTTGCATTGAGTGATCGCCCTCGGTCGATCCAATCGCTCAAGATCTTCAACACCATCGATCACAGACAAGACTGCCTAGCAGGCTGTTGATTTATTGAGCCGCACCGCGTTAGCGGCGGTTGATTAGACGCCAACCGGGGCTAACGCCCAACGGCTAATGATTGTCATTCGGCATGCGACTATATCAACAGCCTGAACCGTTCAATCCTTCGCAACCGCGTTGGGACTGGCTTTCACATCCGATTGGGTCAAACCGACTGGACCGTCGAGTTTGCCTTTCAAACGTGTCGATGCAAACGTGGCGTTCGCCAACCCGACATTCAGTTTCAGATCCGCGTAGGTGTACTCCTCTTTTAACTCGGGTGAATCACCTTCCGCTGCGGGCCAATCGTAAACTTCCAAACGAATCGGAACGTGCAGTTCATCGTCGATGTAGGCGTTGGCACGATGGAATGTGACACCGCCTTCTTTGGATGGATGAACAATCTGAATGTGAGTGGCTGGCCGTCCCATCACCCGAGCATTCCGAAAATAGGTCACTTCGGTGTTGTCGCCGGTGGGATCGTTTTCCATGTCGAATTCAATCAGTCCGATCAATCGACTCATGATCTTGTCAAATCCAATGTCCGTGATCGGATAGTTGCTTTGCTCTTTGGCCTGACGCCCGTGAGGGTCAATCGAAAGCACCAAATAGCTCAGCGCCCCGCCACCTTTTCGGACACGGGCTTTGCCTTCGTTCTCACCTTCGATGTAGAGAACTCGTCGATCGCGTAGAGTACGTGGGGATTGATACTGCAAGAAGACGGACAGCGGTGAAACATCGCCTTGCTCATTGGACTGTTCCACTCTGACGGCGAGGTCCATGATTTGAGGCGTTTGCAACTCACCATCGATTCGTTCCCGTTTGATCAGCTTGCAACTGTAATCGCTGACATTCTGCCGAATGTGGTCGGCATGAGCCTTGGCAAACCCAAGTGCCCAACCCAAAGGGTGATCATCGATCGGTGGGTGCAATCGATGATCCTCCGCGTTGCCCGCCGTGCCCTTTGCATCCATCAACGGAGCCAAAGCGTCTCTTGTCGAGAACGACTTCACCGGCGATGTCGCTGACACTTGTTGGATGACGTTGGCCTCGTCCAAACCCAGTTCCGCGATTGCCTGCTTGGCCAACTGGTCCGTCTGATCTTCTACCGCGATCTTCTGCACCGACACTCGACCGATTTCTGATTCATCCATCTTGACCGCACTCTGGGCCACCGATGCGGTTTCGTCGGCGCAAACGGGCAATGAGTTGGTAAGCGACCCCAATACGACGCACGACAGTGTCAAGGTGGATGCGACGTTGGCCGAAGTTCGAAGGCGGCGGGTCATGGATGAGGTCGGCATAGAAGATGGCTCCAAATGGCGGTCGAATTTCCGTTCGTTTCCGGTGGTGCTCGTTCAGCCCAAGCGGCGAAGTCCGTTTGTGCACGAAACGTGCCGATTGCTTGCAAAAATCCAAGTTTCAGATTAGCGACGCCCCATGGGGAAACAACTGAAAAGGAGCAATCTGCTCTGGAAGGAAAGAGTGGACGTCTGGACCACCGGAAAAACCCGCATAGCCTTCCTACCGTTTCGCCCCACAAAACCGGAGCCGAGGTCTGTTTCACGACGCTACCAACATCGCTCGCAGGGCAATCAACCACTCCAGTCAGTGAGAGGCTGCTTTCAATTTGACATCGCCGGATTGCATTCTGAGACGCGATCGCGAAACGCAACGTGAAACTCCCATTCGAGCGACGGGCAGGAAAAACTTCCTCCGCCGCTTGTAATTGTTACCTCCGCGATGTCATCCTTTGGGGTCGTGATCAATCCGTGAAACGAACTTCCTCTTTCCTTCGTCAAAGGCATCCATGGGCATCGTCATCCCACTCGTTCTGATCTTCCTCACCTGCCTCGTCATCTGGCGAGCCTGCGATGGATTTGAAATCGCGAGTGAGTACATCGGACGCAATCTCTCCGAAGGCGTTCGCGGCGGCACGATCAATGCCATCTCCAGTTCCATCCCGGAACTCTTCACAACTCTGATCGCCCTGTTCGTGCTTTCCGACCGAGATGGGTTTTCGATCGGCATCGGCACCACCGCCGGCAGTGCGTTGTTCAACGGCATGATTATTCCCGCGGTATGCATTCTCAGCGTGGTTGGCTTTGTCGTGATGGGCGTTCGTGTCACCTCGGTCAACGTTTCCACACGCGTCCTTCTTCGCGATGGAATCTCGTTGATTCTTTGTGAGTTCATTCTCATCCTGCTGATCAATGGAGAACAACTTCATTGGTGGCAAGGTTTGATCTTGATGCTGATGTACGCGACTTACTTGGTGTACATGCTGACGACGATGAAATCATCTGAGTTGTCCGCCAACGACGAGCAACCAGACAATGATGGCGAAGAAGAGGATGAGTCCCCACGCGGCCCGCTCGCCAGTTTGTTTTACTGGATCTCCGGAGGCCCGCTGTTGGACTTGGAACGATGGTTCGTCAAAGACCATCATCGCGAACAGATGAAAGAAGAAACCTGGAACGGCTGGGGATTGCTGTTGACCAGCACGGGAGTCATCGCCATGGCCTGCTGGACATTGGTATTGGCCTGCGAATGGCTCGGCAGCGGCCCGGCCAACGTTGAGAATCCATCATACGAATTGTTCGGACAAACCTTCGAAGGCCTGGGCATGCCAGCCATGTTCGTCGCGGTCATCTTTGCCTCGATGGCAACCAGCGTTCCTGACACGGTCATGTCCATTCGCGACGCTCGTGATGGCGACTACGACGATGCGGTGGCCAACGCCCTGGGCAGCAACATCTTTGACATTTGCTTCGCGCTCGGGTTCCCTTTGTTCCTGTACACGCTCATCAACGGCCCCATCGCAATGGAGCCCGAGATCGCGGCTCAGAGCGGAGAACTGCGTTTGTTTCTCTTCATCCTGACGATCATCGGTTTCTTGATTTACTACATCGGCAAACGAGGCGTTGCGGCTGATGGAACCAAGTACGTCGAAATGAAACGAGGCAAAGCGTTTGCTTTGCTGACGATGTACGGTCTGTTTGTGATCTACATCCTGGCTCACGAAAACGATGTCGAAGTGGTCCACCAGATCTCCGATCACCTGCAAACCTTCCTAAAAATGCTGCCAGCGATCGGAGCCATTGTTTAGCAGCCTGTTGATTTAGTCGTATACCGAGTGACAACAATTAGCCGATGGGCGTTAGCCCCGGTTGGCGTCTGCCTAACCGCCGCTAACGCGGTACGGCTCATTAAATCAACCGCCCGTTAGCCCGCTCGGACTGGACGATCCCCAAACCTGAATCATCAACTCACTTGTTGTAGACTGATTGGTCATGTTTTTCGCCGCGTTTGCTTCCCTGGAATCGTGGCGACGTGACGAAATGGATCACCTACAGAAAGTCGTTCGAGTTGACTACTTGGAAGCCACGTCCGTTCTTCTTCGCGACCGCCTTGATCGTCGCAGCGCAAATCATTGCGACTGAGCCAATCTTTGCCGCGGTACCGGCCGACGTGCTCGCGTCGCTGACAACGCACTGCATTGATTGCCACGGTCCCGAATCAGCTGAAGCAAATCTGAGGATTGATCAACTGACCAGCGATCTCGCCGATCGCGAAAACGCACTGAAATGGATCGAGATTCGCAACGCGATCAATCTCGGCGAGATGCCTCCCGACGGCGAACCGCCACTTCCCGTCGACATCATCTCACAAACGTCCGAGTGGGTTTCAGGCGAGTTGAGAGAAGTGGATCGATTGCGAACTCGAGCGGACAAACAAGTTCGTCTGCGTCGATTGAACCGCCATGAGTACACGCACACGGTTTCCGACCTGTTGTCGATGAAGTTCCCAACCGGCGAAAGTCCACTCGATACATTGCCACCCGATGGAACCGCAGAAGGTTTCGACAAAGTCAGCTCGGCACTGATGATCGACCCTTCGCTGATGACTCAGTACTACCGAGTCGCTCGCCGAATCGCGGACCGTGCGATTGTGGACGGTCCACCGGAATACCCGACGGAAACAATGCGGCTGGAGTTTGAGGAAATCGCTGACAGTCATGCGATCGGATATCTCGTCACACGTCGGGGCATGAATCCGGTCCCCGGTGGACTGCAATTGATCGAAGGCAGCACGCGATCTTTTGGGATGCTTCGTTACCCGGGTCGCAAGGACAACAACGTTGCACCAATCAATGGTTTCTATCGATTCACCATTCGTGCGGGAGGTTCCCCGGGTGCCGACGGTGAAGTGCCGCGAATTCGTTTGAAACACAACCATCCCGATGACTCCATGCAGACGATCATGGAGTACGACGTGACGGCACCTTGGGACTCTCCCGCCGAAACCAGCGTGACGATTCCTCGAGACACCTTGGGCGGTGAACTCAACATTGAAATATTGAACGACACAAAGCTGTCCATGGGTCAGCGTCCCGGCGAAAACTTCATGAGACGAATCAATGAAGTGGGTGAAGCCGGCGACTTCACCGAGTCGCTTCGCCTGGCCGGTCGCAAGGTCGCCGAGGGCTGGGGCGGAGATCGTTCAACACCCGATCCCGAGAAACTCGACCTCACAAAATTCCCGCGAGTCTTCTTGGACCATTTGGAAGTCGAAGGTCCTCTGTACGACCAATGGCCGCCGAAGAGTCACACGACGGTCTTGTTCCGCGGCGAAGCAGGAACCGATGTCCTGGCTTACGCTCGCGAGATCCTTTTGCGACTTTTGCCGACCGCCTGGCGACGCCCGGTCGAAGAGAGCGAAATCGAACCGATCTTGGGAGTCATTCAATCGGAACTCGCAAACGGCGAAACATTCCACGAAGCCATTCGCGTCGGATTGGCCGCCACATTGACGTCACCGAACTTCCTCTACCTTGCGGAAGGCACTGGGAATGCCGCCGACACTTCCGTGCTGACCAACCACGAAATCGCGTCGCGAATGTCGTACTTCCTTTGGTCTTCCATGCCAGACCAAGAGCTCTTTCGCGCTGCCCGAGACGGCGAACTCACCGACCCCAACCACCGAAAACAGCAAGTCGAGCGGATGCTGGCGGATCCTAAAATGGATCGTTTTGTCGGCAGCTTCGCTCGGCAGTGGCTGCAGACCGACACATTCCTGACCTTCACGCCCGACCGATCCCTGTACCGGGAATACGACGAGAAACTGTCCGAAGCCATCGTTCGTGAACCGCTCGAATTCTTTCACGAAATCTTACGCAGCGATCGAAGCGTGCTGAATTTTCTTGACTCGGACTTTGTGGTCATCAACGATCGGCTCGCTCGACACTATGGCATCGATGGTGTCAGCGGCGAGGAGTTTCGCGTGGTTGACTTGCCATCGGGTTCCGTCCGAGGTGGGTTGCTTGCCATGGCGGGTGTGCACCAAGCCGGTTCGGATGGCACTCGAACCAAACCCGTTTCGCGAGCGGTGTATGTTCGAGAAGTCTTGTTCAACAACCCGCCCGATCCACCGCCACCCAATGCCGGCGAAGTCGAACCCAACATTCAAGGCCAACGTCTGACCGTCCGAGAACGGTTGCTGCAACATCAACAAATCGAAGCCTGCGCAGCCTGCCATCGCTCGCTCGATCCCTACGGTTTGGCATTGGAAAACTTCAACGTCATCGGCCAATGGCGTGAGCAACAAGACGGGGAAAATTTTCGCGGTCGCAATCTGCCGGAGATCGACGCCAGCGGCCGACTCCCCAACGGCAACGAATTCACAGGCTTCGAAGATTTCCGGGGGTTGCTGCTGCAGCAGAGCGATCGCTTCCGCCGAGCCTTGGCGGAAAAGGTGTTTGTCTACGCATTTGGCCGCCCCGTTGGACCGGAGGACGACGCCCCCCTGACTCGCGTCGTCACCGACATGAAAGCGGAAGGCGACACCTTCCGTGCACTGATTCAATCCATTGTCACCAGCCAGGCATTTGTGTCCCGATGAGTAAACCGTCCTACAAACCACGACTCAAGACGCTCAACCGCCGGATGCTTCTGCGTGGTGCCAGCACCTGTTTGGCGCTGCCTTGGTTGGAAGCGATGTTGCCACGATCCGCCGCCGCTGCAGAATCGACCAAAGTCGTCCCACGGATGGGCATGTTCTACTTTGGCACCGGTATGAACATGCGTGAGTTCTACCCAGAAGGCTATGGCAAAGACGCGAAGATGTCTCGCATCTTGAAGCCACTGGAAGAGCAACGCGATCAGTTCACCGTGTTGTCGGGAACCTCGCTCAGCCACGGCGGTGGTCACGATGGTGCCTACCCGTTTGCGACATCGATTGCTCGCGGCGAAAAACAAACCATTTCGCCTGACCAATTGGCTGCCGAAGTGCAGGGAAAGCACACTCGATTCCCGTCGCTGCAGTTGTCGGTCAAGCGAGGCACTGGCTTTGGCTCGCAAGCATTGGCAACCATCTCGTGGAATCGCCAGGGCATCCCATTGGCAGCGGAGAATGATCCGCAGACCATCTTCAACCATCTCTTCCGTCCGCCCAACTCACAACAACTGCTCCAACAAAGCGACGAATTTCGGCAACGCGGCAGTGTGCTCGACGCAGTGCTCTCGGATGCGAAACGACTGCAAACCCGACTCAGCCAATCCGATCGTCAACAGCTCGACCAATACTTCCATTCCATTCGCGAAGTTGAAACGACGTTGGGCCGCGAAATGGATTGGTCTGATCGCCCCAAACCCAAACCTAACCTCGATGGGTTTGGTGATTACGAAAAAGCCATCGCGCCCGAGGGCAATGGGAAGTTTGTCTACGACACGTACGCGAAATTGATGTACGACTTGATCGCCCTTGCGTTTCAAACCGATTCCACGCGCGTGGTCAGCTACGTCGTTCGAACCGAACTGGCCGGCGGTGTGTACCCAGAATTTGGTGTCTCCAAGGGTTATCACGAACTGACGCATCACGGCAACGATCCAAAAAACCTGGAGGAGCTCGCCCGGGTTGACACGATTTACATGCAGCACTGGAGTCACTTCCTGAACCGGTTGGCATCCATTCGCGAAGGGGAGGGCACTTTGCTGGACAACACGCTGCTGGGGTTCTCCAGCGGCATGGGGATCGGCCACAGCAAAGACGTTTTGCCGACAATGATTTCCGGTGGCAGTGGACTCGGCATCCGCCATCAAACGCATCTTCAACTGAAAGACAACACGCCGCTTTCTTCTCTATGGCAAACCATGGTGGAACGGATGGGAGTGAACGTGGACGGTGAGTTCCAAGACAGCACCGGAACGATCGGGGAACTCCTCGCATGATTCGCCTGTGTATCAAACGACTGCACGCCGCACTCGTGTTGGCGTTGACACTGACAGTGCCCATCCAAGCACAGGAACCTGCACGGCAATCGAACCCAAATTCGATTGGCATGCAGTTCGTCGCGATCGCCCCCGGTGAATATCGCCGAGGTTTTGACGGTTCAGGGCAACGTGATCGCCAATTCGCACTGGCTCACACCTTCAGCAACCCTCAAGCATTCCGATTTGATTCACCATCGCACTTGGTGGTGATCACCAAACCATTCGAGCTGCAAACAACGGAAGTCACCGTCGCGCAGTTTCGCGAATTTGTGGAAGCGACCGGCTACCAAACCGAAGCGGAAAGCAACGGTGGAGCCTTGGGATGCTTTCCAAAAGAAAAAGACTACGTCGACCGCTTCCGAAAGTCGCCCGATGTGACCTGGAGGACTCCCGGGTTCGAACAATCCGATGATCATCCGGTCGTTGCCGTCAGTTGGAATGACGCGGTGAAGTTTTGCGAGTGGTTGTCGGAACAGGAAACGACGACGTATCGATTGCCAACCGAAGCCGAATGGGAATACGCCTGCCGCGCCGGTCAATCAACATGGTATTCATGGGGAAGCGATCCAGACGAAGCCTACGTTCATGCGAACGTCGCCGATGGGGCTCTCGAGGCCGCTCAACCAAACACAACCCGCTATCAGCGAGCGGTCAAACTAGAAGCTGACGACGGCGATGGCGTGGTCTTCACCGCCGCGGTCGCCAGTTTTCGCCCCAACCCGTGGGGCCTCCATGACATGCACGGCAATGTCTGGGAATGGTGCCAAGATCGCTGGTCGGCGGACCTCTATCGACGCTACCTCGACGACGTCCCCTGGCCAAAGCGATCCCAGTTCACCATGACCGATCCGGTGATGTTGGAAGAGACACCGCAACATGCGTACGGAGACTGGCGGTGCATACGAGGCGGGGCTTGGACGTGCGCCCCGGCTTCCGTTCGCTGTTCGATCCGCACGTTTGCAGAAGCGTCTGATGCAACGATCTACACCGGGTTTCGAGTCGTCCGAGAATAGCAAACGGATGCCACCAACGATCGAAAGTGATATCAACGTGGTGTTGTCACGTCTGCCTCGCGATGCAACAGTTGTCTTCCATGTCGGAACCTCAAAATGTCAGCCACTGGATCGACCAAGTCAAAGACGGCGATTCCATCGCCGCCAACCAGATTTGGCAGCATTACTATGACCGATTGGTGAGATCAGTCCGAAACAAGCTTTTCGGTCAAAACCGAGCGGTCTCCGACGAAGAAGACATCGTCCTGAGCGTTTTTGACAGTTTCTATTCGGCCGCGCAAAAGGGCCGATTTCCGGATTTGTCCGACCGAGACGATTTGTGGCGTTTGCTACTGAAGATGTCCGCTCGAAAAGTGGTTGACAAAAAACGTCGTGACCATCGCCAACGACGCGGTGGTGACGTTCAACTGCATTCGTTGGATAAACGCGAAGACAACCAGACTTTCATCGAAGCCATCGGCGACGAGCCATCACCCGAGATGATTTTGATGATGGAAGAATCGGTGGAGCAATTTTTTTCGCATTTGGGTGTCGGGCAGTTGCGAGATTTGGCGGGTGCCAAGTTAGAAGGGTATTCCAACGCGGAACTTGCCGCACGATTTGGATGCTCCGAACGGACGATTGAACGTCGTCTGCATCTCATCCGTGAAAAATGTCACCAGGAACTGTTCGATGAGCATTCGTCAGAAGAAACTACCGATCGCGACCTTGGAACGAATCGATGACCTGTGCGCGGAGTTCGAACGAAAATGGCAATCCGACCAATCCCCCTCCATCGAATCGGCGCTGACCGAGGACATTTCACCCGACGAACGGGACGTTTTGCTGGCTGAATTGATTGTCTTGGATGTCGACTATCGGCGGCGACGATCCGAGAGCCCCAACGAGCAAGACTACCTGGATCGCTTTCCCGACAACGTCTCAGTCATCCGCGACGCTTTCCGCGGGAACGACCAACCCAAGCGAGCCTTCCTGCCGCCTTCGGTTGAACAACTGAGTGAGCAATTCCCCTCGTTGCAGATCACCGAACTACTCGGCGCAGGCGGAATGGGTGCGGTCTACAAAGCACGCCAGGAAGGGCTCGATCGCGTCGTTGCTCTCAAAATCCTTCCCGAAGAATTTGGTCACGACGTCAAGTTTGCGTTGCGGTTCACTCGTGAAGCTCGCACGCTCGCGAAATTGAACCATCCCAACATCGTCTCGGTCTATGAGTTCGGACACGTCGATGACACGTACTATTTCTTGATGGAATACGTGGACGGGTCGACGCTGCGGGATGTGGTCGCGGCCGGTCAGCTCGCTCCCGCTCATGCACTGGCGATCGTGCCGCATCTTTGCGACGCACTTCAGTACGCTCATGACAACGGCGTTATCCACCGAGACATCAAACCGGAAAACATTCTGATGGCCGTCGACGGTTCGGTAAAAATTGCCGACTTCGGACTTTCGCGAATCCTTGGCGATCAAGACCAAC
Organism: Rhodopirellula baltica SH 1; assembly: GCF_000196115.1. Classification (NCBI taxonomy): domain Bacteria; kingdom Pseudomonadati; phylum Planctomycetota; class Planctomycetia; order Pirellulales; family Pirellulaceae; genus Rhodopirellula; species Rhodopirellula baltica. The sequence continues at coordinate 4,290,753 of NC_005027.1, forward strand.
CTTCGGCGCTCACTGGAACCCACCAGATCATGGGCACCCCGCGGTACATGGCACCGGAACAACTCGAAGGTGCCCGTGGAGTCGACCATCGCGCCGACATTTATTCGCTCGGCGTGGTCTTCTACGAGATGCTGACTGGTGAACTTCCAATCGGTCGTTTCGCGGTTCCATCGAAGAAGGTCCAGATCGATGTTCGATTGGATGATGTTGTTTTGAGAACGCTCGAGAAGGAACCGCAACGTCGGTATCAGCGAGCCAGCCAAATCAAATCGGACGTGCAATCCATTGCCTCGGGTGACCGTGCCGCATTGGCACCGACTCAAGTCATGCCATCGGATCCCCAGCGTGATCATGCCCACTCGTCCTCGGGCGCCCACGACCAGGAACTCGCGGGCCGATTGTTGTTGACCCGCCGCCAACTCATGGAGCGGGTCGAATCATCGCTGCGACCTCTGTTCGCCGGACAGGTGCTTCAGATTTTCGTCGGCGTGGCACTGATCGCCCTGGGAGCCTACTGCTGGGCGCCCAACACGCATGTGCCACATCGATTGTTCAGCGGCGTGATCGTGCACGTCTATGGTTTGCTGCTGATCATTGTGGCTGCCAACGTTTTGGTTCGAATCAAACGCGTCGACACCTCCCAACCGATCAACGAAATCCGTGAAAGGCTGAATGCAGTCAGAAGCTTCTCACTTCGGGTCGGTCCGATCATCGGAATTGCATGGTGGTTGATTTGGATCCCCGTCGTCGTCGCCGCAGGATTCGATTCCATCCTCCATCCCAACTCACTTTATCCATCGCTGATCCTGGGTGTGATCGGACTCGTTGGCTCGTGCGGGTTGTACGCGATGGCGATGAAATCAGAACCCTGGCGTCAAAAACTCGGCGGGCGAAGTGTCACCAATGCCGAGCGAGAGCTCGCCGAAATCGAGCAAACCAACATCCGCTGATTTCTAGCTTCTAGCTTCTAGCTTCTAGCTTCTAGCTTCTAGCTACTGGCTACTGGCTACTGGCTACTGGCTACTGGCTACTGGCTACTGGCTACTGGCTACTGGCTACTGGCTACTGGCTACTGGCTACTGGCTACTGGCTACTGTGGCTCTGTGGCTCTGTGGCTCTGTGGCTCTTTCCACTCTCAAACAACCCCACCATTTGCCCGCAGCGTTTGACCATTCACCCAAGACCCATCCGGACCGGCCAAAAAGGACACCACGGATGCGATGTCATCGGGTTGTCCCAGACGTTCCAGCGGCGACATGTTCGTTAACCGATCGATCAACTCATCTGACTTGTCGTCCAGGAAAAGCTTGGTCGCGGTTGGGCCAGGAGCAACAGAGTTGACCGTGATCTGTCGTCCTCTCAATTCATTCGCCAGCACAGATGACATGGCCTCCACAGCCGCCTTTGTTGCGGAGTAAACACCGTAATTCGGCATTCGCAATCCGATGACGCTGGACGACAGATTGATCACCCGACCACCATCGCGAAGTCGGCAGGCCGCTTCTCGCATCGTGTGGAAACACCCCTTCAGGTTGACATCGACCAGCCGAGCAAAATCCTCGTCCGAGGTCTCAGCAAGCGGTTGCATCTTCAGAACGCCAGCGTTGTTGACCAACACGTCCACCCCGCCAAACGACTCCGTCGCGAAATCAAAGAGTTTCTCGACCGCGTCCGAGTCACTCACATCGGCTTGAAATGACTGTGCCGAACCACCTGCTTCTGTGATGCGTTGGGTCAGTTCATCGGCCGCCTTGGAACTGTTTGCGTAGTTGATCACAACCGAAAATCCGTCGCTCGCCAATCGTTCGGCAATTGCCGCACCGATCCCGCGTGACCCACCGGTGACAATGGCAACCCGGTTGTTGTTGTTCATTTGAAAATGCTTTCTTCGCTAGTGAAATGTTGAAATGATCCTCAAGTAATGACCTTGCACCCGAAGAGTACGCCGGCCCTTTACACTATTTCAACAAACCCACCCCCGTTTTCATGGCACGCGTTTCTCCTGGTCAATCTCTTCATGTCCCGAGTCTTACCTCTCCTTTCTACATTGCTACTCACTTATTTTTTGCCTTTCGCGTCATCCAATGCCACTGAGCCCTCCGGCGTCACGACTCACCCAAACATCTTGATGATCTACGCCGACGACCTCGGCTATGAAGCACTGCAGTGTTATGACGGCCTCGATTTCGCCACGCCAAAACTGGATGCGATGGCAGCGGAAGGTGTGCGGTTCGATCGGGCCTACGCGAGCCCTGTCTGCACACCCTCACGGGTCAGCCTACTGACAGGGCTGTATCCGTTTCGACATTCGCATCTTGGAGTCCTACCGGTACACAAGGGAACACGCCAAAAAGTGGACTTTGGAAAAATGCCGACCTTCCCGCAATTAATGCGGGAAGGTGGGTACACGACCAGCGTCACCGGCAAATGGCAACTGGCGACTCTTGAAGTCTGGCCAAACCATATTCGCAACGCAGGCTTTGATTCCTGGTGCGTCTGGCAAATTTGGCGAGACGGCGAAAAGACGTCACGTCATTGGAACCCGACGTTCAACGAAGACGGCCATATCCGGGAAGACATCCAGCAACGATTTGGTCCCGATGTTTTGGTCGACCATGTGATTGATCAGATGGCCGAGGCGCAAGCGTCGCAACAACCTTTCTTGATCATCCACAATGAATTGCTTCCGCACGATCCAATCGTTGAAACCCCCGAGGATCGAAGGCTGAAGCGGCAACCTCGTCTTGCGCACATGATCGAATACATGGACCAATTGGTCGGACGGTTACTCGATGCGGTGGAAAGACTCGGAATTCGAGACAACACTTACGTGGTATTCATGGGTGACAATGGCACTCACGAGGTTGACTTTGACAATCCGAAATTTGGACAACCGGGGGAACAAAAACACACTCGTCATACGCGTGCCGGAAATGTCAACGGCGGCAAGTTCGACCTGAATGATGCGGGCACTCATGTTCCGCTGATCGTCTGGGGACCGCCATCGGTACCCGCCGGCCAGGTTTGTGACGACTTGGTGGATGTCGTGGATCTGTTCCCCACCTATTGCGAATTGACCGGTACGACAATCCCTGAATCACTGAGGGTCGATGGCCGCAGCATCGCGCCGCAGATTCACGGCCAAACCGGGAAGCATCGTCCGTGGGTGCACCACGCGATTAGCGGAAAAGGAGACAGTCTGTTCGACGGTTCATGGCGACTATCCAGTCAGAAGGACCAATTGTGGGACGCCCGCGAACTGCCGGCCGAATCACCAGCGGCAGCGAATGATGAACACGCCGAATCAGCTCGCGTCCGACTCGAGAAAGTTTTTCGAACGCTTCATCAAAACGCCTCCCAGTGATTGAGAAACAACTTCCGGGACCGAGATGAATCGACAGCTCGGTCGCGGATTACCACTCGATTCCACCTACTTGCTGAACAGCACGCAGATCGGTGTGGGGACTTGTTGGGTCTGGCGTGTAAAAGTCAGCTCGCCGGTGTCCGCGTCGATTTCAAACACCGTCGCGGTATGGCTGTCTCTGCCAGCGGCAATCAACCAGCGACCGCTGGGATCAAGGTTGAAGTTGCGAGGCCAACCACCGCGGATGGCTTCGACCTCGACCAGTTCCATTTGCCCCGCTTCATCAATGCGAAAAACGGAGATGCTGTCGTGGCCGCGATTGGCGGAGTACACAAACTTGCCCGACGGGTGAACGCGAATTTCAGACGCACTGTTGAAACGCTCTTTCGCTTTGATTTCTTCCGATAGGGCAGGGACGGTTTGCCCGGCCGTCATCGTCCCCGCCTTCGCTTCGTAATCAAACACGGTGACCGAAAGAGCCAACTCGTTGAGCAGATAAATGCGTTTACCGTCTGGGCTGAACTTCATGTGGCGTGGCCCGCCACCGGGGATCCCTTCGCCAAAACCATGATGGGTGAGTGATGGACCGTTTGGATCCAATTTCCAAATCACGACTTTATCCATGCCCAAATCAGGCGTGAAAGCGAATCGGTTATCGGGCGATGTCCCGACCCAGTGAGCGTGCGGTGCGTCCTGGCGGTTTCCAACCACGCCTGATCCCGCTGGTGACAACAGGGCATCGTGTTCATAGACCTGCACACGGCGTTTGACCGAACCGTCTTCGGCCAGTTCATACAACGTCGTCGAGCCACCGCCGTATTGTGCTGAGAGCAGCACGCTTCCCGTGCGATCGGTTGCCAAGTGTGCGACTCCACCATCACCGCTCTCGACCGACCCCATTTCAACCAATTTTGCGCCCGTGGAATCGGCTTGCACACGATAAGCCGTGACGCCGTTCCCGCTGGAGGCGTATAGCACGGGCTTGTTTGGATGCATCGCCAAGAACCCGGGTTGCTGTGCCTTGGCCGCCAAGGTCGCCGGACTCAGTTTGCCCGATTCGGTGTCGAAAGTGGCGTGGTAGATCCCTTCGCTGGCACCGCCTCGGGGCGTTGTGGTTCCAAACCAAACGTTCAGTGTTTCCGCCATCACCGGACTCCCTTGCAAAACGGCCAAAACAACCATGGCCATCAGGCCAAATTTCATCCCAAAGTACGCTCGCGTTGTTGTTTGCTGGTCGCCGCTCAATTCGCTGCTCATCTGCGTCTCTCCGATCATGGTTGCGATTCTTGGCTGTCTGGTGAGAAAAACTCGTTGAAGGGGGCATCATACCCCAGTAGGCGTGGAGGGAGAGAGAGGAAAGTGGCTCAGGGCCACAGGGCCACAGGAGCACGAGCTAGGAGCTTCTCCTCCCGTGACATTGCCGATCGGCGGTGGTTTGATCTAGGATGCTCGTTCTTCGAACCTTTCCTGGAATCCGCTGTGCTTTCAATTTCGCCCACCTATTTGCTGTACTACCTGCCATTGATCATTGCGATCTCGTTGGTATTTGGTGCAACACGGCACGAGGATTTGTCGCTGATCCTTCGGCACGCCTTCCACACGGCCCGCTGGATCACCGGCTTCATGGCGGTCGTTTTCGCCCTGGTTCTCTTCTTGGACTGGATGGTCTGAGCCGATGAGGATTTTGACCCTCGGTGGCGGCACGGTTGGACGCTGGATCGCTGACATGCTGTGCAGACGCCGGCACAGTGTCACGTTGATTGACAGCGACCCTGAGATCGTTCGATCCATCAATAGCGAATTGGATGTCCGGGCAATCGAGGGCAACGCCTCGCAGAGCACCGTGTTGTTCTCGGCCGACGTTCTGAGTGCCGACTTGTGCCTCGCCGTCACCGGAGACGACGAAGTCAACATTGTCGCCGCGAGCATGGCCAAAGCACTGGGGGCTCGCCGCGCGATCGCTCGCGTTTACGCCCCCGCGTTTCGTGACCTGTCGACGTTTGACTACCAACGTCACTTCCAAATCGACAGTTTGCTGTCACTCGAACAACTCTCCGCTTCGGAGCTCGCTCGAGCCATCCGCAACCCCGATGCGATTCCGCTGGAACACTTCGCTCGCGGACAACTGCAGGTCTATGAAATGGATGTCGCGGCGGGCTCCGCGGCGGCAGGCAAGAAGTTGATGGAATTGCAACTTCCGCCGAGCGTTCGTGTTGGATCGCTCGCACGCGAAGGACGCATGTGGATCGCCAGCGGTGCCGACGAAACACGAGCCGGTGACCGAGTCAGCCTGGTTGGGATGCCGGATGCCGTCAGCGTTGCTCGCCAAATATTTGGTGGTGAGAAACGCCGTCGCAAACAATCCAAGGTCATGATCGCCGGCGGCGGCGAAACGGGTTATCACTTGGCTGGACTGCTCGGTCGGGAAGACTTTCGCACCGTGCTGTTGGAACAAGACGCGAAACGTTGCGAGCAATTGGCCAAGTTGCTGCCTGACGTCACCGTGGTGCATGCCAACGCCAACCGGCGCAGCGTTTTGGAAGACGAAGGTGGCGGCACGGTCGACTACTTCGTTGGTTGCACCGGCAACGATGAAAACAACATCATGGCGGGCGTTGAGGCTCGCGAGTTGGGCGCATCGCGTGTGATGTGCGTGGTCGGACGTCCCGATTACGCCAACGTGGTCGGAAAGCTCGGCATCGATTTGGCGGTCAGTGAACGAGACGTGGTCGCTCGCCAAATCCTTGGGTTCCTTAACGAAGGAGCCATCATCAGCCAAAGCAAATTGCCAAACGGTTCCATCGGTGTCTACGAATTGGAAATCCTGGAAGGATCCGCCGTCACACAGGCGTCGCTGGCCAACCTGCCTTTGGCGGGGCGATGCCTGATCGCCGCGATACAACGCGACGGATTTGTTCGCGTCCCAACCGCCAGCGACGTGCTGGAAGTCAACGACATCATTGTCGCCTTGATCGATTTATCCGATGCCGACGAAGTCCTTTCACTCTTTCACAGCGATTGATTGTGCCTGTCACCACGAACGCTCCTAAGCCAACCCCCAACGCTGTTGTGAACGATTCCATTTTGCCCTCCACTCTTGGGAATTCACCTATCGCGCCGAGTCCGCCGACAATCGTCCTGCTGCGTTTTACCGGCGACGATTGCCCGGGTTTGACCGCGTCCATTTCGGAACGGTTGCATCGGTTCAATTGCCGAGTCATCGACGTCAACCAAGCGGTGATCCATCGATCGCTGCTGTTAGGAATGCTTGTCCAGATTCCGGGCAGCGAAGACCCCGAACGCCTGATTCGAAAAATGCGGCGAAAGAGTCGCAAACTCGGTCTGAAATGCAAAGCCAAGATCGTTTGCGATCCGGACTATGACGCTTGGGTTGATCGACAAGGAAAATCGCGATTCATCCTGACGCTGTTGTCGCGTTCGGTCACTGCCGAACAATTTGCTGCGGTCAGTCGGTTGGTTTCGGACCAAGGACTGAACATCGATGTGATCACGCGATTGTCCGGACGCCCCAAACGCGAACCGGGTGACGAACTGACGCGTGCGTGCGTGGAGTTCTCCTTGCGAGGAGATCCGACGGATGTCAACGCTCTCAAAGCCAGCCTGTTGGAATTATCCAATCGCTTGAATTTGGATCTGGCATGGCAACGTGATGACGCATTCCGACGCAACCGACGCATCGTCGCGCTCGATATGGATTCGACTTTGCTGCAAGCCGAGGTGATCGACGAATTGGCAAAAGAAGCCGGTGCTGGAGAGAAAGTCAGTGCGATCACCGAGGCAGCAATGCGAGGCGAGATCGACTTTGACGAGTCGCTTCGTCAGCGGGTGCAATCCTTGGAAGGGCTACCCGAGAGCGTCCTTCCCAAAGTCGCCGAGCGTTTGCAGTTGACCGAAGGTGCCGAACGATTGCTTTCGAACCTGCGTCGTTTTGGCTACACGACCGCGATCTTGAGTGGTGGTTTCACCTACTTCGGCGAACACCTTCAGAAGCTGTTAGGGATCGATCATGTGCACGCCAATCAACTGGAGATCGTTGACGGAAAGCTAACTGGACGAGTCCTCGGCCCCATCGTCAATGCCGAACGCAAGGCGTTGCTGCTCGAACAACTTGCCGCCAACGAGGGCGTCGATCGCAAACAGATGATCGCGATCGGTGATGGTGCGAACGATCTGCCCATGCTCTCCCGCGCCGGTCTCGGGATTGCCTTTCACGCCAAACCGATCGTGCGTGAATCCGCTGAACATCAGATGTCCACATTGGGGCTGGACGCCGTTCTCTATCTGCTCGGCGTCAGAGACCGCGATCTGGTTGAGTGACTCCATGGACGCTGAACAGATTGAAGTTTGGGTTGATGTCGGCGGCACCTTCACCGATTGTCTCGTTCAACAGACCGATTCAAATGGACATCGCCAACGCGAGGCCATCAAAGTTCTGAGCAGCGGGTTGGTGTCGGTTCGAGTGCTGGACCACAGCGACGACTTCACGCAGGTCGAAGTCGAACTCCCACCCGCCTTTGCTATCGACGCGTTTTGGGAAACCGCCAAACTTCGCGAGCAAGCTGAACCGGCGAACGCACCTCAATCGTTCACTGTATTGAATTGCCAGCGAAAAAGTTCCGGCAAGGTTCAACTGCAGCTGAACGAACCAGCGACCCAGCTTCGCCGCGATCAACACTGGGTGCTGGATGCCGAGATTGAATCGCCCATTTTGGCGACGCGAATATTGCTTTCGTGCCCGTTGCCACATTCACTGCCACCGCTTTCCGTTCGAATGGGCACCACGCGAGGCACCAACGCGTTGCTCACACGCAACGGTGCGCCGACTGCATTGTTGATCACCGAAGGGTTTGCGGACCTGCTTTCCATTGGGACTCAAGACCGACCGAACCTTTTTGCACTCGACATCGTGAAGCCCCAACCGTTGACGAGCCAAGTGTTGGAGGTTCGCGGCCGACTCAACGCGAGCGGCGAAGAGCTCATTCCCGTTGATGAACAACATTTGAGATCCTGTTTGCTCCAACTCAGAGCCAACAGCTCCGAACAAGCGGTGCTAGCGATTTGCTTACTGCATGCCCATCGCAATGACGCCCATGAGCAAATTGTCCAACGGATTGCTCGCGAGGTCGGATTCAACGATGTCATTTGTTCGACCGAGGTGGCATCGCTTCCTCGGATCGTCCCGCGGGCCGAGACGACGACGCTGGATGCCTACTTGCTGCCCATACTTGAATCCTATGTTGCGAGAGTCTGGGAACAATTTGGTGGGGAAACGACGTGCCATCTGCGATGGATGACCAGCGGTGGCAATCTTGTTGCCTCGGCCGGTTTCCGTGGCAAGGACAGCGTATTGTCGGGCCCCGCCGGTGGTGTGGTTGCACTTGGTGAAGTCGCCAAACAATGTGGCGTTTCTGGCGCGGTGGGCTTGGACATGGGAGGCACCAGCACCGATGTCAGTCGCTTTGAAGGTGCAGTCGGACGCCGACAAGAAAGCATGATCGGCGGCATCCGCGTGCTCACTCCAATGATGGACATCCACACAATCGCCTCTGGCGGCGGTTCGATCTGTGCCATCCGCGACGGACGCTTGACGGTTGGTCCCGACAGTGCGGGAGCCTTTCCAGGCCCGGCTTGCTACGGCCATGGCGGACCATTGACGATCACCGACGTCAATGTCCTGCTGGGGCGTCTGCCGATCGATCGCTTTCCCTTCCCGTTGGATTTGGAAGCGGCTCAAACGGTGCTGCGACAAACACATCAACAACTGCCAACCGACAGCACTCTTTCACCGGAACAACTCGCCGACGGTTTTCTGCAATTGGCGATCACGCAAATGGCCGAAGCAGTCCGAGTGGTCACAACTGCCGCCGGAAGTGATGCGAGACAAATGGCATTGGTCGGTTTCGGAGGCGCCGCGGGAGGTCACCTTTGCCAAATCGCGGACTCGCTCGAAATGACTCATGTGATTGATCACCCTGATTCGGGATTGCTATCTGCGGTCGGTATGGGTGCCGCGTCGATCGGCCGTATTGCTACCGAATCAGTGCAAATCACCGTCGCCCCGGCGATTCCTGAAACTGCCGATACAACGGCATCACGAACGTTCCTTTCCGGGCAGATCCCGGCATTGCAATCGGCCGCGAAGCGGACACTCGCCCAATGCGAACAACAGCTTCGACAAGAAGAAAACATTCCACGGGACACTGTTTTGCACGTCGTGCATCAGTGTGACGCCAGACCATTGGGGACGCAGTCGACGTTGCCGATCGATCTGTTTCCCCTAGAGACGCTTCCCAATCGTTTTGACGCGAAGCATCAGTCCACGTTTGGTTATGCCCGGACATCCATGCCCATTGAAATCGTGACGGTCCGCTGCGAAGCCACGATTGAGCGGACGTCAAACGCAAACGAGTTGGCACGCGATAAGTCGGCAAGTTCAACCAAGACGATTCGCACACCCGCGAAGGCGGACGTGATTTCGATGTGGGTTCGAGGAGCTTTTCGAAAAGTTGACCTATGGGACCGCGATTCGATCCTCGCAGGGCAGGTCATTTCCGGACCATCGGTTGTGGCGGGTCCCTATTCCGTTTTGGTTGTCGAACCAGGTTGGATGGCGACGATGTCGAGCGACGGAATTTTGGAGATCCGCAAGGAGCCTGCTTGTTCAGCCAACACAAACTCATCGGCACTCAGCACGGAGCAACTGGACGACACCATCGCGATGGAGATCGCGGCGAGAAGAGTGCAGGGCATCGCGGAAGCAATGGGCGAAGTCATTCGCCGCACCAGCGTCAGCGTCAACGTGAAAGAGCGTCGCGACTACAGCTGTGCCGTTTTCCTCGGCGACGGTTCCTTGGTTGCCAACGCGCCACACGTGCCCGTGCACTTGGGTGCGATGAGCCACACGGTTCGTAGTTTGATCGCAGACTACCCGAAGATGTCGCCGGGCGATTCCTACATCAGCAACGATCCGTATGCCGGTGGTTCGCATCTGCCTGACATCACCGTCGTGACCCCGGTCTTTTGTGATGATGACACACCCCTCTCTTCACGCCCAAATCATTGGCCTTGCGACTTCTTTGTCGCTTCGCGATGCCACCATGCTGAAATCGGCGGCATGGTCCCTGGATCCATGGCACCCGCGGCAACTTGTTTGGCAGAAGAAGGCGTTGTGCTGCACAACGAGTGTTTGGTTCGCAACGGGCAATCTCACCACGCGCACATTCGCAAACTGCTCAGCAGTGCAACGTATCCTTCGCGTAATGTCGATGAGAACATGGCTGACATTGCGGCGGCGGAAGCGGCAGGGCAGGCTGGTGCGAATCGAATTCGAACCCTTGCCGACTCGATGACGAAGACTCGTTTAACGGAACTGCTAAAACAGCTACTGCATGTCGCTGGTGAAGCGACCGCTGCCTGGATCGAAACCCTGGGAGCCGCACCGCGAAACTTTGAGGATGCGCTCGACGACGGAACCCCGATCCAAGTCGAACTGCAACCGGACCAAACCACCGGTCGCTTGCGAATTGATTTTACGGGCACCGGCCCAGTTCATGACAACGGCTTCAATGCCACACCGTCAATTGTGACCGCGGCCGTATTGTACGTGCTCCGCTGTGTCGTGCCGGGCGAATTGCCTCTGTGCGACGGAGTGCTCAAGCGAATCGAGTTGATCATCCCAAACGGCTTGCTCTCACCTCTCGCTGGTTCAACGCCGGAGACCAGCCCCGCGGTGGTCGCCGGAAATGTCGAGACCAGCAATCGAGTGGTCGATGTGCTGCTAGGCGCACTGGGCGTCGCAGCGGCATCTCAAGGAACAATGAACAACTTGTTGCTGGGTGACTCAACGTTCGGATACTACGAAACCATTGGTGGCGGGGCGGGTGCAACGGCATACGCGTCGGGAGCGGACGCTGTCCATACACACATGACCAACACGCGAATCACCGACCCCGAAATCTTGGAGTCGCGGTTGCCGGTTCGCCTTTGGCGTTTCGCGATCCGCCGAGGCAGCGGAGGCCTGGGTCTCCATCGTGGCGGCGACGGAATGATTCGCGAAATGGAATTTCTTCGCCCGTTAACGCTATCACTCATCACCTCAAGACGAACGACTCGCGCGTACGGGATGAACGGTGGAGAACCAGGCCAGCCAGGGCGTCAAACACTGGTGCATCAGTCTCAGCGGACGGAACTTCCCTTCGCGACCAGCCAAGAAGTCGATGCAGGCGATCGCTTGATCATGGAGACTCCCGGCGGCGGAGGTTACGGCAAAGAACTATCGACAGCAACGTCGGAACTCCCTTGAGGCCGATCACTCGGACACATCTTCTGCTTGTTCGTCCGACTCGTCGCCTTCATCCGTTTTGACATCCGCTTCAGAATCCCCGTTGTCATCGGATCCTTCTTCTTTGAACGTGTAAGTCAAAAGCTCCAATTGAATCTCGGCCAACATTGTGTTGCGATGCGGGATCAATTTCACACGACTTTCGATGACGTTCGTGTTGCTGCTCGTTTCTTTGCGATCGATCTCATGCAGCGTTTCGCCATCAACCGAGCTGATTCCCATCACATCCATTTGTCGACGCCGCACGCCGTTGCCCGGAACGGTCAGGTGAGCCCGCACGAGAAGTAGCATCGGCGTGACCCAAGGTTGCTCCACGGTGCAGCCCCAGGCATCATCGAATGAACGACTCCAACGAATTGATCCATCCACGGTCGAGATCGCATGCATCGCGGTGATTGGCTGAACCGTCGCTCCACCCGAGACAGCCACCGAACGCAATGACGCAAGGTCGCGACTCGGCTTGCGATGCCTTGGCAGCACCACCATTTGATCCTGGATAGACATCACTGACACGCCATACAAGCCCTTTCGAGCTGGCACCATCACATCAGCAATTTCACGTCCCGACAACAAATCCCAAATCGTTGTCCGTCCATTGTGATCCAGCAACGTAAAGTAACGTCCATCAGTCATCTCCGCATAGGCTGAGGCCTCGTTGACGTTTTGGCTGTCGGCAACCCGATGCAGCACGGTTTCTCCGGAACTCATGTCGACCAACTCAACCAATTGAGGGTCATGCATCTCCTTGGCAGCCTCCAGGCTCGCTCTCAACTCTTCGGCCGCATCAGACGGCACCTTGGCTTCTCGATTCACCTGCGTCACCGTCAGCACGTGCGATCCAAGCGACGAGATCACGGTTCCAATCGAGCGTTTTTGGATTCCCAACAATCCACCGTCGTGGATGTCATAGCTCTCCACTTGATTTTGCGACTTACTGACCACCAACACCCGACCTTCGGCGTGAACGACCGCGTTTCCAACGGCTTCGGTTGGTGTTCGCCAACGTTCTTCGCCCGAGACGGCATCCAGACAAATCAGTTCGGTTCCTTGAAGCAAGAACAATCGATCGCCCAAGACGGGACCGAGAATCAACTGCGCTTCGCCATTGTCTGCGGTCGCTGAGACCATCATGTTTCGATAGATCTGGTTGCCGAACGGGGTCGCGGCACTTCGGCGTTTAGCGACCGGTTGGCCGTCGGTCCCGAGTGTTCGCCTCCATCGAATTGCGTCTTCACCGTTCGCCCCGAGTGTTCGGAACAGGTCGATTGCGATCAGTTCCGACTGGGTTAATAACAGCAACAACCCACCGCTGTACGTCAACTCGTTGCCGAGCGATCGCATTCCCGAAAAACCTTCGAGGGGGATCGAGCGATGAATGCCATACGGGTTAATCAACGCCAACGAGTTCATGTTGTCACTCATCGCATTCCAACCGCGAAGTTGACGTCCCATCAAGTGAGTCGACTTTGCGTAGCGTCGGTCATTCATCATCATGCCGCTGGACCGAGGCATTCTCATCGACTGCCATTCCAAATCGACATCGCGAGGCCACTGTTCGCCCATGTCATATTCACGTCCTCGGATAGGATTGGCTTGCAGTGCGTCTTCGATGAAAGTGTCTGCTCCGACCGGTTCGCTATCGCTCAAACGTTGGCCCAAAAGCTCCCCGACGGCCAATCGATCTAAGTTCCACGCTTCTTTGCTGTACAGTTTCGCAAGCATCAACAAACGCTCATTGCTCAATGATTGCAATGCGTCGTCTGTTGTCATCTTATCGGCCCAAATCAAACGTTCGGCCAACAGACCATCTTCCATGAGCAACGCACGGGCGGCCATGTCCCGGCGCAAACCGTTGGTCGCTGCCACGACAGGTGAAAAGTGTTGCAGCGTCCGCATCAGCGCCGCTCCATCCATGTTTCCCCGTGATGAAACTAGTGACTCGACCTTTCCGGTCATCTCAACCAACTCATCTTCCGAGGCAGTCGACACCAATTGTGCCACGCGTGCACTGATCCAATCGTCAACGGTGAACTGTCGTGCCGCATTGGGAAAGACCGCGTCCATGTCGCGATTGAGCGTCGGATGTCGCAGCACCAATTCGGACAAATCCAGCAGCAACTCCAACGCCTTGGGATGATCAATGGAATCAGCCGATTGATCGACGGATCCTTTGATTTGCAAAACCAACAACTCGGCTCGCTGTTCGGGTTGATCAATCAGCTTCATCAAAGCTTCCAAATCGACACTGGAGTCGCTCGGGTTTTGACGGAGACTGCCCAGCATCGCTTCCACCGACAACATGATCACTTCATCGTTGTCGGGATCCAAATCGCGAGCCTTTCGAAGCAACTCGAGTGCTCGAGGTCGCTGTTCCTGCTCGATCAACAATTCCGCTTTTCGGACGAGAGCAAAGAAGTTATCGGGATCTTGCTGCAACAGAGCATCCACGCGTGGTTGCAAAGAACGCTCGCCATAGGCCACCGCAACCATCGTCGCGGATTGCGAGATCAATTCGCCGTCGATCGCGATCAAGTTGCCCAAAGGGAAACGCACGGTTCGTCGCTGCAAAACCTCGCCATTTTGCAATGAGATCTCGATCAGCTCATCCGTGGTCGTGGGCAGATAGTAACGATCCGTTCCAAATACGCCGCGGCCCGAGATCCGTTGCCCAGGACGAACCAAAGTCGGTGGCGTGGACCAAACTTCTGATCCATCGTTTAACGAACACGCTGACACTTCATCAGCACCAACGACGAAAAACAAGTCATCTTTGACACCGGCAACGTAGGCCAATCGGATGCGGTTTTTCGGTGTGAAACGATTGCGTCCAGTCAAGACATCGAGAACTTGCAATCGATCGCATTCAATCGGAGTTAGGACCACCGAAGTGCCTTTTGCAATCGCCAACGAATGTGTCCAGCGACGACTGAGTTGATTCGCCGACACGCGAGTGTTGGGACGATAGATGCTGTGAACAAACTCTTGACTTCGCGGGATTTGGTTTCCCCAACGAATCGTTCGATCAACCAAATTGATTGCGACCGTGGCGCCGGCTCCGGTCGGACAAATCAACAACCCGTCATGATAAGTTGGCATGGCTCCGGCGACGCGGCGAACCGGATCAGAACCAATCCCGCCGGACTCCACCGCGACCAGGACTTGTTGCCATTGAACGGAGCCGTCGGCGGGATCCAAGCACAATAAAACGACTTCACCGGCAATCTCGGCAATCACATAAAGGTCACCTCGAAACGGAAGCGGCGGCCCCAGGAAAAAGGCTTCGGACAATTCCGACGGAGTGGATTCTGATTTACCGATTCGCCAAAGAATTTTGCCCTCTGTTTTTACATCCAACGCCACCAATGTGTTCGCCAATGAAGACATGCCACGGCTCGCAAAAGGGCTGAACCGCTCGATCTCAATTTTGCTCAAGTCGTCGATCAGAAAGACTCGGCGTCCATCGCTCGAAATTTGACCGAACGGCACGTCGTTCCAGACACGCTGAACGAGGATATCAACCGGGTCTTCTTCCTCCTCCATCGGGTCCGTCAGTTCGGGCGACAAAGCGGTTTCGGCGGTAGCAAACCATGGGTATTGCCAGACGCGTTTTCCGGTTCGGAAATCAACACCCAACAAACGCTGCGTTGTTCGCATCAACAATTGATCGCCCACCTGCAACGGAGTCCAAGAGGGCGGCGGCAATTGACCGGTAGCTTTCAGCTGCTGTGTCTTCTCCTGAATCATCCGTTCTTGGCGAGGGCTGGTGGACGACTCCACCATCCATCGCGGGTTGCTCAGTGGCATTTGACCGGAGCCTGAACTGTTGCGATCCGCGCTGCCACCCAACAAGGGATAATTCTCCGCCAACGCTTCAGCGGTGACTAAGTCGGATTCGCTCTGCGCTCGGATGTATTCTTTCCAAGCGACTTCATCGGCTTCGCCGTTCGGGAACATCGACGTGAACGATTGAGGATACTTCAACGGTGATGGAATCATCCGGTCCGCCCGAGCACACGCGATGGCATGCAAGATCACCACGGACTCACCAACTTGTTCGACGATACGTTCCTGACTGACCAGATCATCCAGCAGCAGCGAACAAGCCAGCGGATTCCCAAGCGTCCATTCACGCACCGCCAACAAAACCGAAGCCTTGTATCCCGCTTCGGTATGAAACGTTTCGCGTCGCACGCGCTCGACTGTTTTCCAATCTCGTTTTGGCCCGGCTTCTTCCAGCAGTTTTTCCGCCAGGGGACCGTAGCGAAGCTGGTAGATTTCCAGACCTTGGTTCGGAAGCTCACCAATCAGATCACGAACATGTTCCAGCAAGCTAGCTGGCAACTGACTTCGCAATTTTGCCAAAGCCTCCGCTTGATCCGTCTCGTCCTCAATCAATTGGCCATCGCGGTCCAACATGCCTCGTTGGTCACTGAGAGGTCGATCGGTCTGATCATCATCATCAGCCCTGGCAATCGGATAATAATAGTCCTGCATCATTTCAGAGGACGGGTTGTCACCGGATCGAAGCAACAGGTTTCCCAAGTGCACGACCGCGTCGCTGTAACGTTTCTCATCGATCGCTTCCTCCGCGTCGCGAATGACTTGCCGCATGCTTCGTGGTGGGGGAAGAAACTCCGCATCCCCCATCTGCATCCGCGAATCAAATAGCCCTTGAGCTTGAGCGTTTTTCGATTGGAGCGACATCGCGAAAAACATTGCGGCAACAGTCACCGCTGCGATCGTTAATCGAGTCATCCAGGAGACCTTGGCATCGAAACGAAGATTGGCGTGGAAATTCACTACTCAGACCAATTAAAAACAAGCTATCGAACAAACGCACTTCGCCCGCGAGGGCACACGAAATCGCGATCTCATTGTATCGCCCCGCGTTCCTCACAAACCAGTGTGATCTTCCGCCGAACGGGTGGCCGAAGGAATCTTTCGCCGCATTAGAAAAGGCTGGCCGGATCCGCCCGAACCAGTTTCCGCAGGGCCAGCAATCCGCTGATCAGGCACATGAGCGTCGTCAGAACCAGCACGGACCCGGCGCGAGAGACCGTCAATGCCATCGGCAAACCGGTCAGCGATTCGAGCATTCGAAACAACAACAAAGCGATCAAGACGGCGGGAATGAATCCCAGAACCGACAGATACACCGATTGTCGCACCACCAACCCGACGAAGAATCGATTGGGGTATCCCATCGCCTTCAGCGTGGCGTACTCCGACATCGCGTCTTGCAAATTGGTGAAAAGGATTTGGTAGCAAATGATGATTCCAACCGCGAATCCCATCAGGGTGCCAATCAAGAAGATCATTCCAACTGGCGTTTGCTCGCTCCAAAACGTCTGCTCTCGATCTCGAATTTGTTGTCGAGTCAAGACTTGCCACTGACCGGCGGCCATTTCCGTTAGTCGTTCAGCAGCTTCTTCCGGGGATGCGCCGTCTTGCAATCGAATCAAACCAAGGTCAACCGTCTCCAATGGCTTGCCGTAGCCACGTCGGGGAAAATAGTTTGCAAACGAGGACTCGGCGATCAGCAACGATCCCTCATTGGCAAAGTCGGTCCCCAATGTGAACGAACCCACAAGTTCGATCGATTGGTTCGACAACTCGATTCGCTGGTCCGCTGGATTTCCTGAATGGTCGAACTGAAAACCATATTCGGATCGAGTTTTGCGATCGACCAGTGCGGTATCTCGTTGCCGCAGGGCATCTCGGTTTTCGTCCAGGCCGGCGATATTCAACCAGGGCCGTGGTGAATCGCCTGCCCCCGTGGAATAAAGACTTGCGTTGGGGACCGAAATCACGCGGATCGGTCGCGATGGACTGCCTTCGACTCGCACCCGTGCCATGGTTCGCTCGATCAACAACGCTTGCACGTCCGTCACCGCCGGATCCGCTTTGACTCGGCGGAGCAAAGAACGCGGGAACCTTTCGTCCACTGGCAACATGTAACGAGCAGGGCTGATCGCGACCAACTCGCAATCGACGACCTCGATCAATCGCACGGGACTATCGAGCAACGCGTTGCGAAAACCGTTTTGAGTGAACATCAGCACGGCGGCAAACCCCACTCCCGCCGCGGCCACGCACAATCTCGCGGGATTGCCGATCAGATTTTTCCAGGCAAGTGGGGTGCGTGGACTCATCAGCGACCCTCTGTTTCAGCGTCACGCTGAAGGTTGGAAACGATCTGCAGAAAATCCTTCGCGTCGTCAAAGTCACGGTAAACGCTGGCAAAACGAATGTAGGCGACTTCGTCCAGCGTCGCGAGTTTCCGCAACACGACTTCGCCGATCGTTGCGGTGGGGATTTCCATGTCAAATTCGGCGTAAATCGCTTCTTCTATTTTCTGGACCGTCTTTTCGATCTCGTCGCTGGTGACGGCACGTTTCGAACACGCTCGCTCGATTCCGCGTTTGATTTTTTCGCGATCAAACGGCTCGCGGGTTTCGTCACTTTTGACCACCCGAACATTCAGTGCATCGATTTGTTCCAGCGTGGTAAAACGACGCTGACACGTTTGGCACAGCCGCTTTCGCCGAACCACGTACCCAGCCTCGGCCGTCCGCGAATCTTGGACTTTGTCGTTATCGGAATGACAGAACGGGCAACGCATTTGCAGTCAAATTCAATGTAGAAAATTGACCCGAAATTCAAACGCTCCGCCCCGGTGGACTGGGCAAGCATGATTCACGAGTCTTTCGAAGGTGTGCTATGATCGTCCAGAACGTCTTCGGATGCGAGGTGTCTGGTCCGACAATCACAGACCGAGCCATCACAGTGTAGCGCCCCAGAACGCGGTGATTTCGGCCAAGTAGGACAACGGTTTCGGCTCAGAACAATTGTTTGGTTCTGCGACGACTTGCCAACATTGGCATGATTTTTGGATTGAAACCGCTCGTGAACCAACCCTCGAATTGAATCAACAGGAACGACTCAACGATGACAGACCCGGCCAACCCAACAGACGAAAACGCAACCTCGAAAACTCCCGCCCAAACGGATTCGGTCCCCGATCCGCTTTCGTCGGCCGCTTCGTCCACCCCCGTTTCCGATTCTGGTGCCCCAGCCCAACCAAGAGCTGACACGCCTCGGGAACGCTTCATGGAACAGATTGCCAAGAAGCAATCCCTCGACGATCACGATCCGGAGGAATCTCTTTGGGAAGGTGGCTACAGCCCTAAGGCGATGATCGGTTCATGGATTGGATTGTCCCTACTGAGCATCGTGTTGCTGGTCGCCGCTGGATTCATCGAACAATTCACGTTCGGCATCGCGTTGATCGTGATCGTGGTGCTTTGGATCCTGGTGGGCCTGAACTATGCCGCAAAACGATTGGGCGTGCAGTACGAACTCACTAGCCAACGATTCATTCACCGGACCGGCATCCTGACTCGCCGCACTGATCGCATTGAAGTGATCGACATCAGCGATGTAAGCTACGAACAGGGCCCGATCCAGCGAATGTTCAAGGTCGGTTCAATCTCCATCATCAGCACCGACAAGAGCGATCCAAAGCTGGAGTTGGTTGGAATCAACAACGTCGGTGAAGTGGCCGGTTTGATCGATGACATTCGACGTGCCGAACGACGACGGCGCAGCATTCATATCGAGCAAAATTAAGCATGTCCGTTTGGTTTGTTCAGAAAGGCGATGAACAACTCGGTCCGTACAAGCCCGCCGAATTATTGGCTTTGGTGCGAGACGGATCGGTCGTCGCGGAAACCAGGATTCGCAAGGACGATTCCAACTGGTTCACAGCCTCCGAGGTCGGAGGATTGTTTGAAGCCGCGCGACGACCATCGATTGAACACTACTGCCCACAGTGCAACGTTCGCGTGAGCCAACCGCCCACGATCTGCCCCGAGTGCGGCAAAGACTTGGACCGGACCAAGACTCGCATCATCGAACACAGCATTGGACAATCCAAACGCTCATCCGACACACCTTCCGCCGGGCCCAGTGACTCAGCAAAGCGTTGGCTTCAAAAGAAGATCCGACGGGACAAAAAATAATGCCACCGATGAGATCCGATTGCGGTCTCATCGATGGCATTGAATTGTCTTTGCTTGCGGCTCAGTCATGACCGCTCTCTTTCAATAGCGATCATGGATGTCGCGTGACAGGATCAATACTTCAGTTCGGCACCGAAGGTCAAACCGATGAAGAACACATCGTCATCGGCAATCAGAGAGCGACCGAAGGTTGGCGTGACGGTGGCCGAGCTGATTTGCTCTTCGGATGTGGCCACTCCGGTCAGGTACCAAGCTTCAAAGCCTCCGCGGACAGCCATCAGTTCGCCAACTTGATAGCGGACACCGGTTCCGAATTCGAACATTCCGCTCAGCTCGGTGGATTCTTCCGAGCCGTTTGCGAGGATGTCGGTTTCGTTGCGGACCAACACACTTGATTCAGCGATATTGAGGAATCCGCCTGCTCGAGCTCGAACATAGCTCGACGAGAATCGGCCCATTGGATTGTAGATATCCGCTCCGACCTGCAAACCAATCATTCGGTTGGCAGCGTTGTTCCGAAGCAGGCCAGTGTTGGCACCGTTGACGGTCGAGTAGTTGAAGTCTTCTTCGAAATCAATATAGCGTCCACCAATCAGCAACTTAGCCACGTCCCACGCCATCATCGTTCGGTTCATTTCAACCGACCAGAACCGGGATTCATAGATTTGGCGTTGTGCGTCGGCTTCGTCTGCAGCGTCGAAACCAAAGGTCCCAAGTGTGCCTGGTTGCAGTGGATCTTCGATCAACAGTGTTGACAGACCATCGACCGCTGCGACCGACACATCCGATTCCCAATCCAGGACGCCGGTGAAGCCCACTTCGAAACCATTGACGCAGTCAGGAACGACGCCAACCGTGATCCTTGGAGCCCATTCGAAATCCAGATCATCGAGAGCAAAGTCACGAGCAACGGTGAAGTTGTCGATCCCTTCGCGACGCATGAACAACGCTTCGACGCTGGCGTAGCGATAAGGGTCGCACGTGGGACATGCCATTCCACCGCCGTATCCGGCCGAACCACACGCCCCGCCGCACTGCGTTCCGCAACTGCCACATGCTTGAGCTTGGCCGAGGCCATGATGCCCAACCTGAGCGACTTCGTTGCCGAAGGAGGACGAAGAAGCATTCATGGCTGATTGCATCGCACCGAGATCCCAGCCACCGGCTGCAGGATCAGAGGCTTGCACGACACGAAACGCTTGGCCATCGTGCATCATCGTGTTGCTGGATGATGGGCCGCCGAATTGCTGAGCATGCGTGGCAGCGTTGCCCAAACCCGACCAAGCCAAACCAACCGCGGCGAGGGTGCCGAACAATCGTGCGGCGAATCGTGGAAACCAGTTGTTGTTCATAATTGAACCTCAGGACGAACAAAGCGGCACGGTGACCGACGGTGGCTGGGTAGTGGTAGGTTGACGAACGTGACAGGGACTAACGAAGGATCAGTTGATCTTCAACTGGCACCAGGTAGGTCTTTCGAATCAAACGAACGATTTCTTTTGCGTCGCGGGAATCATCACATTCACCTTGAACGATGATGCGATCACCCTGACGCGAGATTTGCACCGACGCGGTGCGATACTTTTGTTCGATCAGCTCCATCAACGATTGCTCTTGCTGGCTCTCGCCACCACGAACGTTGCTGGGTGATGTGATATGCAATTCGTAAATCTCACGGATCGATTCTGCATCGCCCGCCAATTTTTGCTGCACCAACACTCGAGTCTTGCCGGGGCGAACCCCGATCAATCGCAAGTGACGCGAGGTGCTGCCGATGACTCGAGCGATTGAATCGTCTTCGACGCGGACCGCTTCAATGACGCCATCCACGGTCAGCGAAGTGACATCGTTCGCGTCGCACTGAATGGTGTCTTCGATTCGCAACGACCGTTCGGCCTCGGTTGCCGGAACCGAACGATGAAACTCACCGCGATGACTTGCCAATGCTGCAGGAACGATCCGTGCGGCACTGACTCGGGATTCGGAAGAGACCGAAGCGGTTCGCTTGGCCACCGCAACCATTGGTGGTGCTTCGACGGCGACCGCCGCGCGATGTCGAACGGGAGCATTCTGCATGCGTTCGGAATCAGCTCGTTCCAACTGCGTTGGTGAGTCAATCTTCACCGGCAGATGACGCTGTTGCTGGACCATCATTTCCGACGGAGTCTTGATTTGCACCGGCTTTGGCAGCCGCGGCAAAGTCGATTCGTCAGTGGGTTGTTCCACGGGCGGAGCGATCTTCGTCGGCACCGCAATTTTCATTGGCTCAGGCATCGAGACCAATTCATCAGCGACCAAGTTCTCGCCCGGTTCATCTGAATCAGAGAAACTCAGCGAAATCGAATCGTCTGCATCACTCAACGAATCCGTCGCGTCATTGAGCGAAAACTCAATCGGTTCTGACACTTCAGCATTTGCAACAACCGGCGTTTCGATTGGTGCAACATCAACGGCTTCAACTTCGACTTCGGCTGGCTGCGGTGAGACTGGTTCCTGCACAGCGGGTGCTAGAACGATGTCTTCTTCAGCAACAACATTTTGTTCGACGACGGGTGCTGGCTCGCTCGCAATCTTGGGTTGCTGCCATTGCACTTCAGTTTGGTCGACTTCGAAATCCATCGAAATGGATTGCTTCGCTTCGACGTTGGTCGAGACTTGAGCAGGCGTCAGCTCAACGATGCCGTTTGATTCAGCTCGATCGTAATCTGGTTGAGCGTGCGGATTGATTCTCGGCAAAGGAGTCCGGGCTGGCTCCACGACCAACGGTGTCTGCTGCGTCGCGGGAGCACCAATCGGAAGCAAACCGACAGCGGTGCCAATCGATTTCAGCTTGATCTCCGACATCGTTTGGTCGGATGTTTGGCGGATTGGATACAACACCGTTGTTCCGCCCGACACAGCATCGCCCTGAGTTTGAATCAGGTTCACGTTGCTCGAGACAGTCTTACCGGCGACGGTCGATGCTACGCCAGTCGGTGCAGCAGGTCGCTCCACAAACGGGTTGCTATGAATCGTCCCTGACACCAAGCGAATCGGTGGAAGTTTCGCGGCTACCGCGTCGTCCGCCAACACCGTGTTTCCGGCGACTTGGCTCGCGGCAATGCAACCACCCCAAACAAAAGCTTGGGTCAACCAACGAGCCAGCCTTTCGCGTTTGCGGCAGCTGCTCATTCGATTCGAGCCCGTCGGGTTCATTGTCTTGCCAATCAGCATGGCGGATCCTTACGCTCACGATCTTTTAGGATCATGTACCCCCCCGGCACATTTTCCGCGTCGTTGGCCGAGTGAAATTATCCACCGGACCTCCGAACACCCTCTGTATCGTCGTCGGGTGGTTCCGGCATTAACGATTTTGCCAGATCGAACGTTTGGTTCTGCTGGATCGGTCTTGACACAGATACGGCTTGGACCAGCCACGCCCACTCCGTTGAGCGGAAACGCTCAGCCACCAGCGAGGCGATACGTGTTCACAACTCGGCTGTTTCAGCCGCGACGGTGTTTCACGAACAGCATCGCGAGACGCAGCACTGCGAGACGGCAATGTCACAAAGCAAACTGAATCACTTGCTCGTTTGATTCGTCAGCCGTTACTTCGCTGCCGAACCGCTTCGAAAGCCACAATCGCAGCACTAACGGAAACATTCAAACTGTCGACGTGACCGGCCATCGGCAACGCCACCGGATCGATGGAGTCACCCGCCCAGCGATCCGCCAACCCATCCGCTTCGCTGCCTAACACCACCGCCACCTTTCCTCGCAAATCTGAATCGAAAAGGGGCCGCGAGCCTTCCACTCGCATTGCTGCCACGCGGTAGCCATGTGTTTTCAGGAATGCCTCCATCTGCGATTCGCTCCCCGACGCCGACGGAACGGTGAACACGGCTCCCAATGATCCACGAATCGCGTTGGGATTGAATCGATCTGAGGGACAATCCGACAACAGGACCGCTGATACGCCTGCCGCATCGGCCGAACGAAACACTGCCCCCAAATTGCCAGGTTTCTCAACTCGATCCAGCACCAAGATCAACCCGTCATTCCATGAAGAACGCTCCAAAAGCTGCTCCAGCGAATCGTCCGGAGCCACAAACTCTGCTACACAGCGATCCGTCGAAGCCGTGTAAGCGATTTTGCGAAACACTTCTGACGTGACCCAGCGATGCACTCCGGAATCAATCGCGTGCTGCCTTGCGACGGCCTGCTCGGGCATATCCGGCGGCCCCGCCGATTCGGATAGTTTCGGTTCGATCTCGTAGAACGCCGTCAGTTTCAACCCCGCCTCGATCGCTCGCAGGGACTCTCGTGGGCCATCGACCAAAACGACTCCTGCGGCGCGTCGTTTTCGGGAACGGCGCAGCGAGACAATTCGGCGGACGGCGGCATTTTGCAGACTTCGTATGGTTTCCATGGGGCAACACTTTTGCACATTCGCTTCGATGGGAGAACCAACCCGAGTCTGCTATCTTCTAACGTTTGCCAAACAGCTTCTCTGCTACCAACCCCTGAACGCTCGAATGTCCGAAAATGTGTTGTGCCAACCCGTTTCCGGACGCCAAGACCAAAAGGCATTTCTCGATCTCGAAAAGCGTCTCTACAGCGACGATCCGAACTGGGTGCCGCCGCTATGGAGCGAACGGGTCAAATTGGTCGGATTCAAGCACCACCCATTTTACGATAACGCCGAAGGCCAAACCTTTCTGGTTCGTCGTGGCGATCGTGTCGTCGGCCGGGTTTTGGCGGTCGTCAATCACGCCCACAACCGCTACCACGACGAGACTCGCGGGTTCTTCGGCTTCTTCGAATGCGAGGACGATGAAGAGGCCGCCATCGAACTTCTCGACACCGCCGGCGACTGGTTGAAGCAACGCGGGATGACCTGTGTACGCGGCCCGGTTCACCCCAGCCTGAACTACGAAGTTGGACTGTTGGTTGATGGCTTCGACACGCCGCCGACTTTCTTGATCCCCTACAACCATCCGTACTACGAACGCCTGATTCAAGCTGCTGGATTTGAGAAGTCGCAGGATCTCTACAGTTACGAAGCTTCGATCGACATCCTCGAAACGCTCGACCCGAAACTACTGTTTGTCATCGAAGAATCGACGCGACGTTTCAATGCTGTGTGCCGTTCGATCGACCCGAAGAACTTTAACGCGGACGTCCGAGTGTTCCTGGACATCTACAACCAATCACTGCAGCGAACTTGGGGCTACGTCCCGATGAGCGAAGCGGAAGTCGATGACCAAAGCAACGGTCTGAAAAACCTGCTGCTTCCCAAACTCACCAGCATCGCCGAAATCGATGGCAAACCCGTCGGTGCCGGTTTTGGTCTGCTGGACTACAACCCTTTGATCAAAAAGATCAACGGGAAGCTGCTTCCATTCGGTTGGTTAAAACTTTTGATGGGACGCAAGAAACTCAAGCGTCTTCGTTTGGTCAGCGCCAATGTGCTACCCGAGTACCAAAAATGGGGTCTGGGTTTGGTCACGCTCTACAAAATTTTGCCGGAAGCGATCAAATTTGGAATCGAAATGGGTGAGTTCTCTTGGGTGCTCGAAAGCAATCAACTTTCACGAGGTACGATCGAGCGCGGTGGTGCAACCCGAAGCAAAACGCACCGCATTTATGATCGATCGCTGACACCGGAATCAGAACAGGCATCCACGTGAGCGAACCACTCTCGATCGATTCGATATTGGGCCCCGGCGGCAGCATCAGCCGACGACTACCACGCTACGAACCTCGCGAACAGCAGCTCGAGATGGCTCGTTCGGTCTCTTCGGCATTGACCGACCGCGAGCATTTGGTCGTCGAAGCAGGCACGGGTACCGGTAAGAGCTTTGCCTATCTGGCTGCCGCGATTCTTCACGCAACATCTGATCAAACAGAATCGGGTTCGCAAAAACCCAAGCGTTCGTCGGACGATGTCGATGATCGTATTGGCCCCGCTGGTGATCGGGACAAAGAATCCGATCGGCCAAAACGCGTCCTGATCTCAACACACACGATCAGCCTGCAAGAACAACTGATTGGCAAAGACATCCCGCTGCTCAATAGCGTCATCCCACGAGAGTTTTCTGCGGTGCTGGTGAAGGGCCGCAACAACTACTTGTCGCTACGAAGGATGGGACGAGCGGTCGAGAAATCAGTGTCATTGATGGCCAATGATTTCCAAATGCAGCAGCTTCGCGAAATTCGCAAGTGGTCCGACAACACTCCTGACGGCTCGCTCTCAACATTGC
Organism: Rhodopirellula baltica SH 1; assembly: GCF_000196115.1. NCBI lineage: Bacteria > Pseudomonadati > Planctomycetota > Planctomycetia > Pirellulales > Pirellulaceae > Rhodopirellula > Rhodopirellula baltica. Next base: position 4,316,742 of record NC_005027.1, read on the forward strand.
CGATCAAACCCGACGGTCAGGTTTGGGACGAGGTCCGCAGTGACACGGGCAATTGCCTTCGCAATAAATGCCCGAACTTCAAGGACTGCTTTTACTTCCAAGCCCGACGCCGTGCCCAGAACGCACAACTGTTGATCGTCAATCACGCGATGCTGTTCACCGACATCGCAATGCGACGGCAGGGTGTTTCACTGCTGCCTGACTACGACGCGATCATCCTCGACGAATGCCACACCATTGAATCCGTCGCCAGTGACCACCTCGGCATTCGATTGACCAGCGGCCAATTTGATTACCTGTTCGACCGTCTCTACAACGACCGCCAACAAAAGGGTTTGCTCGTCGCGCACAACCTGGATGCGTTGCAGAAGATGGTCGACCGATGCCGGTTTGCGGCCAGCGAAATGTTTGCCGGTGTGCTGGACTGGATGCAAGAATCACGCTCTCGCAACGGCCGGGTGCATCATCCCGAAGTGGTGCCCAACCCGCTCAGCGAACCGATGGAGATTCTCGCTCGGCGGCTGCGTGCTCACGCCGACGCACAAGACAACGACTCCGATCGGCAAGACTTCCAATCCGCTCACGATCGACTTCTCGCCTTGGCCGGTGGCCTTCGCGAATGGCTCGACCAATCGCTCAAACAAGAATCGGTCTATTGGGTTGAAACCTCCGGCAGCCGTCGCGGAATGGACCGAGTCTCTTTGTCCGCCTCCCCAATCGATATTGGCCAAACGCTTCGCGAAGAAGTGTTTCAGAATGAACAAATTGGCTCCGTCATCATGACCAGTGCCACGTTGGCGACCGGCGAACAAGACAAGTTCAAATTCTTCCGCAGTCGCGTTGGCCTGACGACTGGCCGCTCACTCCAAGTCGGCAGCCCGTTTGATTATGAGAAGCAAGCCAAGCTGATCATCGTTCGTGGACTCCCTGATCCATCAGCGAAACGAGACGAATTCGAAGCGGCGCTTCCCCAACAAATCAAGCGATTCGTTGGACACACCGATGGCCACGCGTTTGTGCTGTTCACGAGTTACTCGTTGCTTCGCAAATGTGCTGAGGCGATCACACCGTGGTGCATCGAACGTGACCTGCACTTGTACAGCCAAGCGGGCGATCAAAACCGAACGCAACTGCTCGATTCATTCCGCAAAGATCCACGTGGCGTGCTGCTTGGCACCGACAGCTTCTGGCAGGGAGTCGACGTTCCTGGCGACGCTCTCACCAACGTCGTGATTACGAAGCTGCCGTTCTCTGTTCCCGACCATCCGCTACTGGAAGCACGGCTAGAAACCATCCGCGCCCGCGGCGGCCACCCATTCCCTGACTACCAATTGCCCGAAGCCGTGATCAAATTCCGGCAAGGGTTTGGACGCCTGATCCGCACCCGCGATGACTCCGGAATGGTCGTGGTTCTGGATCCACGAATCCGATCCAAACCCTACGGCCGACTTTTCCTCAGCGCACTTCCGCCTTTGCCATGTCACGATGTCGGCACCGTCCCACGACAAAAGACAAAGAAGCAATGAGCAAGCGCAGTTCGCTTATTGGATGTGTGCAGGAACCGTTGCGAATGCGATGCAGTCAAAGCGTTGATCCGCCAAGGGTGTAAGTTTTCGCAAGCTTTATCCCGAAGGGATTGCAGACGGTAGCCGGTGGTTTGAACGCAGTGAACACCACCGGATTCATGCCCCTTGGGCAATTTCCGACCCTGAAGGGGTCGTAGAGACTTCGCACCTTTCAGGGTCAGATCGAGTTTTTCGTTTCCGGGGGTGCGCTGCTACGCGGCACCCTCCGCCCACAATCTGTGATCCCTTCCGAGATGCAGAAAAGCTGAAGTCGGAATCAAAAAAAAGTCAGCCATACAGAAGTCGTGTCCCACGAGCGAACGCCACAATGATCCAAATCATGTTTCGCGATGTGGATTGGTTTCGAACAGGTCCATCGATCGCTGCACCTTCATCGAGTCAAGCCGCTGCATTCGACCAAGGTCATCCGCCATCATACCGGCATCGATGGACACAGGTGTCGTCGGAAATATTGGCCGCTTGGCGTTAGCCACGGTTTCCGCGCCTAACCGGCTCACATCGTTATGCCCGATCATTTCTGACCCTATTTAGCGGGCGACATCAATTTCCCACCACCAAATTTCGATTTGGTATCCAATGGGGTCCTCCATCGCTCTTCTTGTCCCGTTTGGTTTTTCCTAATGCGTCTCATCGCTCTACCGCTGATCGTGCTTGGTCTCGCTGCTCCCTGTCTATCTGCCGAACAGAATCGCTTGACGATTCAGTGGTTCGAACTTGACTCGACGGAGCAGCCCGAACTGACGAAGAAGCTGGCACGTTCGAGTCAGGTCAAGAACTCCGACACGGTTCTCACCGAACTTCGCGAATGCGAATCCGCACGCTTGATGGTGCAGCATGAATTGAGTGTCACTTCTGGTAGTCGGGTGAATCAATCGACCAAAATGGACGACACCACATTCAAATTGAACTTGGAGGTCCAACCTGCAGATCAGGGAAGCTACACGTTCCATGTCACCTCCTCGCTAGAAACTCTCGCACCGGGAAAGGACATCGCCCGACGAACCGCGATAAGAAAGGTCGACTCGGCATTCAAACTGTCTCCAGGCACGAGCTTCGTACTGACAGGCCTGGAGCGAAGCGGACGTGAAAGAGCAATCACACAAGTGCTGGTCGTTCGCTTGCAAGGTTTTGCCGAAGAACAAACTGTAGAAACGGTTCAAAATGGGCTGGAACCACACTCGAGTCCTGAAGCAGCACTTTCGACAAACGATTGACATGGCTCGTGGGATCACGGGCACTAATGGAAACCTCTTTTATTGGCACTGCTGTTTTGCTCTTTCGTGATGGCTTGATCTCGTTCTCTTCAGCGATCCCGTTTCTTCTCGTCAGCTCCAAGACTGATTTGTCGCTCAATCGCGACGACTGCGATTACCCCCAAGCCCCAAAGTGAAGAAACAATAAACGTTTAGCGTGAGATTCATGAACCGGCGTACCAAAGCCTTCCCGCGAAGCAGAGCATCACTAAGCTCAGGCGATTGACTTCTCCAGTGCCTGACTTGGATCCTGAACGATGTCCGTCACTTCTTCTGCTTCCACATCATTGGCGTGTGGCGCGTGCAAACACAACAACGCTCCCGGCGCTCAATTCTGTGGCGGATGCGGGCATTTCCTGCATGAGAAATGTGTTCAGTGTGGCGACTCGGTAAGCCTGACTCAGAAGTTCTGCGTTGGCTGCGGACAAGACCTGAACGCGTGGCTGGAAAAACGAATCGCGGAACAAGAGACCAAACTCTCCGATGCGGTGGCCGCCGTGAAATGCCACGAGTACGAACGCGCGCTAGGTCTGCTCAACCTTTTAGCGAAAAGCGGTGACTACCGATTCCAATCCGTTCGCGAACAAGCTGCTGCTGCGAAAGACAAGGTCGAGAGCCTGCAGAAGAAGGTCCACGCACAAGCCAGCCAACGCATCACCGCAGCAAAAGAAGCTCACGCGCAAAACGATCTTTCAACTGCAGTCAAATTGCTGGCTCAAGTTCCTGAAAATTTGCTCGACGACGAATCCCGCTCCATTCGTCAAAGCAGTCAGGTGCACCTGGATCAACTCAAAACACTGCATGGCGAACTGCAGCAAGCATTGGCCGAAAAGAGCTATTCACAAGTCGCTGGACTTCTGCAGCAACTGTTGGAACTGCAACCCGACAACCAAAAGTATCAACAACTTTCGCAACAAGTTGGAGACAAGCTGCTGCGTCGTGCTGAGAAACTGTGTGCTCGGCAGGAATACCAGACGGCCCGTAACGCACTGAATTCGCTTCCGACAATTTGCCACAACGCTCAATTCGCCGACCTTTCACGTCGCAGCGAATTGGCTTGTTGGTTGTCGAAACAATTCGATGTGGAACCGTACGCAACCAATGCTCTTGGCCGGCTGGCCATGCGTTATGCGAAGGAATTTCCTTCTGACGGGAAGGCGTCTGATTGTGTTAAACAACTTTCCAAAGCGGTGAAATCGAAGCGCACCACTGCAAGAGATGGCTTGGCACCTTGGCGAACCAAAGCTGAAAGCTGGATTGGTGGACGAGTTGGCATTCTCGCCAATCCGCAATCGTTGAACTTCGACGAATTGGCTGAAAGCCCGCCATCATTCGCGTCTTTTGCGGAAGCCATTGGCCTGGCATTGCACGCACTCGGACTCAGCCGCATCAGTGGCAATCTGCTGCCGAAAAAAGGCGTGATGTCAAAACTCGGCTTAAGTAAAAGCAAAGCGGTTTGGGGCATCGACGTTGGTGCATCCGGCATCAACGCGATCAAGATGCGAGTCGAAAAAGGCTCTGACCAGCCGATCGTGGAAGCCGCCCATCGTGTAGAGCTGAAGAATCCAACTTGCCGCGGTGGATCCAAATCGGCAAGCGAATTAATCCCCGAAGCCATCACGCGACTGATGGAAGAAATCGATGTATCCGACTCAAAGGTCTACGCGAATTTGCCTGCTTGCGAGGGCATCGCTCGGTTCTGCGAACTGCCCCCAGTCAAAGACAAAGACGCGGAACGATTGATTGAAACAGAGGTCAAAACCCGAATTCCGATTTCAACCGAAGATCTGGCTTTGATCACCTGGGTTGCACCTTTGCAAAAGGGGAGCACCGTCGGTCGTCCCGTCGTGATGGCCGCCGCAACAAAGCTCACCGTTAGCCGACGTGTCGACCTACTTGGCATCGGTGGATTGAAACTGGATGGCTTGGTTCCATCTCCCATCGCGCTGGCCAACTTCGCGGCTCACGAGTTCTCTGAGCTACTCGCACCGCCGGCCGACAAATCGGCAAAGAAGAAATCGAAGACCGTCGAAGAAACATCGGACGAGTCGAGCGAAGACGAATCATTCAGCCTGACCTCCTCGAGCAAACAACCGACGCTCGCACTGATCGACGCGGGTGCATCCAAAACGACGATGCTTTTGATCTCTCCGATATCCATCTGGTTTTGGTCTCACGAGAGTGGCGGCGAAGACATCACCGCCGTGGTCGCTCGACGAACCAAAACCACCGCGGAGGATGCAGAGCAATCCAAGCGAAACCTGGCATCAATCAAGGAGCCTCATGAAGTCGACGACGACATTCTCGAGAAACAGGAAATCACTCGTGCCCGACTTCGAAAACTCTACGAAGAAGCCGACAAAACATTCCGCCATTTCGATATCCAAGCAACTTGGTGCGTCGGCTCCGCTCATCAACAACACGGTTTTCTACGTCGTGTGATGATGAAATAGCAGAATCAACCTCTCTCCGATTCCGCCAAAATCTCCTCTCTGTTGTCTCCGGCCGGGCCAATGGACTAGGATGACAACCAATCTTTGCATCACACACACTGTGATGGAGACAGGTTGATTTCATTTACAAGCGGAAAGATCGATGAGCGTTGATGGCGGACGGCGTGTGCAACTGATGGCGACACTGTTCTTGACGTGTCTTTTCGGCCTCCCGCCTGCGCCCAAAGCGGATGCTCAGGAATCCTCGCCCGCCGAGAAAGAACCATTCTTTCACAATCCAATCGCGAAGGGAGCCGACCCTTGGGTCATTCGAGACCCGCATCACCCTCGTTATCTGTGGTGCAAATCGGACAACGATCACGGCATTTTGATCTTCGAAAGCGACGACCTCACCAAACTCGGCAAGCGACACCTTGTCTGGAAAGCACCTGACGAAGGACCTTATTCAAAAGAGGTCTGGGCACCCGAACTGCACGCGATCGGAGATCGGTACTACGTCTACTTTGCCGCCTCGGATGGCGACAATGCGAACCATCTCACTTACGTCTTAAAATCCAAGACGTCCGACCCACTTGGCGAGTACACCCTGCATGGACCGATGGCCACCGGCGATGGCGAAGACGGCCAATCGCCCAATGTTTGGGCGATCGACATGACCATCCTTCAACACAACGACAATCTTTTCGCGATTTGGTCTGGGTGGGACCAACCGGGCAGCGACAACCAATTCCTGTACATCGCCCCGATGAGTTCCCCAACGAAAATTTCGGGCCCGCGTGTTCTTGTCTGCGACAACGATGACCATCTTTGGGAACGCATCGAACCGGACGCATCCCAACGTGGGTTGAATGAGGGCCCCGAGATCTTCCAAGCGAAGGGAAAGACATCGCTGCTCTATTCCTGCGGCGCTTCGTGGCTGCCAACCTACAAACTTGGTCGGCTCGAACTCGTCAAGGACGATCCGTTGGCGGATGGTGCATGGCAAAAGATGCCGGAACCAGCCTTCCAGAGCACCGAATCAGTCTACGGTGTTGGGCACTCTTGCTTTGTCCAATCACTCGACGGCAAACAGTGGTGGCATATCTTTCACGCAAAGGTCGGCCCCGAACCTGGATGGAACCGAGCCCTCCATTTGCAACCCATGAACGTCGCCGACGATGGAACGCCTCTTCTGGGTTCGCCGCTGGACCGCACGACTCCGATTCAACGTCCGAGCGGCCAAGCACTCGGTGAAGAGAGGTAGGGCGGACCGGTTCACGTGGTTCGAAACGATTCCTTGTCTTGTTCACTGAAGTGGGACATGACTTGGAGTGCTCTTTTTCGGCCCTGCAAGATAGAATCAACCGGATCACTCGTCGGACAAATCAACAACCGGCGAGTGATTCTTTTTTGATTCGACTCCATTTCGACCACCATCTGAATGCCCACGACCACCACCACAGCCGAAGACGGATTTCCAGCAACCGGTCGTTTGGCGTCGGTCGACTACGGAACCGTTCGCATCGGCGTTGCGATTTGCGATCCAGATTGGATCCTGGCCAGTCCCCTTGAGGTTCATCCGGTCAGCACGCCGGAGAAGGACGCACAGTATTTCATCGACCTGGCAAAATCGGAGCGAATTGCCGCCTGGGTCGTCGGTTTGCCAATCCACTGCGATGGCGGCGAGAGCGATAAAAGTAAAGAAAGCCGGAAATTTGCCGCTTGGTTGAAAGAAACCACCGGACTGCCGACGCGGCTTTTTGACGAGCGTTTCACAACTGTCGCGGCCAACGCCAAAATTCGGCAGGGAAAAACAACACGCAAAAAGACCAAACAACGCGTTGATGCCGTCGCCGCACAAGTCTTGTTGGAATCGTTTTTGGAAGCCTGCCGATACCGCGGTGAATTGGCGGGCCATTGCCTGGAAGATTCAACTTCCGATGAGTCGCTCGATGATGCATGATGGAACAGAACACGTGGCGTGATGATGCCCCGTGTGACGCTTGCCTGTTATGAATAAGCAGCCGATTTGAATGAGCCAACCATTCGTTTGGCAAAATCAGAAACCTCTGATGAGATGGATCGCAATGACCAGTCGCTCGATTTTATTCCACTCGTGCACGTTTGCTCTGCTGGGACTTTGCTCCGCTTTCATCCATCCATCCGCAACAGATGCCGCGGACGTGGTCGTCGTTGCCTCACCGGAGTTCGACGAAACCCTTGAACCTTGGATCCAAATGCGATCCGAAGAGGGGCTACGAGTGGCCATCGCTCGTCCTGCCGACAATGCTTCGGACACTCACCAGCAAATCTGGAATGTGGGCGGCGCAGACACTCGTTACATCGTCTTGGTCGGCGACACGCCGGATTACGACACGCCTCGAAACCAACCGCATCAAATTCCTACTTGGATGATCCCGGCCCCGGTCACCTCGCGGTTCGGATCCACATCAACGCTGCCCACCGATCTTCCATACGGCGACCGAGATGGCGATCGGGTCAGCGACGCTGCCATTGGTCGTCTACCTGTGCGATCAGCCGAACAACTTGCGAGCGTGATCGGGCGAATCGAGGCCTATGAAAACTCCGACGACTTCGGACTCTGGCGACGATCGTTTCAGTTGACCGGTGGAGTGGGTGGCTTTGGTGCGATGGTTGACACCGCCATCGAATCGGTCACCCGAGGCGTGATCACCACGGTGCTGCCGGCCGATGCAAAACCACAGATTGCCTACGCCAGCCCGAACCATCCGTTTTGTCCTCCCGGTGAATCCTTCACCGATGCGGTCCTGAATCGCTATCGCACGGGCGCTCGCTTTTGGGTGTATGCGGGTCACGGCCAAATCGATCGCCTCGAATTGCTGCAAACCACTGCGGCGGATGGAAAACCGGCAGCCCGCGAACATTGGTCGGTCGAGTCCTTGCTAAACAATCAAAACGCAACGCAGTTGGAACGTGCTCCCGAAGGGGCGACGATCGCTGTGCTGTTGGCTTGCTTCGCGGGTGCCTACGACGCCCCCGGAGACTGCTTGGCCGAGCGGATGGTGCTCGCCGAAGGTGGCCCGATCGCCGTGATCGCTTCGTCTCGCTTGTCAATGCCTTATGGCAACGCGTGCATGGGCTTGGGCTTGCTGCAATCGGTGTACTCGAGTGGCCCTCAAAACACCGGCTGCGACCGTATCGGTGACGCGATGTTGCATGCCGCCCGCAGTTTGCAATCCAAACAACAAGGTAAACAATCGACCATGCGAGTCATGGTCGACACGCTCGCCTCGATGATCTCTCCAGCCGGAACGGATCTCAAGCAAGAACGACTCGAACACGCTGCGCTCTATCAACTACTTGGCGACCCAACCTTGCGTTTGCATCCACCTCAACCACTGGACCTTTCGATCGAGCCATCGAATCAAACCGATCAACAAACCGATGGTGTGGTCGCACGTTCACTCAGCGTTGCCGTCACCAGCCCGATTGCGGGAACGCTGATTGTCGCCGTTGAACGACCGCTAACCGCGATCACAAAGACGCCAACTGATTCAACCAGTGAACACGACGCGCATGGCACCACCATCACCGAACATCAAATCGAGGTTTCCGCTGGCAAACGCATCCTCCAAACACTCACGCTTCCGCTGGGAGAATCAGGTCCGTTGATCATTCGGGGTTTCGTTCATGGTAAAACAGGGTGGGCCAGCGCGGCCCAAAGAACCTTCCTCCCTGATTGACCCACCTTCCCCATGCGACTTCCCCACCTCCTGGCTTTGTGCCTGCCCGCCTTTTTCACAGCTCTCCCAGCCTCCGCCACCGCCCCTGAAGACATCGCGGGATCACGCCCCAACATTGTCGTGATTTACATGGACGATATGGCTTATGCCGACATTGGCCCTTTCGGAGCCAAAGGCTACTCCACGCCGAACCTGGATCGAATGGCCAACGAAGGCCGCAAGTTCACTGACTTCAGCGTTTCGTCCGCCGTCTGCTCCGCGTCGAGATCCGCTCTCCTGACCGGTTGCTACCACCGACGTGTCGGATTGTCAGGAGCCCTCGGCCCCCAAGCCAAGATCGGACTCGCCCCGGCGGAAACCACGTTTGCAGAAGTTTGCAAATCAGCCGGCTATCGAACCGCATGTCACGGAAAATGGCATCTGGGCCACCACCCCAAATTCCTGCCAACCAACCAAGGTTTCGACCAGTTCTACGGCATTCCCTACAGCAACGACATGTGGCCGTTGCACCCGGACACCATCCGCCGTCAACAAAAAGATCCAAACGACCCCGGCAATTGGCCGCCGCTGCCGATCATCGAATCCATCGCGGGCCAGCCACCTCGAATCGTCAACGACAACGTTCAACCGGCGGATCAAGAACAAATGACGGTGGAACTCACTCGCCGCAGCGTCGAGTTCATCAAGAATCAATCCAGCGACAAACCCTTCTTGCTGTACCTGCCTCATCCGATGGTTCACGTCCCGCTGTATGTGTCCGAGCGTTTTCGCGGCAAGAGCGGGGCAGGGCTGTTTGGCGATGTGATGATGGAAGTCGATTGGTCGGTCGGCGAGATCCTTTCCGCAATTGAATCCATCGATCAGCAGAAGAACACACTCGTGATCTTCACCAGCGACAACGGACCTTGGCTTTCCTACGGCAACCACGCCGGCAGTGCCGCGCCACTTCGCGAAGGCAAAGGCACCCAGTGGGAAGGCGGCGTTCGCGAACCAACCCTCATGTGGTGGCCTGAAACCATTCCGGCTGGCACCACCTGCGAGACATTCTGTTCCACCATCGATGTGCTGCCGACGATCGTGGAGTTGACCGGCGGCGAGGCTCCCGAACGAAAGATCGATGGCCACTCCATCGTTGATTTGATGCTAGACGTTCCCGGTGCGAAATCGCCTCACGAATCCTTCGTCGGTTACTACGGCGGCGGGCAACTCCAAACGATTCGCAACGAGCGTTTCAAATTGGTTTTCCCGCATGCCTATCGAACGTTGGGAGATCGCGAACCAGGAAAAGACGGCATGCCCGACGGTTACGCCATGACCAAGTCGGGTTTGGAACTGTACGACTTGGACGCCGACGTTTCGGAAACCACCAACGTGATCGAAGCCCACCCGGAAGTCGTCAAGCAACTGCAGGCGGCCGCGGAAGTCTATCGTCAACAACTCGGCGACAAACTTCAAAAGGTCAAGGGTTCAGAAATCCGTGGCCCCGGAAAGCTCAACGAAAACGAGCCTCAACTGAGTTGGTGATGTTTGTGCTGAAATTGATGCATTGCTCGGTGGGGGACCACCGAGCTACAGGTTGAACATCACGTAGGCCGTACCGAAGCAACGCGAAGTTACGGCAAGCACGTCCAGCAGGGCAGGGCGATCTCAAACATCGCCAGCCAATCGCACGACCTCACCCAGTTCCATCACACCGTCATAGAGTGACCGACCGACAATCGCTGCCGGCATCTTCATCTCGACCAGTTGCTTGATGTCGTCATAAGTCGTGACGCCACCGCTGGCGACCAAGGGGATGTCGCTCGCAGCAGCCATCTCTGCCAACCCTTCAAAGTTGGGACCTTGCATCATGCCATCTTTCGCGATGTCGGTGTAAACGATCGCAGCGATGTTTTCTGTTCGCGATCGCAGCTTCGTCGCAAACTCAAACGCCGAAACATCGCTCGTTTCGAGCCATCCCTGCGTTGCGACTTTGCCATCGCGAGCGTCGATGCCCGCGACCAACTTGCCGGGATACTTGTCGCACATTTCGACAAACCAATCCGGATCTTTCAGTGCCCGCGAACCAACGACCAATCGCGTGACGCCGACATTCAGCAAAGATTCGATCGTGATTTCGTCGCGCACTCCGCCGCCCATTTGGCAGGGCAACCCAGTCGCCTCGATGATCCGCTGGACGGCGTCTCGGTTGGCATCGGGACTGTCGCCTCGCGCGGCGTCCAAATCGACCAAATGCAATCGTTTGGCGCCGGATTCCTGCCAACGTTTGGCGAATTCGACCGGGTCATCGCCGAAAGTGGTTTGCTGGTCGTAGTCTCCTTGGCGAAGGCGAACCGGTTTTCCGTGACGCAAATCGATGGCGGGCCAAATTTCCATGCGTGGTTCGCTTCCAGGTGTCTGCGAGGACAAAAATTGCGGGTTTGGGGCAGGGCAGAGCAGGGCAGGGTTGCGTCAGCGCTACCGTGAATACGCGTGAGGATAATTCGAGACCGCCGTTTACTGGACCCGTCATGACAAAAATTCGCCATCTCGTCCTCGTGTTGGGTGATCAACTCAACCACGATTCCGAGGCCTTCACCGATTTCGATCCCCAATCCGATCGAGTTTGGATGGCGGAAAACGACGAAGAAGCCACCCATGTTTGGTGCCATCAAACTCGCCTGGTTGGCTTTTTCAGCCCCATGCGGCACTTTCGCGAGGAATTGATCCAGCGTGGATTCGATGTGATCTACCACGAACTGACCGGTGATCGGCGAAAGGCTCGCGAAAGTTCTTTTGCCAGCGTTCTGCGGAAAACGCTCTCGGCTCACTCGGTCGAAAAAATCTTGGTCGTTGCTCCAGGTGACTACCGAGTCCGTGAACAACTCAAGGCCACCGCCGAACAGGAAGACGTGCCGCTCGAGTTTCTCACCGACAATCACTTCTACTGTTCGCCCGACCAATTTGACGATTGGGCATCGGGTCGCAAATCGATGGTGATGGAACAGTTTTATCGAACGATGCGAAAGGAGCACAGCATCCTGCTCGACGAAGAAGGTGCCCCCGAAGGCGGGCAGTGGAATTTCGACCAAGACAATCGCAAGACGTTCGGCAAAGGCGGACCCAAAGAAGTACCGCCGACTCCATCGTTCAAACCTGACTCGATCACTCAGGAGGTGATCGCGATGGTGCGAGATCGATTCGAAGACCATCCCGGCAAAGTCGACCAGTTCGATCTGCCTGTTTGCCGCGACGATGCGTTGAACTCGCTGGACGATTTCATTGAGCATCGATTGCCGCTCTTTGGCACCTACCAAGATGCGATGTGGGAGGGCGAAACCTTCCTCTATCATTCGCGACTCTCACACTCGATCAACTTGCACCTGCTGTCGCCGAAAGAGGTCGTCGATGCGGCGGTGAAAGCTTATAAAGATGGCAATGCACCGCTGAACTGCGTCGAGGGTTTTGTTCGACAAATCCTTGGATGGCGAGAATACGTCCGCGGCGTCTATTGGAACCGAATGCCGGACTACGAAGAACGCAACGCACTCCACTGCGACTCGGAACAAGATGTTCCGCCATTCTTTTGGGACGGCAACACCGACATGGCCTGCGTTTCCGATGCGATGCGTTTACTGGTCGACACGGCCTACGCGCATCACATCCAACGATTGATGGTGCTTGGATTGTTCGCCCAACTCTTTGGCACTCACCCGTTGCGTTTTCATCATTGGCACATGGCGATGTACGCCGATGCGATCGACTGGGTGAGCCTGCCCAACGCACTTGGGATGAGCCAATACGGTGACGGTGGCCTGATGGCAACCAAACCCTACTGCGCCACCGGCAAATACATCAATCGGATGAGCAACCACTGCAAGAACTGCCGCTACGATCCAGCAAAATCAACCGGTGAGGATGCTTGCCCGTTCACGACTCTGTACTGGGACTTCCTCGACCGTCACAAACAACAGTTTCAAAACAACAATCGCATGACCCTGCAACTGAAGAACATCGAACGAAAAGACTCCTCTGAATGGACGGCCATCCGTTCGCGTGCAAGGAAGATCCGCAGTGGAACGATCAAATTGCAGCAGTAGGGTCAAAGCGTCACCGGAATGCGAAGTGAACCATGTAAGCCCGCATTAGCTTCATTCATTCTTCACCGCACACTCACACCGGATTGACGCGATAAAACGAGGCAGCCTCTATCCTGGGGCGAAAACTCCACCTTCTCTCCGAAACAACTTTGTGGGGTGAACTGAAAGACGCAGCGAGACGGCGACTCAAGCGTCCTGAGCAGACAGAAATGATTGGATTTCATCCTGTGCACCGCTTGGGTGATCGCCCGATTGTGCGAAAGAACCGAGGCCAACGCCAAACGCCGCACATCCCCAATGACGCCTGCGTGGCTTCTTACGATCAACATGAAACGCATCTTTCTTCAAAGCTCAATCCTGCTCGCCCTTGGACTGGCAGGATGCACGCCCGCTGCCTCGGAGCGAACCTTCGACGTTCCCTTGGAAGAACCCACTCGAGCGGACCGCCCCAGCGAAATGATTGTTGCCGACTACCAACAATCAAAAAGGCGTGACGATCTCCAAACACAGATGGACTGGCCGGTTCTATTTGGCCCACATCGAACCGGTGCGACGCAAGCGTCCATCCCTGCGGTTTGGCCCGAACAGGGTCCCGCCCTTCGATGGGACGTGGAAGTTGGCACCGGATATGGATCTCCTGTGACCGCCGAAAACCGCGTCGTCTTTTCCCATCGCGTCGATGACCTTGAGTGGATTCAGTGTCATGATGCCCAGGATGGAGCGGTCCGGTGGAAACACTCGCTGGAGACTGACGCCGAATGCGACTTTGAATACAGCGATGGCCCCTACAGCACACCGTTGATCGACCAGGAGCGTCGTGCCGTCTATCACTTCAGCGGTTCTGGGACGCTGGTCTCTTTGGACTTCGACACAGGCGAAGAAGTCTGGCGCCGCGATCTTCACGGCGAATTTCAGGTGGAACCGGAATTGTTCCCATCCGGAGCGACACCGCTGCTGCACGGGGAACACTTGATCCTTTCCTTGGGCGGAGCGAACAACGACGCGGGAATCATTGCCATCCATGTCCGAGACGGTAAAACCATTTGGTCATGCACAGATCACAAAGCCGCCTACACCACGCCCGTGGTGGCTCAACTTTTCGGGCAAGAATTCGCCTTCGTCATGACAGCTGAAGGCTTGGTTTGCCTCGATCCCGCCAACGGAGAAGTCGACTGGGAGATCCCCCATCGAAGCCGTGCCCCCATGAGCTACAACTCGGTCTCGCCGTTGGTTTGGAACGACCATGTTCTGATGGTCACCGGCCCGGGACCGGGCGCAGTGTGTCTCCAAATCCTGCCGGATCGTTCCTACGAAGAACGCTGGAAAAACCGACGACTCCTCGATAGCCAATACACCAACCTTCTGCTCTCCGATGGCCATGTCTTTGGGTTCACGTCCGCGGGGCAGGGCGGTGCCGAACTGCGCTGCATCGAATTCGTCACGGGTGAATTGAAATGGAAGTACCACAGCGTTCTGCGTCGCAGTCAGGGACTGATCGCAGGCGATGCAATGTTCTTTCTCGGAGAACGCGGCCACTTAGCCTCGCTGCAACGCAGCATCGAAGAACCGCGAGTGCTCTCGTTCACCCAACAACCTCTCATGAAGGCAGACTGCTACTGCTCGCCAGCCATCCTAAAGAACGGCATCGTGCTTAAAGACGAAGACCGAATAGCGGTCTTTGACTTACCACCTTCTCCATAATCAAACCACTTGGAGACGTTTACCAATCCATCGTCGACCGCGAGTCACAAATCCCATCGTCGCCAGAGCGATCATTGCGAGAAACGTCCCAGGCTCCGGCACAGCGGTGACCGTGCTGAATGTGATGTTGTCGAACTGATGAGCTCTCGCAGTTCCACCCTGACTCCATGTCAGACTGGTCAAACCGTGAAATTCATCACCGAACGTAACGACCAATGGAGTGAGTTCGTCTGCTTCGAACTCACCAGACAACAATGTCACCGAACTCATCGTTCCGTTGACAATTTTTGTACCGGTGAAATTCACTCGGACGGTCTGCTCAATCGTTGTTGATAGCTCGCTGTAACCAAGTAATGTGATGGACTCCATATCAAATGTCTGTCCTGGGGCAGGAGCATTAAGAGCCAGCGTGAATTGAATTGGCCCAGTCCCCGCCGCCTGGGACCCAAGTGAAGTGGATTGGTCTGACTGGCCATCCCACCACTCATCACTGCTTTGTTGGGGATACAAAAACTTGCCCGTGGAAATCCCGACATACATTCCTTCAATAACATACTGTGACGCCCCAGGCTTATCGTCAGACGACCCTACCACAGTAAAACCATCAGAATTATTGAACTGCATTGTCCTCGTGACGACAGCGCCATGAACTGTTTCAGAAACCAAAACGTTCGCAAGACAAACGAAGCAACAAACAAATAAAACAAACGGTCGCCAAACTTGGCTCTTAGACTTCTCAACCGTCTTCATAGTCATCACCTGGTGCATTCACTTGAGTACGCTTTCGAGCCACAACCTGCTCGAGATCAGCGTTTTCCGCTAAACCTAGTTGTCGATTGATCGTTCGGATCGTTGCGAGCGGACTGCCGGGATCCTGCGACTGCCATTCCTTCACACGGGCCTGCACATGCAAGCGATCCAAGGATTCCGGCATCACTTCCAAGGACTGCTCGTACCAGTAGCCCGCTCGGTCACGGGTCCCTTGACGATAGATTCCCGCTGGCAATCCTTCCGACAGTTCCCACCACATGTCGCCTATTGCCAAGAAGTCCTCAGCATCGTTGGCACCTTCCAGATCTCGCTTGGCAACCCGGGAAAGTTTTTCACTTGTTCCGTTGATGACCAACGGCAACCCCATTGCCCAATCGCCTTTCAGAAAGCAATAAAACCGGCCGAGAGCTGATGCCAATTCCGCATCGTCCGGATTCTTTCGGTACTCGGCGACCTTCTCAGCGGCTTGCTCATATTGCTTGTTCGCAGAAGACAACTGTGTCTGAAGGAGCCGGACAAGCTTTTCAGCGGACGCGTCACGTTTGCCACCCCGGACATTGGCTCGCCGAAACCCTCGACGCTCTTCCTCCACTCGTGGCAAAGCGGAAGCAATCCGGCCAACTCCTTCAAAATCGTTTCGTTCTAAACCTTCTTGAATTGCGACTAGCGCTCGGCGGACAAATGCCATTTGACTCGCAGTGTCCTCGTCCACATCATTTCGACGCGAAAACTCCAATAGCCCATCTCGATTGACCTGATAAAGATCGACTTCAAAGGTGGACGCGTGTTGATCCAAGACCGCTTGAAAAAGCATGAAGTCGCCGCTGTCGATCGCCAGATCAATCGCAGCGTTCTGCAAGGCGTAGGCACCTGCGGCGTCATCTGACATCACCAATGATTTCTTTAGAAAATCGTTGCTCAGCTCCGCCTGTGTCTGATTCTGTTTCGCTCGAACTAACTGCTCCCCGAACAACTGCTCGATTCGTTGATTGGAGGTGGCTAAGTCAGGAGATGGTGGGACCGGCAATCGATTTTCACCCCAACTCTCTGCCTCAACCTCCGTATTCTCGACGATCTTGGATGCTTCAACTCGGCCAGAAACCTTCGCTTCCACCTTCGTCTCGCTGCGGGATGGTTTATGTGCAGCAAGCAATGCATCGGGCTCTTTGTGGATGGCCCCCGCCCGCTGCCCATCACCTGACTCATACGTGAACGCGTTGGTCCATTGTTTCGTTGACACCGAATTGGCAACATACGAAGGCCAGCCATTTGCCCAAGCAACCAACGTACCTCCCGATCGCAATTCACCGAGCGATCCTTTCAAAGCACCTAGATCCGCCGGTTCGAAGTCGACCGGACGAGTCCATTCGACTGCTAGATCATCATTGACCTCCACGAGCATCAGCGTGTTCTCAATCCCATCCTCAATATTGCGATCGCGCGGATAACGGTTGTCCCCAAACATGTAGTTGCGATGAGCCGGCAACATCCAATTCGTTTTGCTGTCAAATCGCTCTGGAGAAACCAACTCATCAGGAATGAACTCAATCAGCTCTTTGTTTGGGGAACGATTCCACGGCATGTTGAGATCGAACTTCTCAAATAGATCTTGATGCCCGAGATAAGGCAAAATCAAAACCCTCCAAGACAATGTCTTGATCCCAGCCTTCGCTTGCGCCGACGGCGGGTAATGTCCTTTGTCTTCCTTGTATGCCATCAGGGCTTCGGTCAATCGATTGAGATTCTCGACTGCCTTTGCATGACGCTCTGGCTCACCCAAAGGATTTGCCGGTTTCCGATCAGAGACTGGCTTCCAGTCTCCGATTGTTTCTTCCGGACTGTTTGCATCACGGTCTTTGGCTGCCTTCTGCACCGCCGATGTTGTAGCGGCGTTCGCCGTCTCCTTTACCCCTGCTTTGGCGTCGACCACCTCTGATGCGATTGCCGTGCTGACTGGCTGAGTTTGTGCCTTCGCGGACTCCTCTTTTTCGTCCGAACTTTTCGGACGAGCACGCTGCGCAGCGCGCATCATCAACTCTTCTTTGCTGGGACCACAGCCCCCGCAGCACAACAATTGGCATCCCAAAACGAGCGACACCATCGTCCCGACGACGCTGCGATGACCAACTGGTCGCAAGACGATTCCACTTCCTGAAGTGTTATCACTCATCGTTTGCAACCACCGCACCGATTAAAGGAAACCAATTCGAAAAGTCTTCGTTTTCGGGATCACCGATTTGGACGTAACCTCGTTTCTGATCCAAATTGAAGATGGTGGATGGGATCCCCTTGGGAATGCGAATGGTCAGTCGATAGTCGCCAAAACGACTGGTAGGTTCAATGGATACATCGAGTGATTTTGGACTGACATCCAGAACGCTGAGAGCACGCTCTTCGTCGAAGTGCTTTCGAACAATCAGATGAAACTCGTGCTCTTGGTCGTTTCCAAGTGTGCCCAGATCAAGGCCATCTCGCGAATGGAGCATGGGTGAGTGAAAACTAATGGGAGCGTGCACGCGTCCAGTTAGCTCGACACTTTTTTCGATCACATCTGACTCACCATTGACCAGCAAGTGCAGCTTCACTTCGCCTTGAAAACGGCCTGGCTTCTGAGCTCGACATCGGAGTTTGACTTGGTTGATGACGGTCGGCTGCTGTTCTGACAAAGACGGCTGTGAGTCGGAAGGAACGACATTTGATTCCCAATCGAATCCGACCAAATCGGACTCGGCACCGACGACTGCAATATCGTCGTGCTGTTGGCTGTAGATCAAAAGAGTCGACTCAACGACCTCACCCGCATCGCCGGAGTGAAAAACACCCTTGGCAGGCACAAAGAGTTCGGTCCTGACCACGCCGGAAACCGTGAGATCGATCACCTCTCGCGTTGGGTCGTTGGTAATGACCCGCGCGGCTTGTTCGTATTGTTCGGATTTCTGACCTGTGTTCCACGTCAGTGTGACACTCGTTTTTTCGCCCGGTGCGAGTGTTCCTTTCTGTGCACTTCCAACAGTGCATTTGCAGGTTGTCTCTGCAACGTCAATCGTCAGTGGTCCCGCCCCATGATTCCAAATCTCGAATGCGTGCGAAGCGGTTGTGTGCGGGTCGACCAGCCCGAAGTCGTACCGGGTAGATGGCAAAACCGCTTGCGGCAATCCCATCGACTGGGCCTCTTTTCGCAGGGCCTCTTCGCGTTTGATCAACGAAACCTTCTTCTCGTATTCAGCGCGTTCGGTCTTCGAGACTCCATACGGAGCGTAAGTCACGATGGTCGCCAATCCCGTTGAAAGGCCGCCAAGGACAGACGCCAGCAGGATTCCAACAAGCAAAAACTTTCCTGTGATGCTCATCACACTCTATTCTTCAAAGAAAAGGAGAACCAACGAAAATGGAAGCCAAAAGCTCGCCATCTTTGTCCGCAAACATTCCTGAACTCGCGCTCATTGGGTGGCATGCTTTGCGTAAAACGGCCACGGCATCCATTGAAAGATGCCGTGGCTTGAATGGACGGAACTCGCAATGATTCCACCTTACGAAACGGATTGTTCAAACCCGAAATGGATCACTCAAAGTTGCCTTTGAAGTAGCCATCGTTGATGAAGATACCGGCGAAGAATTTGTCGCGAGGCATTTCCAACTTGTCGTCGGCGTAGCCAACACCAGAGATCTCAGCTTCGGTCAAACCGGTGACGGGGAAACCAGGATTCAAGAATCCGTCGGCGTTGCTGTCGGCGAAGACTTCAACGTGACCATCGCCCATCAGGATATTGCAGCTACCTGCGTGAACGGCGTACCAGTCACGAGTGTCTTGCATGTAGATCCCGTTGCCGCCTGGGCCGGTTGGAGCAGCACATCCAGCTGTGGTGGGTTCGCCACGCTCACAACCGATTTGCGCGAGCAGAGTTTCGTTGCTACCAATCAAGTCCAAGTTTCCTGCAGTCGCATTCCAGTAGGCAGGTCCGTCGTTGAACGCTTCGGTCAACAACGATCCGCTGGCGATGTACTCGACAGCTTCGGTTTGATTCAGGGCAGTTCCCCAGACGCCGGTTCCATCGAAACCGAGAGTCGCACCGAGAATCGCTTCGTCGACATCGCCAGGAGCTGCACAGCCGATGAAGCCAACGTTGCTGCTGCTGATACGGCTTCGCTCCAAGTCGGCGACGCTCATTGGACCAGTCGATCCGCCCAAACCCTTGAATCCACCGCCGGACCAAGTGGTCAATTCGCCGGTGCTCGGATCAGCTTCGGTTTTGACCATTCCACGGACCAAGTGCCAAGAAGCGGCGTAGTTCGTGTTGTAACCGTTGGTCAAAAAGTAGCGAGCGATCAACTCGGCACGAACAGCGGTTTCTGGAGCCGTTCCGCCAAAGGTGGTGGAGCTTCCATCGCCCGAAACGCCTTGCCAATCTGCTTTGCCACACTGGCCAGCACTCAGGCGTGCCAACGGTGCAGCGTCCTTGGCGTCGGTGGTGTCCTTCCCGTACAAGTCATTGAGTTTTTCCGAGCCCTTCAATGGGTTCGAAGGGTCCAACGACTCGTTCATGTTGCCGTCGCCAACGTTGACGAGGTCAGCAACCCAACCGTATTCGTCCATGCAACCATCGCGTCGGAAGTCCGACGCTCCACTGCAGAACGTTCCCGAAGGAGCACGATTGCTGTATTTGAACAGGCCGATGCCGATGTTCTTGAGGTTGGCTTGGCACTGAGCTGCACGGGCAGCTTCGCGAGCCTTGGTGATGGCTGGCAACAACAAAGCTGCCAACAGAGCGATGATCGCGATCACGACCAACAACTCGATCAGGGTGAAACCTGATTTTCGAAATTGCGACTTCATAGTCTTTCCTGAGATTTTAGTTGCCGAAAGCCGAACGGCTTCGACCTTGTGTTAAAATGAGATGTGGTGAGTTTGGTGGCGTTGGACTCACAAGAGCTGAGACTTGTTCCAGCAAGCTTCAGCTTGTCGAGCGTCACCGACTCCTTCTTCTTCGGAACGAAACCTGGTGGAGAGACTCTCTCCCAAGCTTCAATTCCATTGCGTGATTGCAATCACGCCAATCGTCTTCTTTCAGTTGCCGTGACGTGTGCCACAGGCTAAGGCAAACCTCCTTTCGGTAGAGAAGCTTCTGGTTGCTGTCAGCCTCCTTGAACAGATTCGGTGGCTGACAAGACATTCATTTGGGTGGTGTTTTACAAGAAGCCGATAGCACCAACAGGCTTCACAACTTGCATTCACAAACCTTTCACAATCCCTACTCATTCGCTTCGCATTCACACAGTTGCGAAGGCAGCTTTCTTGATGAATTCTCCCGCGATAAGACTCACAAAACTCATCGAATCAAAACCGAGGGCCCGCGAGTCTTCACCAAGACTTCACACACATTTCTGAGACTGATTCATGCAAAACTGCTCTGTCGATTCAGTCGATAGCAAGATTGCAAAGCGGGCATTTCGCTGGTCATCGCCCGAACGTGCCAGTGCGTTAGTGATAGAGACCAAGCAATTGCCGGACGCATGGCAAAGGAGACTGCCGAGCCAGCAAAAAGCGGACTGTCGGGCGCAACATTCGATCTATTTCGCGGATCGATAGCGTCCGACTTTAGAGTTCTTCACCCTTGCTATTGAGCGAGTAGTAGCTCGCTAGTTCCAAGTCGCCGGCTTCGACTTCGGCATCGGTCCAGAAGTTGGCGTCCATTGGGAATCCATTGTTAATAAAACCGTCACCATTGGCGTCATACAGTCCCCGAACACTTCCGTCTGCCATCAGGACGTGACAAACACCACCATGGTGACTCGACATCCCGCGGTAATCTTGTCGCGTGTCGTAATTCCAAATTCGCAGCCATCCTGAGACGCCTTCGCGTGGCGTGCTGGCGGCAATCACCGGTTCCTTCAGATAATTTGGATCGGTTTCTTTGTACAGAATTGGCTCTCCGATGATGGGAGTCACATACGGCGTTCCAGATGTCAATTCACCGACGTTGCCGGAAAGCTGGCCAATCGGCGACGCATCACACAAAAGCGGAACTGTGCTGCTGGGTGCTTTGGCGGTGTCCAAAAGACGCGTCGTCAATGGACCACGGGTCACGTTGAGCGACTTCAGATCATTTGTGCAGGCAGAATCTTTGGGCTGGGGCTGACCGCTTTCGTCCAAAATCACTTCACTACGGACCAGGAACCACGACGCGGCGTAGTTCGTGTTGTAACCGTCTTCCAGCATTTTGCGTTCGATATATTCGACTCGATCCGCGGGACTCGCCTCGATCAACCGAGCCACATTCTTGATAACGGTGCCCATTTCGTTCGTGTATTCCTCGGCGCCCAACTGATCGACGCAGTCGTTGGTCGCCCAGTCGGCCTCGTTGTCACTGAGCAGGTGTTCGATGGCGCTACTCGCCTGAGCCGATGTGCTGGTGCACCGCATTTCGCTGACCAACACGCCGCGTCGTACCAGATCCGCCACCCATCCCACTTCAGTGGGCACACCATCACGACGAAAGTCGAATGCACCTGAACAAAACTCACCATTGGGCGCGTTCACTGTCCGTCCAGTCAGGCCGACACCAAATTGCTTGAGGTTGTTCTGACACTGAGCGGCTCGAGCTGCTTCACGTGCTTTCGAAACGGCCGGGAGTAACAACGCTGCCAACACACCGATGATCGAAATCACCACCAACATCTCAATCAACGTGAATGCGGCGTTGTTTCGCGGATCCAATGGGTGCTTGAGAGATGATTCGAAATGGCGGCGGTTGATGGACATCACAATGAAGACCGTGGAGGAGGATGAGACGAGAGCCCAAAGAGGGATTCTCGTGCAGCTCCACTTTTCGCATGGACTGGCGAGGCATCAACGTCAAAAAGGAACCCACGCGAGAACCTTCACGAAAAGAGCCGGCTCGTCTTCATCGCAAATTCACCGACACCAAAACACAACACCATCGTCTGCGAAGTATTCCACTGGCAGCGAACCTCAGCATTTGGTATCGGCGAACACAGTTGGTCCCTTCCCACCGATAAAACTTTGACTGGAGCCCACCACGATGTTGCTGCGAATCCCTCCCACGTCCCGTCGCCTCGCTTTGATCGGACTGGCCTGCCTGGGAACACAGAGCGTTCTGGTACCTCAATCGATCGGAAACGCCAAAGAACAGTCGGTTTTAGAACAAGCAGACGACGCATCCGGTGAAACCTACTCGCTGAAACACTCGCTTCAGCCTGGTCAAACACTTCGCTATGAAGTCACCCACGTTGCCAAAACCAAGACTCGCATCAATGGGTCCGAAGAAATTGCGAATGTTCACACCAAGAGCAATCGAGCCTGGACCGTTGCGGAAGCCGACAATTCCGAAATGACGTTCGATCACTCGATCGAATCCGTCGCCATGACGCAGCAAAGCGGCGACGCGGATGAAGTTCAGTGGGATAGCACCACGGGCGAAGAACCGCCAAAAATCTTCAGCGTTGTCGCTTCGCAGATCGGAACTCCGTTGGCAACGGTGACGATCAACAAGCAGGGCCAAGAAGTCCGCCGGGAAGACCATGCGGGTTCCAAGTCCTCACTGGGAATGGGGACACTTGCGTTGGCACTGCCTGACAAACCCGTCAAGATTGGCGAATCATGGGCCGTTCCTTCCGAAATCCAAGCCCGAACCGAAGACGGCTTCGTCAAGCAAATCAAAATTCGTCAGCTTTACACGCTCAAGAAGGTCAAAGCCGGTGTAGCAACGCTGAGCGTGAAGAGTGAAACGCTGACTCCGATCGAAGAAGAATCTTTGCGGGCACAAGTCATTCAGCAACTCAGCAACGGAACGCTGCGTTTCGATGTCGACAACGGCTATTTGCTCAGCAAAGAACTGATCTGGGACGAGTCCGTCGTTGGCTTCCAGGGGCCTGGCAGCATGATGGAATACCGGGCCAAGATGACAGAGGAACTACTACCCGAAGACAGCTCCACAACGGTCGCGTCGAAGAAGAAAAGTCAACGCTGATTGTCGCTGCCATTCTCGGCAGACTCATCTTCCCCGTAGGCCAGGTCCTACCTGGCGGGGTGATTGGACGGTACTCGTTCGAACTCGAGAATCAAATTGTGACTCACCTCGCTTTGTGACAAAGCATCGGCTCGAGTGCCAGGTGAAACCTGGCCTACGTTGCTCTGCTGCGTTTCACGCAAGCGGTCTGCCATCTGACGAAGCTCATCGATTAGCAAATCTTGCTCGCGATAGAAGACGGGAGCTCGAGGTGGTGATGCGACTTCCTGGTGACCGACACCGGAACGACGGTCCTTCAGCAGTTTGGTCCATAGCAGCCTTTGCTTAGTCAGCTCGGGATCATCCCACTCGGGCAAGCCATCTTCCAGCTGATCCAAAGTGTTGCGAACCGCGACATCGAGTATCCGTTCAAACCTCGTTTGCTCGAATTCCAACCGGTAGAACGGTTCCGACAACGGAGCGTCTAAGAACGACTTCTCGTTTCCCAGCTCATCATCGAACCAGCCGCTCCACTCTCCCGTCTGAAAACGTTGCCATTCGGCGATCAGGGATCGCTGGCGACTCTCTCGCCGAAGATCTTTGTTGACCAATTGATCGACAACACGAATGAATGCTTCGCGATCCAATTGATCCTCTTCGGACTGCGGAAGAGCTTCGTCGCTGAACAGGTTTTGCTCGTAAGCAATCTGTCTCAAACCATTGATCACGATCCATTCGTTGGACTCGGCATTGTTGAGCAATTCGCCCAACGCACCGAACACAAACGACTGCTCGCGAGAGAGCTTTGACCATTTTGCCGCAACCTCCAGAGCTTTGCGGCGAAAGGGATGCCACTGAAAATGTTGATACGGACTCACGCCGTAAGGCAGCCCATTCCAATTCGGAACACTGGCATATCCCTTAGCAGCGATCGGCGTGTCGACGCACAAGCCATACAACTCCGATTGCGAAACGTGTTCCCCCATCACTTCGCTGGACTTCAGTTCTGCATCCAATCGCAGCTCCACATCACGATATCTTGCTGCTTCATTCTCGAAGGCATAGTTCATTCGCTGACCAGCCCAAGATCGACTCGGATGTAAACGGACAGTGTATTGAAAAGCTGAAGCTTCCACCAAATTGACCGTTGGAAATTCAGACAACAGCAAGCTTTTCCGGGCATCCATTTCATAATCTTCCAGGGAATACACATCCGCATTCAGATGGATATTCCGAGTTCCTGGTAACACCCCAACGGTTGACTCCAAAGTCTCAGGCGTGATGGGCTCCTGAACGATCGCCAACATCTGCTTTCGCCACTGCGGCATTTCCGACGGCGTCGTCCACCAACGATGAATGAAGAGACATAGGCACATCACCCCCAAAGCCAGCAGGCAATACGCCAGCCCTCGTCCCCACACAGCAGCCGAAGAAACACCTTCCATCACAAAAGGCGTCAAACGCCGACTTGCGAACAGCAACACCCCGGCCGCCAGCCACAGCAACCCGGTGTAGCCTCCGTAGAACGCGAGCAGGCCAAACGCGGGTAGCATCCAGAGCAGAGCCACCACAGGTGCGCCAAAGAACGCCAGCGATGGCCGGCGGCCCCACTGCCCGGTTAGAACGCCGATCAAGAACAAGAGGGTCTGGACGACCACGCTGAACCCGAAAGCCTGCCACAAGGTTCCAGTTCCGTAATGCATCCCAAGATACAAATCGAGGCCAGAAACAAACGGAAACACCAGTATCAGAAACAATGATGCCGAGGCGGTTGGGATCAGTCGCGTCACCCATATCAGGTTGGGTGGCCATCCACGGTCGGCGAAGAACCCTTGCCGCATCCCCCGACGATCGCCGTGAAAAGCCGCGACTCCTAGCATCAGATGAGCGGCCGGCCATCCGAGGACAAGCAACAGATCATGAAAACCATGATTTCCATCCGTCCAAATCGATAATAGCGCGAACAGGGCAAACGAGAACGCGGCACCAATGACCAGACGAGTCTGCCGAACCTGTTGCCAAAGCAATGCACGAAACGGACGCGGTTTGGCATGCCAAGCCACTTGCACCACGCTTGGTTGCCAAGCCGAAGTCGAGGCCACCGCTGGAGCCTGCCAACGGTGGTCACTCGCGCCAGCTAAACGATGCCGAGCCAATCCGGCCACCACGCCCCCCAGTGCAGCGAGGTAAACAGTTGCCAAACAAAGCATCGAAACTCGCTGAGCAGCGGTCGCCTCCAAGAACGTGACGCCATAGTGGAAATGCGTGCTGACCAACCCAGCGACCGAGTAATTCCACAACAAGGTCAGGCCCACGATCAACGGGATCACCAACATCACCGAACCGACCGGATTGCGAACGATCAACGCCGCGATCCAGCCACAGATCAGCAAGCCCACTCCGTAAACCATCAGCTCGAAGATCGATTCCGAACCGGAGATCCGTCCGATCGCAGACCAATCCCAGCCTCCCCGCAACACCAACCACGACAGCGCAAAACAAACCGACGCAACCAAGACCGCCAGCACCCAGGCAGCGAACCCGATCAACAGCTTGGACAACAACACTTGCCACCAAGTCACCGGCAACGTCCGCAACCAATCCAGGGTTCGCTCTTCGTTCTCCGTGCCCAGCGAGATCGGTGGAATTCCGAGTGCCACCAAGTTGGGTAGCAGCACCCACAACACGGAAAGTGTCGTCAGGCTCGGATCCGAGGCCGGATCGATCGCGGCACGAAGGACCGCCAGCAAGAACAACGCCGCCGTGCCGATGACACCCGCCAACAATAGCGGTTGCAGCATCCGAAAGTCTTTCCAAACCAAATGCTGAAATGCTGATCGTGGACGCGAAACGGCCGGGTAAGCAAAAGCATCAAGCGAAGTGGCCATCGTTCACCTCCTGACGACGATCGAATGACGATGGCTCATCCCGAATGGGTTGACCACAAACCGCAATGAAGACTTCTTCGAGCGTCGGCACGCTGACATGGAATTGGCGCACACCATCATTAGGTCCCCAGTGCAGATCCCCGGCGTCGTTCCAATCCGTGATCACCCAACGTCTTTGACGACCGTTGCTCGTTTCGCTCAACACCCGCCCAGGCAAATCGGGTGATTCGACATGAGCGTCATCCATCGTCGCTGTCACGATTCGAGTGTGCTGCTTCAAGTCGTTCATCGACTGAACCAATTTGACTTGGCCGCCATGAATCATCGCCACCATGTCCGCGACTCGTTCGACTTCATTGATGTGGTGGCTCGATAGCAACACCGTTCGCCCCGCAGCGGCACGGTCGACCATCGATTCCAAGAACTGACGGCGGACCATCGGATCCAACCCACTGGTCGGTTCATCCAAGATCAACAGTTCAGGGTCGTGAGCCGTCGCGAGCGCCAAAGCCACTTTGGCTCGTTGGCCTTTGCTCATCGATTTGATCTTCGTCGCCGGCGGAACCTGAAACTCTTCGATCAAATCACGATAGCGTGCGATGAAGCCATCGTCGTAGAACGCACTAACGAACCATCCGATTTCAGGTGGAGTCATCCACTCATACAGGGCCGGCGAGTCAGACACATAGCCGATCTTTCGCCTGATCTCCTCGGAGTTCTGACCACAGTCATGTCCCAAGATCGATGCCATTCCCGCGTCTGGCTTTTGAAAGCCGGTCAAGATCCGAATCAACGTTGTCTTGCCCGCACCGTTCTCACCGAGCAACGCGAATACAGTCCCCGCCGGAACATGCAAACTGACGTTGTCCAAAGCGACCGTGTTTCGAAACCGCTTGCTCACTCGATCGACTTGAATGATGCCTCCAGGTTCAACATTCGGCCGAGCTTGGTGCGAATCATACGCAGGTCGATTCGAGGCAATGTCAGAAGCTTCCCGTGTCGTTGGCTCACGCCCGATGGAATCCAATTCATTCATGGCTCGGCTCGTTGTTGGAGGAAGAAGCAGATTCAAGGTTTGATTCGTCTGAGTTGGACTTCGTGGCGGCTGCACTCAATCGCGCCAGCTCCGACTCAAAAAGTGACCGCAACTGATCCGGCGACATGCCACCGGCAATCGCATCGGCCAGAGCGCGGCGAACCCCGTCCCCGACCAAGTCATCACGGGCGGATGTGCAGGCTTCGATCGCATCGCGGCGGACCACCATCCCGCGACCACGCAGTGGCTTGAGAATTTCTTGGGCCTGTAGCTCGCGATAGGCCCGCGCGATCGTGTTGGGATTCAGCGCGATGTCGCGAGAAAGCTGACGCACGCTGGGGAGCATTTGGCCTCCCACCAGCGTGCCATCGGCAACGGCGAGCTTGACCTGACGAACGATCTGCTCGTAGATCGGCACGTCGCTGGCCGCGTCAATGGAAAAGAACATGGGCGTCTCCTGGGAAGGAGTTCGAGACACCAGACGATGCACCGAACCTGTGTGCTATCACGATAGCACACCTCAGTGCCCTGTCAACGTTTTGCAGCGAAAAATCCGCACGACCGTTCCGAACGGACCTTCGTCCCACATGATTTCTCGATCTTTTCCTGCGAACGACAAAGTGAACAAGGTGACACCGATCAGCGAGCCAACCTTTGCAAACGCCGCCACTCAACACGTGGCATCCCGACGCGAATTCGTCCGCGTCGCCCGCAATGATCCAACCGATTCTCGAAGCCAATTGCCGATGTCGACCGCCGACTCAGCCACCCAATCGACCACACCCCGTTCAGCCTTTCGCGTCGATTCGCTCGCGATCGGCATGATCGTGATGTTGGCAATGACGGTGCTCGGGCGTGGCATCGGATTCATTCGCGGCATGGCGTTTTGTCGCTTGATGGACGATACCGATGTCGGGCGCTGGTCGATGGCGTTTGGATTCATCACGTTGATCACTCCGGTGATGCTGCTGGGGATCCCCGGGGTGCTGCCTCGATTCACGGAACACTTTCGCCTCAAACGTTCACTCACACCATTCGTACGCCGGATCGCGATCGGGACACTGTCCTGCACAGTGATCTTCGTCACAACCATGTTGTGGCTTCCCGATTGGTTTGGATGGATCGTTTTCCTGCAACCGCAAGACAACCGACTGATCTATGGCGTCGCGGGCGCAGTCGTCGGGATGATTGTTTACAACTTCATCAGTGACCTGAACGGTTCACTTCGGCAAGTCCGAATGGTCTCATGCATGCAATTCATGCAGGGCGTTGGATTCACGCTGCTCAGTGTTGCATGGTTGCTGACTGGTGGAACATTCACCGGCGTTGTCTGGATGTTTGCCGCATCATGCTTGGTCGCATCGCTACCAGGGCTGTGGTCACTCGTTCGCTCTTGGGATTCAGCGCAGATTCTTCAAGACTCGGAAGAAGAATCCAACTCACCCACTGCAGACAAAACACTGCCGTCCGATGACGTCCCATTTGGCCTGTGGAACATGATTCGCCGACTGGCACCCTACGCGACCGCTCTTTGGCTGATGAATTTGATTGGGAACCTTTTTGAGCTTTCCGATCGATACATGATTTTGCATTTCATTCCCGCCACCGAAACACTCTCCGCTGAAATCGCTGGGCAAGCCGCGGTTGGCCAATATCATTCCGGCCGCATCATTCCCATGCTGTTGCTGAGCCTGGGGACAATGATCGGTGGGGTGATGCTGCCCTATTTGTCTGCGGACTGGGAAGCGAAACGTTTCGCCGCGGTGCAAACTCGATTGCGTGATGCGTTGCTGGCGGTGTCGATCGTCTTCACATGCGGAAGCGCGATGGCGATTCTGCTTGGACCTTGGATCTTCAATGTGCTATTGCAAGGCCGCTACACCGACGGGATGACATTGATGCCGATGGCTCTTTGCTTTTGTACTTGGGCAGCTCTCGTGACCGTCGGTCAGAACTATCTGTGGACGGTTGAAAAAGGAAAATGGGTTCCAGTCGCGATGGCAGCCGGATTGCTCAGCAACCTTGCACTGAACGCTTGGCTGCTACCGATGTATGGCTTGCAAGGTGCCGTGATCGCGACGCTTTGCTCTCACGGCGTTGTGATGAGCGGAGTTTGGTTGGCGATGATCGGCTGTGGATACAAAGTCGACATGACGCTGGTCGTGCTCTCACTGTTACCGGTCAGCCTGTTGGTCTCCCCGTATGTCGCGTTGCTGCTCGCGATCGCAATTGGCCTGATGGTTTGGAATGATGATGCGACTCGTCAACGATGGTTGGAAAGCCTGCCAGAAAACGTCCGAGCGAAGCTGCCCCTGTTGGGCTGACGCTCAAGTTCCGTACGATGGGATTCCAATCCCGTCGAAATGGAAACCCAAAGCGTCAGCGAGGCTCTCCAACGTTCACGACGGCCCCATCCGGGGCGACCTCCTGTTCTTCGCCAAGGACTCGGGGCTTCCACCCCGAGCTATGGAAGACGGCCCCATCCGGGGCGACGCAGACGAATCACGGCATTCCACGCGAACCTTTTGCGTCACTATTCGCACTTGTATCCCGATCAGCACAATTCACAATTGGCTCGGTATTGCCGATCATCGCACACGAGGCGGGCGTTCCTCCGCGAACGTGAACAAACCCTCTTTCGCCGGCCTTGACGATCGCCCCAAAAATGGCGTTTGATACGGGGATGAACACACCCAACGACTCCACCGAAACTCGGCAACTTGGCCCAAAAGACATTGAGGCCAAAATTCCCCACCGCGCTCCCATGCTGTTGCTGGATGAAGTGGTGGAGATCACCGAGAACACGCTGCACGCCCGCAAAACGTTCTCCGCAGACGAGTTCTTTGTGCAGGGGCACTTTCCCGATTACCCATTGGTTCCCGGCGTGATTCAGTGCGAATGCTGCCTGCAAGCCGGAGCGATCCTGCTGTCCGAACACACGCCCGCTGTGGGTGAGTTTGTGCCCGTGGCAACTCGAATGGACAGCGTGAAGTTCAAAAACATGGTGCGGCCGGGCGACACAGTCGACATTCATGTGACGCTCAAAGAACAACTTTCCAACGCTTTTTTCCTCTCCGGCAAAATGCTGCTCAACGGGAAGGTCACCACTCGGCTCGAATTCGCATGCAGCATCACCCAGACTCAACCAACCGGTTCCTCTGACTCGGATGCAACATCGTGAGCACGGAACCAACTCCGGCGATGGATTTCTTAGGGATGTCTGGCAAGACATTCCTGGTCATGGGTGTCGCCAACAAGAAAAGCGTTGCCTTCGCCATCGCCAAGCAAATCGAGCAGGCCGGCGGAGAGGTCATCTATGCCGTTCGCAGTGAAGCTCGTCGAGATAGCTTGTCCAAATTGTTGGCCGACCGCCGGTTGATCGTTTGCGACGTTGAACAACAAGAGGACATCGAAGCGATGGCCGCTGAACTTCAACGAGACAACGTGACGCTCGCCGGTGTTGTCCACTCGATTGCCTTTGCGGATTACAGCGATGGCATCCGTCCGTTCCACGAAACCACCCGCCGTCAGTTCCTTCAAGCGATCGACATCTCGGCGTTCTCATTGGTCGCAGTTTGCAATGCCATCAAAGATCAGCTCGCCAACGATGCCAGCGTCGTCACGATTGGGATCAGCACCACGCGGATGGCCAGCGAAAGCTACGGCTTCATGGCGCCGATCAAAGCCGCCCTGGAATCGTCTTTGGCATTTCTCACCAAGTCGTTCAGCCGATTCAGCCAAGTGCGTTTCAACGCCGTCGCGGCTGGGCTGCTGAAAACGAGTGCTTCGGCGGGGATCCCTGGTTACGTCGATTCCTACCTGTACGCAGAAAAAGTCATCCCACGCGGGGAAGCAGTTTCCACGAACGAGGTCGCGTCAACGGCAGCCTTTTTACTGTCGTCACGCAGCAGTGGAATCACAGCCCAATCGATCGTGGTCGATGCCGGCATGTCCATCAACTATTTTGATGCCGACGTAGTCGGAGCGGTCACCAACGCATCGGTCGACTGAAACCGGGTTCCCAAGCTGAGTTCGCCCACTCACCGACAACACACATCCATCGCACCTTCAATCTCTGAGTTTCCGGGCATGACCCAAGCCATCTACATCAACGGTGAATACTTCTCACGCGAAGACGCCAAGATCAGTGTCTACGATCACGGACTGCTGTACGGCGACGGCGTGTTCGAAGGGATGCGGATCTACTCGGGCAAAGTGTTCGCACTCGAAGACCACATGACACGGCTCTACGAAAGCGCTCGTGCGATCATGCTGGACATTCCCATCGCAATCGATGCTTTGACGACTGCAGTGAACGAAACCGTTGCAAAAAATGGTTTGACAGAAGGCTACATTCGCTTGGTCGTCACCCGTGGTGGCAACCAATTGGGGCTCAACCCGTTCTCGTGTGAAGATCCCCAAGTGATCATCATCGCGGATACGATCTCGTTGTACCCTGAGAAGTTCTACACCGAAGGTTTGGAACTGATCACCGCGTCGACGATCCGCAACCATCCCGCCGCGCTCAGCCCCCGCGTGAAGTCGTTGAACTACCTCAACAACATCATGGCGAAGATCGAAGCCATTCGCGCCGGGTGCATTGAAGCGGTGATGCTGAACACCAAAGGCGAAGTTGCCGAGTGCACCGGCGACAACATTTTCATCGTCCGTGGCGGCCGGTTGATCACCCCACCAATCGATGCAGGAATCCTTGAAGGGATCACGCGTAACACCGTGATTGATCTCGCTCGCGAAAATGGGATCGAAGTGGCCGAGGAAGCCATGACCCGTCACGACATCTTTGTCGCCGATGAATGCTTCCTAACCGGCAGTGCCGCCGAAGTCATCCCCGCGGTCAAACTCGATGGGCGAGTCATTGGCGATGGCAAACCCGGCCCAATGACTCAAAAGCTCAACGCGGCCTTCCGTGCATTTGTGGCTCGTTAGTAGTTCGCCAAGACCGTAGCGGAAGTCGCCAAGACTTTCGGCTGGAGCCCAATCGCCGAAACTCTTGGCGAGTTCCGCTACATTTTCTGTGCGTACTTTGGGTCATTGCGACGGAAACACTCGGTTCGTTTTAAGAACGAGAGAGTTCGCCAAAGAACCTCCCAACTATCTGGCTCAAACAATCGGAGGTTGGGATAACCAGGGATCAGGCATCCGGTATAGATATAACATGCAAATCCATCGACCGGCACAAGCCCTTTCCGTTCGGGGTTGCGAGCGATGTACTCCGCAACATCTTCGATTGCCGAACACTCGCATTCTGATTCGCGCAGCACATGATCGTAAGGCTGCCGCTGAAACTGGAAACCGATTCGCTTCAAGCAAGAGTTCCAATCCTTTCGAACCGCCTTCATCGCGAGACGTTGGTCAGTACTTTCACTTAATCCGCACCACAACAGATGGGCGTGGTCTGGCATCAAGCAGAAAATGGGGCACGCCAACTGGTAACGAAACATTGCATGGGCGAGGACTTCACGGAACTTGTACAAGAAACGCGGGTCCAACCAACCTGTTCGACGATCTTCAATCGCCATCGTCCAGTGGACCCAAGCAAGCCCGCGATAGGACTCCGGATCAAGCCGTTTCGATCGCTGTTTCTGTCTCGCGTCCATCCAAAAATCCTATCACCCCCAGCCGTAGGGAACGTCGTTCGCCCGCAGGAAAGGTAGCGGAAGTCGCCAAGACTTTCGGCCGGCCCCCAACGCCGAAACTCTTGGCGAGTTCCGCTACGACGGCGAGTTCCGCTACGGCCCAATCCCTCACGCTGCTGAAAACGCGTCGCGGAGATGCTTGAGGTTGCGGGGGTTTTGACCGAGATCCCCTTTGCCGACCCGAGACTGACTTTCCGCATCGACGCGAGTGAAAACGTCACCGGAGGACGAAACGTCCTCCGTCAAACGCACGTGGACGTCATCGACAAACCGCAGCCACTTCGTCCGGCGGGTCAAGTGAATCGATTGCGTTTGATCGGTCGCCAATGTGTCCATTGGGTCAGCGGTCATCGACTCAATTTGCCAAATGGATTCGGTCTCCACCCATCGCTCCAAATCGGCCCGTACGTCAGCGATACGTTGATGCAATCGCATCGGTCTCATTTGCGGGTCCGTGGCGGAATCATCCCACTTGGCATGATTGGTCGTCCAATCTCGTCCCCAATCGTCGACGAGAGTCGCCACACGTGCGACAATCGCCAACGTTACCACCCCAGCGATTGCCGCTCCTGTCATTGCTCTTCTCGTTTGTTTTCGCGAGCGGTCATCCCGCTGCTTACTTTGAATTGTCACGTCGACCATGGATCTATTTGCCGATCAAGAAGCTGACCATTTGTTTGCTGCCCAGCCCTTGGCCGCGCGAATGCGTCCCAAGAAGCTATCGGAGTTCGTCGGCCAACAACACATCCTAGGCGAAGGGAAACTGCTTCGGCGATTGATCGCCAGTGGTCGCGTTGGCTCGATCCTGCTGCACGGCCCACCGGGAACCGGCAAGACCACGCTGGCTCACCTGATCGCGTCAGAGCAGAACAGCGAGCTGATCACTCTCAATGCCATCAGCAGCGGTGTGAAAGACGTTCGCGAAGTGCTGGCCAAAGCACGCGACCGCGTGTCGGCGGGCGACCCAAGGCCACTGCTTTTCATTGATGAGATTCATCGATTCAACAAATCTCAGCAAGACGCACTGCTCGCCGATGTGGAATCGGGCATCATCTCTCTGATCGGTGCCACAACCAGCAATCCATACTTCGCCGTCAATGCCGCGCTCATCAGTCGAAGCCAATTGTTCGGCTTAGAACCTGTTTCGGTCGAAGACATGCGCAGCCTGCTGAAACGGGCGATCACCGACCGAGAATGTGGCCTGGGAAATCAGAATGTGACCATCGACGAAGACGCGATCGACTATCTCTCATCTGCTTCGGATGGAGACGCTCGCAAAGCTCTCACGGCACTGGAAGTGGCAGTGCACAGCCATGAGAATCCAAAAGCATCGATCACGCGAGACGATGTTGCCGAATCCATGACCAGTCGCATCGCTGGTTACGATGCCACCGGCGATGATCACTATGATTTGGCCAGCGCACTGATCAAAAGCATTCGAGGCAGCGATGTGGACGCGTCCTTGTACTGGCTCGCCCGGATGCTGGAGGGCGGTGAAGACATTCGCTTCCTTTGCAGGCGATTGGTGATTTTGGCCAGCGAGGACATTGGCAACGCGGACCCGCAGGCGTTGATCATCGCGGTCAGCGCCATGCAAGCTTGCGAGATGATCGGACTTCCCGAAGCTCAACTCACGTTAAGCCAAACGGTGGCCTACCTCAGCCTTGCTCCCAAGAGCAACGCGACGACTTCCGCGATCAGCGCCGCCCGTCGGGACGTTCGAGATCGCCAGGTCATTCCCGTTCCCAAGATGCTTCGTTGCGGACACTACACCGGCGCCGAAGAACTTGGTCATGGCGACGGTTACAAGTCCGCGCACAACACCGAGGAGGGCGTGGCCAAGCTGGATTACTTGGGCGTCGACCGCCGCTACTACAAACCGGTCGAGCGAGGATTCGAATCAGAACTCGCCTCGCGGCTGCAAAAAATTCGCGATCAGTTAGGCAGAGAGACCGAGTGAATCACATCCGTGACTCTCGGACGGGGAAAGCAGCGTAACGAATTGTTCTATTCGATCGTTGCTTCAACAACTTGTGAGGGATTCACTACAGCCAATCCAGCTGAGTGATCCTTCGCAGTCGGTCCTCGAAATTCCCGAGCAGACCGCCGACTAAAACCCATTCGTGACGATCCCTCAGCTCGATTTCGCCGAACTTGTTGATTCGCAAAATAGAGTCACCATTGACGCCAGCTTCATGGAGCTGGCCCATGTCGATTTCGCCTTCGTTGATAACGTCCAACAGCGATTTGCCGGTGAGTTCGATGAATTGCATGGTCGCAACCTAGCAGACGGATTCAAAGACGAGTCGTTTCTCATTGCCCCACGGCGCTCGTCCGTCCAACCAGCTTAATTCAACGCAAAAGGTTTTCGACAACCGGCGTCAAATCTCGGCCAGAAAATTCGATCGCCGCCACTTTGCCCTCTTGATCGATCACCGCCACAAACAGCAACGAAACCACGCCAAAACGGTATGCAACGGAGTTGGCAACAGACGCTTCCGGGTCGGAAACACTCCGAAAACTCGGAAACGAAATTTTGTTTCGAGATTCAAACGCGGGAACGTCTGTCGACTGAACATCCAAGTTCATTCCCACGATCGCAACCTTCTCCGGATACTGGCGGGCGATCTTTTGAAGATTGTCGACGACCAACAAAGAGTCTGCAAAAGCGGCCGACCAGAACGGCATCAGAACGACTTTGCCACGATAGTCATCCATCGACAGCTCATCGCCCTTTGTGCTGGGCAGGTCTGGATCAAAAGTCTTGCCGATAATTTTTTCACGATTGTCGCGGGCCTGAAGTGCCGTCCTAGCCTCACTTCCACGGTCGTCTTGCATGGATGCAAACTTGTCATCCAAAACTTGGTAGGTCGCCTCGGACAAATCCAAACGACCAACCGTCTCCGCTTCCAAACTCGCGCCCGCTAAGAACTGTGTCGTCAAGAGATCGGGTTGCTCATCTGCCAACGATTCAATCGCTGCCTTCCAATCGTTGATTGACACTGCGGAGTCCGATGGATCGGTGTTTTCGTTGGCCTCGGTGATGAATGTTTCCATCAAATTCTGAACGCGAGCTGTCGCTTCGCTGATTTGAAAACTTGGGCCGGCGATTTGGCGGGCCATGTCCACCAATCCCCCCATCGCATCGGACTCGCCGGCGATTGCCTCACCTGACTCGACAAATTCTTCCAGGATCATCGCGCGAACCCGCGAGGCTTCTTCAACATGTTCGAATTGCAGTAACGCGTCTTTCGCTTGCCCCATCACCATCAAGGTTGCTGCGTCGGGAGAGGAACTTGCTTGCAGCAATCGATCGATTTGAGAAACCACTCGACTGGGCGCATCTGACTTTCCGTTTCGCAGGTCTTCGATCGCGAAACCGATCAACACAAGCTGGCTGTCTGAGCGGACTTCCGGATCGGAATCTTCTTGAAGCGACTCCGCCAATAGTTGCAAACTCTCAGCCGCTTTCAGATCCCCCAAAGACGCCAAGTGTGAAAGTGATTGCAGCTCACCTCGGCGGCCGATCGCCTTCTCCTTCTCGGTTGCATCCGCGTGTTCGATCAAGCGACGCGAAGCCTCACGTTTCCACGTGGCGATGCGTTTTAGCTCGCTGAAAGCGGTGGCACTATCTTCGATGCCGGACTGACCGCTTGTGATCATCCGCATCTCGATATCTGCTTCGGAGAGAAACGTCCGGAGCTGCTCGGGCTTCAAATCATTTGCGAGCTGCTTCCTGCGACCATCCAACTGAGAAGCAACGCTCTGAGGCACGTCAATCACGGCTGGGTCATCGACGACTGGCTGCGCAGCAACCTCGCCATTCGTATTATTACTGGTGGCCGGTGACTCGGGCGTTGAAGCAGCGCTGCTATCCCCGACCAGCAATAGATCGTCGTCGGACGTCTGGTCCGTCTCCTCGGACTGACCATCGTTGGTCTCCAAAGATGGAGCCCCCGACGCAGGATCCGTCGACTCAGCAGAAGGCTGGCGAGTGCAGCCTCCAACAATTTGGGTCAACAAGATCGCAAAGACGCATGCTCCGATGGTTTTCGGCAACGTGCCCATCACGACGGCAATTTGAGCTTGAATCATCCAATGACATCCCTGAAGAACGAAAGCCACTATTCTACTGGCCAACGGGCCAGTTCGAATACCGTTCGTTCAATTCTGGTCGGATTGGATGACCGACATTCTGAGATCTGACAAAGGCATTTCCGGTCACGTCCGTTGATACGACTCGGTAGACGCTCGAAATAAACGCCACCAATTGAATCAGGAACTGACTGCCGCGTTATGCGGAGGACCGGTTCGGTGCAGACGCCAACTTGGCGAACCTGCACAAATCATCATCTCAGGCAGCGGTGTGCTCAGCCGACAGAGCATCGAGCAAGTCGGCGAAGCGATCATCGGCTTCGCGACGACGACGCAGACGTTCTGCGACGCTCCAGCTGCTGCGGATCTTCATGACACGGCGAGTGATCTCAGCGTCGGATGGTGCTGTCTCATTCTGCGATGCAGTTGAGATCATCGAGACGTTTTCGAGCGATGGCATGGTTTCGGTCAACATTGCGATTCTTCCTGAAACGGGGCTTTCATAAGGCTCGGTACCACGTTGACGCCGGTACCGATTTGGATGCCTCCATCCGAGGCATTGGCGTCTGGATTGGTGGTAATGCAACCAGGGTGCCAAAACTCCGAAAACCAGAAAAAACGTTCCAACTGTTTCAATCGCACCGGAGCAAACCATGCGTTTCGCAGCGAAATCGCTGGGAAAAAGAGCCAAATGAGTCGCCGCTTGAATCCATTCGTTTTTTGGCGGCTGATAAATCAGCGATCAGAGGCGTTGGTCGAACAGACGTCTTTTTCAAAACCTTGTAAATCTTGCCATGTCCGGTCGGGAATCCGCATCAGCGAGACCGATGCTGGTTCGCCAAACGCTGAAAACAGCGTTCGCAGACGTTCCATCAACAATTGGCGCCCCTCCGCGGATGAACCACGGCCGTGTAAGTCAACGTACTGAATGGCCTGACCGTTGTCGTAGACGGTGCCATCGATTTGCCAGCCTTGCGACTGATTGGCCCAAGTAAACGAACCATCCCATTCAAAGAACAGTCCTTCCAGTGCCTCGAATCGGCCTGCGACGGTCTCCATTGAGACGTCAAATGCCCCCCGATCAGGTCCGTAAACGTAAGTCTGAAACGTAAAAGCAGCAGTCATCGGATAGAAAATCGCCAATTGAGTTGGGAATGGGTCTAAAACGCGACACTTCGTATTTG
Source organism: Rhodopirellula baltica SH 1 (assembly GCF_000196115.1). Lineage (NCBI taxonomy): Bacteria > Pseudomonadati > Planctomycetota > Planctomycetia > Pirellulales > Pirellulaceae > Rhodopirellula > Rhodopirellula baltica. The sequence continues at coordinate 4,355,116 of NC_005027.1, forward strand.
CTAGCAAAACAGGGCGTTTCGCAACCTGAACCCCTCTAACAAGCGACCACCAAAAGATTTTTCACTGTTTGTCAACCCGGATTTCCTTGACCGAACCGTTTTTTGTCCTAGAGTTGTTGGACCAAGGATCTCTGTCCGTACTCCCTTCCACAACCTGTCCACTATTCGTCGTTGACTAGGCAGTTGTTACTAGGAGGCAGGCGGCCGCAAAAAGGAATGAGCCATGTTGGTACTCTCGCGAAAGAAAAACGAAAGCATTGTCATCAACAACGATATCAAAATCGTTGTGGTGGAAATCCGTGGAGACAAGGTCCGCCTCGGCGTGGAAGCTCCTCGCGAAGTGCCAGTTCATCGTCGTGAGGTCTACGACGCGATCCAGCGGAATAACGAAGCGTTCGATGCGAACGCACCAGCGGATTCGAACGACGTTTCGTAGGTTAATTTCCTGCTCACTGGACGTTCGTGAAGGCACATTCGCCCTCCTGACAACTTTTTTGTTGTCGCAAAGCAAATCGGACGCTCGTATCCCTTGACGCCTTCATGCGATCTTGGTTTGATACTCGCCTCGTTGGCACGCCAGCTTTTGTTGGCAAACCGACCGGCCCCTTCGTCTAGCGGTCTAGGACATCGCCCTTTCACGGCGGTAACACGGGTTCGAGTCCCGTAGGGGTCACTGAATAAGCCGTCTGCTTGTAAAAGCTGGCGGCTTATTTTTTGCGCCGATAAAAAACTAGCCAGACATCTCTGGGGCTCTCGGCCACCTGCAGCTAGTTCAGCTCAGCACGGACACGCTCGCCCGCTCGATGAGCTTCGCTCGTTCCCAAATCGAAGGACGTGCTTCGAGCCAACAAGACGCGACGTGGCATGGCCATGTCGCTTTCTCGGGCTACTGAAAGTCAGGGTGGGTCGCTCGAAGGATTTCCAGGATCTCGCTGCGCATTTTGCCGGTCAAATGCTGATAAGCCTCTGACTGATCTTCTCCGCTGAGGATGTGTTTCAGCTTCTCCAGCACACGAGATTTCACTTCGGCGGGCAACTCCATAAAAGAGTCGGAGTAGATCAAATAGCTACACGGATATCGGAACAGCCGTGTTTCTAGATCAAAGTCACGCAGCGACCGCTGCTCCGGATCTCGGGGTCCCATCGAGGCGAACTCTTTGGCAAATGTGGAAGTCCCCGCCACCGAATCGGTCAACGTGAACTCGTCGCACATCAACAGATACTTCAGCACTCGATCAGCGGACGACTCAATCCGTCGCGTCGCGCTCTCGCTGATGAAATCAGGTTCGCGTTCGAGCAACTCATTCATCTGATAGGACTGATGAAGTGCCTGCCGCGTTTCGAAGTTCGCCGCCGTGATCGCATTGTGCATTTGCGTTTGATGCTCCAACACCATCAACGCCACAATGTCGCTATGCGGTGTCAGATGAGAATCCGTCCGAAAGTACTCCCCAAGATCGTCCTGATTCGCCCCGCTTTCACGGTCCAGCTCCTGAGCTTCATCGGTGCAGATGACGTTGCCCATATGACGCATCGAACCGTGGGATCCGGTGACATACCAACCACCCCATCGTTCGTCGAACGGGCTGGTGTGATCCGTCGTGAACGTCCCGCTACCAAGCTTGGGACGCCCCGCCGCATCAGCGAAGACGCTGCGAATTAAGAACCCAGGGACATTCTGAGTTCGCGACGACGCGTGACATGACAAGCACCCACCACGATCCCGCACAAACTCGGGTTCTTTTTCTTCTGATTGGGACAACGTGTAAAAGATTGCCCCCTGCTTGGCATCGGTTGAAGCGAATTCCAAAACATCGCCATGCTGGCAATAACCAACGTAAACGTCGTCGTTGAAATACAACGCTCGCGGCCGCCGAGGCGAAATTCGATGCAACTGCAAACTGGTCTTTGAAAACACCAGCGTCTGCGAACTTAGCGGCACATCCAGAGCTTCGAGAACTGACGGCAAATACCCAAACTTTGGATCGCTGTTCAGTGCCACTTCGCCCGCTTCGATGCGTTTTGCTAGCTTGGCGACAGGATCATTGACCTCCGCATTGAGGTAATCGATCGGCGGACGTTCAAAATCGGGCTGGGCCGATGCCGAGGACGCCATCCAAACGACCAAGCAAAACAGCCCACCGCTGATCACCCGCGATTTCACCGCAAAAACACACCGTTCATGGAAGGATGGAGCGGCACCATTTGAATGCAGCGAGACCATAGAAGATTGCTCGTACGTGGGTTCCAGCTTAAACTCTTATTCGTACACCTGACTGTACAGAATCAATATCTGCATTTCAACATGTAGATTTCAAATTCACAACAAACAACTATGCTTTCCAAAACCGCCGAATACGCTCTTCGCGCCATCGCCTGCATGGGCAGCCAGGTCGGAAAACCAGTCCCGGCGGATCATTTGGCTGAGCAAACCAAGGTGCCTCGGCGGTATCTCACTCGTGTGCTGCAAGACCTCGGTGCCGCAGGGCTGGTCCGCTCACGACCGGGTCCCGGCGGCGGTTACGAACTGTGCGTTCCGACGGATACATTGACGATCCTGGACGTCGTCAACACGGTTGCTCCAGTCGAACGAATTCGAAAATGCCCCCTCGGCCTGAAATCTCACACCGATCTTTGTCCGCTGCACACTGAACTCGATCGAGTCTACGCCGCGACCGAAGAAGCTTTTCGTGGCGTCACGATCGATGACTTGGTCAACTCAACCAATCCCATCCTGCCGCTTTGCGAAAGTTGAGATTGGGCGACTCCAAGAGCGGCATTGGCTTGCGTCCAGCAGCCACTCTTCGCAAGCAGATCTAGCTCGCATGAACCGGCGAGCCAACTCGCGAAGGCTTTAAGAAAGCGACGTGGCCGAGCGATTTCAAATCCGAAGCGGACTTCCGGAAAGCGGCCTGCGTGTTGAACAACCAGAGAATCCGTGTCTGCCGATTGGCTGGTCGCTTGGGGTGAGGCGAATCGCCATCGGTAAACACGACGACTCCGTCATAGCCGCGATGCTCATCGATGAACTCGGTCACACAACCCAAGTCAGTGCCGCCTCGACCGGTGATGCTGACGTCGCGCCGCGCCGATCGAAACGTCAGTGGTTCGCACCGGATTTGCGTATCAAACCAAACGACATCGATCGAGCGAATGCCATACTGAAAAAACCGATTGATAATCGAGAATCCGTTTTGCAAATCACGGTGGCTCATCGAGCCCGAGACATCCACCGCGAAAAGCAATCGCGTGGTGAAGTCGTACCGGCTACCCATCTGAGCGAACCCGTAACGCCGACTCGGCCGCATGCGAGTCAGCCGACGATCAACTGACAGAACACTCTGACGAAATTGCCGCAAGATCGACCGGTAGTCCAGTGGTGGCCGAAGCGTTGCCAACAAACGTTCTTGAGCGTGACCGGGCAAGGTTCCCCAACCACCATTCTCCGCCGCGTCCGCGACGGCAGATTTGATCTCCTCATGCAGCAGATCGTCGGCATCCCACTGGTCCGCGTTTTCAGCACCCGTTTGGCTCGGATCGACATACGATTCCAAATCATTGCCCACCGACGAGTCCGCTGCCTGTTCCAGCGAGGGTGAATCCGGCGTGGGCTCATTCGACTCCGCTGAAGAGCCGTCATCTTCTTCCACGGACGACTCATCACCGGTTTCGTCCCTTTGCTCGGCCACCGCGTCGTTGCCAGAGTCGCCAGCGTCACTTGAGTCGTCGCCCAGCGTTTCTTCTGGATGACTCGTGCCCTCGCCTGGTTTCGAATCATCCGACTGATCCGGTTCAGGCGTTGAGTCTTCCGAGGGATCGGGTTGATCACCTTCCCGTTCGGCGAGCTGCCGATAGTAATATTCGAAGTATTGATGATCGTGCGTTTCGCTTCCCAAGACTTCCCGCGGTCTGGGCATGGGCAACTTACTTCGCAAGCATTCTTGCACCGTCAAATTACTGGCCGAGTAAGACAACTCGGTCTTCGGTTGGCGTCTGGCATAGGGATGCCCCAACAGAATTCGCATCGCTTCAAACCGCAGTACCTCCCCCAGTTCATCTCGCTTGAGCGACGAAACAAACGCGGGATTGAATTCAACGCGGCCATGAGCCACTCGCAACGTTGCGATTTCCGGCTTGGCCACGACTTCGTGCAGCGTCCACGCGGCAAACAACAACGGATCAACGAGATACCAACTCTCAACGACACGAGTGATTCGCTCTCGCGCCTTCGCGTCTCGTTTCGAATCGGTTTTCCCAGAAGCCGCTGAGTCGCTCACTGAATTCGGATCCCGTCGACGTATTCGGTCAGCAAGGTTGTCAGCTCCATTGACTCCGCAAAGAACTCCATCGCCGGTTCGTACTTCGGCTGATCCGTCATGGAAACCAAGTGAGCGACCGCTTCATCCAGCTTTCGTTTGCGAAGCAGCTTCAAATAGCTCAGCATCCCTTTGAGAGCTTTCGTTCGATCGGCATCGTCGTATGGGTCACCGACCAAGTGAACGAGCAACTGTTCGTTCAACATCAGCAGTTCGCCCAACGCCATCTTCTCAATCGCTTTGCGATGCTTTGTGAATTGCAGCAACACTTGATCGGGCGACACCTGCAATCGCGATGCAAGGCTTCTGCGAAACGCCATCGCCGCGGGCGAACCCACCACGCCGGCGATCAACTTGACGTGCACCGGTTGGATCGTTTCGACGCCTTGAAGCATACTCGACACGCGAGCCCATCCGCGGCGGTCGGGTGTTTTGACCAACCCTGACATTGAATTCGCGTCTTCCGCCGAGGGCGAGATTCCTTCGCCGTCGAGGTACTGAGGCTGCTGCTGCACAAATCCGGTGACTCGATCGTCCACCTTGTGCTGATCAGCCCAAAGCAACCAATCGTCGACGGTGGGAGCGAACTGATACAGGTTGAATCGTGAAACGAGAGCGGGGTCGAGATCGGTCAGCTGATATTCATCGCCTTCGTTGACCGCCGAGACGATCACACTGCCTTGGGGCAATCGCTTTCCCGCAAGTGTCTTGTTCAATGCGAGCTCCATCACCGATTGCAGTATTTCTGGACGAGCCCGATTGAGCTCGTCCAAGAAAAGCACGATCGGCTCCTCGTCCGATGGCCACCAAAATGGCGGAAGAAACTCGCTTCGACCAGTCTTCTCGTCCTTGTGCAGCAATCCGATCAGATCGCCCGGATCACTCATCTGCCCCAAGAAAAATGGCACCACACGCATTCCGCGAGAGGAAAAGTGTTCGGCGATGATCTGCGATTTCCCGATTCCGTGCCTTCCCACCAACATGATGTTTTGATCGGGCGGAGTGATTTCGAGTAACTGAATCAACTCGTGAACATCAACTCGAACAGCCAAAGGAATGTCTCAATCAACGTGGAAATCAAAATCAAAAATCACTCTTCGTACCGAATCCATTCGGTTCGCCAATCAGCCTGCATGAAGCCGATCATCTTGAACCGCAACCCGTCTTCATACAGCGACCGCAGCGTTCGAATCGTCTCTTGCAATTGCGGCAAGACCTTTTCGAACCGCGTGAACGGGATGTGGATCTCGATCATGTGCTGACTCGACAACTTCACAAACAGACGCAGCTTCTGCGTGTCCATGCTGGTCGCGAAGTCAAATTGTTCTTCTTTGGCCAGTGCCTTGACGCGAGCGACGATCGCTTTGGACTTCATCGAGCGGACTTTTGCACGCTTTGCTTCACCCGCGTGCCGCTTGACGTACCGACGGAGAACTTCCGCCACCAAGCTCTCCACCTCCCCGAAGTCGCTGATCGGGCCCGCGATTTCGCGATCAAACTTTCCAAACACGCATTCGAGTTCGCCTTGCTCGTTGCGTTCCAGACGCAATTCATCGGACCGATAATACGTCTGCGATGCGTTTGGGTCTGGAATCGTGAACCGCACCCACGTTGGCGATCGCGAGTCACGATCGCCGGGGTGGTTGGTCAATCGCACGCCCTCGATCTTTTCCAACTTGGATCGCCACTGTTTGATCAGCGCCGCGCGTTGCCCTGGATCAATTTCAATCGGTGACTCACCCGAAAAGTGCTCTCGAAAGAGCTTTCGCACGGAGGGCAGCGGCAACTTCACGTCAGCGTCAACTCAACGGGGCAGTGGTCCGAACCGTGAATTTCGCAGCGGATCCGTGCATCGGCAACACGATCCCAAAAATTTTTCGCAACCCAAAAGTAATCCAAACGCCACCCAATGTTTCGGGCGCGAGCATCACTTCGATACGTCCACCATGAATAGTGACCCGGGCCATCGTGGAATTGTCGAAACGAGTCAATGAACCCTGCCTCGGTGACCGCATCCAGTCCCGCACGTTCCTGATCGCTGAAGCCCGCGTTCTTGCGATTGGCCTTTGGGTTTGCCAAATCGATTTCCTTGTGGGCACAGTTCACGTCGCCGCAGAACAAAACCGGTTTGCGTCGATTCAGCTTTTTGACGTAGTCCAAAAATGCTTCGTCCCATTGCATTCGATAATCCAACCGAGCCAAGCCCCGCTGTGAGTTTGGCGTGTAGACGTTGACCAGATGAAAGTCATCGAAGGTTGTCGTCAGCACTCGTCCTTCGTTGTCGTGCTCTTCGATGCTCAAACCCTTGGTGACTTTCAAAGGCTCAACACGACTCCATGTTGAAACACCCGAATAACCACGTTTGGTCGCCGTGTTCCAAACCTGGTGGTATCCAAGCTCATCCGCCCAAGACAAATCGACTTGCTCGGGTTCCGCTTTTGTCTCTTGCAAACACAGCACATCGGGCTGCTCACTCTCGACAAATTCGCGAAAACCTTTGTCCATCGAGGCACGAATGCCGTTGACGTTCCATGAAATCAGTTTCAACGTTTCAATCAACTTTGGTTTTGGAACACAACTTCTTCGTACGGTTGAACAACCACAAAGCCATGTCCTTGGAAAAGAAACTGCAACGATTCCCCCGAACCGCGACCAATTATCGTTTTGAACTGCACATCGGTCTTGAGTTGAGGTTCCAGTTGCCCGGACCACAGCACGGTTGCATTTGGGTCCGTCACGACAGGTTGATGAGGTGTGACCGGCAACGTGATCGGATCGTAGTGACTGGTGATCGCAACCATGCCCGTGCCTTCCAGGCGGATGTTGAACAACCCACCGGCCAACATCGCGGTCATCTTCTTCATCATTTTGATGTTGTAGTTCAATGACATTTCGAACGCGAGGAGGTCGTTTCCGTTGACGCAAATCGCTTCGTTTTGCAACTCGAGGATGGTGATTTTCTTTCCGCTGTCGGCGCAGAACACGGAACCCTTGCCACTAACTTTCGTCAGCGCCGTGCCTTCGCCGGAAACCGCCTTCTTCAGCAAATTCCCCAATCCTTGCGACAGAATCCCTTCGCGTTCGAACTTCACATTGCCCGTGTAAGCGATCATTGAACCCATTTTTGTCCACACCTCGCCGTTGAGGTTGATGTCCAACATTCGGTCCGATTCCAGTTCAAACAGGCCCTGATTGAGGTCCTTGTCCCGCGTTTTCTCCAAGAAGCGGTCGAGGGAATAGCGTCTTTCACTCATCGTGAGATCCTTCAGGTCATGGTGATAAAAAGAGAACAACGTCGGACTGCACGCCCACAACGCCATTGAACGCGTCGGGCGGGTGCCACACCAACCGCAGTGTAGCGATTCCATCGGAACCGGTCGTGCCTCGGCGGGTTTCATCCGTGCGAGCGGGTTGCTGAGAGCGTAGAATCATCCTACCGATGATTTCGAAATGCGATCTCTCCCGCCTGCGTTCCCAACCACGCACCAAAGCATGAGACCTGTCCTAGTGAATGCATCTCGCTTCCTTGTTGACAACCAATACGACGATCAGCTTCTCGAAGTGATCGACCTGGGCCATCGTTCTCGTACGCTGCATGGTCAATTCGGCCAAACCATGACTACGACGGCTAATTGTCTGCTCGTCGTTTGCGTTTTGCTTGTCTCGTTGCTCACGCCCGCCCCCGTTTTCGCGGCCAGCTACGACGACGCGGTGCAGCAATTTTGCAACGGCCAGTACGACGCCGCGGCAACGACCGCCGCTTCGGAAGTCGAGCGAGGTGTTTGGAGCGAACGTTGGCCGCGGTTGCTGATACAGTGCCAACTGACTCAGGGTGACTACGCTGATGCTCTGCAAACTTATCGCGAAGCCCTGCAGCGATATCCAACCAGCATCGCACTGCGTTACATGGGTCTGGATGTATTGCGATTCAACGGCTTGCATGATGAAGTCGGCACGGCAGAAGCAGACTTGTTCGCACAAATGCAGCGTGCCTTCGCGGGATACATCACTCGCGACAACCTGATCGCCGCAGGCCGCTTTCTGACTGGTCGTGGCGAAGATGCTCGCAAGGTATTGGAAATGTTCTATGACCGGGTGCGTGATCGCGACCCGGATTACCTCGATGCCTATTTGGCCACAGCCGAACTGGCGATTCGAAAAGGTGATTTCCAAGTCGCCGCGAACACGCTTCAACAAGCCTTGAAACTGGAGGAAGAAACTCCCGACCTGCATCACTTGTTGGCCAAGGCGATGGAATCCAGCGATGGGCAGGCTGCCGCCGAGCAAATCGCAATCGCACTTCGTATCAACCCACAACATCTGCCTTCGCTGCAATGGTTAGCGGAACGTGCAATTGATCGCGAGCGATATGATGAAGCCAAAGACGTCGCGAACCAAATGCTTCAGATCAATCCGCATGAACCGTCGGCATGGGCTTTGATGGCGGTCATCTCGCACTTGAGAGGCGAATACGATGTTGAAAAACTAATGCGTGCGGCGGCCTTGTCGACATGGGAACAAAACCCAAACGTCGATCATCTGATTGGTCGCAAACTTTCTGAGAAGTATCGCTTCGCCGAAGGTGCTGCGTATCAAAACCTGGCACTCGATGCTGATCCTCTGCACTTGGCCGCCAGCTTCCAACTCGCGCAAGACATGCTGCGATTGGGCGAGGAAGAGATCGGTTGGGAAATCGCGGGGGAGGTGGCCAAGTCAGATCCATACAATGTGGTTGCCTACAACCTGATGACGCTTCGTGATCGAACCGCGAAGTTCACCGTTTTGAAACAAGACGGGATTCAAGTCCGCATGGACGCAACCGAAGCCAAACTCTATGGCGATGCGGTGATGGAGTTGCTTTTGGATGCCAAGCAAGTCTTGTGCGAGAAGTACGACGAGATGCCGGACAAACCGATCTTGGTCGAGATCTTCCCACACCAAAACGACTTTGCCATTCGCACGTTTGGTCTGCCGGGTGGGGCAGGGTATTTGGGCGTTTGCTTCGGCCGAGTCATCACGGCGAACAGCCCCGCGTCTCAAGGCGAACGCCCATCAAACTGGAAAAGCGTTTTATGGCATGAGTTCTGTCATGTGGTCACGCTGGAGAAAACCAACAACCGAATGCCGCGCTGGCTCAGCGAAGGCATCTCGGTTTACGAAGAACGCCAACGCAATCCTTCGTGGGGCGAGAAGATGTCGCCTCAATACCGATCGATGCTGCTCTCGGACGATCTGACTCCGGTCAGCGACCTGAGTGCGGCGTTCCTTTCACCACCATCCGCGATCGCGTTGCAATTTGCTTACTACGAATCGTCATTGGTAATCGAGTTCCTGATCGAACAACATGGTCATGATGCTTTGCTGGCAGTGCTCGATGACTTGTCCGCGGGCATTCCGATCAACGATGCCTTAACCCGGCATACCGGATCACTGCGACGATTGGACGCTCAGTTTGATGAATACGCAAAAAAACGAGCCAACCAGTTTGGGGCTCTGGTCGATTGGTCGCGTGACACGCTGCCCGAAAGCGGTGACCTGGCGACCTGGAAAGGTTGGACCCGAGCGAACCCGACCAACTACTGGGGTTTGCGAGAGTTAGCCAAAAGTGCCATCGAAGGTGAACAGTGGGAGCAGGCGCTTATCCCGCTTTCTCGAATGCAGCAATTGGGCGTGCTCACCGGCGAACGCGGCGGTCCGCTGGAATGGCTGGCTCGAGCCCATCGCGAATTGGGACAAGACCGGCAAGAAATCCGAGCAATTCAAGACAATTTGTCGCAATCTAGCGATGCTTTGCCGGCTTTGCGGCGTTGGATCAATATTGGCCAATCTGAAGAGCAGTGGGAAAACGTTTTGGACGCCTCGCAACAGGCGCTCGCGATCCAGCCCTTGCTGCCCGAATTTCATCTCGCATCCGCCGTCGCCGCCGAAAAGCTCGATCGCCACGAATTGGCGGTGGAAGCTTTGTCGGCGCTGCTCGCATTGGATCCGGTGGACCCTGCGGCGTTGCATTTCCGTTTGGCCAATGCCTACGACGAACAAAACGAGTCCTTCCCCGCGAAACACCATGCACTGATGGCATTGGAATTGGCCCCTCGCTACCGCGACGCTCACCGATTGCTCTGGAAACTGCACCACGCGGTCTCGGAAGAGAATCCGGCGGACGCGGAACAGAATGATGCCGAGAATGTGTCAGCCGTCGAAGAGGAGGAAGCTCTATGACTCCTAAAAACCTCAACCTAATGGGCATCTTGCGAGCACTTGCTCGGGGCAGCGTCCATTCCCATTCACCTCTCCCCCGACCATCGTCGGGGGAGAGGTCGGACGCGGCGTTCAGCCGTCGTCCGGGTGAGGGGGCGGATCACATGGCGGTCGAAATCGCTATGCCACAGAACGCCCCATGTCACGCGGACGCCCCCTCACCCGAGCAACGCCTGAAGGGCGTGCTCGACCTCTCCCCCAATGAAATTGGGGGAGAGGTGACAACTGCGTTCACGGTCGGTGACAAGACGCAAACTCGCCAGCAATCCACCCCTCTAACCTTCTCTCACAAACCATTCGGCCACCGTCGTTGGATTTTGGCCGCGTTGATTGTCTTGATGGGCGGGGCCGCGTTTGCTCAACGAGGTTACTGGGGACGTCGCAACCGATCGCTTCCCACCGACCGCAACGGTGTCCCAACATGGGAAGTCGATCCACGATTCCCACAAGACAGCTTCACGTTCGCTCGAATCGAATACGATTCCTACGGCGGTCGAGGACGAGGTGGCGGAGGCTGCTGGACCGACTATCCCGACAGCGATCTCAACTTCTCACTTCGTTTGCAGCAACTGACGTCACTGAAGGTCAATCCTGATCCGGTGGTCATTCGCCTGACCGATGATGAATTGTTCGACTACCCATTCATCTACATCATCGAACCCGGGGGCCTCGTCTTTTCAGAAGAAGAGGTGAAAGCACTCCGCAAGTATTGCCTCAACGGCGGCTTCCTAATGGTGGATGATTTCTGGGGCGACTCCCAGTACGAAAACATGCGGAGCGAACTCAAACGCGTGTTCCCCGATCGCGATCCATTCGAGGTTCCTTTGGAACACGAGATCTTTCACATCGTCTACGACCTCAAAGAAAAACCTCAGGTCCCCGCGATCAACTCCGCCAGACGCCGCGCCGACGGCAGTGTCGGTTCGTGGGAATGGTCGCGTGACGGAAGCGACACCAGTGTTCCTCACTACCGAGCCATCACCGATGACGAAGACCGCATCATGGTTTTCATTTGCCACAACACCGACCTGGGCGATGGCTGGGAACGAGAAGGCGAAGACCAATGGTACTTCGATGAGTTCTCCGTCAAGAAAGCTTATCCGATGGGAATCAACATCGTGACTTATGCGATGACCCACTGAATCATTCCTTGTATCAACCATCGACGGTTCCGACGCTCCTCCAACCCGATTGCACTTCATGACAACGGATACCATGACCCACGAAGACGAAGCCCAAGTGGTGGAGCAAATTCGCGACGGACGAGAACGAATCGTTCAAGAATTGTCTAAGGTCATCATCGGCCAAGAAGAAGTCATCGAGCAGTTGCTGATCTGCTTGTTTGCCGGCGGTCATTGTTTGATCACCGGTGCACCAGGACTGGCAAAAACATTGCTGGTCAGCAGCGTCGCGAAAATCTTTCATTTGAACTTCCAGCGGATTCAGTTCACCCCCGATTTGATGCCGGCGGACATCACCGGAACAGAAATCCTGGAGCAATCCGCCGACGGTCACCGACAACTGCAATTCGTCAAAGGACCAATCTTCGCCAACGTGATCTTGGCCGATGAAATCAACCGGACACCGCCCAAGACGCAAGCCGCGTTGCTCGAAGCGATGCAAGAACACCAGGTCACCGCGGGAGGCCAACGATTTGAACTGGAAGAACCGTTCTTTGTTTTGGCCACGCAAAATCCGATCGAAATGGAAGGCACTTACCCGCTGCCCGAAGCCCAACTCGATCGTTTCCTTTTCAATGTGCTGATCGACTACTTGCCGCCCAAAGACGAACTGGCGGTGGTCCTGCAAACGACATCGACGAAGCCCGAACCGATTCAGCCAATCTTCACCGGTGAAGACGTCGCTCGCTTTCACGCCGCGGTTCGACGCGTTCCGATTGCGGAATCGATCGCCGCATACGCCGTGCGGTTGGTCGCCGCGACTCGGCCGGGACGAGATGGAACGCCGGACTTCGTCAACCAATACGCTTCCTGGGGTGCAGGGCTTCGGGCCGCTCAAACATTGGTGCTCGGTGCCAAGGCGAGAGCTTTGCTCAACGGCCACGCTCATGTCCGAACGGAAGACATCCAGGCTCTCGCGCACCCGACGCTCCGACACCGAGTCTTGCTGAGCTATCGAGCCGAGGCCGAAGGTTTCAACGTTGAGAACCTGGTCACACGACTTCTTCAAGAAATCCCCACGGAAGTCTGAATTGAGCTGGTTCCAACGTCAATCTCGCTCGTCGGTCAAAGCCACCAACGGCAGCACGGGTACACTCCAGGGCAACTCCTCGAAGTCGTCGCGGGCTGCCGCTTCGCCGGCGGGTGGCAACGGTAAAACGGCCGCCTCGATGGACCCGCATGCTCTGATGCGGATCAAGAATCTGCAACTGCGATCCAAACTTGTCGTGGAAGGTTTCTTTGGCGGACTGCACCGAAGCCCTCTTCACGGGGCCTCCGTCGAGTTCAGCGAATACCGAGCCTACTCGCCCGGCGACGATCCACGGGGACTGGATTGGAAATTGTTCGCTCGCACAGATCGCTATTACATCAAGAAGTTCGAGGACGAAACCAACCGTCGCTGCTACTTGTTAGTCGACCAAAGTCAGTCGATGGGTTACGGGTCACTCGAATACACCAAGATGGAATACGCGAGAACGCTGGCCGCGACGCTCGCCTACTTCCTCACTCTGCAACGTGACCATGTTGGACTGATGACGTTCGACGATACAATCGCCGACGTCGTCCCGGCGCGCAGCCGAGTCGGCCACCTGCGTCAAATCCTTGCCTGCTTGGCTCGTCCAACGTCGGGATCTGGAACGGATGTCAACGGACCGATCTCTCAAATTGCCGCGATCACCCGTCGCCGAGGTTTGGTGGTGCTGATCAGCGACATGCTCTCGCCGACCGAAGACCTGCAACGGTCTCTCGCACTGCTGCGTTCGCGACAACATGAAGTGATCGTGTTGAGAATCCTGGATCCTAACGAAGTGAATCTTTCGGTGGACGAATCCAAGGTCTTGGTGGACATGGAAACGGGACGCAAAATCCAAGTCGATCCCGATGCGACTCGCAAAGCCTATCAGGCCGCCTTCCAAGAACACGCCGAGACGATTGAATCGATTTGCAACGCCGTAGGAGCCGCGATTTACACCAGCACGACCGATCGCCCTCTGCAGGAAGCATTGTCTGATTTCGTCTCCGCTCATCAACGTCGTGCGGTGGGTGCCAGTCGATCGGGCATGCTGAGTTCAGGAGGAACCTTCGGATGAGCATGCTCGCCCCGTTTTTCCTAGCCGGTGCACTGGCCGTCGCGGCACCCATCTTGTTTCACCTGATTCGGCAGCACCCCAAGGGTGCCGTGCCGTTCAGCTCGGTGATGTTCCTGCGAGAGGTCCCGCCACGACTGACCCGCCGCAGCCGTTTGGATCAGTGGCCATTGCTGCTCCTTCGAGCACTCGCGTTGTTGTTGTTGGCCGCCGCCTTTGCTAGACCGTTTCTGCGTGGTGCTGACGACCAGTTCAACAACACACCCGTTCGGCGGATCGCGGTGTTGGTCGACCGAAGTGCCAGCATGCAACGGGAAGACCTTTGGGAACAAGCAATCCAAAAAGCTGAAACGGTTCTGACTGATCTATCAGCGCAAGACCAATTCGCGGTGTTTGTCTTCGACACCAAAATTGAACGCATCTGGGAAACATCGCTCGCGGCAACATCCGATGAACGTCAGAACGCACTCGCTCTGCAAGCTCTCACGGAAGTTCAACCCACTTGGCGAGCCACCGATCTGGGAACCGCCCTTCGCGAAGCCGCCGATTGGGCACAGTGGCCGACCGAGTCACCGACAGCGGGAGAAGACGGATTAGCCGACGAAGAAGCGATTACCCGAGGCCAGCTACCGGGTCCTGCCAGCATCGTTTTGATTTCCGATCTGCAAGACGGTTCCAAACTCGATGCACTGCAGCAAAACACTTGGCCCGAACAAGTTACCTTGGACATCCGGCGAGTGGTGCCGAAGGAAGAAGGCAATGCGACCGCGATCATGATGAATGATCAAACCTTGGAGAACTTGCAAGAATCATCCGCGTCCAATGCCAATCGCAAGCTTCCGGTCCGGGTCGTCAATTCCAAACTCGCTTCCCAGTTCGATCTGACGTTGCAATGGAACGACGCCAGTGACAAACAAACGATCCAGGTCGAAGCTGATGCAACCCAGATCATCCGTCTCGACCAGCCGGCGGATTCCGTCACCGCAATGGTCCTGTCCGGTGACAACTCGCCCTTTGACAATACCGTTCACTGGGTTGCTCCCGAGAAACGCTCGTATCGACTGCTGCATGTCGGCGACGTTCAAGACGATCCTCGCGAAAGTCTGTTTTATTACCTGGAACGGGTTCCGCTGGACAACGCAACCCGAACGGTCTCGATTCAAACCACCACCGTCGCGAAGTTGCCGACCGACTTGGATCCACGTGAATGCCCGCTCATGGTTGTCAGCGATGTCGCAAACACCGACGCCTTCATACAGTCACTGGTAACGTACACCGAAGCAGGCGGCCGAGTGTTGTTTGTGTTGGATGAATCCGATGACGCGAAGGATTTGATCACTTGCATCGCATCAGTCACCGACAACGATTCACTCTCCGCGGAAGAAGCCACCGTCGATGACTACGCCATGTGGTCGCGAGTTGATTTTTCGTCGCCGTTGTTTGCATCGATGGCGGACCCGCAATTCAATGATTTCAGCAAAATCCAATTTTGGAATCATCGAAACGTTTCAGGACTTGAAGAAGCCGGTTGGAACATACTGGCAAATTTTGATTCTGGTGCACCGGCACTGGCTCAAACGGGCAACGTTTGGTTG
Organism: Rhodopirellula baltica SH 1; assembly: GCF_000196115.1. Classification (NCBI taxonomy): domain Bacteria; kingdom Pseudomonadati; phylum Planctomycetota; class Planctomycetia; order Pirellulales; family Pirellulaceae; genus Rhodopirellula; species Rhodopirellula baltica. The sequence continues at coordinate 4,370,553 of NC_005027.1, forward strand.
CTGACAACGGGTTGGCAACCGTCTTCGAGCCAACTGGCTCTGTCCACAAAATTCATCCCGTTGATCGCTCAAATGTTCACCGGCAACGAAGGGACGACGAGATATGTGGCTGGGCATGTGGTGGGAACGCCGCTTCCGTGGCCCGCAACCGAGGGCGCAGAACTGGTTCGCTCGGACGGTGAATCATCGCCTTACGAGCAAGCCTCTGATGCTGACTTCATCGATCGTCCCGGTGTTCATCAATTGAAGCTACCGGACGAAGCCCCCATCACATTCGCGAGCAATCTGTCCGAGTCCGAGAGTCAAACCGACGCGATGGACGAAGACACGCTCGAACGTCTGGGCATTGGATTGGGCGAAGCCGCCACGGCGGAAAAACTGACTCAAGCGACTCTGCAACTTCGAGATCGCGAATTGGAAAGCAACCAACGTTTGTGGCAATGGTTGTTACTCGCTGCGATCGGAATGTTGGTGATCGAAACCCTCTGGGGAGGACGCTATGCGAAACGAATTGCTTGATTGCATCGATCCCGTGATCCGTCGAATGCGACGACTGCGTTTTTGGCAATCGCTTGGGTGGCTGGCTTGGACCATCACCTTGATCGTTCTTCTGTGGCTGGTGTGGACGCAGCGACCGCTTGCATTCCTGTCGTCGATGACACTTTCAACCTCTTCGCTTTCCACGTCCGTCGCGATCGTATCGACGTTGGTGATTGCGATGGTGGCTTGCTTGATCGCCGCCCGCTTGCGAATCCGAAACATTCAGTCCGTGGCTCGAAAGATCGAACATCGATACCCGGACCTCGACCAACGTCTGATCACCGCGGTCGACGATTCCGTTGCCAAACAACCAGACAATTATCTGAACCAACGTGTGATGCGAGAAGCCCGTGAGCACGCTCGTCGCAACGATTGGCCGGACGTCGTGTCGTCTCGTTGGTTGCTGGTCAACCGATTGTTTGGATTGTCGGGAACGCTAGCGACGCTTGCCTTGGCCGGCTTCTTTCTGCTGGCCAAACCGGACTCTTCGGCCAAAGCTTCCTCAGTTGTGTTGCCCAAACCCGACGTGGTGATACAGCCCGGCAGCATGGAAATCGAACGCGGCACGAACTTGTTGGTCACGGCGGAATTCCAAGCCGATTGGATTGGTCGCCAATCCGCGGTGGAACCAGAACTCGTCCTCACAGCGATCGACAATCAACCAGTCGCAAACGTCGCAAACGTCGCAAACACTGAAACAGTTCCGGAAGACCAAGCTGAACCACGTGTTGCACGGCTGCCCATGCGGCGAAGCATGGCTGATCCGATTTGGGGTGGTTTGGTTCCCGAAGTCGACGAGTCCTTCACTTACCGAGTCGTATTGCCTCACTGGTCAAGCGAGGAATACCGTGTTGAAGTTTTCGAATACCCGGCCGTCACCCGAAGCGACGCTGAAATCGATTACCCCGAGTTCACCGGACTTCAGAACCGACGCATTGAAGACACCGTGCGAGTCTCGGTGGCCAAAGGCAGCGAAGTCACTTGGTGGGTTCGAATCAACAAACCAGTCACGTCGGCCCAACTCTTCCCCAAGCCATACAAAAAGAACGAGGCCAACTACGAAGACTCCGCTCCCTTGGAGATGACCCAAGATCCCGAGCGTCCACTGTGGTGGTCCGTCGCAATCAAGGTGGAAGAAAGCCAACGATACGATGTGGAACTGAAAGACGACAAAGATCGCACGAACCAGCTCTCGACTCAGTTCATCGTTCGAATGCTACCCAACCAATTAGCCAAAATTCGCCCCACGGTCGGTGGCGACGTTTCCGTGTCGGCATTGGAAGAGTTTCTCATCGCCGCGGAAGTTCGGGACGATCACGGGCTCGCTCGCGCGGGCGTCTCGCTGACATTTGCCGGCAAACCACCGCAGGACATCGTGTTGGCTGAGAACATCGCTGCCAATCAAAAGCAAACGATCCAGCACATGGTCGACATGGAATCACTTGAGGCCAAACCCGACGATTTGCTGTCGTACTCTTTTTGGGCCGAGGACAAGGTCGCAGGTGAATCTTCCGAGACTGAAGTCCGTCGCACGCAAAGCGATTTGTACTTTGCCGAAGTCCGACGTTTCGAAGATATTTTTCGTGAAGGCGATCCTCAATCCAGCCAACCTTCGGAACCCTCTGAACCAAGCGAACAAGAACAACAAGCCGAAGAGCTGATTGAAACGCAAAAGCAAATCATCCAGGCCACTTGGAAGCTACTGCAGTCCACCGTTCGGTGGAACGAGCAAACGACGGCGGACGTTCGCGTGATCGCGGACTCGCAACAGGATGTCATTGCTCAGTTGGATGAACTGGCTCAAGAGCTGAACGAAGCCGAAGCCAAGCAGCACGCCGCCAACGTTCGACAATCGATGCAAACCGCCGTCGCGGAACTGAACCGAGCGATTCAAACCAGCGATCGTGAACCATTGTCGGCTGCCGTCGTGGCGGAACAACCCGCTTACGCGGGCCTGTTGCGGATGCGAGCCAGTGAATTCGAAGTCACACGTTCACAACAGCAGCAACAACCGAGTCAAGGTTCGGCGGGTCAACAACGCAAGCAACAACAATTGGATGAATTGGAACTGGACCAGGAACAGGACCGCTACGAAACGCAGCAACAGGCGCAAATGACGCCGGAGCAGCAAGCTCAACGTGAGATTCGGCAAGTGCTCAGCCGGCTGAGTGAACTCGCCCGTCGCCAGCAGGATCTCAACGAGGAACTGGCCCAACTTCAATCAGCGATGCAATTGGCTGACGACGAAGAGGAAAAGGAAGAACTACGCCGGCAACTCGAACGTCTTCGCGAGCAACAGCAGGATATGCTCCGCCAAACCGATGAGCTGATGGAACGCATGAACTCACCCGAGAACGCGTCCAACATGCAGGAAGCCAGCGAACAACTCGAGCAAACTCGCGAAAACATTCGTGAGGCTGGCGAAGCGATGGAACAGCAAGACGCTGAAACGGCTTTATCCAGCGGCAAACGCGCCGAGCGCGAACTCGAATCCGTTCGAGAAGAAATTCGCGAACAGGCTGCGGGTCAGTTCAACGAAGCGATGCAGTCAATGCGTGATCGAGCTCGCGAATTGAACACGCAACAAAAGGAACTCGAGGAACAATTGTCCGAAATGGACGCACCCAGCGAATCGCCTGGCCTGCGTTCCAGCGGCAATCGCGAAGAACTCAAGGACGCACTGACCGAGCAGCGTGAATCCTTGGGCGAACTAATGGAGGACATTGAGGAGGTCGTCCAGGAAGCCGAAGAGTCCGAACCGTTGCTCGCACAAAACTTGTACGACGCTTTCCGCGAAACGCAACAACGCCGGACAGAAGAACGACTCGATGCCGCCAGCCAACTTCTTCAGCGTGGCTTTGACGAGCAGTCGCAGCAAATGGCGGGGCAGGCCGGTGAAGCGATCCAGGAATTAAGCGAGCAAATCGAAACGGCCGCCGAAAGCGTATTGGGCAACGAAGCAGAAGGATTGCAACGTGCAGCGAGTTTGGCTGAGCAATTGGAATCCGCTGTGTCAGACGAAGTCCAGCAAGCACGCGGAGACGATTCCGGCGGGGCAGGGCAGGGCGAAACCTCAGAGCCAACGGAACGTCAGCCAGGAGAAGACAAACCCCAACAAGGACAGCCCGGTGAGAACCAGCCAGGCCAAGGGCAAGAACAAGGGGAAGGGGAAGGACAACCTGGCCAACAACAACCCGGCGAGGAAAGCCAACCGGGTCAAGGTGGCCCCAGTCAATCACAAGATGGCCAAGAGCCGGGAGAACAATCCGCTGGCGAATCAGAAACGGGTCAACCATCGAATCCGCCTTCGCAGTCAACCTCGCCGGGGCAGGGTGGGGCAGGGCAGGGCGGACAAGCTCCAGACGAAGAACCTTCGACCGAGCCGACTCCGGGCGAACCGTCTGAAAACACCGAACCGCAAGAATCCACGGAGCGTCCGCAAGGGCCACCTGGTCTTCGCCCTAGTTCGCAATCGCAGCAAGGGCAACCACAGCCGAACCAACCGCAAGAAGGTCAATCCGGCGGTCCCAATCCATCCGCCGCCCAAGCTCCCTCCTCTCCCAGCAACTTCACCTCACCGCTGACCGGCGAAGGATTTCGCGAATGGTCTGATGGATTGCGAGACATCGAAGAGATGGTTTCCGACCCCGAGTTGCGTTCACGTGCGACACGAATTCGGGAACGAGCCCGCGACATGCGTGAGGAAATTCGCCGCGAATCCAAACCGCCGCAATGGGATTTGGTCGAGGAGATGATCGTCGAACCCATGCGAGAACTCAAACGCGATCTCGCCGAAGAATACATGCGTCGCAGCGCCAAGAAACAATCGCTGGTTCCGATCGATCGTGATCCGGTACCGGACCAGTACTCCGAAGCGGTGCGTCGATATTACGAACGAATCGGGAGCGGGCTTTGAACGACGCTTTCAATTCATCTGACAACTGGAGCCAGCATTTGGTTTGGGGTGCACCGGAGTGGATCTTTCCTGCGGGCATCCTAGCCGTGGTGCTTACCGCCGCGATTGGTTGGTCCTACGCACGTTCACGCGCAACCACGCCGATTCGCGTGCTCGCGGCTACGCTGAAACTGATCGCCGTGGCATTGATGCTGCTGTGTTTGCTTCAACCGATGTGGCGAGGCGAACGTCCTCGACCGCAGGCCAACCTGTTTCCGATCTTGGTCGACACCAGCCAGAGCATGCAGCTCCAAGATGTCGACGAGGAACTTTCACGTGGGCAGAACTTTGCCAACGCGTTGGCTGCCGACTCGGACTGGCGAGTTCGTCTGGAACAAACGTTTGACGTCCGCCTGTTCGGTGCAGATTCACGACTGAGCCGTATGGCCGACATCGACACAATCGAATTCGACGGCATGCAATCGTCCATACAAACTTCGATCGATGCATTGTCGCAGCGACTCAAAGGACGCCCCGTCGCCGGTGCGTTGTTATTCAGCGATGGCAATCTCACCGATCCCTCCGCGGAACAGATCACCGGCACCGATTCACCGTTCCCAATCTTCCCCGTTCTCCCCGACGCTCCGACCACCCCAACGGACTTGCGACTGGAACGAGTCAGCGTGACTCAAAGCGATTTTGAGACGTCGCCAATGACCGTTCGCGCCGATGTGATGGCGACCGGGCTGAAAGACCAAGACGTTGTCGTTCAATTGCTCAACGCATCCGGGACTTCCGTCGAAGAGAAAACTGTCACCATCGAAAAGGAAGGCGAGCTGCAATCGGTTACTTTTCGTTTTCGCCCCGAACAATCTGGCACCCAGTTCTATCGAGTGCTGGCCTTCACTCCATCACAACGTCAATCGATCCGTTCTCAAATCGATGAAGGCAATGCGTGGCTGGAAGGATCATCCGGCGATGAAGCCACGTTGCGAAACAATCAACGTTGGATCGACGTTCAACCTCGGCGTGGCCCGTTCCGAATTCTGTACTTGGCCGGACGCCCGAACTGGGAATTCAAGTTCTTACGTCGTGCGTTGCAGAGCGATGCGGAAACCCAACTCGTGGGCCTGCTTCGAATCGCGGACAAGGAACCCAAATTCAGCTTCCGCGACAAAGGCGTCAACAGCAGCAACCCATTGTTCGCTGGTTTAGGCGAGGACGAAGAAGAAACCCGCGAGCAATACGACGAAGCAGTCATGATCCGCCTGGGAGTCAAAGAATCCGAAGAACTCAGCAAAGGGTTCCCAGAGACACCCGAAGAATTGTTTGGGTATCACGGGATCATTCTGGACGACATCGAACCGGAGTTTTTTACACAGGACCAGATGCTGCTGCTGCGACAATTCGTGAGTCTGCGTGGCGGCGGATTGCTGATGATGGGCGGCCAAGAATCCTTCAACGACGATTCCTTTGGCAAGACACCTCTGGGCGAACTGTCCCCCGTCTACCCACCGCGCAATCGGTCCGACCAACCGGCTCCCGCTGGCAAATGGTCCATCACCCGAGAAGGCATGCTGCAACCGTGGCAACGACTTCGCGAAACGGAAGCAGCTGAAAAGCTGCGTCTGTTAAAGATGCCGCCGTTCCGCGTGACGCACGAGGTGGGTGACATCAAACCCGGAGCCATCGAATTGGCCCAATTGGAAACGAGTTCTGGCCAACCCGCCCCCGCCTTCATCACCCAGCGATTCGGGAAAGGCCGAACAGCTGCCATGCCGATCGGCGACTTCTGGCGATGGTCGATGCGGAAGAACCAATACGACAACACCACCGAGGTCAGTGATGATCCAGCTCAGGCATGGCGTCAAATGGCGCGTTGGTTGGTGGGCGAAGTCCCTCGCCGCGTGGAACTGACGATCCAACCGGATGGCTCGACCGGATCGACCAACCTGCGAGTCTTGGTACGAGATGAGTCGTATCTTCCGATGGAAAATGCGACGGTGACACTCAACGTGACCGGTGAAGATGGCGTTTCAATCCCGCTGACCGCTCGTCCGGATGCAAACGAACTTGGCACCTACGCCGCAACGTTTGTCTCGCGTGACTCCGGTCGGTTCACGGTATCAGCCGATGTCAAAGCGGCTGACCAAAGCTTCATCGGAAACGACGAAGGTGGTTGGGTCAGCGATCCCGGCATGGAAGAGACTCAGCGTTTGTCGTGGAACGAAAATTGGCTGAAGAACTTGGCCGAATCCACCGGTGGCGAAGTCTTGCGGGTATCGGACCTAGGCGACTTCGTCAGCGACCTACCCAATCGAGAAATACCAGTGACCGAGACTTGGGTCTATCCTCTTTGGCACCAAACATGGGTGATGCTCCTCGCGATGGCCTGCCTGTGCGGCGAATGGGGACTTCGACGATGGAAGGGACTCGCATGAGTAATCGATTGAAAATGCTTCGTCGAAAAAGTTGGCCCAAGCTTTGTGTCGCCACCGCGTTGTGCCTGCCCGTTTCGACGGTGGCCTCGGGGCAAGAGCCCGATACCTTGCAAGAATCCGGCAGCGGCCAAACGTCCGACTCAGGGCAAGACACGTCATCCAACGAACCGGCGACGAAACCGGATGTGGCCAGCGAATCAGCTCGCACTGACTCGGATGAGACCCAGGTCATGCGTGGCGATCTGATCGTGGTCGTGGGAGCGGCGGGCGATCCAACGTACGAACCCCTTTTTCGCGAATGGTCTGACACTTGGATGAAACTCGCGAAAACGGCGAAACTGAACGCCATCCGGATTGGAAGCGAATCGCTGGAGAGCGAACAAACTGACCAGCAATTGTTGGAACAGGCCCTCCAGGGTTTGGAGACCGACTCGCCACGACCGTTGTGGATCTCGTTGATCGGCCATGGAACCTTTGCTCGCAATGTTGCCAAGTTCAATCTGCGAGGCCCGGATGTTTCCGCGGACCAAATGAAGGACTGGTTGGCCGGCTTCCAACGTCCGGTCGTTGTCGTCAACAACGCTTCATCGAGCGGCCCGTTCATCAATGCATTGTCTGCCCCCAACCGAGTCATCGTGACCGCAACCAAAAGCGGCAACGAACAAAATTTTGCGAGGTTTGGACAGTACTTCGCGGAAGCGCTCGCGGCGATCGATTCTGATCTCGATCACGATGACGCGGTTTCGATTCGCGAAGCATTTGTCAGAGCCAGCAAGGACGTCGAGCTTTTCTACGAAGCGGAAGATCGGATCGCGACAGAACACGCGTTGATGGATGACAACGGCGATGGTTTGGGCACGAAGGCGGATGACCTTCGCAAGAAAGTGCTCACACCAGAACAGCTCGCAAAGCTCGATGGAAAACAGGCGGGGCGAATGACAATCGCCCCGGTTGCCAACTCGTTGAATTGGACCGACGATCAGCTCAAACGCCGCGATGAATTGGAAGACCGGCTGGATGCACTTCGCATGCAACGGCTTTCTGATCCCGCCGCGTTCCCTGACAACCAATGGGCGGACCACCTCGAGAAAATCTTGGTCCCGCTCGCCGAACTCTACCACGAAGTTGAAAGCAACTCGCCTCCATGAATTCGCCCGCTCGATTGAAAGCTTCCGTCTGCGTCGACGCTGTCCTCGAAAACCTGTCCACCGTCGATGCGATGAAGTTGGTCGCGGATTGTGGCTACCCCGCCTTCGAATTTTGGAAGTGGTGGGACAAAGACCTGGACTCAATCAATCAAGCACGCGAAGAGTTGCAGCTTCAGGTCGCCGCCGTCTGCACAAAGTTCGTCAGCCTGGTGGATCCCGACGTGCGAGCCGAATACCTCGCTGGTTTGAAGGAATCCATCGCCGCGGCTGGGAGCCTGAATTGCCCCGTGCTGATTTCGCAGGTCGGCGATGCACGACCGGGAGTCGATCGTGCCGAGCAACGCGACTGCTTGATCGCGGGTCTAAAAGAAGCCGCACCGATGCTGGAAGATTCCGGCGTGGTGCTGGCGATCGAACCTCTCAACGAATTAATTGATCACGCCGGCTACTACCTCGTCCGCAGTGACGAAGCGTTCTCGATCATCCAAGAGGTCGACAGCCCCAACGTGAAGGTGACATTTGATATCTATCACCAACAAATCAGCGAAGGTCATGTGATCGCGAATTTGACGCAGAACGTTGATGCGATCGCTCACTTCCATGCCGCCGGCAATCCCGGTCGACATGAACTCGACCGTGGCGAATTGCATTACCCGTCCATTTTCGCTGCGATCGCGGACACCGGCTACTCCGGCCACGTTGGGCTGGAGTATTGGCCGGTGAACGAAGCCGCTGCGGGACTTCGCGAAGCGGCTTCGTGGATCAAGAAGGTTTGAACTTCTTCTTGCCGCGTTTCGCGGTGGGTGCGGTGCTTCCGTTATTGCGAGACTTATTGCCAAACGAACGCTTTCCGCCACTGAAGTTCTTGCCGCCCGAACCTCCGTTGCCAGAGAACTTGCCTTTGCGGAAACCCTCCTTGCGGAAGTTGCTGCGGCCACCGTCGCCTTCGAAGTCATCGACGACGTCACCTGCTTCTTCAAGGTTCAACCGTTTGCCGGCCACCCAAGTTTTGCGAAGCGTTTGATAGATGTCCGAGGGCATGCCTTCGGGCAGGTCGATCAAAGTGTGCGAGTCGCGAATGTTGATCGGGCCGATGTATTCGCCATCGATACCAGCTTCGTTTGCAACTGCACCAACAATGTTGCCGGGTTTGACTCCGTCCTGCCAACCGACATCAAGGCGATATCGAGTCATGCCTTCTTTGACGGGTGTGAGTGGACGGCCTTTGGGACGACGAGGGCGATCATCGCCGAAGGATCCACGATTGCCGGAGCGATCGTTCGAATCAAATGAGTCACGACCGCGAGAATTGTCTCGGTCGGAACGTTCGCGCTGCTTCTTGGGACGTTCCTTCAACAAGAACGGACGTCCGTTCTGGCTCATTTCTGCCAGTGCGGCAGCGATCATCTCCATCGGTTTGCCAGATTCTTCCGCGTACTGAGCGATCATGTCTTTGTAGACCGTCAAATCCTGATCAGCGGAAACATCGGTGATGCGTTGCTTGAAACGCCGCACGCGAGCCTCGTTGATATCGGCAACCGTTGGGATGTCGATGATTTCAATGGGTTGCTTGGTCGTGTTCTCAATGAACCGAAGCTGACGACGCTGAGCATTGGTCAAGAAGATGATGGCTTGCCCGCTGCGTCCCGCTCGACCGGTACGACCAATCCGGTGCACATACGATTCGCTGTCGTGCGGCAAATCAAAGTTGAACACGTGACTGATCCGTGGCACGTCCAAACCTCGAGCCGCGACGTCGGTTGCAACCAAAACGTCGAGTTGACCACGCTTGAGTTGGTCAATTGTCCGCTCTCGAACCTTCTGTGGCATGTCGCCGTTCAGTGCGATAGCGGAAAACCCTTGCTGGCTCAGCTTTTCAGCCACACTCAGCGTGGAGTCCTTTGTCTTCGTGAAGACGATCACTCCATCGGTTTCTTCCACTTCCAAGATGCGAGTCAACGCATCAATTTTGTCGCGTGGTGAAACAAACAACGCACGCTGGCGAACCGAAGCGGCGGTGATCGTCTTTGACTTGATCGTGATCCGAGCTGGGTCGTTGAGATACTCGTCAGCGATCTTGCGGATTGGCTTTGGCAACGTCGCAGAGAACAACGCGACTTGCCGTCCTTCAGGCGATTTTTCGAGGACAAACTGAACGTCTTCCAAGAATCCCATGTTGAGCATTTCGTCGGCTTCATCGAGCACAAGGCAATCGAGCGAACCGAGATCCAACGTACCGCGTTTGACGTGATCAATGACTCGGCCCGGTGTGCCGACGACGACTTGGACACCGCGACGGAGCTGTTTGAGTTGTGGTTCGTAGTCTTGTCCACCGTAGATAGCAGCAACCTGGAAACCACTCAGATCAGCACCGTACTTGGTGAACGACCGAGCCACTTGGATCGCCAATTCGCGTGTTGGTGCCAGCACGAGGACTTGTGGGCGACGGCTGCGAACATCGACACGCGACAAGATCGGCAATGCAAATGCAGCCGTTTTGCCGGTGCCAGTTTGCGACTGTGCCAAAACGTCGCGACCATCCAACATGTAGGGGATGATCTCGGCTTGAATTGGAGTTGGTTTATCGTAACCCGATGCGGCAACCGCTTTTTGAACTTCTGCTCGCAGGTCCAAATCGCGGAACAGTGGCTCAGCCGGCTCGTTCGACTCAGGTGCCTTCTCCGCCTTCGCGGGCTCTTCTGTTTGTGCGGACTGGCTCTGAGCTGGCGGAGCCAATTCTTCGCGAACAGACTGTTCTTGTTTAGCAACGGGTTCTGATTGAACTGCGGGCTTTTGCTCCGCAACCACTTCCGGTTCAACGACTGGTTCTGGGCTGGCCGCTGTTTCCGCAGCCGCAACAGGCTCTTCGACGACAGGTGGCGCCATCGTTGCAACGGGCTGCGATTCCACCACGGCTTCATTCGCAGGTTCTGGTTCGCGAGCCACCTCAGGCTCAGCGATCACTGCATCTGGTGATGCAACAGCATCGGATTCAGCTGGCTGTTCCTGCGATTTCGGTTGCTCTTGAACGTGCTGCTCTGGTTCAGCGATTTCGACCTGAACAGGTTCTGTGTTCAGTTCGATCGCTGGCTCTGCTTGCACTTCGACGATCACGTCGGACGCTTCATCGGTGCAGTCGGCTTGATAGAACAGCAAGGATTCGTCGACAGCCGGCGATGGCATTTCGCTCGGATCAATCACTGGGTTGGCATAGTGAGCCGCCCATTGTGCCGAAGGATCGACGACCGTCTCGGTTGTCGACATTTCAAATGTGTCCTGAGCTCGTTCTTGCGAATTCAACTCGGACGTAGGATCGACCAACGTTTCATTGGAAGCGGGATGATCAGACATCAAAAAACTCGTGCGCTTAAAAAGGTAGCCGCACCCACGCTGCGTTTCGCAGGCGGTCATGGTCGCGGCAGAATTGGTAAGGATGGAATGCCAAACCAAGAGGACTCTTTCAGAGCCCTGGATCTGGTTGTCTGCGGTTCGATTCAGTCCTCCAGGACCTTCGAACCCTTGCATTCCGACACAACCACGACGCCGCTTCTCATTCACCAGAAAGAATCCGTCTCAAGCGATCAATCAAGACGCTCAACGGACTGGGTAGCCACTCGGGTCGAAACCGAGCGGATCACACTGAAGACCTGTCGCAGAAAAGTCGATTCGCGACGTCAATTTGCACGCCGCCGACTTCTGTGGCCCAGGAGAGTAATTGAATCATCGATTTTGCAATAGGAGGAAAACTAAAATCTCATTCGGGTTTCCGCGAATGCGGTTTCCTCTTCCCTCACCTGCCAGCAGCACCCGCTGAAGCAACCACCGCACATTGCCTTTGTCGGCATCCCCCCATCCGAGACAAAATGCCGGAGTAATTCTACTTAGCGCGGTACTTTCATTTTGAGCACGTGTTAATCAATTGACTTGCAGCATCTTCGGGGATTCCCGACCCACTATTCGGGAAAAAAGGCTTTGGATTCTTCGCAATCGGAGATGAAAGACTTTGAACCCCATATTAACATGCTCAAATTGAAGCCCGTCCAGATTTCATTTCGAGTTTGGTTGCTACGGGCGAACTAGCCCATCTAAGACTCAATTGAGGTACTGATGCACAAACGTTTCTCGCGGCCTCGCGGTTTCACCTTGGTGGAATTGCTTGTTGTCATCGCAATCATCGGGGTGCTCGTCGGACTATTGCTTCCTGCGGTCCAGGCCGCCCGCGAAGCAGCCCGCCGTATGAGTTGCAGCAACAATTTCAAGCAGCTTGGATTAGCTGCCCACAACTACCACTCGGCCTACAACAACCTGCCAGTCCAAGGCTCAGGAACGTATGCCGTTGGGGGACGTGATCCATGGGACGGCAACCCAAACGGAGACATTTCCTCAAACTATCGCCTGTCGTATCTGGTAGGCATGTTGCCATTCCTAGAACAACAAGGCCTGTGGGAACAAATCTCGAACCCCTTGAGCATCAACTCGGACGGCACCGTTCGAAGTCCATCTTGGCAGGCCATGGGACCTCACCCCGATCGAGTGCAATACCCACCATGGGCGACTGAACTTCCAACTCTGCGATGCCCGAGCGATCCTGGCTCTGGTTTGCCATCGCTTGGCCGGACGAACTACGCGGCTTGCCACGGTGACTCAGCTGTCTACTCTCGTGATTCGTACCTCGACGTCGACGAAGTGGCCGAAGGCGGCAAACTCCCCTATATCTCAGACACTGCCCACGCCGCTGCTTCGAGCGCATCACACCGTGGGATGTTTGTTACGGGACGCCACATGAAGTTTCGCGACACATTGGATGGCTTGTCCAACACAATCATGTGTGGGGAGATTGCTACCGACCTCGGTGACAATGACAAACGAACCACAGTTGCCACCAACGTGGGCGCCCATGCTGCACCCAATGAAAAGAACCAATGTCGACTGGATCCGTCTTATGCTGAACCTTACCTCGACCCAGAGCGCCCACAATTTTGGACCAGTACGGTAACGAAACAGGTGGTGTGGGGACGTGGTTATCGTTGGCATGACTACATGCCTCCATACAGCCAAATGACCACGATCTTGGCTCCAAACGCGCAACTCTGCTCAGAAGGAACCGACCACCGAGATGTGGTTTCGCCACCTTCGAGTCGCCACCAAGGCGGTGTTCACGTTCTGATGGGAGACGGTGCTGTCAAATTCATCACCGACTCGATCGAAGCAGGCAACAAGAATGCACCTCAGGTGTCGGATCGAGCAGGCTCGCCTGCTGCTGGCAGCAAAAGCCCATACGGTCTTTGGGGAGCCCTCGGATCGCGATCCGCGAAAGAAGTGATCGACGGCGAATTCTAATTTCTCCTCTTTAGACAACAACTGATTTTGCAACTGCATTCCTTCCGCTATCGAAGGGAGTGCAGTTGTTCGTTTTGAATTGATTTAGTTCTCACTATTGGATGGATTGATGAAAACCTGGATGCTGACCTTCGGAATGCTCTGCTTGCTCGTCGCACCACTCGGATGCGACTCTGGAAGCAATAGCAACATCGTCGACAACTCGGACGCGGAAAAGTTGGCCGAATACGAAGCTGCACTCGCAGAAGCAGACGCAATGTCAGAAGGATACGAAGGCACGAAGTAGCGCCGCTTTGCATTCGGCGTGCGAAAACACGTTCGCCGGCACCTTTGGATTCATGCGCTAGACAGAAGTGAGCGGCCAGCAAAAGCGGGCCGCTTTTTTTGTATCCAGCCAATCCGACTCGGTTACCGAAGCAACAAGCGGAAAAGAACCACAAAGTCCATCGACTTAGCCAGGAACACCCACATAGGGCGAACTAAACCACCTGGAATGCGAGTTCTGCAGCGCAGGCAGCCATTCCTAGGCTGCTCTGTCGCTCAAGATTTCTGGAAACTCGATTCATTGAGGCATCAAATGCAAAGGAACAGAAAACGGAGACGAGGGTTCACGTTGGTGGAACTCCTTGTCGTGGTCGCGATCATCGGCGTATTGGTGGGCCTGTTGCTCCCCGCCGTACAAGCCGCACGCGAGGCAGCCAGACGCATGAGCTGCAGCAACAATTTCAAGCAAATTGGCTTGGCGATCCACAACTACCATTCGGCTTACAACAATCTTCCAGTCCATGCATCGGGAACCTATGCCGTGGGTGGGCGAGACCCTTGGGACACAAATCCGGGTCGCGAAATTTCGTCTAACAAGCGTTTGTCATTTCTGGTTGGCACTTTGCCGTTCCTTGAACAGCAAGGCCTTTGGGAACAAATATCCAATCCACTCAGCGTGAATTCGGATGGATCGACCAAGAGCCCACCATGGCAGCCCATGGGTCCTCACCCCGACCGCGTTCAGTATCCGCCGTGGGCCACTGAAATTCCGTCATTCCGCTGCCCTAGTGATCCAGGCCGTGGCTTACCATCGCTTGGGCGAACAAACTACGCGGCCTGCATGGGAGACTCAGCGGTTTACTCTCGAGACTCTTATTTGGACGTGGACGAAGTTGCGTCGGGCGCTACATTGCCCTATCGAACCGACACCGCGCACGCGGCGGCTTCTAATTCAGCCCAGCGCGGCATGTTCGTCAACGGTCGAGAAGTTCAATTTCGCGATACGCTCGACGGACTTTCCAACACGATTATGTGCGGCGAGATCACGACGGACTTGGGCAACAACGACAAACGCACGACGGTTCCGACCAATACCGGTGGACATGCGGCGCCAAACGAAAAGAACCAGTGTCGACTGGATCCATCTTATGCCGAGCCCTACATCGATCCTGAACGCCCTCAGTTTTGGTCACCATCCGGCTTGACCAAGCAAGCTGTTTGGGGACGTGGTTTTCGCTGGCACGACTACATGCCACCCTATTCCCAGATGACCACGGTGTTATCGCCCAACCGCGAACTATGCTCCGACGGTCGAGACCATCGCGATGTGGTATCGCCCCCTTCGAGCCAACACCAGGGCGGAGTCCATGTGTTGATGGGAGACGGCGCAGTCAGGTTCGTTACCGACTCGATTGAAGCTGGTAATAAAAATGCACCGCAGGTATCAAACCGAGCCGGGTCGCCCCCGCCAGGCAGCCCCAGCCCATACGGACTGTGGGGATCACTCGGGTCACGTGCTGCAAAAGAAGTGATCGACGGAGAGTTCTAGTCACTCCCACCCGAATCCATTGCCAACTATTACGAACTGCCGCCATGAGTCACTCATGGCGGCAGTTTCTTTGTATTCAGAACTCTCGCTCTAGACCGACTCAGGAAACAGTGCGTCCAGTGTAAGTTGGCTCCAGGTTTCCAGGTGCTCGCGTTCTTGGCGGAGTTGTTTTACGGAAACGAACTGACCTTCGGCGAGTTCGGCCTCGTTGCTGGTGACGAGTGGTTGCTCCAAGATGAAGCGATGGACGACTCCCAAGTGCACCCGACCAACTTCGTTGCTCGGGTCATAAAGCAAACCTTCTCGTTGATCGACGTAGGGTGCTCCAATCGTCACTTCTTCTTCTAGCTCGCGACGCATGCCGATGGTGTATGGGTCTTCTTCGCCACCCGCATCTTCTTGGCTGATGTGACCACCGACACCGATGCTGCGTTTGGCGTGCAGACGTTTTTCACCCGAACCACCACCGCGAGTGTATTGAAACCATTTGACCGCGCCGTCAGCCGGATCCGTCCACTGCATCACCACGTAGGGGATCAATTGTTTGAAACTCGGATCGAGCTCCATTGCACCGCGTGGGCGATAAGACAATTCGTCGCTGGCAAGAATAGGCTGCAGGAATCGGTCCACGTTGCGGTCAAACCCTTCCAAATGCCCAATCGATTCGATCAAGGTCGCGGGAATGACAAGGACGTGTTCTTCGGTGGTGGCGTTGGAGGACATTCTGCAATCGAGGTCGTGGACTAGCTGGAAGTTCAAACCAACCGGGGCTGTCAAATTCGCTCCCGCTTGGCCGTTGGCAGTGTAACGAATTCTCGTCAGAGCGAATCCCGTCGAGGTCGACGATGGTGACGGACCAAACCGCTGACGTAGCGATTCCCGTCAACGAAAAACCGCAATGGCAATTCAGCGGCCTGCGATATTCCGATTCGAGGCGTGGTGGTGACACGACTGCTCGGAAGCTTGGGACCAGAGAAAACACACCAGTTCGGATCGCGAATCGGATCCACTCCGTCGCACGTCCGATCAATCGCGAGAGATTGGCACAAACGGCCGGGGCCCGTCGTCAATGCTCTTCCGTCGGTCGTTTCCGATCGGTGCAGACCTCGATGCTGAAACATGCGGTCGATGCCCCAAACCGGCTGAAGAGCCCGGATCAAAACTGCCGAACCACAGCCGACCGATTCGGTCACCAGATTCACACAGTGCTTGGCATGAATCGGATAGACGTACAATGTACTTGGCCGCCCAAACATCGAAGCGTTTCCCGGTTTCTCACCCCGCGCACTGTGACTCGCAGCATCGCGACTGGACAGGTAGGCTTCGGTTTCCACAATCCAACCTCCGACCCAAACCCCTTCGATTCGTCGAGCGAAACCGCAACCCAAAAGCTGGCGAGCGACGACAGCGGGACGACGGTCAAAAAATTGCGACTGCAACGACTGCGTCGATCCCCAATCGATCAGCCGATCTTCCTCGTCATCCTCACGGAACTGATTTCGCTTTGCATCATTCATCAAAACAAACTTATCGCGCGCGTTGGGTGATGCCCATCGACGGTGATCCGATTCCCAACGGAATGATGATTGTTCAATCGGGCCGGATCGCTTCGATCAGTTCATTCCAAGATTCGAAGAACGAAGGTGAATTGATCGACTTGGGAGACGTCGCAATTTTGCCGGGTTTGGTCAACACTCATACGCACCTGGAATTCAGCGACCTCCCAAAACCCGTCGGACACACCGGCATGGAATTGGCCGACTGGATTCGCGAAGTCATCACGACTCGAGGGATGGTCGATCACCAAACGCGACAACAAAACGTTCTCAAAGGGCACGCGGAAGCAACTGCGTCAGGCACACAGCTGATCGCGGACATCGAGACCACGCCGATGGAATCGATCGCACCAAATACGATCGCATTCGCGGAAGTCCTCGGACTCAGCCAGGAACGAGGCGACGAACGGATGTCACAGGCTGAACGACATCTTGCCAACAACACTTCGCCTGATTCGCGATGTGACGTCGCCGCGATCAGCCCGCACGCTCCCTACTCGACACCTTTGCCGTTGATCGAGCGCTGCGTGCAAGTTGCAAAGCAACGCAAGACGACACTCGCCATGCACGTTGCGGAATCACCTGCCGAACGTGAACTACTGACAAACGGATCCGGCCCATTTGCCGAATCATTGCGAACTCTAGGATTGCCTATCGAGGCGTTCTTTCCCTGGACAAAAGCGAATCCAGTCTCACACCTGATTCAGCTGCTTGCCAAATCACCTCGTGCGTTGATCGTGCACGGAAATGATTTGAGTGAGACCGAAATCGAGCAAGTCAAATCGCACCCGAACTGCAGCATCGTGTACTGCCCAAGAACGCATCATTTCTTTCAGCATTCCAATCATCCCGTCGCAGAATTGCTAGCCGCAGGAATCAACGTAGCCATCGGGACTGATTCACGCGCCAGCAATCCTGATCTGGATCTTTGGGGCGAGGTCCAGCACTTGCTCAAGCATCGGCCTGACCTGAATCCGACCGACGTGCTTCGCATGGCGACCGCCAACGGTGCCGACGCATTGGGACGCTCAGCAACTCACGGACGGTTGGCCGCCGGGATGCCAGCCAACTTTATCACCGTCGCAACAAGCGCTGATCGAGTCGATCAGCTTTGGTCGGACTTTTCATCCTCATCCGTGTCATCTTCATCCATGTCTTCCGCCGCTCGCCCAGCACCCCAAAGCTGAACCGCGTCATAAAGAGCATGAGCAGTGATCGGAATCAGCAGATTGCCGGTCACAATCAGCAAGGCACCAAAGTACAAACCCATCAACGCGGTGACGACGATGTACAGTTTGGTGATTGGATGGAACATTCCAAACGCGAATGAGGAGACCAGCCAGGCTGCAGTTAATTCCCATCCTCCGACGCGAGACCACCAAGCCAGCAAACCTTCTTCCGGCCAAGCGAATTCGGTGACTGAGTTTGGCAAACTGCCCAGCCATCCGCCATAAGCCCACCATCGCGATGGGGCTTCCAAATCAGGAGCAAGCGACGCGGCGTCTCCGGCCAACCAAGGCAACAACCAACCGCGAAACAAGAGTTCCTCGCCGACGCCGGCGCACAAACTGATCGCGAACAATTCCCAGGCGTTCAGTCGCAGCATCAAGCCGATCATGGGGTGATCGCTGAGCTTGTCGAGTTCTTCGATTGCCGGGTGTTTGATTCGCCGCAACACGGCAACGAACAACACCAATGGAATGGTCGCAACAATGCCCAGCCCGATACCGCCAATGACCGCGGACGAAGCGACTTCGTTTAGCGGCGGAACCAATTCACGGGCACTGGGACCGAGCAGGTATCCGAGAATCAACGCCAGGGCACCCAAGCCGGCTTCGACCGCGACAGCAGTCCGAAAGACATCGTCCGGGGTTTGTTCGTCGTCCGCGTTGGTTTGCGTCACACGCCTCTCTCAGGATGGGCTTCGGTGTCGGTAGGGATTGAACAACAAGTAGTTCAAGTGGCGATACAGATCACTGGAATTCAGCAACTCGGTGTGACGTCCTTCGCCGACCAAATTGGGACCATTGAGCAACATCACCCGATCACATGAACGTAACGTCTTCAGCCGGTGAGGCAACATGACCACCAACGATCCCGCATCCGCCAACTCTCGCAGTGCGTTCAAACAAGGGTCTTCATTGACATGCTCGGTCGGGGCAGGGGGCTCTTTCGCGAGCACGATCGGCGGCCGATGCAACATCGCCCGCGCGATCCCGACTGCGTAACGAACATCGGTCCCGAGCGAATCCGAATCTTCGGTCGCTCCCAAATTGGACCCCGGTTCGATGATCGTCTCCAGGCCGTCAGGCAAGCGCGTGATTCGCTCGTAGATCCCGAGTTGCTCGAGCGTTTCGACCATGTCGCGATTGTCGACACTGCGGTCGACTCCCGCCATCAAATTCTCTCGCAGAGTACCTTCCCAGAGAGGCCCGTCGGGACCGATCCACATCACGTTTTTAGCGAGAGCTTGCGGGTGAACGTCGAGCAATGAGATCCCGTCGATCTGCACCTTGCCGCGATGCGGGCGACCAAACCCCATCAACAATTCCAGCAGAGCTCGCGTCGAAACATCTTCGGTTCCTAAGAAAGCCACCAGCGACTTGGGCTGCAGCGACAAACTCAGGTCACGCAGGATCGCCTTGCCCGAGGAATCTTGCAGCGACACGTCTTCCATCGTCACGCAATCGCGAAGACCACCCAGTCCAACACGTTGCTCGCTCGGCGACACTTCGCTGTTGGGTTGCAGGTACAGATACACCGATTCACAAGCTTTGCTGCTGCGGCGAAGTTGACGGTTCAGTTCGCTCAATCGAGCAGCCGCCAAGGCAGCACCGGTCAACGAAAGACCAAGCACCAATGCGGAGGGAAGACTCAATCCTTGTTCGCCTTGCAGCGTGTTCAGGCCGAGACCCAACAACATCACAGCGATGGCAACGCCGCCGGCCATCATCATGACCGGCCACAGTCGACCTCGACGCGCGTCATCGCCAGCGATCCGGCGATCCAATGCGTCCAACTCCGCCTCGTAGGCTTGGTCAGCCAAACCACCGGCCTGCAGTCGAGCCATCATGGGTGCGTCGCCAATCAAACCGATCAAGCGATCACGAATTTGTGGGATCTCGAATCGCGACAACTCCAGCCAATCCGGATTGCGAAGCTTGGCGTACAAACGCCACAACGCCACGCCACTGATGACCGCGAGAATCGCCAGCCAAACGTTCACGAGCAGTGCGAGCGTCACACACCCGATCAACATCAGCACGCTTCGCGGGATGGATCGATACCACAGTGAGAGACCACGTCCGACTTCGGGCAAGTGGCGACCAATGATGACACGGGCTCGTTCACGCTGAGCAGCGGCACCTTCGACTTCTGCGCGACGCAAACTTTGCTTTAGCGTTCGTGAATGCAACATCTTGATCACTCGCCGCGAACGAGCATCGGCGGATCGTCGATGCAACCAAACGGCCAAACAAAAGACAGCCGCGATTGCCAATGACAATCCAACCAAACCAAACAGCTGAGAGACTTTGCTTTGCGCCAGAAAGAACTCCGGCACGGGGATCGACAGGTGTGTTCCCAGGCGAACAGGCGACTGTGTCAGCCCATCGCCTTCATCGACCAATGCCGCGATGATGCCAAAGACCAGCACCAGAACTGGAATGATCAAACCCGCGATGGCGGCCCAAACCAAATGCAGGGGCGCGCCCGCTGCCTCGGGTTCGCGACGTGGTTGTTTCAGACTGGAAAAGCGATTCACCGTTGCGAGCCTCGTTGGATATCTAGCCACCGTTCGTTTGTCATCACGACCGCATTCGTTGCGATCGACGATCCGTCACGACCGGTCACCGTTATCCTCAAACGAGTTTCCAATGCAACAGATATGGCGATCAAGCCAAATCGCGATCTTCGAACAACAACATCGCAACCATCCAAATGGCAATGACAAAGACCACAAGATAGTTGAACGCGGCGGCCAAGTAGATCAGCGGGATGGCATTTCCCGCATCCACCGCCGCCTGGACGTTGAATGAGTTCAGGTTGGGGACCACGACCGCTATCAATTTACCAACAAATCCGACCAGCTCGGTGTTTTCCCTCGCAGAAGCGACCAGCGGACTGAGCAGGTTGCCGACAACATAGATCGCGAAACAGGTGATGAAGTTCGCCAACAGCGGCAAACGAGTCGCCAAAGCCACCGCGATTCCGCCGATCGCCATTGTTTCCATGAAGTACAAACCCAAGATCGGAAGCGTCGTGATGATCTCTTCGTGACCGACTTGCCATGGTGGTTGTTGCTGGCTGGTTTCGCGAGCGTCGTAAATTGGCTTGTAGGACATCACCACCAGCAGGACCGCCGCCAAGATCACGAACAGCACCAACACTGCCAACATGATTCCGGTGTACTTGCCCAAGATGAACGAACGTCGACTAACTGGTTTGCTGAGCACGGTCAAAGCGGTTCGGCCATCAATTTCATCGCTAACCGATGTTCCCGCACTCCAAACGGCGAGCAACATGCCCAGAACCATGATCATCGTCACGCCGCTGTCCTTCAGCAGACGGATGTCATCACCGAGTGTGTTGAACGGGAAGATCCCAAAGAGAAGCACGGCAAAAATGCCAATGGCCAACAGCAACAGATAAAGCGGCTGAGCCATTTCGTTTTTCGCGGTCGACAAAGCCAATGCCCAGACTCGCGGGGCCGCTTGTCGCATTGCCATAAAGCCCGTCAGCGTCAGGAACAGGGCGACGGCGGAGAAGACAATCGACGAAGCCTGCGGAATTTGCGGCAGGTTTTTAAACGTGAAAGTCACTTCAGCCGGGTCAATCTCTTGGTTGTAGATGTGAAGCTTGGCCGGGTCACCTGGAATTGGTGGCTGCTCACGGTCTTGATATTTGTAGGTAACCGCTTCGGTGCTGCCCGGGTTCAATTCGATGGGAGCACGGCTGAAGGCTTCCGCTTTGTCCGAGTCAGCCAGGAAGACTTTCTTGTCACTCTCAATTCGCAGTTCGGCAACGTTGCGGAAGTTGTAAGTGATTCCGGCTGGCAGGAACTCGGGGATGTCTGGGTCAGCCGAAGGTTCGATTGTCGCGACTTCCACGACCGTACCGTCACCGACCAAATTGACCGCGGGGACGCTCTCGAGAATCGCCATCGGGTTTTCAACAAACGGCGTCGATCCCAAACCGATCACGGCAAAAAGACCCAAAGTGCCCAAGATGTACGGGATGACACCTTCGCCCAGAATCGACATCCACTCCGATCGAGTCCGATGCCACATTCCGTAGATCAGCCCAAAGCCCAAAATCATTCCCAACGTCACCAAGGGCAAGAAAAGCAATTGGCCATTCTCGCCGCCTTGCGGAACATAGAAATAGCACAGCAACGCGGAGAAGATCGCACCGGCAATCAGCGACAATGTCACGCCGCGTTTTGGATCGTCTGCCAAATTCCCGAGACCGGGAATGAAGGACAGGGCACTCAAGATGCCGTGGATCACAGCGGTCACCAAAGCCCCCAGCAGCAACCCCATCGACAGCACCCAAATGGGAGTGACGAATACGGGCAACCACTTGCCGACCTGGGCCAGAGGGAGCAAACCCGATTCAGCACCAGCAAAATCAGAGAACAGTGAAATAGCGGACCCAGCAATCATGCTTGGCGACTCGTGTCGAGAAAAGTACGAAATGAACCTTCGGTCAGGCTGCTACGTGAGACCAACCCATTTGGTTTGCCGCCGAGGCTCGGATTCAGTGGATTTGTTGGCCGGCGTGATCAACTTGATCGAACGAGCCATGAAGCGAGCCATGAAACGGCGAATCAAACCTTCGGACTGGGCTTCACCCCGGGGGTTTTCTTTACCCCAACGCGAAAACCGCCGGTCGCTTTTAAATGCTGACGCAGTCTGCTCCGGCAGTTTGCTGCAAAGCTCGCAACCGTTTCGGTGCGGTAATCAGGGTAGCTCCATCGGTGATGAATCCAACGCCCACCAACATAGTTCAGGGTGACTTCCGCAAAGATCCCATCACGCAAATAGATTCGGTGGTCGCGGTCCTTGATCGTCGCCAACACCAATTTTGCTTGGCTGACGTACCCCGGATCCAAATTCAACGGCCGCGGCTCGGGATGATCCGACAGCGATGCGTATTCGGATTCCCATTCGTTGGTGACGTTTTTCCAGTCCGCCAATCCGGCCGGATCCGCGAATTCAGCGATTCCGATCAGTTCTTTTGTCAGCCCATCGCCCATTTCAGGTTGGTAAAACCCGCCGGCTTCGAACGGACTGGGCTCACCTTTTTCGCCCAGCTCGCCCCAGCGTTCTGCCAGTCGCTGCTTCGCCCACTGACGAGCCTCCTGATGCCGCGAAATCACGGCGCAGAAACGGACCACCGGTTCGATCAATCGAATTTCGCTCATTCCGTCACGGTCATCCTTCGCACGCCAGTTCCCCTTCGCAAATCAATCTCTCCCTTTCCGCCGTCAACAAACTCACCACTAGACATCCGAACCTAGTCGGGCATCCGAACTTGGCCGGGCATCCAATCTTGGGTGGCCCACCGATTCTGAGCGAGCCCTCGGATCTTGAGCGACACAGGGCAGGGGTGTCAATCGATCGAGCCCTCGCCCCAAACACGGACTACCGCAAGCCGAAGCGAATGATATCCTGATCCGCGAAACGAGCATGATTTGCCTGAGGTTTCTTCCGCAAGCAACCATCGCTTTCAACCTTCATCCAACAGGCAACGAGTCAACATGCATCCCTGGATCGCGGATCGAACGGCCTCCTTTGATAGCAGCGGAATTCGAAAAGTCTTCGATCTCGCTGCGAAACTGAAAGACCCGATCAACTTGTCCATCGGGCAACCGGACTTTGATGTCCCCGAGGAAATTCAGGACGCGACCGTCGATGCAATTCGATCGGGCAAAAACGCATACTCGCCAACCCAGGGTATCGCGCCGCTGCGTGAGAAACTGCTGGCGGAAATCAACGCCAAGTATCCCGGCCAAAATCGCGACGTGTTTGTCAGCAGCGGCACCTCGGGCGGTTTGGTCCTTTCGCTGCTTTCGATGATCAATCCGGGTGACGAGGTCATCTTCCTGGATCCCTATTTCGTCATGTACCCGGCTCTCGTGAGCTTGTGCGGTGGTATCCCCGTGACGGTCGATTCGTACCCGGATTTCCGGTTGGATCCAGCCAAGATCGAAGCCGCGATCACACCCAAAACCAAGATGATCCTGGTCAACAGTCCCGCCAATCCAACCGGCGTGACCGCGTCGGAGCAAGATCTTCGAGATGTCGGCGATTTGGCGGCCAAGCACAACATCGCGCTGCTTTCGGACGAGATCTACAGCCGATTCTTCTACGACGGCGACTTCGCATCTCCCGCGGCCACCAATCCCGACACAATCGTGATCGACGGTTTCAGCAAATCGCACGCGATGACCGGATGGCGAGTGGGCTACGTCCACGGACCGCCCGAGATCATTGCGACGATGCTCAAGATCCAACAGTATTCGTTCGTCTGCTCGCCCCAGCCCGCTCAGTGGGGAGCTCTCCGTGCGATGGAAATTTCGCTGGACGGCCACATTGACGACTACCGTCGCAAACGCGACTTCATGGTGGAACAACTTTCGCCGCACTTCGAACTGACCAGCCCCGGCGGTGCGTTTTATCTGTTCCCGAAAGCCCCCGGCACCGAAGGGGGGACGGCGTTTGTCGAAAGAGCGATCGCGGACGGCCTGCTGATCATTCCCGGCAAGATTTTCAGCAGCCGCGATTCTCACTTCCGCGTCAGCTTCGCCGCCAGCGATGACACGCTGCGTCGCGGTGCCGAACGCCTGATCAAGCTGGCTGGCGACAATCGCTGACCGATTTGTTAGCCTGCTGCGTTCCCAACGCAGAAATTTCCTACTTTCAAACATCCCTGATCGAGTTTTTGCATGTCCGCCGATCCGACCCAAAATCATCGTCTGGCCACCCGTGCTCTCCATGCCGGACAAGTCGCTGACCCAACGACCAAAAGCCGCGCGGTGCCGATCTACGCCACCACCAGCTACCAGTTCGATAGCACGGAACACGCGGCGGCCCTGTTTGGACTAGCTGAATTTGGCAACATCTACAGCCGGTTGATGAACCCAACGGTCGATGTGCTGGAAAAACGCATCGCGGCACTGGACGGCGGTGTAACGGGATTGTGCTTCGCCTCCGGTCAGGCGGCCATCACGGCAGCGGTTTTGGCGATCGCACACAGCGGTCAAAACATTGTCAGCAGCACCTCGCTGTATGGCGGAACATGGACCCTGTTCACACAAACGTTGAAGAACCTTGGTATCGAAGTTCGCTTCTTCGATCCGGATCACCCCGAGCAAATCCACGGCTTGGTCGATGAAAACACTCGACTGGTCTACATGGAGAGCATCGGCAACCCAAGAAACGATGTCCCTGACTTCAAGGCAATCGCCGACGCAGCTCACTCGGCACCACACGGGGCGATCCCAGTGTTGTGCGACAACACCGTGATGACGCCTTACTTGCTGCGTCCGATCGATCACGGCATCGACATTGTGATCTACAGCACGACGAAGTTCTTAGGCGGACACGGCACTCACATCGGTGGCTGCATCGTCGATAGCGGAAATTTCAAATGGGCCGACCAACCTGAAAAGTGGCCTGAGTTCTGCGGCCCCAGCCCTTCTTACCACGGTGCCGTTTTCGAAGAGCACCTGCGTGGCATGGGCAACATCGCCTACAACGTTCACATCCGCACCCACTGGTTGCGTGACACCGGCGCGGCCATGAGCCCCTTCGCGGCGTTCCTGTTCCTGCAAGGCATCGAGACTCTTCACCTTCGCATGCCTCGCCACTGCGAAAATGCGATGAAGGTTGCT
Organism: Rhodopirellula baltica SH 1; assembly: GCF_000196115.1. Lineage (NCBI taxonomy): Bacteria > Pseudomonadati > Planctomycetota > Planctomycetia > Pirellulales > Pirellulaceae > Rhodopirellula > Rhodopirellula baltica. The sequence goes on from NC_005027.1 coordinate 4,396,182, forward strand.
GAGTTCCTGGAAGCTCACGACGCAGTTGAGTGGGTCAATTACCCCGGATTGAAAACGCACTCGCACAACAAATTGGCTGAGCAGTACCTGACCAACGGCAAAGGCGCGATCCTTGGCTTTGGCATCAAAGGTGGCATGGAAGCGGGCAAGAAATTTATCAACGCCTGCCAACTGTGCTCTCACTTAGCCAACATTGGCGATGCCAAAACATTGGTCATTCATCCCGCCAGCACCACACACCAACAGCTTGCCGAAGACGAACAACGCCGAGCGGGCGTCAGCCCAGAGTACATTCGCGTTTCGGTTGGAATCGAAGACATCGACGATATCCTCGATGACTTGAAACAGGCTCTTGCTGTTGCGACCGCGTGACCGTCAAAGCAATCGAAACGTTGCTTCCGAACAATTGATCCTCCCGCGAAATGACATCCGGGAGATCCACTCGGGTAACGATGTTCGAGAGCCAAGCTTCTATGGGTGAGCCTTCCAACGAGGATCTGTCCAGCACCGATGATGTGCGGACTGATGCGCCATTGGCGTACGCCAAGTACGTGACGTTTGACCAGTCGCTGCCGCTCGAACGCGGCGGCGAACTGCCCGAAATTCGATGCTGCTACGAAACGTGGGGCACACTCAACGACGACGGATCCAACGCCGTGTTGGTCTGCCACGCCGTTTCAGGCGACTCACATGCGGCTCGCCACGACGAAGACGACCAACCAGGTTGGTGGGACGGCTTGATCGGCCCCGGACTTCCCATCGACACGGATCGGTTGTTCGTGGTCTGTCCCAATGTCCTGGGCGGTTGTCGCGGCAGCACCGGCCCAGGTGACGCGGACCCAACCTCGCCCGATGGCAAACCCTACGGCGCCAACTTCCCTCGGATCACCATCGGCGACATCGTCGAAGCCCAAAAACTCCTGGCTGACCACCTGGGAATCCGGCAGTGGCGGGCCGTGGTCGGCGGTTCGCTGGGCGGTCACCAAGTCTTGCAGTGGATCAATCGCTATCCCGACGCGGCGAAAACCTGCGTCGCCATCGCTACCTCTCCTCGACTGAACAGCCAAGCACTCGGTTTCGATGTCATCGCTCGCAATGCGATCCAAACCGACCCGCACTACGCCGGCGGCCAGTACTACGACAAAGACCAACGCCCGGACACGGGATTGGCAATCGCACGGATGCTGGGTCACATCACTTATCTTTCCGTCGAAGCGATGGAGGCCAAATTCGACCCCGATCGCCACGACCCACGGCAGATCGCATCACAGTTCGAGCAACGATTCAGCATCGGCTCCTACTTGGCACACCAAGGCCAAAAGTTCACGACACGCTTCGATGCGAATAGCTACGTGACTCTGTCGATGGCGATGGATCTATTCGACCTGGGCGGCACGCGACTGAAGCTGATGGAAACGTTTGACGAAGCAACTTGCGATTTCCTGCTTATCAGTTTCAGCAGCGATTGGTTGTTCCCACCTGCTCAATCCAGAGAAATCGTCAACGCTCTGACCGCTTTGGACAAACGTGTCACTTATGCCGAAATCACCACCAATGCCGGCCACGATGCATTCCTGATCGCGAAAGACATTGCGACTTATGGACCGCTGATCCGCGAACGACTGAGAGACACCGAAACGCATCCCGCGGTTCCATCCGACATCACGTTGAACGTGGACGAAGAATCAATCCTGGAGATCATTCCAGCCGGATCCAGCGTGCTGGACCTCGGGTGTGGCAACGGACAACTGCTCGCCGCGATTCGTGATCGACATCGCACGCCAGGACCGCCAACAACGGAACATCGATTGATGGGCGTCGAGGTGGCACAGGAGAACCTGCTGGCAACGGCAATGCGAGGCATCGATGTGATTGACTACGACCTCAACCACGGACTGCCCGCATTCATCGATGACCAGTTCGACTACGTGATCCTCAACGCGACGTTGCAAGCGGTTGAGAACGTGGTGGAACTACTCAACGAGATGCTGCGAGTTGGCCGACATGCCATCATCAGCTTTCCCAACTTTGCGTATCGCCAACTCAGAGATCACTACGTGACACATGGGCGATCGCCGAAAGCCCCCGGCGAGTTCGACTTCGATTGGCACAACACGCCTAACCGACGCTTCCCCACGATCGCCGACGTTCGCGACCTCTTGGGCCAACTGAACGTCGTGATCGATGAAGAAGTCTTTTGGGATGTTGATCAGGGTCAACGCATTGAACCCGACAACGATCCCAATCTGAATGCCGATACCGCGGTGATTGCTTTTCACCGCGAAAACCGTTGAACTTGATTCACAATGACCTCGGGCGACGAGCGTCGTCCGAAGGTCAATCGATCAAAATTCGGTATCGATGATTTCGCGTGCGGCGCGAGTGCCCAAGGCTCCCCAGACACCGAACGGTGACTTCGAACCAGGCGTCAAAAATCCGCCACCTTCGCGAACTTGAGCGCTGTTGCTGTTTCCAGCTTCGATCGAATCGGTGATGAACTTCACCGCTCCATCGCACATCAGGACGTGGACTCCACCTTGGTGGCGACTACTAGGCGTCACATCACCTTCGCGTTCTTGGTTGCCCTGGAAACAAAGCTCATCATTGGGCGCCAACACTGTGACGAAACCGGTGTACAGCGGACGGGCGAGGGCCCATTTGAATCCGCGACGCTGCTCCGCATCTCCGGTGAAGGGTGTCGAGCCATCGTTCCGCCAGAACTGAGGACGCTCCACATCGATGAATTGACGGCACGACAACGCGTTTCCTTCTCGCCAGACCTCAACCGGACTGTCGACAGCATGCGAACGCGTGTCGTAGTCGCCCAAGTCAGTGATGATTTCGCCCATAGCGAGGGTATTGGACAAACCATCGAGGATGTCTCGGAACTTCGTCTGCGTTCGTGGAATGAAAGCACCACGGCAGGCACTCTGCTGATAAATCCGTAGACCACGACTGGTACCATTGTCAGCGGTGTCGCCGACATCACACAGCGTTCCCGAGTCGCCCAAGCACACGGCATAGTTCGTACGCCCGTGAGCGGGCAAGCCAACGCCAGGATCACTGGGGCAACGGAAGCTCGGAAGGTTCGTCAACCAGGGGTCGTAAGGAATCGCGGCGTGGTCGGCCAACTGACGGTTGGGCCATGGCCCCATTGCTTGAAAACCGGTGTCGGTCGGATTGCTGATTACTTCCCATAAACCTTGTTGCTCGATGAATGGCAACATGCCAACCAAAGCAGACAAGTCGGACCGGTTACCGCCGGGTGGGTTGATCCCTGTGTCTGGTGGATACTGTGTGTACGTGCCCGATCCGTGCTTCGGCATCGCGTTGTACGCCGAGTGATAGTTGTGGATTGCTAAACCAAGTTGCTTGAAATTGTTGCTGCAACTCATTCGGCGAGCGGCTTCCCGGGCCGCTTGCACGGCGGGCAGAAGCAAACCAACCAGAACGCCAATGATGGCGATCACCACCAGCAACTCCACCAACGTGAAGCCCCGGTGCTTTCTTTGAAAACTCATTGAAAAGACCTTGAAGGAGAAAGATGTCCGATGAAAAGGCGGGGCGTGACAGGTCAACGACGAGCATGCCCGGTAAACAATTAGGGCTTGGTCGGATCCGATGGAGAAACCTCGGGCTTGGGCTCTTTCAGCTCTGGGTTCTCATTCAGAAACTGCGTCAACTCGTCGGTCGAGGTGGCTTCCGGCTCGGAAGAACCACCGCACCCACTGATCGCGGCGACACCGAGCAACGCAGCCAAGCCGCACGCTTTGAAACGACAAAAATTCACAGGCAAAACTCCATAGACTTGTGATTGATCGTGACAACGCCAGATCAAGAAAACTTCTGATTTTTCCTTGGCCACAAACCACTCAGCGAAGTGAGAGCTCAAGATTGGCCAAAAGGTGAAAAGCAATTAACGAGCAGGAATCATGCTCAAAAGACACGTTAAATCAACCGATTTTCACATTAGCATGCAAATATGACACGTTTTCGGCCATCTTTCACTCCCGAAACTGTATCGATTTCAAGAAGTTTGCCTGTTCCGATATGGGGCCAGCCATACGAAGGAGGAAAGAGTCATCGGTCGAAAACCCGTGCCAAAAACGCATGGGCGGACTGAAAACCCCTCCTCCTAAGCGAAGGAAGGCACCGCAAAGCAGGCCTATAGAGAGACTCAGCAACTTAGAGACACAGGTCTGTTTCGCGGCGAACGGTGTACGAGCCAGATCAGCTTTGCTTCTTGTCAGCGATCAGAATGACTCGATCCCCGATTTTGACCGGCACCCCGGTCACGGTGACTTGGTCGCCCTCACTCGGCTTTTTGGCCTCCGATGAGAGTCCCATGTCGACGGTCATCATCTTGTCGCCCTTGGTCTTTAACTTGACGACTAAGTGTTCTTTCCCACGGACCTTGGCAGTCTTGGTTGACTGAACTTGACCGGTGTACCGACTGCCGGAGCGTTCGACCTTGTACATTCCGTGCTTCGGTAAATCGACAGCGGTCGCCACTAGCACTTCCTTCTCGCCCCTCTTTACCATCGGTCCATAGAAGGTGGCCTGGTCATCTTTGAATAGCTGGACTCCGGTTGCATGTCCGCCGAGATCAATCCAGACGTCTTTTCCGTCTTGCGACTTCACCTGCATCATCAACGAGTACTCGTTGCCTCGTTGAACGGTTTTGATATCGCGAACCGTGCCCTTCACTTCATGACGTTTGCCGCTCAAGCCGTCTTTTACCGACTGTGCGATCCTGGACGGTGGGACCGCGTTCTTTGACGTGCTGCCCAGCTCCGAATAGTCGTAGCTTTCGTACACGCCATCGCCGTCTTCATCGTCGTAGGTGACGTAGGCGTCATTTAGGTAATCACCGTCACTATCGATGTACCGCGTCGATCGCTCGTACGTTCCGTCCTCATCGCGATCCTCGTAGGACACATAGCTTTCGTTGTAGTCCTCGCCATAGAAAGTATCGGCGGGGATGATCAGCTGGTCGTTGTCTGAGTCGCTGCTTGTTCGAGCGTCTTCATAGGAAAAGATCTCGTCGTCCCAACGTCCGATAGCCTCGTCCGTCGGGTTGTAATCGTTGCCGTCAAACCATTCCGAGATGTCGTACCAGGCATCGTCCTCAACTTTGCTGCCGCGGTCTTCCGGGTCAAAGTCGCCGGTTTGTCCCATCGCGACCGGCGTGCAAGCCAACGGAAAAGAGACGGCGGCGGTCGCGACCAAGGAACGAAGGAGTGGTTGTTGGCGATGAAGGAATTTCATGGGGTGAACCTTTTGATTGGTGTTGTCGAGTGCCCGCGACTGCTGCGGACATGGGTGAAAACACCACCAAAGAAGGCAAACGGCGCGCCACCTTGCCCGTTTACGGCCGCATGACAGACCTCACGCGATTGCACCACCTGATCTCGCACCACTGCGGTCGCCGAGCGATCATTTCGCATCGTCGCGCGAAATCGACTCGCACCCGAAAAATGCTTGCATACTTGCGGCATCCCGCATCAAATCGGTCAACCAGACGGTTTGCCGTGTGCTGAACCGACCGGTAGACTCCGGCGATTCTGCCTTTTTGACGCTAACAAGAGATTGCGAGCATGAGCTTTGGTGCCGGTGCAGACACGCAATTCGAAACCATGCGCGGTCGCGAATTTCCTGCGATTCGTCAATTCACCATCTTCCTCGAGAACCGAGTCGGGCAGTTGCTCGAGGTCGTTCGGCGATTTGAGGGGACTGGGATCCGAATTGTGGCCCTGTCGATCAACGACGCGGCGGAATGTGCGTTCGTTCGCTTTCTGATCAGCGACGCGGACCGCGGCCGAGAGATTCTTGAGCGAGCCGGGCTGGCCATCATCGAATCCGATCTGGTTGGCGTGGAGCTTCCCGAAGGCCCCCAACCACTGCTCCGTGTTTGCACGGCGTTGTTGCAAGCGGAACTGAACATCATCCAGGCGTACCCCTTGTTCATGCGTCCGCACGGCAAGCCAGCGGTCGCGATCATGGTAGAGAACATCGACTTGGCGATGAAAACGCTGACGGAGAAAGGTTTCCGAATCATCACCGAGGATGACTTGGACGCTGACAATCTTCCGCCGCAAGACATCTACTGAGTCGACTTGCTTCTCAGGCCGCACCGTACGATGGTTGATCGCTCCGTACGATGGCCTTCCAAGGCCGTCGAATCCTATGCTGGCGACTTCCCACGGCCATCTGAATCAGCAGGTTCGACAGCCTTGGAAGGACATCGCACATCTCATCCAACTGCCGCCTTCTTGACTTCCCGCCATGAGTGAACTGCCTCCTTACGATTCGTTTTTGCTGGTGTCCTTTGGAGGCCCGGAGGGGCAGGACGATGTGATGCCGTTTCTCGAAAACGTTTTGCGAGGCAAGAACGTGCCGCGCGAACGGATGCTGGAAGTCGCCGAGCACTACAAACACTTCGGCGGTGTCAGCCCCATCAACGAGCAAAACCGTCAGCTTATCGCAGCACTGCAAAAGCGATTTGACGCCAACGGAATCGACTTGCCGATCTACTGGGGCAATCGGAACTGGGATCCATACTTTGCCGACACGCTTCGCCAAATGAAGGCGGATGGCAAGAAGCGATCGCTGGCGTTTTTCACCAGCATGTTCAGCTGCTACAGCGGTTGTCGCCAGTATCGCGAAAACATCATTCAGGCTCGCGAAGAAGTTGGCGAGGGAGCACCGCTGGTCGAGAAAGTCCGGATGGGCTTCAACCATCCTGGCTTCATCGCTGCGATGGCGGACAACGTTTCAAAAGCGGCCCAAACCATCGGGGCATCGCCGGCCAGAACCAAAGTGCTGTTCACCGCCCACAGCATCCCGATGGGCATGGCTGACAATTGCGACTACGAAAAACAACTTCGAGAATCATGCCGTTTGGTTGCCGATGCTTGCGGTGCGGTGGATTGGGACTTGGTTTACCAAAGTCGCAGCGGGCCACCATCGCAGCCTTGGTTGGAACCAGACGTGCTGGACGCGATCGCCGAGATGGACGACGCTAAAAAATTGGAATCGTTGGTGATCCTTCCGATCGGATTTGTCAGCGACCACATGGAGGTTCTGTTTGACTTGGACGAGGAAGCCGCCCAGCTTTGCCGAGAACGCGGAATCAAAATGGCACGAGCCTCCGCGGCGGGAACCCACCCAGATTTCGTCGAGATGATCTGCGGATTGGTGCAAGAACGGCTCGGAAAACTGAACGAAAAACCCGCTCTAGGTGAACTGGGTCCCTGGCATGATGTCTGCCCGCAGGATTGCTGCTTGTACACGCCACGGCGGCCTCCGGTGGCGGGCGGGCGACCGGTTCAAGCCAATTGATGCGGCGGCTAGAATCACCGACGAGCCATCCTGATTCCGGCCACATCGGCTTCGTCGTCTGTCCACGAAGCGGTGTTTCTGCCCCCTTTTCGATCCTTCGTGAGCACCATGCCTCGACTCGCCCACCAAGTCTTCTTCACGACCAAAGACCGCAGCGACGAAACCATCAACGCGTTGTTGGACGATTGCCAAACCTATCTGAACGATCATCCCGGTTTGGTGAGCTTCGCCGTGGGACGCTGCGAGCCCGAATACGATCGTCCGGTCAACATGGACTTCGATGTGGTGCTGCATACAGTCTTCGAAGACCGTGCCGCCCATGACGCTTATCAAACAGCACCTCGGCACCTGGAATTCATCGAGCGTCAAAAACCCAATTGGGCCGAAGTTCGCGTGTTCGATTCGAATCTTCGCGACTGATGCCATCCAACCTTCACAACCACGTTTCACTCTTTTTAAAAAGCTAATATCACCATGAGTGTTTTGGTCACCCAAAAAGCCCCTGATTTCACCGCCACCGCCGTCATGCCCGATGGCACGTTCAAAGACGACTTCAAGTTGTCGGATTACAAGGGCAAGTACGTCCTGTTGTTCTTCTGGCCACTCGACTTCACTTTCGTCTGCCCAACCGAAATCATCGCGTTCAGCGACCGGGCCAAGGACTTCGAAGACCTCGGCGTGAACATTGTCGGCGTTTCGATCGACAGCCATTTCACTCACTTGGCATGGACCAACACGCCACGCAACGAAGGTGGCATTGGCAAGACCGCTTACCCATTGGTCGCCGACTTGAACAAGCAAATCTCGCGTGATTACGACGTGCTGTTGGACGGCGGCGTCGCACTGCGTGGTTTGTTCTTGATCGACCAAGAAGGCGTTGTGCGTCACCAAGTCGTCAACGACTTGCCGCTGGGCCGCAGCGTCGACGAAGCACTGCGAATGGTCAAAGCCCTCCAGTACTTCGAAACCAATGGCGAAGTCTGCCCAGCCAACTGGCAAGAAGGCTCGCGTACAATCAAAGCGGACGTGGAAGGCAGCAAAGAGTTCTTCGGCGCCGAATACAAAAGCTAAGCAAGCAATCGAGCTGATCCCATGTGGCAATTTCAAGATTTCGCGGCGCCGACCCCTGGCTCCGCTTGTGACCAGAACGCAGGCCAGTGCTTCACCGCGCACTGGAATGCGGACGGGCACGACTGGGTTTGCCACACCGCGGGCGGTTCCAAAGGAATCAGCTTCGGCGATCCCGATGGTTCTTTGCACGTGAACTTGTTGCCGGTTGGCGACGACGCGCTTCCCGTCGCCACGGAACAATCCGTCCGAGGCGACGTTTGGAACGTGACGCTTCCTCAAGCCGACAGCCAGTACTCACTTCGTCTGGCTCTGCGAGTCGTGGAAGCCACGGAAACTCGACTGGTCATTGAACCCACGCTGTCGATTCAAACACTGTTGCTGGACACGCACCCAACGCTCGACCTGACCGCCTTGGGCGATTGCGGCGTGATCTTCGACGAGGGCGACACCCTGGGTGACGGCAGTCCACCGATTTCAACCGTTCAATTGCATGGTGAAACCGGCTCCATCGCCGTGCTGCTCGCACCCACCGACGCCCCGTTCACGACCGATTTGCGTCGAGAAGGGCACCTGCAACTGCGTCTCTTCGGCGAATTCCTAGAAAAAGGCGTGATCCGCAAGGCTCGGCCTTGGATTGTGCTGGATCGCTCCGAACAGGGCGTTTCCGAGGCGGATCTCCAAGCGTATTTGAAACGATTGTGCGAAACGCCCCTGCCTTTGACGGCTTGAGCTTGCGTTTTTGGACCTCCAGGCTGCCTCGCGCATTGAGTTTGGCTTTTCAAGAACGCGTCGGGCGGCAAGAATAGCGGGCTTCCCCACCCGCCTCCCTTCTGATTGGCCGACAGTTCAGTGGAACGCCGACTATTTTCGTTCATCCTCTCGTCGATGGCGTTTTTCCTGATCTACATGTCCCTTCGGACCATGTTCGCGCCACCACTGCCACCGGAGGAAGACGCGATCGCCGAAGTCGACGGCGAAACCGTTGAACCAGCCGAGGACTTGGTTGCCGACACGGATGCATCCGAGCCCGGCGAAGGTGAAGGCGAAGAAGCTAACGAAGACACGGATGCGGTTGAGCGTCCCAGCTCGCCAACATGGTCGACCCTCGGTTCCATGGATCCGACCAGTGGCTATGTGATGCTGGTGACATTGAACAGTCGCGGCGGTGGCATCGAACGAATTGAACTGACCGAACGCAAAGAGAACGGACGTCTGAAATACCGACGCGTCGATGTTCGCTCCGGCTACCTCGGCTACTTGGCCGCCGACCCGACCGCCACGGATCTCGGGATCCGAGTCAACGTGGTCGGACCGGGAACTCCCGCGGATCTGGCGACCGCTTCCGGCGTGCAAGGTGGCCTGAAACCCGGCGACATCATCACCGGGTTCAACCAAAACAACGTCAACAACCTGTCCATGCTTCGCGAAGCGATGCTGGAAACCAAACCAGGCGAATCCGCCACCGTCACGGTTCTGCGGAACGAGAAATCGATCGACTTCACGACCACGCTGACCGAACACCCGCTGGACTTGATTCGATTGGCTGAACACGGTGGCGACGATGAAGTCGAAGGCAACCTCTCGCGGCTTTCCTGCCTGCTGACGGTGGGACGCGTCGGTCGCCGCGAAATTCAATCCGGCGAGAAGACCATCGAAGGCATGGTCGACACCGGCGATCTGATTTGGGATGCCTCCCAAGACGGGGACAACGTTTCCTACCAGCTGCAGTTGTCCGACTCTGAGATGAAGCCGGCTTCGGGTAAATCAGTCGGACTGCAACGGACCTACTCGCTGAAACCAGACAGCTACTCGCTGGACATGGACGTTCAGATCGACAACCGCGCCGAGGAAGCCCAAGAGCTGGCTTACCGAATCGAAGGTGCCAACGGCATCACGCTGGAAGGCTGGTGGTACAGCAACAAAATCAGTCCCAACTGGGGCGGCTCGGCCGCTCGCGACATCGTCTACAAAACCACCGCCGAAGGTCACGAACTGGTCTCCGGTTACGCACTGTTGAAGCGGGCGAAGAACGAATCCGAAGCGGATGACCAAACACTGTTCGCTCCCGATTCCGCACCACCGGCTCGCAACCTGAGTTACATCGGCGTCGATGCCCAGTACTTCACCGTCGCGATGTTGCCACCGGAAGGACAAGAGTCACTCAAGACATTCCGTCGTGCCGCCGCGAATATTATCGCCGACCCAAGTGCTGTTCCCGACAACAAAGAACGCGCCGTCAACGCCAGCTTCTATCTCGACAGTGCCATCGCAGACGTGCCCCCGGGATCGTCGCTCAAACAATCACTCCGATTGTTCGCTGGGCCCAAACAGCCCGACGTGATGGAAGCCTACGGTTTGGGCGACTGCATCTACTACGGTTGGTTCTCGTTCGTCGCTAAACCTCTTGGCGGGTTGCTGCACCTGTTTTCCAACGTCGGCAACTACGCCTTGGCAATCGTTCTGCTGACACTGTGTGTGCGAGGTCTGATGTTCCCGCTTTCGCGAAAAGCGGCGATCAACGCTCAACGCATGCAAGAGTTGGCACCTGAGCTGAAGAAGATTGCCGAGAAGCACAAAGACGACATGGAAGCTCGCGTCCGAGCCCAACGGGAACTGCAACAACGCGTCGGGTTCAACCCGATGGCGGGCTGTGCCCCCATGTTCCTGCAGTTGCCAATTTTCATTGGCTTGTACCGAACACTCTCCGTCGACATTGAACTGCGACAAGCTGCGTTTGCCTCGTGGACCACCTGGGCGTCAAACCTGGCCGCTCCCGACATGATGTATTACTGGGGCGACTGGATGTGGGACTACTTGGGAGGCCGCGGCACCGGTTGGTTGGGTCCGTACTTCAACATCCTGCCGATGATCGTGGTTTCGTTGTTCCTGGCTCAGCAAAAGATGTTCATGCCACCGGCTACGGACGAGCAAACGGCGATGACGCAGAAGATGATGAACTACATGACGTTGGTCATGGGCTTGTTCTTCTTCCGTGTCCCGGCTGGTTTGTGCATCTACTTCATCACCAGCAGTCTGTGGGGAATCGGCGAGCGGATCTTGGTCAAGAAAACGCTGCCATCGAAGCCTCACTTCGATCCAGCAACCCTGCAGGGCGCCGCCGCGGGTGGCGGCACGGTCGATGGCAAAGTCAACAATTCGGCGGGTGCCAATGGAAAGAAAAGCTCCGACGGCAAACCCAAAACGATGGCCGACCGACTTCGCGAGCGATTGGGAACTCCCGAAGAAGAAGCCGCCCCGCTACCCAAAGATCGCAAACGCCCACCATCGAAGAAGCCCGGCAACAAGAAACGCCGCTAGCGTCTTAAGACCCCCGACCGCGCAGCGGGAGGGTTCGGATAACGAGCGTTCAGCGAGATTTCTGGGGGAGGGCAATCCGCGCCACGTCCCACGCTCGGCCCCCTCCCTCGCGTATGCCTGAACGGCGTCGCTTGACCTCCCCCAAAACTTCGTTTCGGGAGAGGTGCGCAGGGTGAAAATCCGCCGGAAAGCGTTCTCTGAAAACGGCAGGCCGCAGCTTCGCGTACTGCGAGGCCAGAGTAGAACCGTTGTCTCAACTGTTCCGCCGGGCAACCCTCAACGGCCAGGCCTCATCACCATCCATCAAGGTCCGAAGGGGCGACAGATCCATTGTCAGAGTCGTCAGGCCCCGGAACGATGAACCACTCAAACAGCTCAGGCCGACGGAGGGCCTCCGTCGGCAACAGGTAACTCAACACTCCCACGACAACCTCGTCCGTGACAATGCCGGTGAATGTCGACCGCAACGCGGTGCAGGCGAATACGCCGATTTCTTGACGTTGCGATCGGGGCAGGGCAGGGCGGAGTGTCATTCCGCCACTTCCCAACCTTTCTTTGTCAAAACCAGCTCCTGCGACTTGTCCACTGTCCTTGCTTCCAAGCCATCAACTCGAAACGTGGTTGGAAAGCAGCGTTTCATGCTCACGGTCGTCCGTGGCGGCATCTCGAACTCGTCGACACTCTCGTTGGTTTCGATCGACACCGTTTGAGCTTTGCCGGAACGGTTTAGCACCGAGATCTCAATCTGCGCTGATTTGGGTCGACCAAACAAATGAACGGCGTAGTAAGTCGTTTGATCTTTCGTCGCGACAGCCGCCCCCGTTTGCGTGATGTGTTTGGCCACGATGTTCTCATGGTGCGGCGGTGAATCGATCCATCCCGGAACAAAGATATCAATCAAACTCTTCGCAGTGACTTCACCAGTGTTGGTGCGATAAGCAATGTTCTCTCTCACGACGCAGTACTCGTACCCCGCCGCTTCGGCACGCTCCGCCGGCGTCTTGCCATCCGCGTGATGACCGTACTTGCCCGATTCAGCCATGAACTCCGCAAACTTCTTCGCGGTTGCCTGCAACTCGTCGTTCACCTGCAACTGACCGAGCCCCTTCTTTTTGCGGTAGTCGTTGATTTGCTTGACGATTGCCTCTTCCACTTGCGTGACCAATTCGCCATCGCTTTCCGAATCAGCAGCGACCGCCGTCGATTCCTCTTGAGCCATCAACGGACCGACAAACAACAGACATCCAAGCATCAACCAACCACGCACTGCATCACTCCTGGTAGAGAATTTGAATTGAAACCGAATCACCCAATGAGCAGCATGATGCAATCGTCATGCCTATTCTTTGCCTCGTCTGTTTCGTCACAGCGCCGACCCAAATCAATCGGTCACGACCAGCGATTCCCTCCGCCTTCACCGAGCTGGTAAAACGTGTCGCACCCCTGATCAACAGCGCCCCTTTCGCTGTCCCCACTCACTGATTTGACACCGTCCCAACTCAGCATGCGAATTCAAGCTCCTTCTTTCGTCGATCTCGAAACGCCCACCGGTCCGATGCGGACGCATTTGTTTCGCCCGGACGGTCCCGGCCGCTATCCCGGTGTGATTCTTTACAGCGAGATCTACCAGATGACGGCGCCGATCGCTCGCACCGCTGCTGTGCTGGCGGGACACGGTTTGCTGGTCGCCGTTCCGGATGTCTACCACGAGTACACCGAACTGGGCGAGTCATTCGCGTACGACAAAGAAGGCACCGACCGCGGCAACCGATTGAAGATCGAAAAGGAAATCGCCGCCTACGATGCCGACGCTCGATCCGTCATCGACTTTTTTGGCAGTGACGAAGGCTGCACCGGAAAAGTCGGCACGGTTGGCATCTGCCTTGGCGGCCACCTGGCATTTCGGGCAGCGATGAACGAGGAAGTCAAAGCCGGAGTCTGCTTCTACGCCACCGACATTCATAAACGAAGTCTCGGCAAAGGCATGCACGACAACAGCCTCGACCGCATCCCAGAGATTCAGGCCGAGATGCTGATGATTTGGGGTAGGCAAGACCCACATATCCCAGCCGAAGGACGCCGGATGATTTACGACGCGATGACTGCTGCCGGCGTCAGTTTTTCCTGGCACGAATTCAATGGCGAGCACGCTTTCATGCGAGACGAGGGGCATCGCTACGACCCAGAACTCGCCTTGCTGCTCAACTCCATGGCGTGCCAACACCTCAACCGCCATCTGCGGTAGCGGCTGAGAAAGCGAATCCCCCGCCGATTCGCGATCTCACTTCGCAATTCGGGGTTGGTCGGAAAATCGTCCCACTTACGAATGAGCGACGATCGCGTATCCTTTGCGGTTCGTTTTCGCGAAATTCGGACCATCCGCCAGCTCCTGGGGGATCGTCCCGTAGCTTTCTTCCCCTCGAACCCTTTGATTTCGACCCGTGTTACGAACCCACACCTGCGGCGCGCTTCGCAAATCTGACGTCGGCTCCCCCGTGACCCTGTGCGGATGGGTGGACAGCAAACGAGACCATGGCGGAGCCGTTTTCATCGATTTGCGGGATCGTTACGGGCTGACCCAGGTCGTCATCGGACCGCCGGAAGCCAATGAAGCACTGATCAAACAAGCTGGCCACGTGCCAAACGAAAGCGTGATCCTGATCCGCGGCGTGGTGGCGGATCGCCTGGAAGGCAAAACCAACGCGAAATTGGAAACCGGTGAAATCGAAGTTCGCAGCGAACACTTCGAAATCCTTTCGGCCTCCGAAACGCCTCCCTTCACACCCGGCCAATCCGATCTGCCAGGCGAAGACTTGCGTCTGAAGTATCGCTTCCTGGACCTTCGCCGCAAAGAAATGCAGCAGGCCCTGATCCGTCGCAGCGAAATCATCAAGTGCATGCGGGACTACTTTGCCGAGCACGATTTCATCGACGTCGAAACGCCCATCCTCGGTCGCAGCACCCCCGAAGGAGCTCGCGATTACCTGGTCCCCAGCCGCGTGCATCCCAGCAACTTCTACGCGTTGCCTCAATCGCCGCAGCTTTACAAACAAATTCTGATGGTCGCCGGTTTCGACCGCTACGTCCAAGTCGCCAAGTGTTTTCGCGACGAAGACTTGCGAGCCGATCGCCAACCCGAATTCACGCAGCTCGACTTGGAAATGTCCTTTGTCGACTCAGAGGACATCATCGGATTGATCGATGGCTTGGTCGCCAAAACCGCAAAGCAGGTTTTGGGCAAGGACATCACGCTGCCGCTGCCACGCATGACCTACGAAGAAGCCATGCGTCGCTTCGGTTCCGATGCTCCCGATTTACGATTCGGTTTGGAAATCGTCGACGTCACTTCGGTGGCTGCGAAGACCGACTTCCGAGTCTTCCGCGGAACCGCCGACGCCGGCAACTTCGTTCGTGGCATCAACGTCAAAGACTCGGCCCTCAAGTTCTCACGACGCCAAATCGATGAACTGACCGCGTTTGTTCAACAAGACTTCGGTGCCAAAGGTTTGGCTTGGTTCCGCGTCGAAGATGACGGAACGCTTTGGAGCCCGATCGCGAAGAACTTCGATGAAGAACACTTGGCTGAAATCAAAGCACTCATGGGCGGCGAACCCGGTGACTTGCTGATGTTCTTGGCCGACACCTGGGAAGTCACCTGCAAAGGCTTGTCCGGTCTTCGCAAACGACTGGCCGTGGAACTGAAGCTCTACGAAGACGGCGAGCTGAACTGCAGTTGGGTGACCGAGTTCCCCATGTTCGAGAAGGACGAAGAAGCCGGTCGCTACGTCGCCATGCACCACCCCTTCACCGCTCCTCTCGAAGAAGACCTGCCGCTTCTGAAAGAGTCGCCCGAGAAATGTCGTGCTCAAGCCTATGACTTGGTCATCAACGGATCGGAAGCCGGTGGCGGAACGATTCGGATCCACGACAGCAAGGTTCAATCGCAAGTGTTCGAACTGCTGGGCATGGACGAAGAAACCGCTCGCGATCGTTTCGGGTTCTTGCTCGACGCGTTGCGTTTCGGTGCACCTCCACACGGCGGGATCGCCTTGGGTGTCGATCGCTGGGTGATGCTGTTCGCTGGCCTCGAAAACATTCGCGAAGTGATCGCGTTCCCCAAAACGCAAAAGGCTGCCGACATGATGACCGGAGCTCCTGGCGAAGTGGACGCGGATCAACTCAACGAACTGCATCTGCGAACGGTGTCCGCCAAAACCTGATCTCGAACTCGCATCAATCTAGTTGCCCGGCTCACCTCGTTGGTTCACTAACCAAATCTTGCTACAAACGTTGGTTGGAGCGAGGTCGGAGCAGGGCAGGGCTGTCGTGCGTTCACTGCCGTCTGGTCTCGCCGATTGAATCTCTTTTCTATCGACGGATCGCATCATCGCCGCTAATCGCCACCTCGGTTTGTTTGGAGCCACCAGCGTCGGCGTCGGCGCGATCGTGGGCGGCGGGATCCTCGCACTGGCCGGAGTCGCGTTTGCGACAACAGGTCCATCCGCGATTCTGGCGTTTGGCCTCAACGGCGTCATCGCGATCCTGACCGCGCTCAGTTTCGCGGAGATGGCGTCGAAGTTCCCCGAATCCGGCGGCACTTACACCTTCAGCCGCAAAGTCCTCTCAGTCGAATCCGCTTTCACGGTGGGTTGGGTCGTTTGGTTTGCATCGATCGTTGCCTCCGTTCTCTATGCGATCGGCTTCGGTAGTTTTGCGACGCTGTTGCTGAGCGAACTGTATTCGACTCAGGGTTCGGTCCCACATTGGCTTGGCGAACCCTGGAGCGTCCCTGTCGTTTCGCTTGCGACGACCGTCGGTATCGGCGGCCTGATGACGTTTCGAACGTCCGGTGGAGGAGCCTGGATCAACGTCGCCAAAGTGGCTGTCTTCTCGGTTCTGATCATCGGCGGATTCTGGATGCTGACCGGGCAACCCGTTTCCAAAACCACCGCGGAATTGCGTCCGTTTCTCGCATCGGGCTGGGGCGGTTTGGTACAAGCCATGGGATACAGCTTCATCGCCTTGCAGGGGTTTGACTTGATCGCCGCAGTCGGCGGTGAAGTTCGCGAACCGACCAAGAACATCCCACGAGCGATGTTGCTGTCGCTGGTCATTGCGTTGCTGATCTATTTGCCACTTTTGTTTGTGCTGACCACCGTTGGTACCGATGGATCCCAAAGCATTCGCGAATTGGCCGCATCCGATCCCGAAGCCGTGGTCGCACTGGCCGCGCGGCACTACCTCGGCACATCAGGCTATTGGCTGGTGCTGATCGCGGCGGTTCTCTCAATGTTCTCGGCTCTTCAAGCCAACCTGTTTGCGGCATCGAGAATTGCTCTCGCGATGTCTCGGGACAACACACTCCCGAACGCACTGAGTCGTTTGGCCGCCGGATCCGGTTCCCCCTGGATCTCGGTGTTGGTGACGACCGGTTTGGTGTGCTTGCTGATTCAGCTTTTGCCAGACATTGCGGCGGCCGGGGCGGCATCCAGCTTGATCTTCCTGGTGACATTCGCGATCGCCCATTGGTTGGCCATATTGGTACGGCAACGCAGCGTGCTGACACCGCCACCGTTCCGAGTTCCGGGTTACCCAGCCGTTCCTGTCGTTGGCGGCTTGGCTTGTTTGGCGTTGGCTATCTTCCAAGGCATCGCGGTGCCTGAAGCTGGAATCATCGCGGTCATGTGGATCGCGATTGGCGGCGTACTGTTCCTATCCTTGTTCGCTCGTCGAGCCCGGCTGACCGATGTGTCCAACATCGCCAGCAATCCTGAACTCTCGCGATTGCGCGGTAACTCGCCGTTGGTATTGGTGCCAATCGCGAATCCGAACAACGCTCGCGCGATGATTGCGTTGGCGGACACCTTGGTCCCCGCCGCCCTGGGACGCGTGCTGGTTCAAACCGTTGTCGTCGCACCTCACGACTGGGATCCGTTGGTCAATCACCGGCCCTCCGCTCAACTTCACTCGGTGATGAACGAAATCTTGCACGCCTCCGCGAGTCTGGGTGTGCGGTGCGAAACCCTGACCACGGTTTCTGCGGAACCCATGATGGAAATCGCCCGCGTCGCCAAACTGCACCAATGCCAATCGGTGCTGTTGGGCTTGAGCGAGATCACTCCGGAGGCACGCGACACGCCGCTGGAAGGTTTGCTCGGGCAACTATCCAGCGATGTTGTCGTGCTTCGTGCTCCCAAGGATTGGCAGCTCGACCAAAGCCAGCAGATTCTCGTTCCGGTCGGTGGACGTGGCGGCCACGACTACTTGCTCACTCGACTGCTGAGCAGTCTCTCTCGTGAACAACAAAGACAAGTCAAGTTTCTGCGAGTGATCCCCACCGATACACTTCGTGCCGATCAAAAACGTATTCGCAAAGAGTTGGATCGGACAACTCGAGTCAACGCGGGCAGGGTTTGTGAACGCGAGGTCGTGCGGAGCAATGATCCAGTCAAAACAATCGCCGACCGAGCCGGCACGGCAGGACTGATCATTCTGGGTGCTCAACGACTGGGACCACGGCAAAAGCTATTCGGTGACTTCACCCGCAAGGTCGCGCTCGAATCCGACTGCCCCGTGATCATCATCAGCCGCCGCGGCTAAGGAACGAAAACCTATAAAGTCGCTGGCAACTGACAGACTCCAGACATCGGCAATCTCATTGCCTCGCACCTGCTGGAGAGCCCAATCGCCTGCTGCGATTGGTCGCGTTCAGGCCGACGGAGGGCCTCCGTCGGCGACAAGTAACTCGACATCTCCCAAGACGGCCCCGTCCGGGGCAAGGACCGCGAGGCCAGAGTAGAACAGTTGTCTCAACTGTTCCGTCGGGCAGCCTTCAAAGGCCAGGCATCGTCGGCAACCAAGTCCACTTCCAACCGTTCGCGTCACGCGACTCGACGACAGCGACGGCCCACGCAAACATTTGGGGACAAATGTTCTACTCTGTTTCCCACGACAGCCCCGTCCGGAGGCAGGCCGATGCAACGAACGAATGAGCCACATTGCCAATCACCATCGTTCCACCCAACAAGGTCCGAAGGGTCGACACAGCAATTCCCCCGAGCAGAAGGTCGCTGGCAATTGACAGATATCAGACTTCGGCGAGCTCATTGTCTCACACCTGCTAGGGAGCCCAATCGCTTGCTGCGATTGACTGTGATCACGACAACTCTTTTTTCAGCTTTGCGTCGGCAGTGTTCATCTCATCCTGCGACTTGAATTCGACCACGATCGTCTTCAGCCGAGAGGTTTCGCCGGCGACGATCGCCACACGGCCCTTGCTGACGCGCAACCATTTCGCAAGTGAAGCGATGACCGCTTTGTTGGCTTTGCCATCTTCCGGCACAGTGTGAACCGACACTTTCAAAGCTCCATCGTGCAGCCCACCCACGGATGCCTTCTTGGCTTTGGGAGTGACCCGCACGCGAAACCTCCATGTCAATCCATCGCATTGTCGATCCAGTCCTGCTCCTGGCTCGCTCATCACTCAGCATCAGTTGGCTGTGACAACTTGGCTGATCGACGTCCAAGGTTGCCATAGCGGTGATAATCATGCGAGATCGATTGCTCGTTCAGGTATCGCAAGCATTCAATGCGTCCGTGATCCACCACTGGTTCATCAATCACCGTGATGAAGCGGCGTCCGCAAGCTCGACGAATCGATTCTTTCGCGTGGGTCAGCGTACGCATTCGGCTAACACCACCGCCTTCGATTCGCTCGATCAACTGCTCCACGGATTCTTCGATGGGATCAATCAATCCGGGCAACCAATCGGCGGTGGTTTCCAGCATCGCCGACTTCGACCGATCCAGCTCAGGTGACAGCGAAAGCGTGAACTGGGTGCCCACGCAAACCGCCGCCGAGATCGCCACGATCGCATCCACAATGTCGTCGTCCTTCTCGATTCGAATCGTCATGCCATCGACGGATCGATAACGACGAATATTGTCTTGGCCGGTCAATCGATAGGTGTCGTGTTCCAACGCGAAATCAGTTGCATTGGCGATTTCTTGCGACGTGATCGCTCGTTCGATTCGGAACTTCTGACCATCGCCCAACATCTCGTCGGAATAGCGACCACGCTCGATCCAATCCCGCATCCGATCGAGCTGGTCGTGCGAAGCTTCGACTTCGTCCGTCGGTGGTGTCCAATCGCTGGCATGTGTGACCTTGGAAAGGGCAAGCACATAATTTGGACCGCCGGCTTTGATACCGGGACCGTAGGCGGACAGACCGACTCCGCCAAACGGTTGCCGCAACACGATCGCGCCGGTCGTTGGACGATTGATGTAGAGGTTGCCAGCAGGAATGGATTCTCGCCACAATTTGATTTCTCGATCGTCCAAACTCTCCAGTCCGCTGGTCAACCCATAACCGGTCGAACGCACGATTTCGATCGCTTCTTCCAGTCGACCAAATCGCATCACACCCATCACCGGTCCAAACAACTCGGTCGTGTGAGTGAAGCTGCCCGGTTGCACGTCCCATTTGACGCCCGGCCGGTACAACGTTGGGTTGCCATCGACATGCTCGGACATCACCAACCAAGATTCACCACCCTCGAGTTCCTGCAAACCACGTCGCAGTTTGTCGGTTGGCGGATCGACCAACGGGGTCACGCGCGTGTGCAAATCCCAGGCGGAACCAACCGGCAGACTTCGAACCGCGTCGGCCAAGATTTCTCGGAATTCCGGATCGTCGAACACTTCGTTTTCGAGCAACAACAGCGACGTGGCACTGCATTTTTGTCCGCTATGACCAAACGCCGAGTGCAACACGTGCTTGATCGCCAAGTCGCGATCCGCCATCGCGGTCACGATCGTGACATTCTTGCCACCCGTTTCCGCCAACAAGTGCAAATCGGGGCGAACATCCAACATGCGTTTCGCGGTCGATGTGCCACCGGTCAGGATGACCGTGTCCACGATCGGATTCTTGACCAACTGCTCCTCAGCGACCTCATCATCACAAATCACAAATTGCAATGCGTCGCGAGGAACGCCCGCGTCCCAGAATGCCTGGCACATCAGCCACGCCGGCAACAAAGTTTGCATCGATGGTTTCACAACCACGGGGTTTCCCGCT
Organism: Rhodopirellula baltica SH 1; assembly: GCF_000196115.1. Lineage (NCBI taxonomy): Bacteria > Pseudomonadati > Planctomycetota > Planctomycetia > Pirellulales > Pirellulaceae > Rhodopirellula > Rhodopirellula baltica. The sequence goes on from NC_005027.1 coordinate 4,416,994, forward strand.
GCGATCGCGGCAGCGATTCCGCCACATGCGATCGCCAATGGGAAGTTCCAAGGCGTGATCACAGCAACGACTCCGCGTGGCTCACACTGGATGCCTGCACATTCGTCCCAAGCTTTCATCGTCAGCGGGTAGAACTCCAGGAAGTCAATCGCTTCGCTAACCTCAGGGTCCGCCTCAGCCACCGTTTTTCCAGCACCGGCCACCATGCTTCCGATCCAATCCCCACGTCTTTCGCGAGCCAATTGCGCGACTGAACGTAGGACTGAATAACGCTCATCAACAGATAGATCCGCCGCCCAGGTCGATTCGCTGGATGCTCTGACGGCGGATTCAACTGCGGGCGAAGTTGCATTCTTGTAACGACAAGTCACGACGCCGGGACGCGAGACATCGTCGGTGGTGAACCATTCCGCTGAAACGCGATCGTCTCCGTCCAGCGAATCCACGTCGGGTAAACCAACCAGCACCGGCGTCACACGAGTTGCCTGCTCGTCACAAAGTGGCTTCCAACGATCTAATGTTTCTTGTGCCCATTTCGAATTATGAGGCAGCGACCAATCGGTATCGGGTTCATTCACGAACTGCGTCCAATGCTCCGCCGCGGGTGGCTGCACGGGAGTCTGGTATCGATTCTGGGTTCGTCGAGGCTGCACGGAAACCGTTTCGCAATCCATCAACGCGTCCTTGAACCGTCCCGCCAACAATTCAAAGTCGGGTGAGTCCGGCTGCAATCGATACGCATGACGCAGGAAGTTCTCGGCGCCGGTGTTTTCATCCAAGCGGCGAATCAAATACGTGATCGCATGCAAGAAATCTGATTTTTTGCAAGCTGGAGCGTACAACAACATCGCCGCGTCTCGTTCCGTCAACGCCCGGCGTTGATGATTGGCCATGCCCTCCAGCATTTCGAACTGGACCGAATCCGAGGCTCCTGATCGCTGAGTCCAAATCATCGCCAGCGCCACATCAAACAAGTTGTGCGAAGCGACACCAACGCGAATGTTCCCATCCGCAGCAGCACTGATCAGCTCCCTGAGCATGCGTTTGAAGTTCGCATCCGTATCGTGCTTGTTCGTGTACGGAGCCAGCGGCCATCCACCAACGGAAGCATGCACTCGTTCCATTTCGAGGTTGGCACCTTTGACCAAACGGATCGTCAACGGAGCACCGCCACCGGCGACTCGCTTCGTCGACCACTCAATCAGGTCTCGCATGACTAAACAAGAATCTGGCACGTAGGCTTGCAACGCGATCCCAGCTTGAACGGAATCCAGATCGCCGCGTTCCAATGTCTCGCGAAGCACGTCCGCGGTCAGATACAAATCGCTGTACTCTTCCATGTCCAAGTACACGAACTTGTCTTTGGCCTTGGAACCATCGTCCATGTGGTTGGCGTTGCGATACAAACGTTCCAAGCGATCGGCGACCATGCGAATCGTGTGTTCTCGTGCCAGCGGAGACACTTGGCTGTAGAGCGTGGTGAGTTTGACCGAGATGCAACGCACCTCGGGCATGCGAAGCAATTCGTAGAACGACTGCATCCGCTTTCGCGTTTCGTCGTCACCCAGCAACGCTTCGCCGAGCAGGTTCACATTCATCGCCACGCCGTGACGCTGGCGAGATGCCAAGTGCGGAGTCAATAGATCCGGTTCTGCTGGCAAAATCACATTGGCCGTTTCACGGCGCATCTTTTCTTTGACCAACGGCACCGCCACGCCGGGCAGATACTCGCCAAAGGATTGGAACCCTTTCAGCATGGCCTGTTCGACCGGACTGAAGAATCGCGGAATACCTTGCAGATCCAACAAGTGGGTCATCTGGTCCGCCACACGGGCCGGCGTGTGTGTGCGAAACGCTTGGTCGGTCATCTCGACCAAAGTCGCCTTGTCGGCATCGTGGCCGATCATTCGGTCCAGTTCCGATTGCTGGCGACGTTCCTGGGGTGTCTGCAATGCACGCGACTCTCGCAAAAGATCAGCCGCCATCTCAATCGCGGCAGCGGCATCTTGCTCGGGGTCAAACCCCTTCCATGTTGACGACAAGGTTGAGTCGGGCTGATTCAAGACAAGATCCTTCACAAGAGATTCTGCGGAAACGAAGATCGAGGACACGAGGTTCGCCGATCAACCATTGACGGCTAAACTTTCGCAACTTGCAACCGCCTGTTTTCACAACGATTTCTTTATGGCATTCCGCCGCGACCCAAAGACGCCTGCAATGACGACTGATTTGCCGCAACATGTGTTCCGTTTACGAGTTCGCTACGACGAATGTGATCCGATGGGACTGGTTCATCATTCAAATTACTTGCGATATTTCGAAATCGGACGGACCGAATTCCTTCGATCGTCGGGGGGCCGGTACCGTGAAGTGGAAGAAGCGGGGCTGTATGTCGTGGTGGTCCACATCGATTGTCGCTATCGTGCCTCCGCACGTTATGATGATGAAATTGATATCGTGACGAGAATCGCCAAAATCACTGCGGCCAAAATCATCCATGAATATGAGATTCGCCGCGGAGACGAGGTGCTCGTGCAAGCGACCGTGACCTTGGCGGTGATAGATAAGACCGGTCGATTGCAACGTGTTCCCGAAGCATTGTTGACGTAAAGCTCTTTGACTCTTTCCTTCCTGGTGCCCTCCCAATGCGTCCTGACCAACCTACCCGATCGCTCAGCAACCGCCGCCAATTCCTTCGCCGCATCGGAGTCACATCCGCCGTCGGCTACGCCGCCTACTTGGCTCATCAAGTGAGTCCATCACCACTGAGCGTCAACGGTTTGCCGGGGCAGGGCAGGGCACTTTGGGCCGAAGAACTCAGCGAATCCAAGACGGAAACCAGCACTGGTTATCTCAAGCAATCATTGAAAGCCGGCATGATTCGGGCCGGGAAATCCGACGCAGCCAACCCTTGGATCGAACGGTTTCGAATTGCCAAGGATGCCGGCTTTGAAGGAGTCGAACCCAACACGTCACCCGGTATGGATGTCGAAGCGATGGTCGCCGCCTCGGCGGAAACCGGTTTGACGATTGACGGAACCGTCGGCGGCTATCACTGGGGTACAACGCACACCAGCTCCGATGCAGCGACTCGCAAGAAAGCACAGCAATTGCTCGAGGAGTCGCTGCAACAAACCGCCGACTTGGGCGCCAACACGTTCCTGATCGTTCCCGGCCACGGCAAAGACGGCACGGCCGAAGAAGTCCGCCAACGAGCTTTCGAAGCTCTTGATCGCGCCGTTCCCCTGGCCGAGAAGCTTGGCGTCAAAATCTTGATCGAGAACGTTTGGAATCACTTCCTCTACGACCACGGTGGGGACGAAAAGCAATCGGCTCAACCACTGGCAGACTTCGTTGACTCGTTCAACACATCGTCGATTGGCGTCCAATTCGATCTTGGCAACCACTGGAAGTACGGCGATGTGGCCGAGTGGGTGAAGACATTGGGGCATCGCATCGGAAAGCTTGACATCAAGGGATTCTCGCGCGAACAGGGACGCTTCACCGACGTCACCGAAGGTGACATCGATTGGGCGAGCGTCCGAAAGGCACTCGCTGAGATTAAGTTCGAAGGCTGGGTCGCGGCGGAAGTCGGTGGCGGCGATGCTGAACGACTGAAGAAGATTCACGGCCAAATTGAAACCGCGTTGCACTGCTCAAAATCGCTTTCACAAATCAAGGCGGAGACCGCGTGACGGCGTCGCAACCACTGGACCAAGCCGACCAAGACTCTGAATCATCCTCCGCAGGTTCATCCGCCGCGGAGACAGAGCACGTCAGCGTGATGCCAAATGAGATCGTGCAATGGGTTCGAGAAATCAACCCGACCACGATCATCGACGGCACCTACGGTGGCGGTGGGCACACGCGTTTGTTGGCCGAGGTTTTGGCCGACGCGGGTTCCGACTCAGACACCCCACGTGTGATTGCGATTGATCGTGATCCCGCTGTTGTTCGTCGGGATGAACAAAAGTCTTGGATCAAAGATGATCCGCGAATCGAGCTGTTCCTGGGCAGCTACGAAAGCTCGCCCAAGGCACTCGATGCGTTGGACCTGACGCACGCGGATGCGTTGGTACTGGACCTCGGTCTATCCAGTGATCAACTTGCCGACCGGAATCGCGGCTTCACATTCACAATTGATGACGCGGAATTGGACCTTCGTTTCGATCCAGAAAACGGAGTACCAGCGCACCGCTGGCTGCAACAACACAGCGAAAAAGAAATCGCCGACGCAATCTATCGATTCGGTGAAGAACGATTCAGCCGACGCATTGCCAAGCAGATTTTCTTGCGGGCTCGTGAACGCAATCCGGTGACCAAGGTGGGTGAACTGGTGGAGATCTGTCGCCGCTGTGTGCCTCGTTCACGCAACCATGACATTCATCCCGCGACGCGAACGTTCCAGGCGCTGAGGATCGCGGTCAATGATGAGCTCGGCGGATTGACCCGCACGTTGCAGTCGGCTCCCGACTGGATCGCCCCCGGTGGTCGAGTCGCGGTGATCAGCTTTCACTCCTTGGAAGACCGCATCGTCAAAAATGCTTTCCGTGAGGATCACCGATGGGAAATCCTGACGAAGAAACCGCTGCGTCCCACCGACGAAGAGGTCCAAGCGAATCCTCGCAGCCGCAGCGCGAAACTACGCGTCGCCAAACGAGTGGAGTGAACACGGCAACCCGTAGCACGTTGGTTCCGAACGTGAATCCGCCCGTCTCGGTGGAGGACCATCGAGCAACAGTTCGAAATGCCTCATTCGCCTCGAGAAATTAGCCAACCTTCCGGCGGTGGTGGTAGGTCGAATGCGTTGTGATAGTCTCGCTGGCGCATCTCGATCCAAAACAATGTCTCTTCGGCAAGTGACTTGTTCGCGGGAGAGAACGCCGACCAGCGAACCGCCTCAGTCACTCGCTCCTTTGCCATGGTGAAGTCTTGTCGTGCTGCCGCGGCGATCGACGCGTTGATGAGTGCTGCCGCATTGCGTGGGTGCGATTCCAACACCTGCTGCCAACGATGCTCCGCCGCCGGCCAATTGCCTGATCGGGCCAATTCGTTTCCACGTCGAATCGCTCGACTGCCTGGAGACAATCTCGGCGAAGCCAATGTCACCTGTTGCCGATCAACGCTGGCGGCGAGCAGTCGTTTGGTTTCTAGAACAACCGCTCGGCGTGTTCGTTCAGCGACATCGGGAATATTCAACAGATGCGGATACCGTTGCGAGATCAGCGCCTCGTCGACTGAAACCGGCATCCCGGCCGATTCCGCATCGGCCTGCAGTCCAGTCAATCGCCAAGACAGGCTGACTTTATCGTCGCGATCCTCGTGACCGGTAGCCTGCAGAATTTCACCATGCAGCAGATAACGCAACCCTTCGCGTCGAGCGGCCGCGCTGACTGCCATATCGTTGGGTTCCTCTTCGAAACCTGAAACGAGGCGAATGTTCGCTGGGCTTTCCAGTTGCTCCGCCGCGATCAATCGCCAACGCGAGGGTTGGTCCGTCAGCAGAGCATCCTCAATCGGTTCGGCCCACTCGTCAGGCCCTGAGATGCCCATAAAAGCGACTCCAGCGGGCTCGACGGCCAGCTGTGGCGGTTGCCAAACGTGGACTGGGGCGGTGGTCTTGCAGCCAGTCAGCAAGATCCAGCAGGCGCACACCCCTATCCAAGCACCTCGGGACACCCAAGGTGAGGGCCAGCGTCGCTCGATGGGAATCGCCGAGCCTAGCATGCAGAAAATTAGCTTCCTTTCGAACACGAACCGGATCCCCGCGGAAATGGACCCGAAGCGGACGGTAGCCAAACAGAGCGTCTCGCGGCAAGTTATCTTGTGTGAACTAGACTTAGAAACTGTCCGTGAAACTCGTTCTCGCCCCACGCTGATTTTTTTGTATGGCTTCGTTGTTCGTCATTCGAGGACGTGACCAAGGAAAACACTTCCAGCTCGCACCGACGGTCACGCGACTGGGACGTGAATCCAGCAACAATGTGCAGTTACTCGACAACGAGGCTTCGCGAAGCCACGCCGAAATTCGCGGTGACGGGACGGGGCGTCGTTACGAACTGGTCGACCTGGGCAGCAGTAACGGCACACTCGTCAACAATCGCAAGATCACACGGCACGTACTGACTAGCGGCGACCGAGTGGAGATCGGTTCGACGCTGCTAATTTTTACCGGCACCGGCAACGTGTCGGCTCTCGATGCGGCTCACGGCGTCGACATCGTCCGGCAAGTCCGCGGGGGCGATGCCAGCAACATTGTTTCTTCGTTGTCCCGCGAAGGCGTCGTCTCGCCATACACACCGGGTGGCTCTTCATCCAACGGCCCATCAACCGATAAACCCGCGACCTCGCCGACGACTCTGCCGCCACCAATCCCGCCACCTGTCGAAAATCCTCCGACGCCATCTGAGGACGAAAGAGTCGATTCCTCGGCTTCGGGTTCTGATCCACCTGGTCAGTTCCACGGACCGCCTGTCATCGGTCGACTCGATGCAGACCGTTCACTGGAAGTCATGTACTTGACCGCGATCGCGGTGGGACGGACCGACGACTTGGATGAGGTGCTGGACCGTGTTCTCAAGTTAGTTTTTGACTGGGTCGAAGCCGATCGCGGATGCATCATGCTTCGCGACCCGGAATCCAAGCGACTGACCCCGGCCGCTCGCTGCGATCGCGAATCAGCGACCGGTGGAACAAAACAAAACCCTTCATCCAAACCACAAGACCGTATCCAAATCAGCCATACGATTTTGGATTACGTTCTGCAACACAAACAGGGCGTTCGCACAAACGACGCGCTCGATGACGAACGATTCGATTCCGCCGCTTCGATTGTTCAAGGCGGCGTTCGCGAAGCCCTTTGCGTTCCTTTGCAGGGCAGATACGAAATCGTCGGCATGTTATATGTCGACACTTACACCACACCAGGAGAACTGGTCCGCAAGGGCGGTGCGACGCGATTCCATGACGAACACCTACGGCTGATCACCGCCGTTGGGCACCAAGCCGCACTCGCGATCGAAGACACGTTCTATTACTCAGCACTCCTGCAAGGCGAACGACTGGCCGCGATGGGCCAAACGATCGCTACGCTTTCACATCACATCAAAAACATCCTTCAAGGCGTTCGAGGCGGCAGCTATCTGATCGAATCAGGTCTGCAAAAAGACGACACCGATGCGATCCGCCGGGGATGGTCCATCGTTGATCGCAACCAAGAACGAATCAGCAATCTCGTGCTCGACATGCTGACGTTCTCAAAGGAACGCGAACCGGATCTGCAGGAAGGCAATCTGAACGAAGTTGTCAGCGACGTGGTCGAACTCATGCAGAGCAGGGCAGGGCAGAGCGAGATTGAACTGGTTTCCGACCTGGATGCCACATTGCCAATCGCCACCTTTGATAGCGAAGCGATTCACCGCGCCGTTCTGAACTTGGTCACCAATGCAATCGATGCCGCCACGAAAACAGTTTTGGTCAAAACGTTTTACGATGCGGCTCAAGGCTGGATCGTCGATGTGGAAGACGATGGCGAAGGTGTTCCCGAAGAAGACCGTGAGCAAATCTTCTCGCTCTTTGAGTCCAAGAAAGGTGCACGAGGCACGGGCCTGGGTTTGCCCGTCAGCGCAAAAGTGCTGCGTGAACACGGAGGCACATTGACCGTCGACGATGCGGCAAGTGGAGGAGCCCGTTTCCGAATGATCTTGCCGGCCACCGGCACCGATATCAACGAACTCTCACGCAGCGAAACCCAAGCGTAGGGGTAGTTAGAACGGCGTGAAGGACATTCGAAGACTGATGATCCCCCCAATTCGATTGTCCACACCCGGGCGAGCCTTTTCATCGGGGAATTGAGAGAACGACTTCCGCTCCTTGCTTCCAAAAGCAACACGCGGATGGTGCAATTCATCAGTTCAGGCTTCGTTCAAAACCTCGTTGGGTGCCATTGCAGGCTGCCGACACATGAGCCCACCATTCCGATTCCAGCACCAGTGTTCGATTTGGCAATTGAATACGGGAAAGTTACACTGCTGTGGGCCGATTGGACTCAACACGCCGGAGCCGAACGATGAAAACACGACGATTATCACGCGAAGAGATCGGTAGTCGTGGCTCGGAGATCTATGAAACGCAATTGAAAAAACTGCTTGAACAAGGCTCGCGAGACCAGTTCGTTGCGATTGATGTGGAAACCGGTGACTATGAAGTGGCGGATGAAGCTCATGCTGCTGGAACACGGTTGCGCCAGCGTCGTTCCGATCCACAGGTCTTCATCGCCAAGGTCGGCCATTCAGCTGCATTCCACGCCCTGAGGCTTACTAGCGGTGACGGGATCGAGCGGAATGATTGAAGGCAGGATCGACAATAACGTTGAAGCCTTCGTTGACTTAGAGATTCAACTTGATGACACGACCCACACGATCGCTTTCTTGGTTGATACTGGTTTCAATGGATTCCTCTCGATACCATTCCGCTTGGTCCACCAACTCGGCTTGCCATTGTCGGATGTTCAGCAGGGCGTGACCGCCGACGGACGCTCAAGCTTCTTCGACACGGTTGAACTGACCGTGATCTGGCATGGAAATCCGCTGACCGTTCAAGCCCAAGTACTCGACGAACCCTTGCTCGGAACGAGGCTTCTGCGCGGTTCCAAAATAGAAGCCGCTTGGATTCAGGGTGGGATGTTTCAAATTGAATTGATTTTAGATGGCTGATCTTTTGTGATCGTTGTTGCAGAGCTTCACAAAATGGAAGTCAAAAAACAGGAGTGGAACAACAATTCGGCATTCACCCTCCAACCCTTTTTCGATTCCAGCGCATGGTTTGATGCGACTCGGTAGCCCGTTCGGACCAGCGAGCTGGATCGAATCGATCGCTCGACCTCGGACAACAATCAAGGCAAGGGTGAGCGGATAATGATCCATCCAAGGGAAATGCGAAAGCAATCAGTCAAGACGATGAATGAACTTGGATTGGTTTGCCTTTCAGGCTGAGCGATCAGGGCAAGATGCTTTTCCTGTGCGAGCCTACGTGATTCGAAAGCGTCGTCATGCACTTAGTTGAATCTCGAGCAAAGAGGCATGGGGTAACGTAGTTCTTGATACCTAGGACTATTGTCATACGTTGATTCGCTGACGTTTCATGAGCGAGACATTCCGGCCAAGTTGAGATGCCGTCACTTAAACTCCAACGAGTCAAAGAACTCCGATGGCTTGTCCAATTCACTTTCGTTGGATCGTGGCTTGCGTTGGCCGCCAACCAGATCTTTGATTTCGGAGTACGGCGAGTACACCGCGACCACAAGGTTTCGATTGTGAACATAGATTTCGCAGTCCGACCCTTCGATCGCTCCCACACCGGATTGCATGGTCCCCGCCATTCCCTCCACACCAGATCGGGTAACGGGACGAGGATTCGACAGACGGATTCTCATGTCTCGCAACAATTCCGCGATGGGAATGTTCGGATCGATGACAGCCGGCAAATCAGCCACCACCAGTGAATACTGAGATCCGGTTTCTTTCCTCCGGCCGGTGAGCTCATGAACGGTCGTGCCTGGAAACTGCTGCGACTTGTCTCTCCGGTCTTCACCCGCAGGCATGCTGACGGTGTAGCCTTTGTACGTTACCGATGTCCAACCACTGTGACGCGACCCCAGATACCCAACCGCAAAGATTCCGCCGGCGCACAACAAGACACACAATAGGCCAAGCCCCGCGATCGTGCTGATGATCTTCACAGCAGCCTTGGATCCACCACCTCGCTTTTTCGCGGGCTTGGGCGGTTGGTAAACGGTGACCGGTCCCGAGGGACGAAAGACTGAGCTCGGCGGTGCCGCTGCCGAAGAACCTAAACTGGGCAGGTTATCAAACAGGTTTTCTTCGGGAACATGGACCGTCACGGGCGCCCGAACTGCAAGCATCAACTCACACTTCGGGCACTTCACTTTTCCTGCGCCCATCGTCGCGGGAATCTGCAAAGTGGTTTTGCATTGAGGACACACAATCCGACGTCCGGCCATCGAAACTCCCGCGGTTCATCATCGAGCAATGAGCGGGAAAAAGTGTCACATACTTTTGATGCAAAGCACGCAGCAGGCCGTTCCGGCAAAAAGCACCTGACACTTTCTCCCAACCGTTCTTCGACAGTGATGCAACAGTTGGATTGGCCCGTGTGCCAGTTTACCCCAGCGCGACGGCGAGTGCTTCTCGAACGATGGGCAGAACTCGGTCTTGGACCTCATCCAACGTGCCTTCCAAAAAGGCTCCCGCGGCAGCTTTGTGGCCACCGCCGCCAAATTGACGAGCGACCTCGTTGCAATCCAAGCTGCAACGACTCCGAAAGCTCAATTTGAAACCACCTCGCACTTGCCCGACGAAGATTACACCGGCTTGGGTGCCACGAATGGCCAACGTCAAATTGATCGCGTCCTCGGTGTCATTGGGTTGCGCGCCACACAACTCAAAGTCTTCTTTGTTGACCGATGTATAAACCAACGCCCCATCCATCTCGGTGGTCGTTCGAGACAGAATCAGCCCGCGAAGTTTCAGCCGGCCGAGCGTGTCACGTTCATACAGATCGCCGTAGACTTCGCTGGGAACGACACCTGCATCGATCAAACGAGCGATCGTGCGGTATGTGTCCGATGTAACGCTCGGGAACCGGAACCATCCCGTGTCGGTCGCGATGGCAGCAAACAAAGGCGTCGCCATCGTTCGCGTCAGTGGAACATTCAGTGCATCGGCGGCTTGAACGACCAAATGACCTGTCGCTTCGGATTGGTAGTCCTTGTACATCCTCGCACCCAACTCATCTTCACCCACGTGGTGATCCAGCACCATCTTGTCGGCGCGAGACGCACGGATGACATCGCCCATGTCCCCAAGCTGAGCCCATGCGCTGGTGTCGAGAATCATAATGCAGTCCGCTTTCACATCTTCGGCCTCCACTGAATCGCCCAACACCTCGATGTTGCCAGCGGGATCCAAGAACGACAAAGCCGGCGGGGTCCGGTGAGCATTGATGATGCGAACATCCTTCCCAACCGCTCGCAGGACTTCTGCCATTCCCAATTCGCTGCCTAATGCATCGCAGTCGGGACGAATATGGCTGACCAAAACGAACGATTGGTAATGTTGAATTTGATCAACAAATGCTTTCCAGTTAACTCCCACGAGCGGGTCTTTCTTTCAAGGTCGAGATTGAAGAGATGAAACCGTCTCACGAACGGTTTGCAAATCGATTTGCAATTGTTGTTTTAGGGCGGACGCGTCGGCGAACTTGATCACGCCCCGAACTTGACTCACCAAAGTCAGCGACAACGATTTCCCATAAAGATCGCCATCATAGTCGAGCAAGTGGGCTTCGATCTTTGTCTCTTGGCGTTCGTTGAACGTTGGGTTCGGACCAATGTGAACCGCGGCGGGATGATTGGTCGGTCCATCGCATTCATCTCCGCACGCCAGCGCCGCGTAAACACCGTGCTCAGGAAGCAAGGTCGTCACGCCGCCCAAATTCGCGGTGGGAAATCCCAATGTACGGCCGCGTTGTTCACCGGTCGTCACCACACCGGTCAGACGGTAGCGACTGCCGAGCATTTGATTCGCCAAGACGATATCGCCTGATGCGATTGCTTCGCGAATGCGTGAACTGCTGACCATGCGTTCGTCGCGAACCGATGGAACCACGATCTCGACGTCAATTTGACGCTCCGCAGCCAACTCTTTCAAACGAGTTGTGTTGCCGGCACGATCGCGTCCAAAGAAAAAATTCGGGCCTTCGATGATCGCCTTGGCTGACAACTGTTCCACAATCAATCGCTGGAAGAATTCTTCGGCGGTTTGATTCAAAAAATCGCGAGTGGCCTCGCAAACCAGCAAATGATCGATCCCCGAACCGGACATCAACTCCGCCCGACGCGACAAACTGGTCAAACTGGGTGGTGCCCCGTGTGGCCGCAGCACCGATGCTGGGTGCGGATCCATCACGATTGCGATTGCTTTACCGCCAACCCGCTGAGCATGCCATCGGACACGTTCGAGCAAAGCACGGTGTCCCAAATGAACCCCATCAAAATTGCCGATACTGACCGCACCACCCTGAAGCGATAGATGCAGGTCGGAGTCGCCCGCAAGGTCGCTCAAGTGGATCAGGGAAGTCATTCAAACGGAGCAGGGCAGGGGAGAGGCAAAAAGAAACGAACAGATTGGCCTCAGTATGCCTGATTCACCTCGATTTCGTCAGATCCCATGGCGGGGCGCAATCTTTGATTCAGTGGCTTCAGTCCGCAGGCTGAGTCATTTCATCCGCGACCAAGGCCAACGCATCCAGTGCATGCAGAGAAGTCATGCCCGCGTGACTCCATCGGGCCGCCGCCTCGTCACCACAACGACCATGAATCCATACACCCAACTTCGCCGCATCGGGACCGCTCAAACCTTGCCCAAGCAACGATGTCACGATGCCGGTCAACACGTCGCCGCAGCCCGCCGTGGCCATCCCTGGATTGCCCGTTGTGTTCTGCCAAACCTGCTTTCCTCCGTCCCCATTTTGATACGCAACGTGTGACGGTCCACCTTTTACAACGATGGTCAAACCCAATCGACACGCCAACTCTGCCGCGGCTTCGACTTGGGCATCGACATCCTTCGCAGACGCTCCCGTCAAACGCTGCAGCTCACCAGGATGTGGCGTCAGAACGCACGCGGCATCGGCCTTGCTTCTTTCGAACCGGCCATCTGAAAGCCAATCGTTTTGAGCGATGATGTTCAACGCATCCGCATCCAAAACCAACGGCAGATCCTTTTTCGCGAGCAGCCCCTCCACGATCGTCGCCCCACCTGATCCCGTCGTCATGCCGGGTCCACAACCGATGGCCGCCTGAGCTGACAATCGATCCTTCAACGACTGCCACGCCGGATCGGCAAACTTCTCCCCGTCATCGCCCAGCCCAATTGTCATCAACGCCGGATGAAAACCGGCTACACAATCTAGAATGCAATCGGGAACCGCTGCCGCCACCAAACCCGATCCCGTGTGCAATGCAGCGATCGATGACAACGCGATCGAGCCCGCCATGCCGCGTGAGCCACCGATCAACAAAACGCGACCAAAATTGCCTTTGTGAGCCGATGCTTCGCGATGCGGAATCCGCAGCGGCGGCGGGCTGGTAGACTGAGTCTCAATGGATGGCATTTCAGGCTCGCAGGTTGATTGATTGTCGCACTATGCAGGTCGGCAGGAATGATCGGGTAGAACCTCACGTGGGCGAGTCTCTCTGAGACTCGCAAATGACAGCGTCTCGGAGAGACGCCGCTACGTGATCAAACCCAATGACTCCCGCTCACGAACTTAGCAGTGAGCGGGAAGAAGATTTCCCGACCGTTCCTCCCGTCGCGATCAACGTATCAATCGGAGCGGATGAAATGCAAATGGCGTGCAAACGTTGCACCGCTGAACCGGATCCTGATTCATGAGTCGCGTGGCTTTCCCGAGCCAAACTTCTCTACGTTTAATTCGTCGCAATTTCCGTTTGTTATGCAGCCCACACCGCTCCGTCGAATTCTGCTCGGCTTGGGCGTGTTTTCGCTGATTTGTGCGATCGCGATCATCGCTTACATCCAAATGGGATGGTCCGTCAGCGACGCGATCTACATGGTCGTGATCACGATCTTTGGTGTCGGCTATGGCGAAGTCAAACCCGTCGACACACCCGCTCTGCGAACACTGACGATTGCGATCATCGTGTTGGGGTATGGAGCCGCGATTTACACCGTCGGTGGATTCATTCAGTTTCTAGTTGATGGCGAACTACAAAGCCTTTTGAGGAATCGAAAAATGAGCCAAGGCATTGCCAGTCTTCGCGCACACACGATCGTCTGCGGATTTGGACGCATGGGTGTCCGCGTGGCCGAAGAACTTCAGGAGCTTGGCCAACCGTTTGTCGTGATCGATGAAAACGCGGCCCGCGTCGAGGAAGCTCAACAAGCGGGAATGTTGGCCATGGTCGGCAATGCCACGGACGAAGACATCCTGATGGCGGCCGGAATCGACCACGCTCGCGGCCTAGCAACGTTGCTGCCCGACGACGCTGCCAATGCGTTCATCTGCGTGACGGCGAGAGACCTGGCCGAGAAAGTCGAAATTGTTTCGCGAGCCGAGAACCATTCCGCTCAAAAGAAACTGATTCGCTGCGGTGCCAATTACGTTGTGATGGCAGCAACCATCGGTGCGATGCGGGTCACTCAGTTGCTTGTTCGCCCGACCGCGTCTGCGGTGCTGGAATCCCATGGACTGTCGCATGGGATCAGCGAAGAACTGTCTGCCATCGGTTTGAACTTGGAGGAACTGCGACTGACCAGCAGCTCTCCATTGGTGAGCAAACCGCTCGCCGAAATCCAAGTTCGCGGCAATCGTGGTTTTCTAATTGTCGGTGTGAAGCGTGGCGAGGATCCGATTCAGATGAACCCCAGCGGCACTTTGATTCTGGAAGTCAACGATATCGTGATCGTGGTCGGTCACCAAAACGACATTGCCGAATTGTGCTTGGCTCACAAAGTCCAACGACAAGAGATTCTCTATCGGGGCGTCAAAGGCTGATCGCGATCCGCCATCATGCTTCTTCTGCCGAAGCCGCCTCTGATTTCGCATTGGCAATGCCGCTGGCGATCAAACCAGCGAAGTAGCCGCCTTTGAATCCTGCATCAATATTGACCACCGCAACATTCGCGGCACACGATGTCAGCATGCCCATTAGTGGCGTCAGGCCCGCAAAGTTGGCTCCGTATCCAGTGCTGGCGGGAACCGCGATCACGGGTGTGGCCACGTGCCCGGCCAACGCCGCCGGCAGAGCGCCTTCCATTCCTGCGACCACCACAATAGCGGCAGCCGCTCGCAATCGGGGGACGGCGGCCAACAAACGTTGAGGCCCGGCGACCCCGATGTCGTCGATGCGTTCACAAGCGACCCCCATCCATGCCAATGTCTCCGCGGCTTCTTCCGCCACATGCGCATCGGTGCTGCCCGCGGTGACAACGGCAACGTGGGTTGAGTGACCTTCGACACCGATCGGATCCAAATTTTCGTCCCCGCAACCGATTCTCAGCGTGCGTGCGGACGGGTTGTACCGAGTGTTTTCGAAAACTCGCCGCAACTGAGCCGCCGCGGTCGCATCAATTCGCGTGATCAAACACCCTTGGCCGACCGCGACCTGAGTTTGCACGATCTGGGTCATCAGATCGGTTGATTTCCCCTCGCCGTAGATCACTTCGCCAAAACCACAGCGGGCGAGACGTCCCAAATCGACGGTCGCGCCGGGCACCGTTTGCATGTCCGCAGCTGACCCGATCGAGCTGGCCTGAATGGATTCCGCCGCGGCTTCCACGTCGGTTTGCCCCGAAGCGAGGTCCTGCAGAATCTGCAGCAGGGCAGGGGAGGGGGGTTGATTGGAGGGTAGGTTCATAGCGTGCTGCTTGACTTTCCGGCCAGGATCCTTCTGACCGTCCTTGCGTGTTTCGCACCGGACAACTTAAATGCGAGGCCTTCAAACATAGCCGATTCCCCCGCATTTGGATGCAGATCTGAGATGAAAAGTTGTGTGCTGGCCTATTCCGGTGGTCTCGATACGTCCGTCATTCTGGGCTGGCTCCAGGACCAAGGCTACGAAGTTCACTGTGTTTACGTGGACCTCGGGCAGCCCTGTGAGGATCGCGATGCCATCATGGAGAAGGCTCGTACCTGCGGGGCCAAGTCCTCTCGTTTGGTGGACGTTCGTGAAGAACTGTGCCGCGATTTTGCTTTCCCCGTGTTGGCGTGGCAAGCCAAGTACGAACAAATCTATCTGCTGGGCACCTCGATCGCTCGCCCGCTGATCAGCAAGGTTTGCTTGGAAGTGGCTCGCGAAGTCGGCGCGACCGCCTACGCTCACGGAGCAACAGGCAAAGGCAATGACCAATGTCGTTTCCAACTTGCTGCCGAAGCTCTTGATCCAAACATCGAAATGATCGCTCCTTGGCGAATCAAATCGTTCCGCGATGCCTTCCCTGGCCGCACCGAACTGATCGAGTACTGCGACGTGAAGCGAATTCCTGTCAAAGCCTCGACTGCAAAGCCATACAGCAGCGATGAAAACGTCCTGCACATTTCCTACGAAGCGGGCAAGCTTGAAGAACTCGACGTCAACGGCGTGGAGCTGGTCGAATTCGGAATGGGCGTTTCACCTCAAGATGCTCCCGACAAACCAGAAGAAGTCACGATCGGTTTTGAATCCGGCGTACCAAAAACGTTGAATGGCAAAGCCGTCAACGCTTTGGAAATGGTCGAGCAACTCAATGACATCGCTGGACGCAACGGCGTCGGTCGCATCGACATGGTCGAAAATCGTTTCGTCGGCATGAAGAGCCGCGGTGTTTACGAGTCGCCCGGCATGACTGTGTTGTACGACGCATTGATGTACGTCGAACAACTCACCATGGACCGCGACCTGATGCACCTTCGCGACCGCATGGCTCCCGAAGTGGCTGAAATGGTTTACTACGGTTTCTGGTACACGCCCAAGATGGACGCACTGATGTCGTTCATCGAAACCGCTCAGCGTCCAGTCACCGGCGAAGTCACGTTGCAACTCTACAAGGGCAACATCATGGTGTCTTCACGAACCAGCCCAAACAGCTTGTACGACGAAGAGATCGCAACCATGGAAGGCGGCGGCTCGTACAACCAAGACGACGCCGAAGGCTTCCTGCGAATCCAAGGCTTGCCGTCGCGAGTCCAAGGCCGCGTGTCACCACGCAAGTTCTAACTTGGATCAACGATTGACAGGGCAACGACTCAAGTCTTTGCCAACTCAGCATCGCGGCGAGGTTCAAAACCTCGCCGTTTTTTTATGGACGCGAGTTATCTCTCCAATGCTCGACTCAAGGTTGCGTCGACGCCCATTCGTCCAGCACATCGTCCGATAGCGGCTCACCTCCCGTCGGAGTGATCAATGCCTGGACCGTCAACGGTGGCGTTGTATCGGGCAAGAAGTATCCGCTGCCTTCCACCGTCGCGACGCAGACACCCCCATCGGTTGCTCCCCCCAAACCATTTCCCGAAGGCGGATTGATGAGTCCACCGACCGACCCGATATCCAAATCGTAGGGCTCCATCCACGATTCAGTCATCGTGTTCATCTGACCCTCGGCTAGCAAGATCGTCTTCGTCGCCCCATCGGTCACCTGCCGAGGTCCCAATGGTCCCGTACTGGGAAACAATGTCCCGGCGCCGGTCACCAAGTGATAGACGGTGCCTGTTCCCCAACTACTGCTTTCCGGATGCCGATAGACCGCCGGTGTTTGGCTGTAAAGAAGCATTTGGTTTTCGCCCTCATTCCAGGGAACATCCTTGTCGATCTGGTTGTACAAACCGTCCTCGTCCAGATACGGCAGAATCGTCACCCGCCACGAGTGCAGTTTTCGTCCCGCGGCATCCACCGTGTACGGGGCAGGGTAGACGCCATGATCGGCAGCGTACGCATTGAGTGCCGAGGCGATCTTTTCCAGATTCTTGATGCTGCTCAATCGCTGGCGGCCCGTGCGAATTTTCTTGGCCGTCCGGCTGCCAACTTGAACCGCTGCAATCAAACCGGCTCCGATCAGCAGCAACGCCAATCCGGCCGCGACAAACCAAATCGCCGACTTGTTGCGTTTGCCAGGACGATTTCCCATCCGCCGCGAACCAGCAAACTCAGGCATCGTGATTTCGCGACCGCATACGACGCAGTCGCCCGTGCGACCACTGTATTCATCTTCCACCTCGGTTTGCGATTGGCAGTGTGGGCAAGTGAACAGAAACGTCATACGATCCTTTCATCTAATCAGTGATGCACCGCGTGTGCGTCCAGCCACCAATTTAGCCCATCTCGCCACGACTTGGATCGCGAACCACCCAATGAAAATTGTTTTGCAACGCAGCCAACACGCCAGCGTTTCTGTGGATGGCAAAATCGTCGGTCAGATCGAGCGTGGATTGGTGGCGTTGATTGGCATCGGTCACGAGGACACGGAAGCAACCGCATCCGCATTGGCCGATAAGACCGCTGGACTTCGGATTTTTTCGGACGACAACGGCAAAATGGAACGCAATGTAATCGATGCCGGTGGCGACGTGCTCGCGATCAGTCAGTTCACCTTGCTGGCAGATTGCCGCAAAGGACGCCGGCCAGCGTTCACCGATGCGGCACCGCCAGATCGTGCGAACGAGCTTTACGAGCACTACGTCAGTGAACTTCGCAAAACGGGATTGTCGGTGCCTTGTGGGATCTTCGCGGCCGACATGGCTGTTTCACTGACAAACGATGGCCCCGTCACCATCATCTTGGAACTGTGACGCACGTTCAAAGGTGAGCGGCAGTTATCGCTGGGGCAGGGCAGGGGGCCAATTCGGTCGGGCAACTCGCTGGCCCATTCCCGGCTGAACCACACCGGGCTGCGTCGCACCAGGCTGAGCCGGTGAGGGCCAGCCAAAGTTGGAAGGCGACTCCTGCGGCGATGTCACTCGCGGTTGCCACTGCGGCGGCTCGCGACTTTCCCAGGGCGCGAACAACGACGGATTGGTGTAGTCCGGATTGATCTCATCCTGGCTCGGAACGGCGTAGCGATCGCGATCCATTCGCACTCGCTGGCGAAGCCGGTCCAAAATTTCGTGATCGCCCCATGCCAAATAGATGAACAACCCGAGCTGGCCCCAAACAAAAATGTTGGCCAGCGGACTGCTGCCGAAGAATTTCAACGCCGTGCCGAACGATTTTTTCACTCGCATCGAGCCACGACTGAAATCCAACGACCAAATCTCGTCCAAGATCAAATGGGTCAGGAAACCAACCAGCACCGCGCACGACTTGTAGACGCGAACCGCTTCGCTGGCGCAAGGCATCGCCATGTATGCGATCAATCCCGCGACCAGCGCCGCTGGAATGCTGTGCCACATGCCTCGGTGAACCGTGAACTTACGGAAACCCTCCACGGCAACAAATCGAATCGCGATGTAGACGATCATTGCGGCGAGCGCCATCGCTTCGTGTGACAACCCCAAGTCTCGCCATCGATCG
This sequence comes from Rhodopirellula baltica SH 1, assembly GCF_000196115.1. Classification (NCBI taxonomy): domain Bacteria; kingdom Pseudomonadati; phylum Planctomycetota; class Planctomycetia; order Pirellulales; family Pirellulaceae; genus Rhodopirellula; species Rhodopirellula baltica. The sequence goes on from NC_005027.1 coordinate 4,436,081, forward strand.
ATCATCAGCATCGGTACGACCGCCGCCAAAAACAGACTCGTTTCGCGAAGCGGCACGCCGGAATCGCTGTCCAAATCCGGCAACATCCCCGAGACGCTGCACAGCCCACCGGCCAACAGCGCACTCTCCATCGACATGCCTTGATCGAACACGCCCCAATATCCATAGGCGCATCCGACAACGGTGCTCGTCGAAATATGGGTTTTGAAGCCAGCCAATGAAACGCGAACGGAAAGGAGACGACGGGCGGGGAAGGGTGGTCCGACAAGATTTCCCGAGACACCAACCGCAAGGCCACCCAACCACGAGGGCGGAGCAGGGCGGTCGCGCACCGAGAACCATTGGCGTTACCAAATTCGGGCCCGCGCCCGCCACCGGAAATTTTTGCTCCGCCAATTGGGCCCCTGCCCCCGACGAGTCCCCATCGCCGGCCCGAAAAAAATTGCTGTTCGCCCTGCCCCTTCCATTTTGCTACAAGCGTCAAAACGGTCCGAATCCGTTGCAGCGGTGAAATTGCGCTCATGCAGACTTACGACATTCTGATGACGGTCATCCTGGTCGGCGCAACCTTGTTGGGCGCGATTCGTGGATTTGCATGGCAACTCGCATCAATCGCTTCCATCGTCGTCAGCTATTGCGTCGCGTACCACTATCGCGAACCATTCAGCCAGAACATTCATGCAGCTCCGCCATGGAATCAATTCCTGGCGATGTTCATCCTGTTCGTTGGCACGTCGTTCGTAATCTGGGTCGCACTGCGAATGGTCAGCGGGATGATCGACCGAATGCGATTGAAAGAATTCGATCGCCAAATCGGAGCTCTGTTTGGACTCGCCAAAGGAGCACTCCTGTGCACGATCATCACGCTCTTCGCGGTCACGTTGTTTGGCGAACGAACTCAACGAGCGATCGTCGCCAGCGAAAGCGGCCGCCTGATCGCTCGCGTGCTCGCCGAGTCCAACTCGATCATGCCGCCGGAACTGGACAGCGTCGTCCGACCGTACCTGGACCAGTTCAGCGACGAAGAACTGGGCGAGCCATCGGCCTCAGAAGGATCCTGGCTCTCACAAACTCCGATCGCACCAAACATCGATCCAAACTGGTCCCATTCGAACGCTCCAACGGCGAACAACTTCGCGCCGCAAAACGGCTTTCAACAAGCCCAAAATGACCCGCGATCGCAGTCGCCATTTGGTGGATTTGGAGGAAGCTCAACACCGACGCCCAACGCTGATTTCAACTCTGCCGCGGGCTCGCAACAACCGGCTCCGACTTGGCGTCAATCCGCGACGCCGCTGTGGCAAACGCCACGACGATGATCGCCCGCCATCTTGGAATCGCGATGACGGCGAACGATCGGGGCGGGGCGTATTCGAGATCGCCGGGGCACAGCGATCTGCAACGTCACCAAGCCAAAGCCCAGACGCGGAAAACGCCTGAAACACGGGTTTTACGCACCTCGAATACAACATAAGGGGCATTATCGGACGTTGCGGGGCGGTCGAAATCCGCCCTGATTCGACGCGTCGATCCCATCTGCCAGCCCTCGGTATGGCGACACCGGGCGGCTCGCGCCGCTCCGCTGAGAGACGCGACGACTCTTCAGCGTCGGCCTCAGCTCTCTTCCAAGAAGACGCCGAGTTTGCGGAACTTTTCGTAGCGTTGCTCGAGCATCAGATCGACCGGCATCTCTTCCAGTTCAGACAACTGACGCGACAGATAAGTCTTCATCCGAGTCGCCATTTGATGATGGTCCCGATGAGCGCCACCGAGCGGTTCTTCGAGCACATCATCGACGACGCCGAGACGCAACAAATGGTCGCTTGTGAACCGAAGTGCGGCCGCCGCTTTGGGCGCGTGTTCGTGGCTCTTCCACAGAATTCCGGCACAGCCTTCCGGGCTGATAACGCTGTAGTAAGCGTGCTGCAAAACCGCGACTCGATCGCCGACGCCGATCCCGAGAGCGCCACCGGATCCGCCTTCGCCGATGACGACGCAGATCACGGGCGTCTTCAGATCACTCATCATGAACATGCTTTCTGCGATCACTTGAGCTTGGCCACGTTCTTCGGCACCGATCCCCGGATACGCTCCCGGCGTGTCAATGAAACAAATGACCGGCAAGCGATATTTCTCGGCCATTTTCATTTTCACCATGGCCTTGCGATAACCTTCCGGATGAGCGCAACCAAAGTGACAAGCCGCACGTTCCTTGTAGGTCCTACCTTTTTGGTGACCGATCACCATCACCTTGAATCGATCCAGCTTCGCGAAACCCGACAGCATCGCGCGGTCGTCGCCAAAGTGTTTGTCACCGTGCAATTCGACAAATTCGTCAAACGCTAAGTTGAGGTAATCGCGCGTGTAAGGACGGTTCTTATGACGAGCCACTTGGACCGTTTGCCAAGGGTCCAACGATGAGTACGTCTCTTTCAATTTGGCAACACGAGCCAAACGCAACGATCGAATCGCTGAGTCAATTTCTTCACTGCGATCAGTGTTCCGTTCCAGCGAAGCGATTTGCTCCTCCAGATCCGCGATCTCGTTTTCGAATTCTAATCCGGGTCCGGCCATCGCTTAAATTTCCTCTTCTTCGTCGCTGGTAGGTTCGGGGCGTTTGATCATGTCCTCGGGCGACTTCATGGAAGTGTCATCATCGAAGATGGTCACTTCAGGTCGACGAGGACGTTTCCGCCAAACTTCGATGTTGCGGAAGACTTTCAAGAATTCCCAAACCGATGGCGGCCGAGCATCGGGCGACTTCGCCATCATGCTTTTGACCAAGTCCGCAAAATCTTTGGTCACGTTGTCGTTGTAGACAATTGGACTCGGGATCGATGCCGACAAGTGTTTGGAAAGGAGATCGTTGGGAGTCTGACCGGTGTAAGGCGGCTTGCCCGTGCAGGCTTCGAACAGCACACATCCAAACGAATAAATGTCACTGCGTTCGTCGCAAAGCTTCCCGCGAATTTGTTCGGGAGCCATGTAGCTGCGCGTGCCCTGGATGTTCTTTGCCTTGTAGAACATCTTGCTCAAACCGGTTCGCTTCGGTTCGGTGATTGTGAAGTCAATCAGCTTGGTCTCGCCGGTATGAGAAACCAGATAATTGTCTGGTTTGATATCGCGGTGAATCCAATTCTTCGTGTGCATGTAGTAGAGGCCTTCGGCGGCTTGCTCGATGATTTTGTCGAGCATGTAGGCCAGCGATTCGGGGCCCTTGCGAAGTGCCTGTTTCATGTTCATTTCACTGAACAATTCCAACACCAAAAACGGGCGACCGTTTTCGACGCGGTGATCGATCATCTTGATGATCCGCGGACTGTTCAGCGCTTTGCCGACGTTGTACTCATGTTTCAGTGACGCCAACTCAGCTTTGTCGTTTGACATCGACTGCCGCAAAATCTTCAGCGCGTATCGCTTTTGATCCCCTTCATCAATCGCTTCCCAAACTTCGGCGGTCGACCCAATACGGATCAGACGAGCGAGTCGGTAAGGACCTAGAAAGTCGCGTGATTTAGACATCGAGCGGCTGGGGCTTTGTCGGAAACGGGACGATCGAGTTGAACGATCAAAACGATTTTGTGGCATCGCATGATAGTCCAACCGCCCCCACAGCCGAAAGACGTGTGCCCGACACCGTAAATCGCTCGGCGGGAGGCGGGATACCGCCATGGGAATCGGCGTTTCCGCTCGATACCACCCTGCCCTCCTCGGCTCACCAACGCAGTTCCAAACACGGGACCGCCCGGTAGCGAACCCCCGTTCAGCGAGCAGAAATCAGATCCGCATACAGCTCGCGGATCCGTTGGGTCATCGTTTCGTGGCGGAACAGGTCGGTGAATCGAGTTCGCCCCTCTTCCCCCATTCGCAGGCGAAGCTCCCCGTCGCCAACCAAACGAATCATTCGGTCCGCCAAGTCAGCGACCTGCCCTGCCCCAACCAAATACCCAGTTTGGTCATCGATCACGACTTCTCGAGCTCCGTCGATGTCATAGCTGATCGCCGGACGACCGGCGATCAACGCCTGAGGCAACGCTCGAGCCAGGCCTTCCCGGTAGGACGCGTGAACCAAAATGTCCATCGCTCCAATCATGGCGGGGACCTCTGACGGAGGGACCAAGCCGGTGAAGATGAAGTGTTCTTTCAGTCCCAGCGATTCGATTTGTTGTTCCAATTCCCCTCGCAATATTCCGTCTCCGACCAGCAGAAACCGAACGTTGGGATGCCGATCCGCGACCAACTTGGCGGCAGGAACCAAATCAGCATGACCTTTCAAATGAAACAATCGAGCGATTTTGCCCACCACAACATGCTCGTCTCGCAAGCCGTACCTTTGCCGAACAGCCTCGCGGTGATCCACCGCATGAACGAATGGGTCGACATTCATCCCGCTGTGAATCGTCACAAATTTTTCGCGTGGTGCGACGCCCGCTTCCACCATCAAATCCGTCATCGCGTCCGCGACGGAGATCAGCTTGTGGCAACGCGAAGCGGCCCACCGTTCACAACGAACAAAGAAGTCATGAGCCAGTTTGGATTGGTACT